>WRHJ01000001.1 GCA_009783305.1 Candidatus Saccharimonadota bacterium
AACAATACCTGGGGATACGATGTCGGAGCAGCTAGTGTAGTACTAGAAGACTTTAAAGCTATTCCTCTACCTGATGGTCCTCCTGATACCATTAATTCTTCCTCTACTCCCATAGAAGATGATGAAACTATAGTAACGTTTGGTGCTAAAGCAGATATGACTCAGAAGGTAGGAGTCTACTCTCAGATCATTACCTTTACTGCTGTGACTAATTGGGTCCCCACTCCGACTATTACCAGCATATCCCCAACTGTTGCCTCTTCTGGTGATACCATCACCATTACTGGTACCAACTTTTATGGTAATGGCGTTAGCAGTGCGGTTTCTAGGGTGACCATTGGTGGGACATCATGTATGAGCTTCAATGTTATAAGCAGTACGACTATCACGTGCGTTCTTCCCCTTAAGGACAACGGGGTTTATGCAGTAGCAGTGTTGACAGATATGGGGCCTAGTAATAAAAATGTTACGGTTGAAATAGCCAATCTCACTATGCAAAGCGTTGACGCTACATTGTGTTCCAGTATGACGCTGGACGAGGTTATTTATAGGTTTGACGCTAGGGATGGGCAAATGTACCGCGTAAAGAAAATGGCAGACGGAAACTGCTGGATGATCGATAATCTCAAATATGAACCGCCCACAACCGGCGACGTGCCGTTTCTAGAAACTACCTCGGGCTACATGACGGCTAACGGGGTAAATGCACCAGCCAGTGCGGCTAACTGGGACGTTGCTCGCTGGTTTGACCCGTCGTCCGCCTTTGCTTGCGCTGGAACCGTTCACGTGGCGACCGACTCTACTACCAGATGTGGCTATTTTTACAACTGGTATGGTGTAACCTATGGTACCGGCTCATATAATACAACTGGCCAAGTCAATGTTGCTGGATCTATTTGCCCCAATAATATGAATCCAGGCAACACTACGTCTTCACCATGGAAAATCCCAACCGCTGGACCATCTGGCGATTATGCCTGGCTCAATGGCAAGATGGCCGGTCTGGCTGGTCCCACGTACGCTTCCGGTTCCAGTCTCCCACCAAATTGGCAGCCCACCGGTGCCTGGCAGGGCGCTCGAGGCGGTTGGTACCGACCCAACTCCCATGCCGGTCAAGCAGGAGGAACTGGCTACTACTGGTCCTCGACCAATTTCAGCAATTCACAAATTAACTTCCTAATGTTTAGCTTAACGGAAGTAGTTCCCGGTATTAACTATCTTAGCCAATGGTTGGCCGAATCAAAAAACGTCGGTATGCCGGTACGCTGTTTCCTTACCCCGTGACTTGTCGAAAAACCATAAAGATTAAGTTTTTATCGATCTTGTCTTTTAGTTTTGTTTTTGCTACAATGTGGGTATATTCGGGATTACCCGCGGCCCACTTCGTAAGGAGTGGGAATATTTATTTATAAAGCATTGTAAATGCTTCTCTGATGCGCTTCGTATCAGCATCATCCAGAACTCCCATGCGATTCGATAGTCTTTCAGCTCTCAACACTCGACATTGTGCTAAATTTACCACCTGTTTCTTATCACGAAAATCAATTTCTACATACCACGATCCGCTCTTCTTCTGCGTAGTCATGGGGATACCCAAAAAACCACTACGACTTAGTTTTCTATATATAAAAACTGGCCTGGAAAATAAATCACTTTTTCCGTTTATTTCTATGCCCACATTTTCCCCCAAACTGCACCACCAGATTTCATTTTCGTTGAAAAATGGCGCCTGAGCATTAATCCCATGCAATTTTTCTTTTAGCGTAATCCATTTTAAAAACCTCTTTATCATGTTCCGCATCCTAACGCGGTCGCGAAAGAGATAAAAGCATAAGGGTTAAGTTTTTATCCTCTATGCTATAATAAATGAATATGGAAGATGAGACCGGTGGGCTAAATTCTGAGCAGAAGCAGCGGCAGACAGCAGCTCAGTTAGCGCGCAAAAAAGTTTTGGAGGCATATGGGGCGAATCCGAATAATTTTGCGAACTCTGAGGCTCAGCCAAAAGTTGATGCGGAGGAGTGGAAGAAATATCACTCGGCGTGGCAAGATTATTATCAGAAATATTATGGCACTTATTACAGTCAGGCGGCGCGGGATTACGTGGAGCAAGAGAAGTTGAGGTACGAACGGACGCACGGGAAAGAGTTGGAGCAGGCTGTTGAGAAGGAGATGTTGGCGGAGGCGGAGAATAAAGGGATACGGGAGAAAATTCGCGCCAAAGCAACGGAGGGCGCCAGGAAAGCACGGCGATCGAAACATTTTATACCGCTGATCATTGGCGGGATTGTGATTTTGGCGGGCGTGTTGCTGCAATATAACCAGGTGATATTGGCGAATATAGCGGCCTACGTAACGCCAGGCGGCGGGTCGGTGAGCGAGTTGACGGCGATTGATCCAAATGTGTCGGCGGAGGTTGGACCGGAGCCGTTGCTGATTATTCCGAAACTGAACGTGGTGGTGCCGATTGTATTTGGGGCGGCTAATGATTTGCTGTCGATGAATAATGCAATGAGCAACGGTGTGGCGCATTTTGCGATTCCGGGGGCGTCGGCGGTGCCGGGAGAGATTGGGAATTTTGCAATTTCTGGGCATTCGGCGGGCAACGTGTATCGCGCGTCGGATTATAAATTTATATTTTCCGGACTGGAGCGGCTGGTAGAGCGAGATCTGATTTATGTGAACTATAAGTCGGTGCGTTATACGTATTCGGTGACGGGCAAGCAAACGGTGCAGCCGAATAATGTGGGGGCTTTGACGCAGTCGACGAATAAACCGATATTGACTTTGATTACCTGTACGCCGCTGGGAACGTCGCGTTATCGATTGTTGGTGTTTGCGGAGCAAGTCAGTCCGGATCCGGAAGGGGCGTCGAGCATGGAACCGGGTTTGCCGGATGATGAGAAACCGGCGGAGATGCCGTCAAATGATCCTTCCCCGCTGGAACAATTCTGGAATTGGCTGACAGGAAACGCTTAGGAGGAGAATCACAAAGGGGATTTCTCACAATAAGTACATCGTGAGAAATCCCCTTTGTGATTCTCCTCCCTATAGTCTTTCTCTCTGTAACACAAATCCAGGCTTGTCGTCGGGTTTGGGGATGAGGAAGTAGAGCCAGCGGTTATTGCTGGTGAGGGCGAGATCAAATCCTGAAGCGATGGTGGTGAGGCTGCGGCGATTTTCGCCGTTAAAATCAATGATGGTAAGTTTGTCGTCTTGATCGGTCCAGAGGATGAAATTGTCGAGCCAATTAATTGTGGTGCCGGGAAATTCAAATTCGGTGCGGCTTTTGAGTTCGACATCGAAAGTACTGATTCTTTCTTCAGAGGCAGCGACCACGAAGCGATTGGTGGGGTTAGTGGTTAGCTGCGACGGAGTAAATTCGAGGTCATTTTCAGCGACGGTGCGGAGTTTGGTGTTACTTTGGTAAGTTGGGTAGTTGCCGGCGAGGACGAATAGCCGATTATCGATAGTGTAGGCCAGCCAGTTGTCGGCCCAGTTTTTACCAAGAGTGACATGATAAGAAGTGGCGTCAGTGGGGATTCCCTGGATAGTAGTACTGCCCCGCTCGCCTTCTTGGTAGATGCCGACGATATGGTTGCCGCTGGCACTAGTGCCAATGAAGCTGACGGCATTGGTATTGCTGGAGAATTTTTCAACGCTCTGGACGAGGATAGCTGAGATGGTGGTGTCGTTGGCATTGATCAGCCGTAAGTTGTCGGATTCGAGTGCCCAAATTTTAGTGGCGGCAGGATCGGCGATTTGTAGGTCAGTGAAGTTAAGAGTGTAGCCGAATTTTTGAGTGAGGTTGATACTGCTGCTTGGGTTGGCGATGTCCACCAAGTACCATCTGAGGTTACCGAGCTCGGTTGTCCATTTGAGCAAAAATTTGTTGTGATTCTCGCTCCATTGTACGATTTCTAGTTGCCCGTCTGGTACGAGTGAGCTGGTAAAGTCAAAGTCGTTATACATGAAAGAGGCGAGATTGATGCTGCTATATCTGATATCATCGGCATGGATATCGATCAGTTGCATAGTGGCGGAATCTTCAGGGAGAAGAAGCAAGTAGTAGTTGTCCGGTGAGGCGCTGACGAGGCGCAGGGTTTTATAGCTGTTGACGTTTTCGACAGTTCTTTGCAACGGGAAGAGGCGGATCCAGTCGATGCGGGTGAGCAGGCCGGCCTCAATATCAACAGTTGTATTCCAGGTGCTGTAACCGGATTTAGTAACGACGATATCATGTCTGCCTTCGGAAAGCATCTTGCGCATTTCGGTGCGCCCATATTGGGTTTCGCCGTTGATTTTGACGGTAGCACCGCTGGGGTTGGATCGGACTTGGAGCAGACCAGATTGCTCAAGGCCGCCGTCTTTGCTGAGGTTATAGCCCATGGCGAGTAGTGTCAGAATACCGGCGATAGCGACAACGGAAATCCCCATTAGGATATTAGTGGCGACAACGCGAAGATGATAAAGCTTCTTCTTTTTAGCTCTTTCCATGTTACGTTAATCATAGCATAAATGTTGTGAAAAATTGCCGTGAAACTGACTTGCATTTTTGCTACTAGCGGTTTATTATAGCTTTAGCAGATTAAAGCGAGGAATCAATGGATAGCGTAAAAAGAGTGTCGAGCAAGAAGGTGCAGCACCATCCCAGCTCAGCGCGGCATAAAGTCCTGCAAAAATCTACTACTTTGAACAGAAAATTCGTAAAACGTCCGACTGCGCAAGCGCAGATTGCGAAGCGGCAGCAGCTGGAACGAGAGGCTTTTTTGCGGCGTAAGGTATTGGCAGAACGGATGAATCGTGAAAACAGTGTGTTAATTGCGAAAAAGGCAAGAGGTGGCGTGAGATTAACCCCGGTGGCCAAAGCGGAAGCTCCCAAAATTGTGGCGCAGAAAAAACCTGCCGAGAAAGCAGAAGTTCATCCTACGGCGGCAGTGGCTAATGCGCGAGTAGCGGCTCGGAAAGCACCGGCACCGCGGCAGTTGACGGCTCAAGAGATGAAGGATCGGGCGATCAAGCAAGCTTTGCAGCGGATGGCGACAATGGATGATGATAGTGCCGTGATGGTTGAGGAGCAGATGACGGAAGTGATTACGAAAAAGCGAGGGGTGTGGCGCAAGCGAAAATTGGTAGTAGCACTGGCGATGTCGGTGGTGTCGATTGCCCTGTTGGGTTATTTAGTGCATCTGAATCTGCCGGATTTGTCGGTGCGGGTAGCAGCGATGCAAAGCGGGATTGAAAGCGCATATCCGTCGTATGTTCCGAAAGGTTATCGGATGGATGGATTGGTGGCCGAAAATGGCGGTAAAATTACAATTGATTTTTCACATAAAGAAGGTAAACGGTTTGCTTTGATTCAAGAGAAATCGTCTTGGGATTCGGCGGCTTTACTGTCTCAGTTTGTGTTGCCGCAGTGGGGTGATAAGTATGAAGTAATGAAGGAACAAGGCTTGACGATTTATGTGTCTGGTTCGAGTGCGGCGTGGGTCAATGGCGGTGTGTTTTATCATATTGACGATCCGGCGAGAAATTTGACCAAGCAGCAGTTGCACGACATTGCGATTTCCTTGTAATACTTGACTTTTTATTATATCTGTGCTATAATGAGAGGATATAGCCTTGCTTTTGTATCTGGGAGAACCTTAAGATAAGCGTAATTTTAGAAGGGGGGTGGCTGAAATGTTAGAACTGGCGCTTTGGACTGCGGCGGCTGCCTTAATCGCCCTGGCTTGCGGTGGCATATTTGTGTTTGGGGTGATTAACTTGGTCAAAATATTGAAACAGAGACCGGGTAAGAGCGGCCGATATCTGATAATTGCAACGGGATCTTATATATTTTACGGCGCTTGCCTAATGATTCTGATTGCATTTTTGGCCAAACATTTTTGATTTTCAGCAGTTACGCTTATTAAAAACCCTCAGGTATCTGAGGGTTTTTTATGCTATAATATGCTTAATATGGCAAGTGGTTTTTGGGATCAGTTTGAGCGTGGTTTCACGTGTCTAGCGCCAATGGACGGCGTGACAGATATAGTATTTCGGCAAGTGGTGGCGAGGGCGGGACGACCGGATATTTTCTTTACGGAATTTACAAACGTAAGTAGTTATGCCAGTGAAAAAGGACGAGCAAATGCGATGGAACGATTGCAATTTCTGCCAGATGAAACGCCGATTGTGGCGCAGATTTGGGGAGTAAATCCGGAGCATTTTGAAATTACGGCAGCCGGTTTGCGCGAGATGGGATATTCAGCGGTAGATATCAACATGGGATGTCCAGAAAAGCACGTGGTGAGAAATGGCGGCGGTTCTGCCCTGATTAAAACTCCGGAATTGGCGGCAGAGATTATTGCGGCGACTAAGCGGTCGGATCTGGAAGTTTCCGTGAAGACGCGCTTGGGGTATTCGCGAGTGGCTGAGTGGCACGAGTGGCTGAGTTTTTTACTGAAGCAAGATTTAGCAGCTTTGACTGTGCATCTAAGGACTAAAAAAGAAATGAGCAAGGTGGGGGCGCATTTTGAGCTGGTGCCGGAAATTGTGGCATTGCGCGATGAGCTGGCGCCGAAGACAAAGTTGATTATTAATGGTGATATTAAGGATCGAGCGGATGGACAAAGGTTTGTGGATATGGGAGTGGATGGTCTAATGATTGGTCGTGGGGTGTTCGCAAATCCTTTTTGTTTTAGAAGTTCTGATTCAGGTTTTTCAGAACACACTTTGCGTGCGCGCCCGTCTTCACGGGGCGCAGGCGCTGGCGTTGGGCTGGAAATAGATGGCCAGCGGCCATCTCTTCCACACGTTCTTCAAAACCCAAATGTAGAACTTCTAAAATATCACTTGAATTTATTTGACCAATATAAACGGACAAATTTTGAGCCGCTAAAGCGATTTTTCAAGATTTACATCAACAATTTCCCTGGAGCGAGCGAAGTGCGGGAGCAGTTGATGGAGTGTAAAAATACACAAGAGGTTCGTGATATACTAAAGATGCTAGAGGAGGAAAAATATGAGAGCAATTGTTTATACAAGGCCGAATAATGAAGATTGCCATAGCTTGATTAGCTGGATGAAGCGAAAAGGGATTGATTATGAAGAGAGGGATTTAGGTAATCCGGTAGCTGAGGTGGAATCTTGGCGAAAAGTTTGGGATGCTGATGGGATAGGGGTACGGACAGTGCCAACGACGTTGATCGGCAGCAGGAAAATTGAGGGGTATAAAATTGCAGAAATACTAATGGCGCTAGGGAGGACGGATTCATGAAGCCGATTATTTACACAACGCCGACGTGCGTGTACTGTCATGCACTGATGGACTGGCTGGATCAAAAAGGAATTTTATATGAAGAAAGAAATACGCTGAGTTTAGATCCGGCTGATGAAATTGCCAAAAAATTTGGCTATGAATTTGAAACCGTGCCAACGACCATAATTGGCGATGAGGTAATTGTAGGGTTTAACCGTCCAGCGATTTTGAGGGCGTTAAAACGAGATGACAAAAAATAGAAAACCGACAGTTTTATTAGTGCACGGATTGCGGGGGAGCCATCATGGTATGGATGCCGTGCGTGAGAAATTGAGCGATGATTTTGAGGTGCTGAGTCCGGATTTGCCAGGTACCGGTGATAATCCAGAACTTTCGGTCCAGGATCTTGCCGGGCATTTAAAGTGGCTGCACTCATACATTGAGGATTTGGGCGTGAAACCGATTTTGGTGGGGCATTCGATGGGTTCGATTATCGTGTCGCATTATGTTGAGAAGTATCCGGAGACAGTGGGCGAGAAAGTGGTTTTGATGTCACCGATTTTGCGGGGGCCGGGAGCGAAAGTGGCTGGACGGGTATTGGATGGAGCACTGAAGGGATTATTGTGGCCGTTTGGCCAGGAACAACGAACGAAGATTTTAGCGAGCAAGCAAGTTTCGTGGACGATTTCGCATTATTTGACGAGCGACAAGACCAAGCAGAAGGAAATTACAGAGTTGCATTATAAATACGGTGGCAGTTTTGCATCATCGCGATCATTATATGGCGATATGCAGGTTTCGATGGAAAATGACACAAAGATGCCGAAAGACAAGCAGATATTGGTGATTTTTGGCAAGAAAGATAGGTTGTCTAACCATAAGTTGGCGAGGGCGAGGGCGGAGCAAGCAGGAGCGGAGTATTGCGAGTTATTGGACTGCGGACACCTGATAAATTATGAACGGCCGCAAGAGGTAGCCGAACGGATCAAGCAGTTTTTGAAATAACTTTGGTGTAAATTTGTTCCATGCGGTTGAGAGTGTAATCGATGTTGTGAGTACTAATGATTTTGAGGCTGGCTGCACTCATTTTTTTCTGAAGCCTGTCATCGCTAAGGAGTTTGGCAATGCCGCGCGCAAGTGCGGAAGTGTCGCTTGGCTTGCAGAGAAATCCATTTTGATTGTTTTTAACTAATTCGGGAATAGCGCCGGCGCGAACGGCGACAGCGGGGAGGCCGCTGGCAAGAGCTTCCATCAGGACGATACTTTGAGTTTCGGTGGTGGAAGTGATAGCAAAGAGGCGGGCGGCACGGTAAACTTCCGGGAGGTCGTTGCCAATGATTTTGCCAGTGAATATAACAGATTTGGAGATTTCTAGTTCCCTGCTGAGATCTTCAAGGTGTTGTTTGTCGGAGCCGTCGCCGACGATGACTAATTTGGCGGCAGGAAGCTGGTTGAGAGTTTTGGCGAAAGATTCGATGAGGACATGGAGGCTTTTTTCGGGGTCAATGCGACCAACGTAAAGAGCGAAAGGAGTTTTGGGAAGTTTATATTTAGCGTAAATGGAAGACTTGGGTTGACCGGCGCTGAACCGGGATAAATCGATGCCGTTGCTGAGGGCTTCGACGGGCGTATGGAGCTTTTGGCGATTTGGCACTAAATCATGGACTGCAATTTCGGTGGGCGCGGTAGCGTGGGCGCTTTTTTTGAGGAAACTGGCGAAATAGCTGCGGACGACAGCGTCGACCGGTTTTTTGATGGTCTTTGGCAGCTTAAGCTGGCTGGTGAAGTTATCTGGGTAGGCGTGGCCGGTGGAAACCAGTGGGATATCGCGTTTGTCAGCGTAGCGAAACACGGCGAGGGCGACTGGTCCGGGGGTTTGATCGTGGATAAGGTCAGGTTGAAATTGGTCGAGAACGGTTTTAATTTCGAAATAAGGGTTAAAACTAACATGAAGGCCATTTTTATAAAAAAGCCGGGGGATTTTTTTGCCAAAAATAGCTTTCATTTCGGGTATTTTGTTGATTTGATCTGGGTAAAAAGGCAGTTTGACACTAGAGAGACGGGCGACCTTGAAGTTGTATTCGGGGTCTTTTTCTATGGAGGGCTCACCGGTGATGCTGGGGGCGAGGACGATAACTTCGTGACCACGTTGGCTGAGACCGGCAGCAAGATTGCGTGAGAAGACTGCGACGCCGTTGATCATGGGGTAGTAGAGGTCAGTAGAAATAGCAATCTTCATGTTAGAATAAGTATAACATGCCGATACCGAAGAAGATTCACTACGTATGGTTGGGAGATGCGCCGTTATCCGAGAGAGATGCGGGGTTTATTGCTGGTTGGCAGAAGCTAAATCCGGACTTTACGATTCGGTGTTGGACTGAGCAGGATATAGATTTGGATAAGTACCCTTTGGTTCGAACTGCGTTGCGCGAAAAACGTTGGGCGTTGGCGTCGGATGTGATTCGGATGTATGCAATTTACCATGAGGGCGGGGTTTACATGGATACGGATGTGGAACTATTACAGCCGCTGGCGCCGTTTTTGAAGTACGATGGTTTTGCGGGGTGGGAGGCGAGATATTGGTTTAGCACGGCACTGTTTGGAGCAGCAAAAGATTCGCCGTGGATCGAAAAAGCACTGAGGCGATATGAATTGATTGACCCGGACCATAAGATAGTGACGAATACTTTCTTAAAGACGGTGCATGCACCTTCGGTTTATGCGCAAGATATATATGGCGTCAAAATGGATGGAAGGACGCGCGAATATGCGGATAGCAAGTTTGCGACGTTTGCATCGGAATATTTTTCACCCAAGCATTATTTGACAGGCAAGGTGCATAAGACAGACAAGACGGTGGCGTTTCACCATTATGCTTCGACGTGGCATAGCAAGACGGAAAAGATGAAAAATGATTTGATGCGGGCGACTTACAAGACGTTAGGGCGTAAGGGGTACGAGAAGTTGGAAAAGGCTTTTCATGCGACCCTAGAAAAAGAAATTCGCAAGGAGTTGCCATGAAAAGCAATCCAGCTGTGGTGATGAATCGCAAAGCGCATTATGACTATGTTTTGGGCGAGCAGTTGGAGGTGGGGATGGTTTTATCTGGCCCAGAGGTACGAGTGATGCGCGATCATCACGCGCAGATTAAGGGTGCGTATGTGGTAGTGCGGAGAGATGAATTGTGGTTGATTGGTATGACGTTGGGAGCGGAAATGGCACGGGATGTGAAACTGCTGGCGACAAAGCGGCAGATTGCCGGTCTGCTGCGGCAAAAGGTACAAGGGTTTACGATTGTGCCGGTGAAATTACTGCCATTGAAACGGCATATAAAATTAGTGATTGCAGTTGGGCGCGGCAAGAAGGCTTATGATAAGCGGCAAACTATAAAGGAAAGGGATCTCTCGCGTGAGCAAAACTAATATTTCCCTGTTCTCTTGGAACGTAAATGGACTACGTGCGGTGTTGCGCAAGGGTAATTTGCGAGAGTTTATTGAGAAATACGAGCCAGATGTTCTGATGATGCAGGAGACGAAAATATCGGAGCAGCAGATTGAGGAGAATAAGCTGCGAGAAGAGTTTGCTGGTTATGAGCAATTTTATAGTTTTGCAAAAAAACCGGGGTATGCGGGGACGGCGGTATGGGTGAAGAAGGAATTGGTGGATGGGGCGGTCAAAATTGCCGATATAGATGGGGATGGGCTGGAAGATAGGTATGGAGATTTACTAAAAGAAGGACGGTTGACAGGGGTAGATCTCGGCAAATGCATATGCATTTCGATTTACGTACCGAACGCAAAGGAGGATTTGAGCCGGTTGGGAGTGAGAGAAAAATGGGATAAGTATTTGGCGGATGCCTTGTCGAAACTGCAGAAAGACAAGCCAGTGATAGCGGCGGGAGATTTTAACGTGGCGCATGAACCGATTGATTTGGCGCGGCCCAAGCAAAATGTCGGCAAGCATGGCTACACGGATGAAGAGCGGCGAGGTTTTGGCGAGCTGTTGAAGCGAACTGGATTGATGGATAGTTTTCGGGTGTTGCACCCGGACACTATGGCATATTCGTGGTGGAGTCACTGGGGTAATGCTCGAGTAAATAACGTTGGTTGGCGGATTGATTATATGCTGGTATCAGCGGCACTGAAATCTAGATTGCTGAGCGCGAAAATTTATCCGGAAGTTTTGGGTTCGGACCATTGTCCAGTGTCAGTAAGTTTGGAGTTGTAAAGATGGAGCAGATGAATTATTGGCGGATACAGGGGAAGAAGGTGTTGTTTCCGGAAATTGATATGGAAAAACCAGAGAGAAAACAACTAGCTGGCCGTTTGTTGATTATCGGCGGGAACAAAGGAAGTTTCTTTACGGTTGCAAATGCAGCGGCGAAGGCGCATGAATTAGGGATAGGAGAGGTGAAGGTATTATTGCCGGACAGCTTGAAGAAGCAAGTGCCGGCCAGTCCTGACGTGATATTCGCACCAGGAGAGTCATCAGGAGGATTTGGCAAGGAGGCGATAAAATTTGCAGCCGCGGCAGCGGAAAATACAGATTTTGTGCTGATGATAGGTGATATGGGCAAAAATTCAGAAACGGCAACTTTTGCAGAGAGATTTATGTGGGAAAACAGCAGGCCGATTTTAGTAACGCGTGACGCAATTGAACTGTTGGCGACGAGTGCAAATGATTGGTTGGGATGTGATGGTGTGGCAGTGTGTGCTGCCCTGCCCCAATTGCAAAAGATTTTCAAAGCGGTTTATTATCCAAAAATAATAACTTTGTCGATGCCGACGAATCAGTTAATTGAAACTTTGCATAAATTTACCATTACCTATCCGATGATGGTAGTGACTTATCATAATGGCCAGGTGGTAGTGGCTAAGGGTGGCGAAGTGGTGACGACGGAATTGGGAGATACCAAATATAATCCAATTAGTATTTGGGCGGGCGAATTGGTAGTAAAAATGACGGCGCTGATGCTTTGGAACGAGAAAAAGGATTTCGCCGCAGCAACGAGTGCGATTTTGATGTAAAGGAAAAGACCGTGCAATGCACGGTCTTTAGGTGTTAGACTGGTTGTTTTGCGACCAGTCGTTTGATAACAGATTTGAGATACTCATATGACATGCCCGCGGTGATACAGGATAGGACCATGGCGGCAAATAGGACGAAGAAGGAGCCATAAGAGAATATCAAATTGAAAGGAGTGCGTTCTAGCGCTGGTGACAGATTGAGAATTGAGCCAAAACTGGTGAGAGCAAAACCGACAACGATAATCCAGATACAAGTGAACGCAAAGCGTACACGATCCCAATTATTGGACGAAGGATTGTCTCCGACTTTTTTAGCGCAAGCATATCCGCCGATGAACAGGATGTCGTGGGCGATTAGAACGCTTACGCAGAAAATCACGATGGCACTGATGAACGGAATCTCGAAGTACGGGATCATAAATGTGCCGCGAGTGGCTGCGATTAAGCCGGCTAGGCAGAAGTAGAAGATAATTTTGTCCGATAGCATGTCGAGCATTTTCCCTGCGTTGGTTGTTTGGCCGGACCTTCGCGCGATAGTGCCGTCGAGCATATCGGTGAGTACGGCAGTGGTCATGAGGATTGTCCCAACGATGTTGCTGAAGTCGCCAAATGGCTGTTTGAAAAAGGCGTAAGCTATGAGCGGAGCCAATGCTATGCGTGATAGTGTGAACCAATTTGGCACACCCATCTGGCCTCCAGTTTCTTTGAGTAAATTGCCGTCGGATTTGGCGTCCATAGCTAGAACGAAATACTGCATGCCGCTGACGATGCTAAGTGCCGTGGACAGAGAGACGAGAGCGAGGACTAGGAAAGACTTATTGGGGAATTCTGGGAGGAAGACTACGATGATGGTGGTATTTTGGCAAAAAGTTTTAAATTTGCCAGGACCACGTGCGGACTTGACTGGAGATTTCTTCGGTTTTCGTAAGAAATACGTGAAGATGTCGCGGGCTAACATGATGAAAAAGAAATACCAACTGATTTGACCAAAAAATGCAAACACGAAAAATGCAGCATTGATTGCAATCTTATCAGATTGTTCATCAAGTGTAGCACCGCCGTCGTCCAGAAGAGTTCCATCTGGTTGTCTTTTAAACTTTCTGGCACAGTATCCGTCGAGTAGGTCGAGTAGTGCAATGAAGAGCCAGATCGCGATGTACCAATATTGTTCAAGTGGGACATCGTGGATTCTGCGGACAAATATAGTTGTCAGGAATCCAACAGCAAGGATTAAGCGAAACCAAGTGATAATGTTGGCGCTGTGAAGCTTTAGCCACTGAGTACGTTGTGTTTTATCCACACTAAGCACCCCCTTTCTTTTTATTTTAAGGAACTCCACCGGATTTCTTATTATATCATAAAGATTGGTTTTTGACAAAGATATTTTTTTTTGGTACCATAGGATAAACGTCAATAAAAAAGGAGGTTTAAATGGCGGAGGGAAAGAAAAAATCAAATAAAATAGTTTGGCTAACTGCAGGCATAGTGGCCGTGGTAGCTGTGGCAGTCTTGATAATTGTGCTGGTTAGCCGGGGCGATTCAATTAAGACGATTGCCCAATTTAAAGAGGCGGTTGCGGAAAAGAGAGCTTTGAATTGTACGATTTCTTCGCCCGATAGCACTGACACGGTGATGCAAGCTACTGAAGGTTTTAAGAAGATAAAATTGACTACAGAGGAGCCAGAACTTTCTACCGGTAAAATAATTGTGCTGATAATTGATGGCGAAGGTACTTATTTCTGGGATGAGCCTAACACTATGGCTTTCAGGATGGATGATAGGTCCATGCTGGATGATTTTCTTAATGAGATTGATGCCGCATCGGAAGAGGATGACGAGGAAGATGAGGGCTTTAGCTTCAAGTGCGAATCTCCCAATAAGGCAAACTTCGAAGTGCCGAGCGATATAGATTTCATAGATTTTGGTGATTTGTTTGACAATGATTATGACGATGACGATTACTATTTTGACGAAGATGGGTACGATTATAGCGAATAGCTGAACAGACAAGCTAAAAGTAAAAACCGCTGTTGAGCGGTTTTTACTTTGGTGGGCGAGGAGGGACTTGAACCCTCACGACCTTGCGGCCAGCAGATTTTGAGTCATGGACTACCTCTGCTATCCTCTGTCAGAATAACGGGGGTCGTCTTTCGCGGTTTGCCCTTTTATGGGTCATCGGACTCCACAATCGGACTCCGACCGCAACAACTCTAATCTGTTAGGTTCAACCTGTAACCGCTTTTAAGCGATTGTCCTCGTCCTCTGGCATTATAGCATGATTAGCTATGGTATACTGGCACTAGATATTTAGGAGGTCAATCTTATGTTTAATGAAATCTGCATTTACGAAGCAAAGATAGAAAAACAAGACGAGATAGAGACACTCATGAAAGAAGTTGCCGAGTTCTATATGTCTCAGCCAGGCATTGTTGAGGTGAAGTATATTAAACGTACGCATCGCCAAAAGGATTTCAATTCGGTCAAAGAAGGAAAGCCAGCAATCCCACTTACTAGACAAGTCGGTAAAGTTACCTATGTGCTGTATCTAGTTTGTGAGGATGCCGATGCCCATGCTAGACTGTGCAGGCCCGCCTTAGAGAAGTTTTACAAAAGGTGGACTAGATGCCTGACCACTATGCCTAGAATAATTCTTGGAGAGAATATCGTCTAATCGCACAACCGTAAGTTCAATACTTTTTGTTTTTCTCGGGGAGTATATCGTGGTATAATAACGGAGTACTTTTGTATGGGCGAGTGGTGAAACTTGGTATACACGGTAGACTCAAAATCTGCTGGCCGCAAGGTCGTGAGGGTTCAAGTCCCTCCTCGCCCACCAGACATATGCGTCTAGCTCACTCTTCATATGAGCTCCTAATTATTTTTATAGCAAAATAGCCTCGTCATCGGGGCTATTTTGTTGCCTGCACGTCTAAAGTGCACTATAATAGACATAGATTTGTCGGCATACCACCGATAAAAATAAAAATATGATAAAATAATGACACAAAAAGAAAGTGGGCAAGATATTATGGAAAATAACGAATTATATTTCTCGCTTGAGGATGAATTACTAGACGAGCAAGTTGGGCTCGATAATTTGTCATTGCCCATTCTAAAAGAATTCGTAGAACAAGTCGCTACTTTCATCAAAGGCGGTGACAGGATTGATCTTAACCAAGTAAAGATTGCCATTAAGCCCGGTTCAGTCGTTATTGCCGCGCAAAATTCACCCTACATTGCTCCAGCAGTTGCTGAATATCGCACAATAAAGCAGAACGGCTCTCTTGCTGGTATCAGCCCTATTAGGGCCAAGGTGATTGCCGATTTGCAGGAAAAAGTTAGCAAGAACCCAAATCGCAGCTATATGATTTCCGATAATAAAGATGCTACGTCTATACAATCATCATCTATCACAGTCTCAAATGCTAGCGACTACAAAATGATGGATGAAGACCAATGGATTGAAACCGAAGCATACCTGTATGGCAGAGTGAATAGCCTTGGTGGTAAGAGTAAATCTAACATCCATATAGAACTGGAGAATGGCAATACGATAATACTTGATACCGACACCGAGACACTGGAGCAAGATACTGAAAACCGAGTGTATAAAAACCAGCTTGTTAGAGTGAAAGCAGAGCGTAATCTACAAACTAAAGAGTTGCGTAACGAACGCTTAGTGTCCTTCGAGAACTATCATCCGCATCATGACGAAGATGAGTTCCAAGCAATCGTAGCTAGGACGCGAAAAGCCTGGGCTGATGTTCCGGACGTTGTTGCCTGGGTAAACGATTTGAGAGGGAGCTATGCCTAAGCCGCAAAGAAAATCGGTCATCCTAGATACCTGTTTTCTTGTGACGCTTTATAACGATACTTACCCTTTGCACGCGATAGCAAAACAATACTACGAATATTTCATCGACAACGACATCTTCATGCATATCCCAGCGATTGTAGTCGAGGAATACGAAATAAAAGAACCTATTGACGCCATCGAAGCTACGGGTAATTTCATTATCGGTATGCCATATGGTCGTGATGATGCTAAGAAGGCTGCCGAATTCAAGAACAAACTATCTGCGGTCGGTCGCGGTAGCACCTCCAAAGATGCTGTCAGCAACGACATAAAGTTGTTGGCGCAAGCAACTAATAATGACATAACCTACTTCATAACCACAGACGAGACACTAAAAAACCACTGTGAATTCCTGAATACTAGTGGCGATTCGAAAACCATCCCGATTTTTGCGGACAATTACGATGAAAGTATTTTCAACGGCGGTCAACTAGCACTGGGTGTATAAAATAATCTCTCTGCTCTGTACCGAGGGCAACCAAGCCCCAAATAGTTAGGTTAATTTTGATATTCATCTTTAGTTTGATATCTTTGAAAAACTCTCTTACCATAGCTCCTCCAGCAATCATTAGTGCTAGCAGTAGTGAGCACCCGATTTGAACGGGTTCGGTACTTAGCGGAAAAATTATTAATGTACTACGCCTATTATAACACGTCTTAGATTCACAAGTTTTAGCAGAGACCGATCTCTCGGTCTCTGCTAATGTACCCTTTTTGCCGTTACCTAACCGACTACTTAGTCTTCGGTTCGGTCTCAAGGTATTTTGGCTGAGAAAGAGCGTTTGCCGGTTTTGCTGGTTGGCGTTACTGCTTGCGCCTTGTTCTGCTTTTCGTCCCGACACAGAGTATGCGGTGTATTTGGTTGAGGGCTTTTATTGTCTTTCGGTACAACCTCATTTCCCATACGATTTGCGCTGGGGTTTTGTTGTACGATTTTCTTTTTGCCATAAAGTTTTCCTTTGATTAGTTTGTCGTCTGATGTGACTGTGATGGTCATAGCGCCGAAATCTATTATTTGATATTGTTTCACTCGCTATGTCCGCGGGATTTCTCTAACGATTGCGCTAGTTCTAGGACTTTCTTGATAGACAAGTTGATTTCGTCCACAACAGCAATCTCCTCGCTTTTTACGGGAATGAGATCGAAAGACCTATCCAACCACTGAAAAATCTTGCCGATACTTTTGTACTCGGGGAAGTTGTTTTCAACGTAGCACAGACGCTTGCCTGCGCGCTCCCTGACATACTTTGGCCGTTCACTCTCTTCTTGCTTTGCCATATTATTGTTACCTTTCTGCGCACCTTTATTATTTGCTTGGTGGCAGGTTGGTTATAGCATCGGATTACGAGATGGGAAATTGATGATAACGAAAGAGTAATCCGCTCGTCCGACAGCGTATGCGCTACATTGGTAACGAAAATTAGAGCGAGTGGACGGTCAAAAGAATGTAAGGTTTAGCCTGTCATGATATACTAGAGGCGGTCGATGTATCCCGTAATGCACCAGCGCCGGCCGTGAGACCGCTGGTGGCCCCGCTTCGTGCGGGGCTGGGTACTGAATTAAATGGCTTGATGTGTATACTTCTGGACTAACACCCGCTCACTCCTGCCCCGACAATAACTGATAGCGTTCCATTAGTGCAGCGACACAAGTGGATTCGGTTGTTTCGCCAACTGGGAAACCATAAAGTTTCATGACGGCACGATCTAGATTTTGATGAGCTTTTAGAAGTTCTGGTGGCACCGTAAGAGGGTCATATAGGTCAGCAAGGCTGCTATCTGCATATTTAAGTCTTGCGTCGAGAATAGCTTGCGCCAACTTTTCAATATAAACCTTGTCGGCGGTGTTGAGGGAGGCGGTCAAGCTGGAATATATCCACCGTAATGTGGCGCGGTTAGCCCAGCCGCCAAAAACTACACTGAAAGAAAAGAAAACTTGGACGAGCGAGCAATCTGCCTACTTTCTTGATAGCATCCGCGACCACGAATATTACCCGATATTTCTCGTGTTGTTTCACTACGGCTTGCGCAAAAGTGAATCGCTAGGACTTCGTTGGCAAGATGTAGATTTTGAAAGCAATGAGTTGCACATCCGCTTCCAAAGACTGCACTTTAACAACGAGAGACACCTATTGCCGCTCAAAACCAAAGTCAGCATTCGCGACTTGCCAATGAGTCAGCAAGTCAGAGAAGTTTTGCTGGAGCAAAAAGCCAGCTACGATATTGCCGGACACAAAGACGACTTCGTATTCAGAAACAAAATAGATAACCCTGTCGACCCCACCAGCTTAGGAGTAGTTTTCCGCTTCTTACAGCGCTCACTCAATATGCCGTACATTACCTTGCACGAAATCCGCCACACAGTAGCCACTATGCTAAAAGACCAAGGCGTGAGTCCACGCGATGCGCAGACCCTGCTTGGTCATTCCTGTATATCCACAACGCTTTCAATCTACACGCATACGAGCAAAGAAAACAAAGTATCTGCCATCGACAATATCTCTGCCGGTCTCACAAAGACGCCGGTCTCGGTCTGACTCCTATCGTAGAAAATCTGACGTGTTTTGACTCCCAAGTCTGACACCAAACTAGTCTACTCTGTTGGTATCTGTTTGGGTCTGAATAGGACGAAAACGCCTACATAACAGAGGTCGTAAGACATAAAAAATAAGGGTGTCAACCCTTTTGAGTCTACCGTGTATACCGATTTCACCACTCGCCCGCGTCGGCTCCAGGCCTTTGTTCGTCTTTGCCGTGCAAAGACTTCACTTACGGCGCTGTAGCCTCCTTCACCCCACTCGGGCTTCGTCCGGGTGGGGACCCCCTATTTGGATATTATATCATAAGGTTATTTGCCGAGAGATTCGAGTTGCCATTTGATGGTGTCGGTTTCGGTGGCTTTAAGATTGTTGGGGCTAACGCGAGCGTAGGCGTCATTAATGTAGAGAGCCCAGTAGTCAGGAGCGGTGGCGGTAATGCCATCAATGGAGATAACAGTGATAATATTACCATCGGCCGAAGTTCTGGTTTCAATCTCGCAGATTGATGCGAGGATGTCGAGGGCAGTTTTGTCAGTTTGCCCGCTGTAGGTGACAGTACCGTCGACCATGGGGCAATCTAGCGAGGGTTCTTCTTCGACAATAGGTCCATCTGATTTATGATTAGATATGATTATAAATATAGTTGCAGCAATGCTGGCAATGGCAATAATGCTTAAAATAATGGCGATGATTTTTTGAATTTTGCTCATATAGTTCCCTTTTTTAGCATAAGGCTATTGTAGCATAGCTAGACCAATCTATGGCGTGGTATACTAATAAAATGTGCGGAATTGGCGGATTTTATAATGTTAAAACTGGTCAAAAGACCTTTGATCTTACTGGCGATTCAATAAAAAGCAGAGATGGGCGGTTTGTCTTGGCGTTTAATGGACGGATTTATAATTATATTGAATTGCGCAACGAGCTTCGGGTATTGGGACATGAATTTGATACTGATTTTGACACTGAGGTAGTATTGGCAGCTTATATGGAGTGGGGTATAAAATGCTTTGATCGGTTTAATGGCGCGTGGGGATTAGCTCTGTATGATTCAAAGGATGACGAACTGGTGTTATGCCGTGATTATTTCGGAGTAAAGCCGATGTATTATGCTCGAGTGGGTGATGGCGTAATATTCAATTCTAAATTGACGCCGATTGTAGAGAGCGGGTTAGTTAAAAAAGCGCCAAATGATAAAGTGATTTATAGGTATTTGAATTTTCGCGTGCATGATGATGGGCGGGAAACATTTTTTGCAGGTATAGAACGGTTGTTGCCCGGTGAATTAATGCGTATCAACAGCAAGGGCGCGAAGGTTAAGGTCTATACGACGCTTTATGGAGATTTGAAAAAATTGGCACGCAAGGGAGATCGGTATGATATGCAAGCAAAGCAGGAGTATCGTGATCGGTTGGATACTGCAATACGATTGCGTTTACGGGGCGGTAATCCGATTGGCACTTCCCTTTCGGGGGGGCTAGATTCGTCGTCGGTGACTGTGATGGTAGATCGGATCGTAAAACAAGATAGCGGTGCGGCAATAAATGTGGGTGCAGTCCAGAATACATTTTCGGCAATTTTCCCTGGATCTTCTAATGATGAGGAGAGGTATGTAGATGCAGTGGTGAAGATGTGTGACGGGAGGGTCAAATCTCATAAGATTCAGCCATCGGCGGACGAATTTAAATTAGAGATTGATGAGTTTCTGCGGACACAGGAGGAGCCGACAATTAGTACGGGTCCGTATGCGCAATATAAAGTGATGGAGGAGGCCAGCAAGTACGTGAAGGTCTTGGTGGATGGCCAAGGAGCGGATGAGACGATGGCTGGGTATTTGCCTTACTATTTTGTGTACCTGCGTCAGTTGCGAAAAGAAAACTTACGACATTTTTTGTGGGAAAGTTTGGGTTCGCTGGATGTATTATTCAAGTTTGGTTTGATGCAATTTAAAGACAGATTTAAAAAGAAGATAACTATACGTTCTTTGTTGCGTCCAGAGTTCAGCGAAGAGTACAAGTCCGAAAAATTTGCGGTTGTGCAGGATAATTTGAAATTGAGGCTGATGGATGATTTATTCAAAAATAGTGTTCCGTGCTTGCTGAGATACGAAGATAGAAACGCTTCGCGGTTTGGGCTAGATGGACGAATACCGTTTCTGGATAGAGATTTGGTGAGTTTTGTATTTTCCCTAGAAGATGGAGCAATTATCCGGCGAGGGTGGAATAAACGGATTTTGCGTGATAGCATGTTTGGGATTTTGCCGGAGATGGTTCGGGTGCGCCGTAATAAAATTGGCATGAGTACGCCAGAGCATGAGTGGTTTATGCGATTGAAGAATTTCTTTTATGGCGTGTTTATGTCGGAAGAATTTAAAGGAAGAAAATATTTTGATCAGGTTGCAGTAGTGGAAGCGTTTGAAGGATTTATCAGCGGCAAGGGATTATTGGGCAGCATGGCATTTTGGCGGATGGCATGCGTGGAGCTGTGGCTGCGAAAGTATTTCGATGAGCCAAAACCGGAGCCGAAAATAAAAAACAGTGACTTTAAACCCAATGAAGGCAAGAAGCTGGAGATTGAAGTTGGGGACGATAAGTACGCACGTTATCCATTGAGGACAGATGCGGTGACTAAGGAAACAAAGTTGGATGATTTTGTGGTGCAGCGAATAGAAAAGACTCTAGATGGTTTAAAGGGAAAAGATTTGGGTGAGTGGTATGTGTTCGTGAGCGAAAAGATAGTGGCGATTACGCAGGGACGATCATATTTCTTGTGGGATATAAAGCCGAGACGCTCGGCACGAGTACTAAGCAGGTTCGTAAAAAAGACCCCGTATGGTATTGGACTGGGGAGTCCGTTTACGATGGAATTGGCGATTCGCGAAGTAGGATTACTGCGGATTTTGTGGGCATCGTTGGTGGGTGCTTTTGGTAAGTTGATTGGTAAGAAAGGCTGGTTTTATATCGCGGCTGGCGGAGATGTACGGGCGATTGATGGGCCGACGGAATACTCGGTGTATCCGGCTAATGTGTCGGCGAAGTTAGCGCCGAAAAATCCGGATGAAGTGGCGGCGCGGTTAAATATGATTTTGAGTAAGGCGGTGCCGAAAAAGTATGCGAAAAGCTTTGCGGGGGTGGTGATTATCGATTCAAATGATTTGGGGCGGAATATACTTGGCAATAGTACTGATTTGGAAGATGAGAAATTAGCGGCAATGTTTGCGGATAATCCTTTGGGCCAAGGTCACCAACAAACACCGATTGCGATTGTTGCGAAGAAGTAGTTATTTTTTCCAGTTTTTGCGGGGGGAGGAGAAGAGTTTTTTGAGATTGACGCGGCTAGTGAATTCAATAGCAGTGCGGGAATAAACATAGACTGAGAATTTGATAACGAAGTAGCTGCTGATGAAAATTATGATGAGGCCAATAAAGTATTCGTTGATCGGAAGAGTGCCGAAGACGTTTCTAAACATGAGGGCAATGGGTGCGGAAGGCGGAAAATAGGAGAGGAAATAAGTCATGCTGTCGGCGCTATTGGCAGACATGAAAGAATTTATAAAGAATAATGGCAGGATGGTGAGAATGATGACGATGCCGGCAAATTGACTGGCGTCTTTGGCGGTGGGCACGAGGACGCCGATGGTAACACAGAGCGCTGTAAATAGGAAGAAGGAGGCGAGAAGAAGAATGAGTGTGGAGAGGACAGTCCAAAAATTAAAGTCGATGACGAAATCAGACGGGATGATGTTATTGGAAAAGCCGAAGATAGTAAGAACAACGATAGGTATGATGAGTATAGCAAGTTGGATGAAGCCTAAGATGATGAGAGAAATGATTTTGCCAGTTATAAGATCACGGGGCTTAAGTGAGGTTAAAATCATTTCGGAGATGCGATTCTCTTTTTCTTCCACCATGGCGGTGGTGAGGCGATTGCCAAAGCTAACTATTAGAATATAAAAAAGGACGAGTGCGAGTCCGGGGATAATCATCCTGGATATTTCTGCGACCAGGTCTACTTCAGTATTGTCGACCGTGAAATTAGTGGTATCGATAGTGATGACGTTAGTCACAACTGCCAGATCAGTTGGGTCTATGCGCGTGGCGGCGGAAAGCATGAGGAGGGTGCGCAGGGGCGTTTCGTAATTAGCAAAGATATTAAATGATGCGCTTTTGGCGTATATTTCGGCGGTGAGAATTTCGTCAAAATTGGCGGGGATGTAGTAGAAAACGCTGATTTCGTCATTTTTGACGGCATCAATTCCCTGCTCTTTACTGTCGAAAAGTTTGACTTCCTGTGTGGTGTTGTCGGGTTGGGGGATAACGTTGGTAGTCAGGTAGTCAGCGGCGTCATAAAGTCCGAGGTTGAGTTTTTCGGTGTCGGTACCGCCTTCGGCAGTTAAATTAGCATTGTAGCCTACGAACCCAGCGAAGGCGATATATCCTACGAGCAGGACGGGCAGGATGAGTGCTGCAATCCAAAATGTAGGTTTTTTGAGGTTGCGGATGATTTCGAAGCGGATGACATTGCCGAGGTTGGTGTCGATGAATTTTTTAGTCATTTTTTTCTCCATAAACACTTACGAATATCTCATCGAGCGATTTGCCGCCGAATTCTTTCTTGATGTCGGTGATTTTGCCGTAAGCGCGGGCAACACCATCTTTAAGCAAGATGGCTCGGTCGCAAAGCCGTTCGACTTCTTCCATGTAGTGAGTGATCATAATGATGGTAGAACCTTTATCGTGAGATTCAGCGATGATATCCATGAGGAGCTTGCGGTTGACCGGGTCAAATCCCTTAGTGGGTTCGTCGAGGATGAGGAGTTTGGGGTTGCCCATGATAGTTAGCCCGAGCTGTACTTTTTGCTGCATGCCTGAGCTGAGCTTGCCGACTTGTTTGGTAGCGGAGTCCTGCAGATCAACACGGTTTAGGTATTTTAGGCTCCACTCTTTTGGATTCTTGAGACCTTTGAGATGGCCGAAATAGGTCATAACGTCTATGACGGTCTCTTTCATGTAGAGGCCGCGCTCTTCGGGGAGATAGCCGACGGCGGTTTTTTCGGAGGGGACGAATTTTTGGCCGTTAATAAGAAGTTCGCCAGCGGTAGGCTGATAAAGACCAAGGAGGGCACGAATAGTGGTAGTTTTGCCGGAGCCGTTGGATCCGAGCAGCCCGAAAATTTCGCCTTGTTTGACCGTGAAGGAGAGTTCTTTGATTACTTCTTTATTGCCAAAAATCATTTGGAAATTTTTCACTTCAACAATATTGCTCATAGACTTGATTATAGCATATGGCAAAAAAGTATTACGTTGATGCTTTAAACTTATTTGCGGGTTGATTATGTTGGGGGCATGAAACGAGGTATTTTTATATTAATAACAATGGGCGTAATAGTGGGGCTGATATTGCCGTTGAAAGTCGGGGCTGAAGCGGTTTGCAAAGACGTGCAATTTATGTTTGCTCGAGGCTCTGGGTCAATCTACGGTGATAGCAGCGAGTGGCGAAGTTTAAAGTCAGAGATTTCAAAGCAAATGGATGGGTTGAGGGCAAGCTATGGTGTTTATGAAGTGAATTATCCGGCAGTAGAAGTGAATTTTTGGAACGCAGCCGTGATTTTAATTACAGCTGGAAATGCTTTCGAGTTTAATCTGAGTGTGACTTTGGGGGTGATGGATGTGACGAGGTTTTATAACGAGCAGACGGCGAAATGTGAACAGACTAAGTTTGTGCTGGTGGGTTATTCGCAGGGAGCCAGAGTGATAGCGAGGGCGCTTGATAGTTTGGACGCGCAGAGGGTTTTATACGTAGCAACGTTGGGTGATCCGGACTTGTACTTGCCTGAAGGTGTGGGATTGAATCCGCCGGCATGTCGAGGAGAGAGACTGTCGGCGTACAGGATATATGCGCCAAACTGTAATACGAAAAATGGCATATTAGGTGCGCGTGATCCTTATGAAGTATCTGGTTATACTGGCAAGTTTGGACTATGGTGCAGCGACGATGATTTGATTTGCGGAGGTTCTAGAAATTTATTTGTGAATAGCGGTCATACGAAATATGGCGGTGATGGACATATTGGGTCGGCGGTGCGGGAGGCGGTTTTGAGGATCAGAAAAGAAATTTTGGGACAAAATGTAGTTATAAAGACAGGTAGCCAGACGGCGATGGACACGGCGATATTGATTGATTCAACTGGGTCAATGGCGAGTTATATTGCTAAATACAAAGCAGAGGCGATGAGATTGGCGAGATTGACATTAAGCAGCGGAGGTAGAGTAGCGCTGTATGAATACCGCGATTTAAATGATCCATTTGATCTAAATCAATTATGTGATTTTAGTTGTTCGCTTTTGGAGTTTGAGCAAAAATTAAATGCGATCCGTACTGCCGGTGGAGGTGATGAACCGGAAAGCTTGCTAAGTGCTGCTTTAGGGGTATTGAATAGTCTGAAATGGAAAAAGGGGGCGACAAAGTCGATTATTGCGTTAACGGATGCAACATATCATGCGCCGGATCTGGATGGGACGACGATAGCGCAGGTAGCAAAACGCAGCCTGGAAATTGATCCAGTGAATATTTATGTGGTGACAGAAGAGTACAACAGGGAGGCTTACGATGAGTTGACCAGACTAACGGGAGGCAAGGTTTTTGGTATAGGCGAGATGGGTATGGCGACGGATTACATAGTGTCGCGGCCGGTGGCAATATTGCCGTTTGAGAAATATTATGGCGGAACAGGAGAATTGTTTTATTTTGATGCGAGCGCAAGTTATGGTGTGGGGTCGGAGATAGTTCGTTTTGAGTGGGACTTAGATGGCGATGGCGTGTTTGAACTAGAAACGTCTGAATCGTTTATAAGTACTAAATTTTGGGTAGAAGGAGAAAGGTTCGTAGTGGTAAAAGCGGTAGCTGAAGACGGGGGGTTTAGCACAATGTCGGCTTTAGTTATAGTTGAAGATAATAAAACAGAAAATATTAATAGGCTAGAACTGGAAGGTTTGAAAGTGGAAAAAGCTTCGAGTGATGAAGCGATTATAAGTTGGGAGTCAACGGATAATGTAGTATATGTTTTGGCGGCGGTGAACGATGTGCCATTGGGGTATGTGCTTAGCGAAGCGGGCGAAGTGCGGATTAACGGTTTGGATTTTAATCACGAGATTAAATTTACGTTGACTGGGATGGATGCAGAATTTAATTTAGGCGAGAGCTCTGAAGTGTTATTGTTGGTTGAGAAAAGTGTGAAACAGCCAATTTCGGTGAAGGATGTTATGGAGGATGATCTTGAACTTACGAAAATGGCGGATGCGCAAAGTCCGATAACCAAGGCAAGTACGGATTTAAACTTGATGCTACCGAGCACGGGGTCAGCGTTAGCCAATCCGGTGCAGTCGTCTTTGTGGGCGCTAGGTTTAAGTCTTACAGGAATTGGAGTTGTAATTTATTTGTTGAAGCGGAAGCGGAGGGCATCTAACGGGTTGAGCGGTGGAAAGCGATGACACATGCGCCAAGAGCAAAGAGGGCGATGACGAGGGTGGTGCATGTAGATACGCGGATATATTCCTCAGTTTTAGGATAGGCGTTGGCGTTAAAGTAAGCCTCATCGAAGCCAGCGTTTATGAGGAAGCCAAATTTTGTTTCTTTGGCATAGGCGCTGTAAAAATATTCGTGGTCTTCTTTGCCAGCAAGGATTTCGGTAGAATCTAGCGGGGTGGCCCAAAAATGACGATGGCCGTCGTTCCAGGTAGCATTATCGACCATTTGAAGGGCAAGGGTTTTGGTGGTTGCAGAATAGTCGGCTTCATAAAGTGTGTCGATGTTGCCGGCTAGGACTTCGAGTGCGGTTCGGAGTTCGTAATCAAAAGAAATCCTCATCTCATCGCGGACGGTGCGCAGGATAATGAGATTGCTGACAAGAGAGAAAATGGCGATGATAAAAATAAGTAAGATCGCGAAAAATTTAGGGCCAATAGATTTTGGTTTGCCTGTATAAGTTTTAGTTTTTTTGACTTTGGTAGTTTTTACCATATATGTGATTCCTATTTAGATATCTATATGATACCATAAGCGGTTTAAAAACAAAAAACGATCAATGTGTGATTGATCGTTTTTCGAACGGTACTCTCCTAAGGTGTGAGGGTCCAGGCGAGCGACGTGCTGTCGAACTCTAGGCGGTAGCTGTTGCGGCCAGCTAGACAGTCAAAAATGTGTTTGGCAGTGCCGCCGACGAATTTGACGTGAGCGCGGAGAAGTTCAGTGACTTCTACTTCCCTGCCGGTGGCCCGCTTGAAACTAAGCGGTTGGCAAGGGGTCTGGCTGTAATTAAACAGAGCCATGACCTGCACCCGTTCGGTTTGATCATTTTTGTTAATGTTATTCATAAATGCGTCTCCAGTTAGATTTTGTTGGAGTCATTTATGTGAGCCGTTGGTTTATTTTTTCCTTGGCTCGATGCCGGCCAAACAATGACAAGTTTGATCCGACGTTTGGGGCAATCGCTAGTGACCGAAGTATGGCGATGCATATGTATTATATGGGCATAAAGATGCTTATGGCTAGTCTTGAAGTTGTGATTTTTGGTGTAATAGTGCTAGAATTTTAAGAAATGGAGGTTATTATGAAGAAAATGAAGTCGACTCGACCGAGTTGGGATGAATATTGGTTGAATATTATGGATGCAGTGGGACAACGGGCGACTTGTCCGCGGGGCAAGTTTGGCTGTGTGATCGTGAAGGATAACGTGATTTTATCAACAGGATATGTGGGTGCGCCGAAGGGGGCGCCACAGTGCGATGAAATTGGATGTTTGATGAAAGAAGTAAAACATGGAGATGGGCATGTCAGCGAACATTGCAAGCGAACCGTGCATGCTGAAGCCAATGCAATTTTGCAGGCGGCAAAAAATGGCGTAAGGATTGCCGAGGGGACGTTATATTGCGGCATGTGCCCGTGCAGAGATTGCGCGATGTTAATCGTGAATTCCGGGATTAAACGAGTGATTGTGCGCAAGGATTATCATGAAAGCGCCGATACGAAGCAGATGTTTGATGATGCTGGAGTGAGCTTAACTATTCTCGGAAGTTAACTCCTACCAGTCGATTTCTGGCAGGCCCCAATCTTTTAATTGCTGATTGGTTTTGCTGAAATGTTTGCAGCCGAAGAAACCGGCGTTAGCCGAAAATGGTGAAGGGTGAGCTGCTTCCAAGATGAGATGCTTTTGCTGGTTGATGAGTGGTTTTTTAGTTTTGGCATCTCGGCCCCAAAGGATGAAAACGAGATGTGGACAGGCTTCATTGAGGTGTCTGATGATATTTTCGGTGAATTGTTCCCAGCCGTAGCCGCGATGGCTGCCGGCGCGGTGAGCTTCGACGGTCAGCGTATTATTGAGCAGCAGTACGCCCTGCTCTGCCCAGCGTTGCAAATTACCGTTGGTTGGTAAAGGGCTGCCGAGATCATCGTGGATTTCTTTGAAGATATTTTGAAGTGAAGGTGGAGATTGGACTTCCGGTCGGACGGAAAAGGCCAAGCCATGAGCTTGGCGCGGGCCATGATAAGGATCTTGGCCAATGATGACAACTTTTATATTTTCGAGATCGGTGGTAAAAGCGGAGAAAACTTGAGTTTTGGGCGGGTAGATGGTTTTGGATGAGTATGCATTGGTGAGAAATTTGGATAGCTCCTTGAAATAAGGAGTTTCGAACTGCTCTTGCAGTATTGGTTTCCAGGATGGATGCATAGCTAGAGACCAAATAGTTTAATAATTTGCTTGTGGACTTCGGCCGGAGATGGAGAGGCGTCGAGCGTGGGGATTTGGAGGTCACGAGCAATGCGGAGATAGGAACGAGTGACGCGTTCTTGGAAATCGTCTGGTTTGGATTCGAACGTGTCGGTGGCCACATTGAGAGCGCGAGCAGATTGGCGGGCTTTTCTGGTATCATCTTCTAAAGTAAGAATAACGACATGATCTGGACGGAGATAGTGTTTGGGCAGGTAACGCTGGGTAGTGATTTTGATCAGTTTTAATGAGAGTTTTTGGCCGTAACCTTGATAGGCAAGAGTGGAGTACCAGTTGCGAGCGGAAATAACTATGCCATCGCGCTTTAGGCATGGTTCGGCCAGTTTTTTCCAGAGCTCTAGTCGGGCGGCTGTGAATAACAAGATATTAGTTTTGGGCTGGAGGCGATAGGATTTAGTTTTGATAAGTCGGCGCAAAGCGGAGGCGGATGGCAGGTTGCCGTCGGGCTCATGGATAGTGACGACTTCCCTGCCTTGTTTGCGGAAATATTTGGCAAGCAATTCGACTTGGGTGGATTTGCCAGTTGCATCTTGTCCTTCGATGACGATATATTGACCGCTCATTTTTTTACTCCCTTTGCGTATTCATAATAGCATTTTGGGCAGAGAGCGCGGTAGACGATTTCGGTGGAGCCGTCGTCGATTAGGATATCGGGGCCTTCGGTGACTAGTTTGCCGTTTAAGAAGCGCGATTGACGGGTGGCCTTGCGTCCGCAGTCGCAAATGGTTTTGATTTCTTCGATGTCGTGGGCAATTTGCAGAAGTCTGGTAGCACCTTCGAAGCCACCATCGGTTTGGCGGAAATTGAGGCGAAGGCTATAGGCCATAACTGGTATGCCGAGATTGATAACAATTTCATTAAGTTGGTCGGCTTGGGCCGGGGTGAGGAATTGAGCCTCGTCTATCAATACGCAGTCGACATGTGCGAATTGCTGCTTGACGATTTTAAAGAGATTTGCGGTGCGAGAAAAGCAAAGGTCGGTGTCAATTTCCGGTCCGATGCGGGTAAGTAATTTTGTGCCATTTTTCGTATCGGTGGAAGGTTTCATGATACAGACTTTGTGGCCGCGTTCTTTGTAATTGAAGGCCACTTGGATGAGCTGCATAGTTTTACCACATCCCATTGCGCCGTAACGAAGATATAATTTACTCATGTAACTTTAATGGGAGCACTTAGCTCCCACACCTCCTCTTTTGTAATTTATTATATTACGAGAGGAGAAGTTGTGCCAGTTTCTAGGTCTTTGATTTCGATAGTTCCAGAGTTGACTTCATTTTCGCCGATGATAATAGCATTTTTGGCGATATGAGAGGCATAAGTTAATTTGTCGCCGAGTTTTTTATCGGTCAAAACTACGTCGACGGATTTGTCTTTTGTCCGTAATTTATTAGCAAGATCGAGGGCGAAGGTGTGTTCATTGTCTGTAATGGGTATGATGGCTACATCGATGGGTTTTTCGGAATTAGTCCTAAGAAGTTCGTGTTGGTTAAGGATGTAGAACAGGCGGGTGAGGCCGATACTAACGCCAACTCCGGGGAGTTTTTGATCGGTGAAGTTGTTGGCGAGATTGTCGTAGCGTCCGCCGCCAGCAATGGAGCCAATGGCGCGGTACTCTGGCAAGAAGATTTCGACGACGGTGCTATTGTAATAGTCGAGGCCGCGGACAATCATAAAGTCGATGGTAGCCTGTCGTCCTAGACCGCTTTGTTTAAGCAGTTCGTAAACAGTGCGAAGTTCGGATAGGCCTTCTTGAAAGTTATCGATGTCGTCGATAATGGACTGCAGAGATGCTTCTACGTCATCTGGAGTGCCGTGAGTGTTGATAAATGTTGTAATTTTTACAACATTATCTTCCGGGATGCCGAGATCGTAAAGAGCTTGCGTAGTTTGCTCAGGAGGAATTTTTTCGGCATGATCAATGATATTGAATATGGCAGTGGCTTTGTCGGATAGGCCAAGTATTTCTATAAAATTGGTAAGGATTTTGCGGTTGCTAATGCGAATTTGCATTTCGGGGAGATCGAAAGTTTTGAGAGCTTCATAGACGGCGGCAATAACTTTGGCGTCGTAGGCGACAGGTAGTTCGCCTCTGCCGATGATGTCAACGTCGCATTGATAAAATTCGCGGAACCGGCCTTTTTGGGCGCGTTCGCCGCGGAAGTTACGACCGATTTGAGTGACGTGAAACGGAAAGGTGAGGTCATTTTCGTGCTGCACTACATAGCGGGCTAGTGGTACAGTGTGATCAAAGCGGAGAGCCTGGTCAGCATCGTCGGCGGATTCGTCGGTTTTAATGACTTTGTAAATTTGCTTTTCGGTGTCGCCGCCGGCTTTGCTGAATAAGATTTCGGTGCGGTCGATAATGGGGGTTTCAATGTTCATGAAACCGTGATGGCGATATACATCCTCAATGGATTTCTTGAGTTTGTTAAAAACGGCTTGCTCGGCTGGCAACAGCTCTTGCATACCGGAGAGTGGGGATGTATTAATTTTTTTCATACTGTAAGTGTAGCATGCCCGGTGGTGATGTGGTATACTTTGGCGTGTGTGGCTCTGTAGCTCAGTTGGTAGAGCAGAGGCCTGAAGAGCCTTGTGTCACTGGTTCAAGTCCAGTCGGAGCCACCATTTTTGTTGATTTAATTTTTGTGCGGCAAGCTGAAGCCAAAGACCGAGCCTTGTTCGAGGGGGCGATAAATAACGGTGCCGCCGTGATCCTCTATGATGCGGCGCACCATGTAAAGTCCGGTGCCGGTGCCATCGGTGCGCCATTCTTGGGCATTGGAGGCACGAGAGAATTTTTCCCATAACTTTTCGCGATCTGCTTTGGGCACGCCGATGCCGCGATCTTCTACTTCGAAAATCGCTTGGTTGTTTTTTTCGCGCAGGCGGATGGTAATTTTTGATGAGTCTCCTGAGTAATAAATAGCGTTATCTATAAGATTGGTGATGACTTGACGGATTTTGGAGTCATCTAATTCGAGAGAATAGTTGCCATCCGTGATGTCTAATTTAAATGTCTTATCCTTATCGGCGGCTAAGGGTTGCAATGTGCTGACTTCGTCTACGACCATTTGGCGTAGATCAACTGGTGTTTTATTAAGCACGAAACGACTGGTCTGAATCCGAGATAAGGTGAGGAAGTCATCAATAATACGAGACATTTTGACGATTTCATTGTCTGCGGAGTTGAGGTAGCCGAGATGTTTTTCCGAAGGAGCATCGGTCTTGTCTCCCATGATAAGTTCGATATATCCGCGTACTACTACTAACGGAGTACGCAAGTTGTGGCTGGCGATATTGAGGAGTTCATCTTTGGCGGTGTCTAATTGTTGAAGTTCTTGGTTTCGATGGAAATAGGTGGAACTTTCGAAGGCAATGTTAACTATATTGGCGACTGACGATAGAGCCGCCATTTCCTTTTCGCTGTAGATAACTGACGCATCGTTGCCAATGACAACGGCACCGAATATTGATGAGCTTGGTTGGCCAATAATGGCTAGAGCTGTTATATGATGAGATGTAAATAAACGATATTCGGCACCAGAAATGTCAAGTTCTTCTACTGCTATGGCTTTATTGTGCAGGATATTGGAGGTGGCTATCTGGGTGAGATCTTCTAACCTAAGTGATTGTTCGGAGTTGCCGGAGAATATAAGACGGTTGTTATTGAACACGATAATTGCGGCGGATGAAATGCGGTCGACATTGACGATATCGACTACTATTTTGTTGAGCATCTTTTGGGGATCTGCGTCTGAAACGGCGTGGAGCGAAACATCAACTACGAGGCTATCGTCTAGGCGGTTTTGAGTAGACGACGGCAAACTGAATAATCTGTAACGAAACATAGCAATGGACATCATGAATACGAGCAGGGCTAACATGAAGGGTCCTAGCCAATAGATATCGAAGATGCCCATAAATGGCAAAAAAACATCGCTGATGCCAATGATAGTGATGCAAAGGGCGGCTGCTATGAGTATATAAAGGTGGCGGGTGCGCTCTAGACGGTTTTTGGCGGTAAAGAAGTTGATAGTGAGCATGAGTATGGTGAGGAAACCGAAAATGGCTACGTACATGGGATATACCCAGCCTGCCGGACCGAAGAAGACGACTCGATCGGGTGGTGCGGCTACTGACTCAATCATGACCCCTTCCGGTATGATAACGCCTACGGCGAGTATGACTAAAGATGCAAGACTGAAGCCAAGGGCTGCGAGTGTAAATTTGCGTAGCTTAGAAAACGCGATGGCTAATATGAACCATGAACATAAAAGTGCAGTAGCGGTAATGTATACAACTTTGGCTGTGACGAAAGAAACATTGGCATCGGTAGTGACTAGGCGGATAATACTGGCTATGGTCCAGGCGGCACCAAAAATAGTCTGCAGGAAGAAAATAAGGCGGGGCATTAGATCGTATTGGCGGCGCGCGAGAACAATGAGACCAAATGTGAGCACTGCGATAGTAATAACGCCCAAACCTATGGCCTCAATGGCTATATACATAAGCGTATTATACTACAGCAGTGCTTTTAGTGGGTAAATTGATCAAGACCTAAGATAGCAAAATAGACGATGGCGATACCTAGGAACATAATAAGGGTTTTGATAATTTTAGTTTTTTGGGATTTTCCAGAATGGATTGAAGGAATAATGTCGCTAGCGGCAATATAGATAAAGAAACCAGTGACTAGTCCAAGCAACGGGCTAAATGAAATATCTAGATTATCGCCGACGACGAAAAATGTGATGGCAGCTAAGACGGTGGCGAAAGTGCTGAGCAGGTTGATGATTAAAACTTTTTTTCGATCAATTTTTTTGTGGAGTAATAGGCCGAAACTCCCGATTTCTCTTGGAATTTCGTGAGCTGCAACGGCGAGGGTGACGATGACGCCGGTAGCAGGAGAGATGAGGAAGCCGGCGGCGATAGCGATACCGTCAATAAAGTTATGGATGACATCGCCGAGGATAATCATGGGTACAACTGGGTCGACGAAAGACTTATTGTCGTGGTGACGATGGCGATGGAACCAGCCGAGGAAAAGTTCTAGAAGGAAGAAAATAATGATGCCGGCAAGCATGAAGGTGGCAACTAGTTTGGCGTCGTTGTTTTCTAACGCTTCTGGCAGCATGTCTAAAAGGGCTGCGGCAAGCAAGGCGCCAGCGGCAAAAGCGGTGGCATATTCAGCAAGCGAAGCATGTTTTTTGCTGGCAAGCAGGATAATGCCGCCAATGAGCGAGATTAGTCCTCCGGCGAGTGACCATAAAAATACTTGTAAGACGATAGGCATGACACTAGTTTATCCTTGTGTTAAAATAAATGCAAACTGGAGGTTTGATTGTGATTAGCTTAATCGCGAGCGTGGGACGAAATTTGGAAATTGGCAAAGGGCCTGAGTTGGCTTTCCCTGGTAAGGGCGAGCTGGGTTATTTCAAGAAGACTACAATGGGGCACAAGGTTTTGATGGGAAGTAAGACTTATTATTCTCTGCCGTGCCGGTTAGAGGGACGAGAGTATTATGTGGCAGCTTATGAGGGTGAATTCCCGGACTGGGTTAATGTCGTAAATGATCTGACTGGGTTTTTAGAAAAATGGCAAAATGAATCGGAAGAATTATTTGTAATTGGCGGCGGTAGTATTTATGCAGCTGCCTTGCCATATGCTAATAAGTTGTATTTGACAGAAATTGATGGTGAGCGCAAGGATGCGGATGTATTTTTCCCGAAATTTGATACTGGGGATTTCATAAAACAAAAGGTTGGAGAGGGAGAGTTTGACGATGGTTTAGTATTCGCCAGATTTGTATATACCAAAAAATAAGGAGAAGTAAAATGGATAAAGAAATTTTTGGTTTAATCGATGCTGAGGCGGTGCGGCAGCGCGAAGGTTTGGAACTGATTCCGAGCGAAAATTACGTATCTGGCGATGTGCTGAAGGCGGCTGGTTCGGTGTTGACGAATAAATATTCCGAAGGCTACCCGGATTTTGATGGGTTGCTCGATTGGGATGATAAAGAAATAGCGAAGACAATTTTGCCCAGCAGACGTTACTATGGCGGGCAGGAGAATACTGATCGCGTTGAACGTCTGGCAATTGCGCGGGCATGTCGATTGTTTGGCGCGGACCATGCTAATGTGCAGCCACACAGTGGTGCACAGGCGAATAATGCAGTTTACAATGCATGGCTGGAGCCGGGCGATACGGTGTTGGGCATGAATTTGGGACATGGTGGCCACTTGACGCATGGTTCGCCAGTGACACTATCGGCTAAGATTTATAATTTTGTACCTTATGGGACCGTGGCAGAAACTGGCGATATTGATTATGACGAGATGGAGAAAATGGCCATTAAACATCAGCCAAAGATTTTATTGGTGGGCTACTCGGCGTTTATGAAGGTACCGGATTTTGCACAGGTGGCGGAGATTGGCAAGAAGATTCCTGGATGTTTGCTAATGGCGGATATGGCGCACGTGGCTGGACTAATCGCAGGCAAGGTGCATAAAAGTCCGTTTGATTATGGTTTTCATGTAATGACGACAACGACGCATAAGACTTTGCGCGGACCGCGCGGCGGGATGATCTTAAGCAAGGGCGCGGTGGGTAATCCGTTGAAGAAACCAGAGAAAACTTTGGAGAATATCCCGATGTTGATAGACCGGTCGGTTTTTCCAGGTACGCAAGGCGGACCGTTGATGCATATCATCGCAGCAAAAGCGGTGGCATTTGGCGAAGCTTTGAAGCCGGAATTTCAGGAATACGCAGCGAATATAGTAAACAATGCAGCAATTTTGGCGGACGAATTGGATGCACTTGGATTTCATTGTATTGGTGGGGGGACAGAGAATCATTTGATTTTGATAGATATGATGAAGTCGTTTAAAGTAGATGGGAAAATCATGGAGCGAGCGCTAGATAGAATTGGTTTAAATTTGAATGCTAACTCGATTGCAAATGATACTTTGCCGCCATTTAGGCCATCTGGTATTCGTTTGGGGACGCCGGCGATTACGACGCGTGGGTTGGGTAAGCAAGAAATGAAGAGGATTGCGAAGTGGATGAGAGCGGTGGCGGATATTTGCGCGAAAGCGAAGAAGGAAGTAAATCTCGACAAATATAATGCTGATTTTTCAGTATTACGCGAGGAAGTTAAAAAGATGGCGCTGCGTTTTCCGTTACCAAGTGATAAATAATTAACTTTCGGTGAATTGAGAATTGTAAAGGGTGGCGTAGAAGCCGTTTTTGGCGAGTAGTTCCTTGTGGTTACCTTGTTCTACAATATTACCGTCTTGCATGACAAGGATCAGGTCGGCATTTTTGATGGTGGAGAGGCGATGGGCAATGATAAACGAAGTGCGGCCGTGAGCTAGTTTGTCCATAGCTTTTTGGATGAGCTGTTCGGTGCGGGTATCGACACTGGAGGTGGCTTCGTCGAGAATCATCATGGGCGGGTCGGCGATCATGGCGCGGGCAATGGTAAGCAGCTGTTTTTCGCCGGCAGAAATTGCTTCGGAGTCTTCGTCGATTTGAGTATTGTAAGATTTTGGTAGAGATTCAATCATGTGGTCGATGTGAGCGGTTTTGGCGGCTCTTTTGACTTCGGCGTTGGTGGCATCTAGTTTGCCATACTTGAGATTTTCGGCAATTGTACCATCCATCAGCCAGGTATCTTGAAGCACCATGCCGAAAGATTTGCGGACTTCACTGCGGGCGAGTTGTTTGGTGTTCACACCGTCGATAGTAATTTCGCCATGATTAGGATCGTAAAAACGCATGAGGAGATTTACCATAGTGGTCTTCCCTGCTCCAGTTGGGCCAACGATGGCTACTTTGGCGCCAGGTTTAATTTTGGCGCTAAAACCTTTGATAATTTCCTTTTCTCCATCATAAGAGAAATGAATATTTGTGAACTGTACGGCGCCTTTGACTTTACCTAGTTGAGCCTGGATGTTATCGGGAGCTTGTTCAGGTTCTTCGAGGAAATCAAAGACACGCTCACTGGCAGCAATAGCAGATTGAAGAGTGCTGATGATTTGAGACATTTGGGTTATAGGCTGAGTGAATTGGTTGACGTATTGGATGAAGGCCGTGAGGTCGCCGAGGCCAATGTGGCCATTTATGGCGAGATAACCGCCAGTGATGGCAGTAGCAACATAGCCGAGATTGGAAATGCCATGCATGATGGGTTGCATGAGGCCGGAGAGGAACTGGGATTTCCAAGCAGATTGGTAAAGTTTTTTGTTAGTTTTCGTAAAAGCTTCAATGGTGGTGCCTTCGGCCGAAAAGGTGCGGACGATGGTTTGTCCGGCATAGATCTCCTCAATATGCCCATTGAGATTACCGAGTTCATTTTGCTGGGCTTTGAAGAGTTTTTGCGTATGTGTAGTGACGAAACGTATGAAAATAAAAGCAATTGGAATGGTGACGAAGGCAATGAGCGTGAGTTGCCAGCTGATGGTTAGCATCATGATAATGAAGCCGATGATCATGGTGACTGATGAGATGAGTTGCGAGATGGATTGTTGGAGGGACTGGGCGATAGTGTCGACGTCGTTAGTAACGCGAGAAAGAGTATCACCAAACGAGTGTTTGTCGAAATACGCGATGGGCAGGCGATTAATTTTCTGGGAAATTTCGGTACGGAATTTTTTGACTACTTTCATAGTGATGCCGGTAATAATCCAACCAGAGACGAGGTTAGCGGCGACAGCGACGAGGTAAAAAACCAAGAGTTGAAGAGCGATACTGCCCATAATATCGAAGCGATAAGCGCGAGTCGGATCGGTGAACCTGGCAATGAAATCTTCCGCTAGAACGTTGATAATATTACCCATTAATCGGGGGCCGATAATGGTAAGAACGGTAGCAACGATAGCTAGGGCCAAGGTAACCAAGATCGGAATCTTGAAGCTGGCAAGGTATTTAAATAGTTTTTTAAGAGTATTGCCGGTATGCTTGGGCTTTTGTATGATGCGGGATTTGTTGCCGCCAGCTCCCATAATGGGAGGTCTACCGCCGCCGGGACCCATTAGGCAAGCTCCTTTTTGGATAATTGACTCATGGCGATTTCTTTATAAACTTTACATTTTTTCATAAGATCAGAGTGCGTGCCTTGGCCGACGATGGCGCCATTTTCGAGGACAATAATTTGGTCAGCTTGTTTGATGGTGCTGATGCGTTGCGCGACAATGATGACGGCGGCGTGTGCAGTGATGGTTTTGAGATTAGCACGGACTTGCTGATCGGTTTTGTAGTCGAGGGCGGAAAAACTATCATCGAAAATAAAAATCTCGGGATTTTTGGCGATGGCGCGAGCAATACAAAGGCGTTGTTTTTGTCCTCCGGATAGATTAGCGCCGCCTTGAGAAACGTGCGAATCATATTTCTTCTCGAGTTTGTTGATAAATTCGGCAGCACCAGCGACCGAGGCGGCTTTTTCCATTTGCTCGTCAGATATATTTGGAGCTCCATATTTGATATTGCTTTTGATGGTACCGGAGAATAAAAGGGCCTTTTGAGGAATTAGGCCGATGCGGGACATTAAGTCGTCTTTGGTAAAATCTTTGATGTTGACACCATCGAGTAGAATTTCACCCTTACTGACGTCGTAAAGTCGTGGGATGAGATTGGCGATAGTAGATTTACCGGAACCGGTAGAACCGATAATGGCAGTAGTCTTCCCTTTTTCGGCTGTGAAACTAATATCTTTTAGAACTGGGTGTTCGGCGTTTTTGTAAGAGAAAAAAACATTTTTAAATTGAATACCGGAAGTCTCGGTGGTTTTTTGTGATTTGTTTTTGAATTTGATGGATGGTTTGGTTTTCAAGACTTCATTAACACGTTTGATGGAGACTAGGGCGCGCGGCATGAGTACAAATGCCATGGCGAGGAACATAAATGAGATCATAACTTGAGTGGCGTATTGCATGAAGGCAACGATTTCACCGATGCCGATGACGGAATCAGCAACCAGTCCGGCACCGACCCAGACGACGAGAAGCGCGGCTCCAGAAATAGCAAATTGGACAACAGGCATCATGGTGACCATGAGGCGCGAGGTGAAAACGTTGACTTTGGTAACTTCAATATTGGCACGCTGGAATTTGTCCTGTTCATATTTTTCATTATTGAAAGCTCGGACGACGCGGAGGCCGGTGAGGTTTTCGCGAGTAACTTGGTTAAGTTTGTCGTTTAGCTGTTGGATTAATTTGAATTTGGGTAGGCCGAGGATCATGACGATGATGAACAATATGATTAGGACAGCGACGACTAATCCAATAATCCACGCCATGCTGGGAGCAGTACTGAGTGCCATCGTGATAGCTCCGACGGCCATGAGTGGCGATTGGAGCGACATGCGCAGGGCTACGACTAGGGTTTGCTGAATAGCAGCGATATCGTTGGTGGTGCGGGTGATGAGCGAAGCAGTACTGAACTGGTCAATCTCGTCAATGCTGAAGCTGAGGATATGCTGGAATAATGATTCGCGGAGTTTGGCGGCGAATCCGGTGCCAATGCGTGCAGCGAAGAAGCCAGCAATGACCATGCCGACCATGCCGATGAGGACGATGCCGAGCATGCGGAGGCCTTCGCTCCAAACAAAATCCATATCTTTTGGTCCGATACCATTATTAATGATATTGGCCATGATATCCGGAAGTTGGAGGTTAGCGAAAACTTGGATGCAGAGACCGCCGAACAGTAGAATTACCTGCCACCAATAAGATAGAATAATTTTCCAGATTTTTGACATAGGCTTTCCAAGTATACCGCTTGGCACCTGATAGGGTCAAGTGCTAAAGGCCAGTGCGATTATCGAGAGCGGAGGCAAGGGTGATTTGGTCGGCATATTCTAGTGAAACACCGAGCGGCAGGCCGCGTGCAAGACGAGTAATTTTAAGTTTGGGGTAAGTTTTATGTAAAGTAGCTTGAAGGAGGATGGCAGTTGATTCGCCTTCGACGGACGGGTTGGTGGCGATAATAATTTCTTTAACCTTATCGTCTTTAACGCGAGTAACAAGTTCTTTAATGTGTAATTGGTCAGGCATGATACCATCCATGGGAGAGATAGCGCCGCCGAGCACGTGATAAACTCCTTTGTAAGCTTTGGTGCGTTCGAGAGCGTAAATATCGAGCGGCTCTTCTACGACTAGGATGGTGGTTTTGTCGCGGGCAGGATCTGCGTAAAGGGGCGAAATAGAATCAGTAGAATCCATGATAGCAAAGGTGACGGGGCAAATTTTGATTTTAGCGTGTAAGTTTTCCAGTGCAGAGATGATATTTTGAGCGGTGTGGAGATTGGATTTAAAAAGGTAATAAGCGTAACGTTCTGCAGTGCGTGAACCGACTCCGGGCAAGTGCCCGAGTGCATCAATAGCATCAGTTAACGCTCGCGGCAACATTAATTACATTCCAAGATTGCCGAGCGCACCCATCAGCGGTTTCATTTTGTCACTGGCGATTTCTTGAGCTTTGGCATAACCGTCGCGCATGGCATTTTCGATCCAGCGTTCGAGTTCAGCGATGTCGTCGAAATCAATTTTCTCGGAATCGAGAGAGACTTTTTTGATCTTTAGCTCGCCAGTAATTTGGACAACGACGGCGCCGTCGCCGGCCTCGACTTCGACGATTTCGTTTTTAAGCTCCTTTTGCGCTTTGCGCAATTGAGTTAGCATTTTCATTTGATCCATGGTTTGACCCATAAAATAACTCCTTTATTCTGAACAATTGTATATATAGAGTCTATCAGAATTTTGAGATTTTGAGGAGGTGATAATAGTGGTGAGTTTGAGGTCGACCTCTTCTCCCCAGTGGCCGAGACTAGCTATGCAGTTGCTGGTGCGGTCAGGAAGCACGGAGGATACGGTAAGGCGTCCGTCGGTTTCGAGGATTTTGTAGAAATCATATTCCAAGGTGTCTTTCGGGACAAGTAGGGTGGTGCCGAAAGGCAGGTCCTTGTTAATTAGACTGATATCATTATTGAACTGTTTGGCAACATTGGGTGAATAGTGGTAGCCGAATACGGTATAGATGAAGCCGGAGATGACAATAATGGCGACGAAAGCAGCGACGGGGAAAATGCCAAAGACACGGGCGTAAGGGTTGGTAGGAAAGAGCGAGTACCATTTTTCGAGGACGGATTCGAGACCGACAGCGACTAAAATGGCGGCGGGGATGAAGATAATAACAGCAGCACTGGGGTTGAGACCGGAAATGATGATGGCAAAGATGACTAATAAGCTGACGGCGGTATTGCGGCTCGTGAAGAGGACGCGCATGGAAGCGATGATGCCGATAATGATCAGGGTGACTGTGGCGAGACCAAAGAGCGGTGATAGAAAATCGCTTTCGATGGCGGCGCTAAAGGAGAAGAACGGAGTGAAGGCATTGATAACATTATCAATGTAGCTGCCGGGGTCGGTGGCGAAAAAGATTTCTTGCAGGGTGGTGAGGCGGACAATACAGGCTACGATAAGGGGGATGATGAGGAGAGCGATGACGGAGAGAGCGACAATAAGTTGGGGGATTTTAGTCTTTTTGATGGCGAAGCGAATATGAGGACGGGTGAGGGCGACCAGGCCAATGCCGAACGCAATATAAATGAGGTGGGGCGTGTAAATCGAAAGGATGACAGAGGCAACGAAGGCCAGGAAAATGAGAGGCGAGACGCTTTTTTCGCCGACGATTTTGGCACCGAGCCAGAGGATGAGGATGATCCAAAAGATGTAGAGGATGGCAGGGGTGCCGGAGCCGGCGAGGAAAAGAAAAATTGGCGAAAGCACGGTAATAATGGAAGCGAGGAGAGCGACATTGGTTTTAAACCAACGGTTGAGCAAGAGAATTAGCAGGATGCCAGTGGCGAAGCCGAGAATAATGGAAGGAAGTTTAATGGCGTAAATGGAGAGGCCAAAAAGATTGATGGAGGCATTTTGAAGCAGATGGTAAGGGAGATTAATGAGGTTGCCATTGGCGAAATTTTCGAAGACGTTATGAGAATTGACGGCAGATTGCATTTCGGCGGAACTGATGCCGCCTGGGGCGATGAGAGGTAGGATAATGAGGATGAGGATAAACGCGAGACCAAGTATTGAGTATCCGATGATGAAGCGGTATCGATAAAGAAATAGCTTGTCGATGCGGAGTTTCATTATCTTAGTAAACCGCCCCATTCAACTACGGTAAAGCCTTCACGCTTAGGGGTGCTAAATTTTTGTTCAGTTAGATTCATGGGGGTCGAAACGCCTTCTGCATCTAAGAATATGCGGATGAGCGTGGTTGGTTTTGGTCTGATGGCGAGTGGCGCTAATTGGTTCATTTGACGAGTTGAGAGCCAGGTCAGTTTAACCCATGGGGTTTTGGGAAGATGATCGACCCAAAATTCTAGGAAATCGTTAGTCTCTTTGGTTGTTAATCCTTGCGCATAAAGTTGACTGCGGATGGTTTTAACTAGATCTTTCTGCGCTACTACTATACCTATACCGGAGACATCTGGGTACGGTCCGTGTCCGGTTCCCTCCCAGAATAGTGAATCGTATTTGGTACCACGGTAGATTAATTGGCCGCTGGGGTGGGCGAGGACGTTTTGCCACCCTCCGGCGGGATAGAGCGGATCGCTGAGGCTGATATTGGCTCCTACGGTTACGCTGACGGTCGTGAGTTTTTCTGGATAGAGGTAGATGACCGGCTTGCCACATTCGGCTTGATCAATTTCCGTGGATACTAGGAATATCCAGTCGCCATTTTGGTTTTGATAGGTGATGTTGCTGACTTTGTTTTGAATATCTTCCATCGTTACACTACCTTCGTATATATACCAAGTAGCTAACATATTGAGTATCTGGCTGTCGGTTATCTTATAAACGTTGCTTTTGTTGCCTGCTGTGAGAGTGGCAACTTTGGTTTTTTGGAGAGTTTCGAGGTTGCCGGTAATAATGGCGGTTTTGCTGGTGCCGCAACCACGAAGCGGGCCTCTGAATGATATATCTTTGTTGGATACATCGACCCAACTAGCTTTGAGTGTGGCATCATCATTAAGCGCTACATCTTGATGCCCTGCGTAGGGTTGATAAGTGTAAGTTCGTTTGTCAGGGGTGATATATTCCCATGAGAAACCGGTGATTGGCATAGTGGCGGAATCGATTCTTATTGGTTCGGTGGTTTGGTATAGCGTTCCGATGTCAGTGCCATTGTGTTTCTGAGTTGAAATTGGGGTGCCAGAGGTTCCAGAAGCGTAGAGGTCTTGTGTAAAAGACATAGAAGAATAGGCGGAGATGTAATAGTTTTTGCCGTTTGCGGTGATTTGATTTGGAAGCACTAACTCTGGTAGATCGAGTTTGATAATACTAGTGTCTGAGCGCGCAAGGGCTTCTCTAGCTTCTGTTAGATTGTAGGTAAAATTGCCTACTAATTTTGCGTTGCCGCTTTTGGGCATGACAAACCAATAAATATCATATCCGCTGTAGCAACTTTCTTTGTCGGCGCGTAACAGTACGGCATCGTCGGAGAGTTCGGCGACAGTGAAATATTTGACTGATGTCTCGCAATCGCTTATACGTGCCTTGATTAGTTCATTAGTTGGGACGTATGATGCATAGTGCCACCTGACGAATTGATAGCCGCTAGTCGGAAGTTGGGCGACTTCTTGGTCGTGCTCACTTTGCTCGTCTTCCTCTTCATCTTCTAATTCTTCGGTAGTGGAGGGCGGGAAGAAGTTGTCGTAGTTGAGCGCGAATACTAGTGTGCCGGTACCTAACAATAGTATGATTGATGCCGCTATTATTATGATAAGCTTGCGCTTGCTTGGTTTGAGTTTACCAACGATTGGCTCATTTACTGGCGAGTCTATGGTTGGGAGGTCGGTTGTTGGATTTTCCTTGGCCGGTTCTTCGTTTATTGAATCGTTATCTACTGAGCCATCAATCATGTTGCCTCCTTTTTCCTTATGTTTATAGTAAATCAATTTGTTGCTTCGGGCAAGTATCCGCCGTAAATGTGGCTGACGGTATTGATCGCATTTATGTCATTGCCGGTAGAATTAGTCTCACCCCAGAGATACCAAGTGTAGTCCCAGCTGCGACCTAATTCTTGAATCGTGTAGAGACAGGCTGGGCAGTCGGCGTGATCTGGCACAGTTAGACTGCCGTCGGTGATGGACATCGCGGATAGTTGAGTTAGGGTTTCCGCGTCCTTGGCGTTGGCCTGGCTGAGGCTGAGATTGTGTGAAAAATCTACACTTGCGACCACAAGGCACGCGGTGTCGCATTCGCTGAGAATAAAATCTAGCAGTTTATTTAAGCTGTCGAATTTGATTTTTTCGCCGATGAGAAATGGCGATAAGGTGGCTGCCGGAAAGTGTGCGGATAGTTCAGTGAGGAGTGCAGTAATGGCATGGTCAGACTTAATTAATGTTGTATTTTTTACAACATTTGCAAATGGTGGGCGATGATTGGACAGCCCATTGATTAATTCGTGGTCGTAGAGTGTGAAATTTTCGTCAGTGTAGCTGATGATGTCTTGTCTGGTGCCGAAATGGTCAGGTCCAACGAGGATAATTTTCTGTACGGTTTTTGCTAGAGGGTATTTTAGGAGGAAGTCTTGCCAAAATTCTTGTCGATTGATCTTCACTAGGTCGTGATGGGGCACGACGACCGTGAAACGTGGGGGTGTTATTGGCACTGTTTCTGTTTGCAAAATGAATTGCCAACTTATCAAAGCTGCTACTACTACGACCGATCCTAGTACGGGTAATAGTATTTTATGCATGCTTTTTATCGAGAGACATGAAGCGGACGCGAGACTTATCAAAGAAGAGTTCGATTTTGCCGGTGGGGCCGCGGCGGTGTTTGGCGACGATGACATCGGTGAGGTTTTGGCGTTCGGTTTCTGGGTTGTAATAATCTTCGCGATACATGAACATAACGAGATCCGCATCTTGCTCGATGGAGCCAGATTCGCGGAGGTCAGAGAGCATAGGAATTTGCGGGTTGCGGGATTCGACGAGACGAGAAAGCTGAGAGAGGGCGAGGACGGGAACGTTTAATTCCCTAGCGATGAGTTTGAGGCCGCGGGAAATTTCGGAAACTTCTTGGACACGATTTTCTTGGCCGCGACGACTGGAACTATTCATGAGCTGGAGGTAATCAACGATGATGAGGCCGAGTTGGTGATCGTGGGCGGCGCGGCGGGCTTTAGTGCGCATTTCCATGATGGTCATGCCGGGGGTGTCGTCGATGAAAATGGGGGCTTCGGAAAGTTCGGCCATAGCATCGCTAATCAGGGTGAAATCGTCGCCACTAAAATTGCCAGTTTCGAGCTTGAAGCTGTCAATGCCAGAGGCGTCGGCGAGCATACGATTAATGAGCTGTTCTTTGCCCATTTCCAGGGAGAAAATCAGGACATCTTTTTTGTTGATAGTGGCGACGTTACGGGCAAAATTAAGGGCGAGGGCGGTCTTGCCCATGGCTGGCCGGGCGGCGAGGATAACGAGATCAGACGGGTGGAAGCCGGCGGTAATGCGGTCGAAATCTGGGAAGCCGGATTTGACGCCGGAAATGGCGCCTTTGTTTTTATGTAAATCTTCTAGGTGATCGAAAGTTTCGCTGAGGAGGTCGCTGATGGAGATGAGATCGGTTTTGAGGTTTTGGTCGGAGACGGCGAAGAGGGATTTTTCAGCTTCGCCTAGCAGCTCAATAGTCTCTCCGGATTCGTCGTAGGCCTTTTCGGTGATTTCGGCGGCAGCAGCAATCAGGCGGCGGCGGACGGCAGCGCGGGCAACGAGCTCGGCGTAAGCTTTGGCATGAGCAGAAGTGGGGACGTAGTTGGTGAGTTCGGATAGATAACTGGAGCCTCCGGATTTATCGAGAACTTTTTTACGGCGTAATTCGGCAGTGACGGTGAGCAGATCGACGGGCTTGTGGCGTTCATAGAGGGTCCACATGGCGTCGAAGATATGGACGTGGCGATCATCGTAGAAATCTTGTGGCTTAACGATCTCAGTGACGTCGGGGAGAGGTGCTTCGGAAATCAGGATGGCGCCGAGCAGAGATTTTTCGGCGTCAATGTCTTGCGGGGCGATGCGCTCTTTATTCATGCTCTAATTCTACCTCCTCAACGTCACCAAAGATAGAGGATAAGTCGCTGATCAGCGGGTCGGAAGCGGTTGCGGGTTGGTCAGTAATTTCAATTATGGTGTCTTCAGGGAGGAAGGAGGCGAGATATTTGAGTTTTTGGTCAATCTTGTTGCGAACCATCTTGTTTTTGATGTGGATTTTGAGAGTGTTCTGATGGTATTGACCGGTAGTGCGAGCGAGTAGCGAATAGAGGGCGGCGTTGTCTTTTTTGATAACATCAAGTAGTTGCGGCCAAGAAGTTGTAATTGAGCTAGGTTCTACTGCTGACTTTTCGGAGGACGGACTTGGGGCTGGCCCGTCGTTACGGGCAGTCGCCACGTTCTCGCCGCTTCCGTCGTCACGGAGCGCGGAGTCTCCTCCAAGTTCAGTAGCAGAACCACCGTCTAATAGTACGGTTTTGGGCGGCGTGTTTAGCAGAGCTAGGAGGAGTTTGACTTCGGGGCGGGTGGAAGAGGAAATGTCGAGGAGTTGATTGAGTAGAGGCAGGAATTCGGATTTGGGGTCGATGACAATACTGGCGATCATGTCTTCGGCGATAGTTTCAGGTTTAATGCCCTGCTCTAAGAGGTCTTGGAGCGTAGTTCGAGCGCAGGTTAAATCTCCGGTTGAATAAGCGGTTAGGAGCTGGTTGACTAGCTGATCGGACGGGAGTCCGAAGGCATCTTCGAGCAACTCGCAGGTGATTTCTCCGGTAGCAGAGGTAGAGATTTGATCCAGTAGAGAGATAGAGTCGCGGAAAGAACCGCCGCCGCGTTTGGCGATGAGCTTGAGAGCATCATCGGCTATATTGATTTTTTCAGTTTTGGCAATATGGGCAAGGTGGGAGGCGATGATGTCTGGTGTGGCTAGCTTGAAGGTATAAGTTTGCGAACGTGAAGTGATGGTGATGGGAACTTTATGGGCATCGGTGGTCGCCATGACAAAGATGACATGTTCGGGTGGTTCCTCGAGAGTTTTGAGGAGTGCGTTGAAAGCGGATTTGCTGAGCATGTGGACTTCGTCGATGATGTAAATTTTGTACTTCCCTTTCGTTGGCGCGATAATGGCATTTTCACGTAAGCTGCGGATGTTGTCTACGCCAGTGTTGGATGCGGCGTCGATTTCGATGATGTCGAGATGCTCGTCTTCGAGTTCGTATTCAAAGCCGTTGATTTCGTGAGCGAGGATGCGGGCGACGGAGGTTTTACCAGTGCCGCGTGGACCGATAAAGAGGTAGGCGTGAGATACTTTGTTGGCTTTTAAAGATTTTTCGAGAGCAGAAGTAACGTGTGACTGTCCGATAACTTCAGACAGCGAGCGTGGACGATACTCGCGATACAGGGCCCTCCTCATGGGATAATTATAGCAGACGATGGAGCAAAGATAGAAAACTTGACTTTTTGAAGCGCTTGTGATATAATGGAGGGATAGAGAGTCTTTATCTGTAGGGTGGAGGGTCTCGCACATTTTATTTATATAAGGAGGACAATGATGGATAAGCTATCAATGGTTATATCCGTCGTCCTAGTCATGGTAGCCCCTTTCGTTGCTTGTGCATCCACGATATTTTTCTTCGAGTGGATGATCTGCAAAAGTTTGACGAAGGTCTTTAATTCGTTTAACGGATTTATTTCGTTGATGATTTGGGCTATATTTGTGGCTGCATTTGGACCAAATTACGCTTGGATGATTTTTATCATGGTTACCGTAATTGGTTGCCTGGCTGGCGTAATTATCACTTTGCGAAATAGGCAGAGTAGCCGCTAATATTTTTAAAGCACCGATTAATCGGTGCTTTTTCCTTGCTCGTTTTTGCGCTTAAAGTGAAGCTTCGACGGCGCCCCAGGTGGCTTCGGTATTGTCGGCGGGGATGGTGATAGTGACTTGGTCGCCGAGCTTGAGCTTGAAATAAGTGACAGAAGCGTAGAGAATCTTATATTCTTTGCCGTTGGCCTCGACGAAGAATTGATCATCGTGGGAGGTTAGGGTGCCAATGAGAGTCTTGCGGTCAACTGGGCCGATTTGCTTGTAAAGGAATTTACCATCTTCGGCAATGGTGAGTTTCAAGATGTCGCCTTCGACCAGTTTGGATTTGCTGGCGTAGTTGGCGGGCACTGGGTAGTTCTTGCCGTCTGGGCCGATCATAATCTGGCCATCAAAGACTCCTTCGATGATCTTGCCTTCGGGGTTTTCAACTTTAGTAATCGGTGCAGCAATAGTCTCACCGTCTCCTAGGACTGAAATGAGTAATTCCTTGGCAGCCGCCAAGTTAGTCTCAGCGTCGCTGATCAAACTTCGTAAACGTTTTATTTGTTTTTCTGGTAATTCAGACATCCTCGCATCCTGTCTGTTAACTATAGTATTGATATTATATTATGACGCGCGGGAAAAGTTGTCAACAATGATTCTTCCCGCTTGTGGAAAACTTGTGGTGAGGGATTTTTCCACAGAAAAAACAGATTTAATGGGAAAATCGTTGTAAATTTGCCTATGTAGATTTTTTTGTATTTTTATGATATAATTGAGTAAATTTGCGACATAAATTTTAGATAAGAAGGGGGTGCCACCCATGGCAGCACGTGTCGCTTGCACATTAGCGGTTGAAGAGAACAGAAACAGCGCTTTCTTTGGCAATGTTTTAATGATCCAGGAATATGGGAAATGGAATTTCGTGACCGAACATGCCGAAGATGTCGATAGAGAAACCTACAAGGAAGCTGCAGTACGTGGTTTTATGGAAGAGACTGGTTTGAAGGTTGAACTGACGGGGTATCTTGGGGCGGTAGATACTGTCTACCAAAACAAGGTTGGCGAGGATGAAATGGCAACAATTATGATTTTCGCGGCTAGGATATTGCGTGGCGAGAGGGGAAAATCGGATGATACTACCGAATCAGTCAAGTACAGGGCGATAAAAGACATTGAAGGTATCTCGGAATCGGACTTGCGTTTTCCAAAATTGGTTCAGTTCGCAATCCAGCGTCTTAAAAACGGCAAAATTAGGCCGCTAGACGAGGTGGAAGAAATACCGCACATTTAAAAACAAAAAACCGCCCTTTACTGGGCGGTTTTTACTATTTTGTCGGTGGCCGTGATGACTTGTTTTTTGTTGAGCTTGGTGGTGTTAATTATATGGTTTGGCAGATCTATATTCGGCTGGTCGGCCAGCTTGGCCAACTTACGATCCAGTTCTATGGGCAGGCGGTAGCCGCGTTTTCTTTGGCGTCGGCGGCGCTTGCGTTCTTTGGCGGTTAGAGTAATAAGAATAGGCTGATATCCGTATTTTTTCGCAAGCTGTAAGATGGGTTTGAAGTCCAGTGGGTTGTATTTTTCTACAACTACGAGTGCGCCCTCTAAAATAATGGATTTTTTAGTTGCCATATAATTTTCCATGACGGAGAGGATGTTTTGGAAACTATACTTCGCATCTGTTGGACGGCCGATACGTTCAATCATACTGCCAGGGTTGAGCTCAAAAACGAAAGTATCTTGTTTGATGAGGGCGAAATCTTCCTGTTTGGCATATTCAAAAGCCAATGCACTCTTACCGGCACCAGCGTAGCCTTTGATGATTAACAATATTGGCTGTTTGCTCATGGGTTAATTTTAGCACAAACAAAAACCGCCCTAAGACGGGCGGCTTTTGGATAACGATTTCGGTCAATGTAGTGTTTGTTAGGCGAGTTCGACGGTTGCGCCGGCTTCTTCCAATTGCTTTTTCATAGCTTCGGCTTCGTCTTTTTTGACGGCTTCTTTGACGGTGGCAGGGGCGCCATCGACAATAGCTTTGGCTTCACCTAGACCAAGGCCAGTAACTTCTTTAACGGCCTTGATGACGGCGATTTTTTGTGCACCGGCGTCTTTAAGGACAACGTTGTATTCGCTTTTGCCTTCGTCGGCAGCAGCAGCGCCGCCTTCGGCAGGAGCAGCGGCAACGGCGACTGCAGCGGCAGCCGGCTCGATGCCGTATTCATCCTTTAGGATGGTTTTAAGTTCGTTGACTTCAAGAACAGTCAGTTCGACTAATTCTTTAGCAATCTTTTTAATATCTGTAGCCATAATTGACTCCTTTTCTAAAATTTATTTGGTTGCTTTGGCGGAAACGCCGTCGAGAAGAGCGTGCAAATTGCCGGAAAGAGCGTTAGTAATATCATTAACGCCGGATTCGAGCATGTTAACGACCTCGGCGATGAGTTGTTGACGGCTCGGCAGCTTGGCCAAGCTTTTAACTTCGTCTTCGCTAAGGTTGTTCCCTTCTCCGCTGAATGCGCCTTTGAGGTTTAAAGCCTCGTGATCTTTGGCGAACTTGTCCAGGACTTGGGCGGGCGCAACTTCGTCTTCGCTAGAAATAGCGTAGAGCAGTTGGCCTTCCAGGCCGGTGGTGTCGGTGTTTTTGTAAACAGCAACTTCGTTCAGAGCGACTTTGACCAGACGGTTTTTGACGATTTTAATTTTGACACCAGCTTCGCGGGCCATCTTGCGCAGATCTTGAAGATCGGCGACAGAGAGACCTTGGTACTGGGCATAAACCGTCATTTTCGCGTCGGAAAGTAACGCGCCTAAATCAGCAACCAATTGTTGTTTCTTATCTTTGCTAATTGCCATAGATAATAACCTTTCGTTTGGTTGATAAAATTTCAAGGTGAAACCTTGGAATATAATATTTGACCGAAATGTTAAACATCGTCACCAAAATATTCAAGATATTTCCTCGGTAGCGGATTAAGACTTAAAAGTCGGCTACTGTCTTTGGTAACTGAGTGCATTATAGCATAAAAATGCTAAAATTGTAAATATGATAAAGATTATTGCTGGGGGGAAGAAAAATGTGGGATGGGTAGCGGAGGCGTGCGCGGAGTACGAAAAGCGGCTGCGAAAGCCGTTTGATGTCCTGTGGCAATTTGTGGATGAGGATAAATTGGAGGCGGCGATTTTGAAGTGTGACGCACGCGATCTGGTGATTTTATTGGATGAGCGAGGTGAAATATGGGATTCACCTAATTTATCGAAAAGATTGAGCGCAGGTCTAACCTCCGGAGCTAAAGTGGTATTGGTGATTGGCGGGGCGTATGGGGTGAGTGAGGCGGCGCGTGAAAGGGCGAATTCTATTTGGTCATTGTCAAGGTTGGTATTTCCGCACCAAATTTGTCGGTTATTGGTGACGGAACAGATTTATCGGGCGCAAGAAATTTATGTTGGACGACCGTATCATCACGCCTAATAGCTGACGCGCCAAGCAGTTGAAGGTATAGACCTCTGTAGTTTTATGCCCGCGATGGCTACGTTGGGCCCATCCCATCCGCCGTGCACGGCCTGACCATTGCCAATATAGACGGCAATATGCGAGGTTTTGGGGTATTCTGGTTCCCAATAGATGAAATCGCCGGGTCGGATGCTGCCCATAGGGATTTGGGTGGCAATTTTCTTGATATTCATTTCTCCCCAACTGGTATTTTTGTCTTCGCGATAAAGATAATATGGCGAGTCGCCTACACCTTGACCAGGAAACGCTCGGTAACTTTTCCAACTTTCCACTGGATGTTTCGATTCAACTTTTGTAACTATATTGTTCGATACGTAAAATATTGTATCTTCAACCGTTTCTTCATAGAGAGAGTTGTCTGGGTTAAAACCGCCCCACCATTGCCTCATCTCGAAAGTATGCGTGGAGAAGGCAAAAGCTTCGTACACGACTGGCCTTTGATCATAAGGGAGGAATCCGTTTTTGTATTCGCGAATTGTAGGTCCGACAATTGTCAATGTTTTGCCAACGGCATTTAGAGCGGCTTCGGCGAGGGCATTGCACCACATGTCAGTTCGCCCGACCAATGATAGAGCTTTGGCGACGATGGGGTTGCTGCGATCATAAGTGTAACCACCGCTGGAGTTGCCGGAGTTGGAACTGGAACCAGAGTTGGAATTGCTAGAGCTGGAATTGCTGTCGGACGGACTGTTTGCGGAACCAGGTATGTTATCTTCGTCCGTGCTCTCGTCTTCGGCAGGTCCTTCGAATTCGGGCGATGTATTGGATGATTCTGGAACGTTATCGGACGGAGCGCGGCCCTTATCATTGGTAGCGATGAGGAGAATACCAATGCTGGTGCAGGCGAGAATAATTGCAGTCGATACGATAATCAGAATTTTATTTCGTCTGACTTTTGGGTGTTTCTTTCTACGTTTTGTCTGCGGTTTTTTTATTTTTGTTTCCCGTTCGTTTAGGGTAATCAGGGATAGACTGTGATTACTATAGCAGTAATAATGACAGATGTCAATGCGCTTGTGCTTGGGTTATTTTGAGGTGTCGATGTGGATGGGGCCAATGTCGACTTTGACGCGGTGGTCGGTTTCCTCGACTTGGATATTGAGGCCGTCGACGAGCTGATTGGCGGTGTCGATGGCGCCGTCGCGGCCGACTTGGGCCAGCCAGATACTGCCAGTGATGGAGCTGGCGACGGTGAGAGCAATAGCGAAAATGATGGAAGTGATGAGGCCAGCTTGGGCGGGTTTGCTAAGTTTGGCGGAGATGAGGGCGGTGGAGACGGTGATGCCGATGGAGGCGATGGTAAATAGCAGGATGGCGACTAAAATGGCGGTGGCGACGAAGAGCGGTTTGAGAGTAATGGTGGCGGCGGTGATGGTGAAAATGGAGATAATAGTGACAGGAATTAGGGCGACGAGAAATGGGATAAAAGTGATCAGGCCGATGACGCCAAAAAAGCCGAGTATAATGCGCAGAGCAAGCGGGGCGGATGATTTGACTTTGTCGGTGCCTTTTTTGACGGTGCGGGTGGTTTTATCGGCTACATCTTCGGCAGCTTCTTTAATGGTTTCGATGTTGATGGGTTCGCCTTTCATAGCGAGGCGGTCGCTGGCAGTTTTGGCTTCGGGAGCGCAGATCCAGACAATGATATAGATTAGTAAGAAGGGGAAGAAGGCGGTAAAGATGACCAGAACGACGAAGAGGATGCGCAACAGAGTGATGTCCCACCCGGTGTAGGCGGAAAGGCCGGCGATAACGCCCCCAACCATGCCGTTTTCGGTGTCGCGGAAGAATTTCTTGTCGGCGAACTGTTGGCGGACTTTGTCGGCGATATTTTTGTCTTTTTTGCCCTGCTCTTCTGAACTAAATTCTTTGGGTTCGCCTAGCTGTTCTTTGACGGCGTTGATGTCGGCAAGCTTGATGACGTCGTTTTTATTGACGCCGCGAGATTCCAAAATCTCAGTGATACGGATTTCGATGTCATCCATAGCGTCGCTGGCGTCGCCTAAACTGTCCTTGATGGCGTCCAGATATTTAGTTAATTTTTTGCGGGCGTCGACATCGATTTCATAGGGGATGCCGGCAATGTGGATGCGCACAATTTCATTCATGCGATTTCCTTTCTAATTGTTTAATTACCTTATTGAGTTTGCGAATAGATGTGGTGAGGTGGGCGCGGACGTTGCGGCCATAGTCGGAGATTTGGTAGTATTTGCGGGGCGGCCCTTGAGGGGATTCTTGCCACTGGTGGATGAGCAACCCTTCGCGGGCCAGGCGGGACAATAGTGGGTAGATGGTGCCCTCAACGATGTCTAGTTCTGCCCTTTCAAGCTCGGCCAGTATTTCCGATGTGTAAACTGGCTTCTCTGCCACCAACAGAACGCACTGTGTCAAAATGCCCTTTTTGAGCTGAACAGTGAGATCGGAAGCGTAATCGACGGCGCTTTCGATGGGGTCTTGTATGGTATCCATAGTACTATGTTATACAAGGTATCAAAAATTGTCAAGGGTTTTTATCCTAACAGGATGATGCCAGTGACGGCGAAGGCGGTGGCGATGAGGTGTGCTATGATGGTGCGCGCTCGGAGTCGTTCCCTGCCGAAGATTGGCCAGATCAGAGTTAGTACTATTCCCAGGAAGAAGGTGATGATTAACTGTAACGAGTTAGCGGTGGCGGAGACGAGTGCAATTGGGCCAATGGTGAGCGCCAAACGGTAGATTAGATCCATTGAGACGTAGAGCAGTTCATTGATAATCATGGGCCCGAGAAACTTGAAACCAGAGTTTTTGACGACCCATTTGAAACGTTTACGCCAAGAGCGGAAGATAAGGGTGAGGGCGGTGTCGGTCATGAGCTTGCCCATCATGGCGTAGAAGAAGGCGGTGTAAAAATCAATGGAGTGGTCTTTCCCCTCCCCGCCGGTGGCGCTGACGAAAATGATGTTGGCGGTGACGACGAATAATAGATATAAAATGATGAGAAAGGCACCGCGCCTGCGCAATTTCTGGGCGCGTTTTTGAGAGAAGAAGATGACAATGAGCGGAGCGGCGACGAGCAGAGCGAAGGCGAGGATTTGGATGAGCGAAATATGATCGCCCAACAACGTCCAGCCAGCGATGAGATAAAGAACTGGCGCTAATTGGATAAAGATAGTGGTGCCGGTGGTGTCTTCGGTGGAGAGGGCTTTGTAGTAGGCGATAGAGCCAAGGGCACTCATGATGCCGGTGCCAATAAAGATGAGGACGAAGTGCAACGGTAGGGCTTGGATGGGGAAAATAGCCGCAATGATGAGGCAGATTAGGAGATAGGCGGGCAGGCCAAGGATTTTTTGGGCTTGGGGCAGACGGCCTTTGAAATGGACGTCAGTGATGTAGTTGTCAATAAAAGCGCTGATTGAAGCGGCGGCAGCCACGGAAACGGCTAAGAATATCCAAAGCATAAGGGGTATTATAGCAGAAAAATCGAGGCGCTGTTAGAGTCTGGTTTTATCCTAGAGTGTTTTCGACTAGGATGCTGGGGCCCATGGTGGTGGTGAGATAGAAGCTTTTGACGAAGGCGCCTTTAATGGAAGCTGGTTTTTGGCTTTTGAGGCTGTCGAGGAAGGCGTTGACGTTGGCGAGTAATTTGTCGGTACCGAAGGAAGTTTTGCCGAGTCCGACGTGGATAACAGCTTGTTTGTCGACGCGATATTCGATCTTGCCGCCCTTGAGTTCTTTGACGGCCTTTTCGACATCGTTAGCAACGGTGCCGGCTTTGGGGTTAGGCATTAAGCCTTTGGGGCCAAGTAGGCGGGCATATTTGCCGAGTTTTGGCATGTACCCTGGAGTGGTGATGAGAACGTCGAAATTGATTTGTTCTTTGTCGAGCTGTTTGAGGAATCCTTCATCTTCAGCGATGTCAGCGCCGGCGGCTTTGGCGATTTTAACGGTGTCCAGCGGTGCAAAGACGGCCACGCGGACAGTTTTGCCGCTGCCACTGGGGAGATTGACGGTGCCGCGGATGTTTTGATCGGCTTGGCGAGGGTCAACGCCGAGACGCAAGTGGGCTTCCAGGGTGGTATCGAAATTAGCGGGGCAAGTGGCAAGAGCTAGCTCGACAGCTTCTTTGAGACTGTAGGCTTTACCCTTTTCTATTTTTTCAGCGGCTTTGCGATAATTTTTGCCGCGGCGCTCAAGACGGGTGCGGGTTTTGGGTTTGGGGCCAGCTTTTTTCTCGGGAGCAACCTTGGTTTCTACCTTGCGTGCTTGGCGTTCATCTTCGGCCTTGACCTCTTCGATGTGTTTTTTGGATTTTTTGCCAGATTTAGCAAATTTCTCTTCGGCAGCAGGAGCTTCTTCGATGCCGAGTTTTTTGTCTAGCTCTTCAAGTTCGGTGTCGTCAATAATGGTGACTAACTCTTCGGCAGCCGGCTCGTTAACAATTTCTTCTTTTTTAGTGGCTTTTTTGGCCATAATAAACCTTTCTGTGGTGATAGCGAGCAGATTATGCTCTCCCAACCTTGTTTTGATTGGCTAATAATACCGTAATTTGTGAAAAAATGCAAGGAAAAGCGCCCTGAAGGGCGCTTAGGCGAAATGATAAAGGTACAGGGGCAGATAGAGAAAGAGGTAGTAAGCAGCGACGGCGTAGAGCGAGACGAAACGATCAAGACAACCGCCGTGGCCGGGGAGCAGATTGCCAGAGTCTTTGACTTTGGCGAGACGCTTGAGATGGCTGCCGCTGAGATCGCCAAAGAAAGCGATGAAACAACCGGTGACTGCCAATGCGATGTTCGGAAGATTCTCGGGATAAAGGCCGAAGTCGGTGAACAGCAGCAGATAGGCGAAACTGAGGACGATGGAGAAAAACCAGCCGCCGATGCATCCTTCCCAGGTTTTGGTTGGAGATAGGATGGGACAGGGTCTTTTGGTGAAGAACATGCCTCCGAGTAATTTGCCGGTTAGCAGAGCGAAGACGTCGTAAGCGCAGGCGGAAATGATAATCAGCCAGATGATGCTGCGATCATACAACAGAAGTGCGGTAACGCCGAGTACGTATTCGGCGGTAACGATGGAAAAGGCCTCGTGACTGTTGCTCTTGAGGCGGTGGGTGGTGGATGACCATGGCGTAACTGCGGCGTACAGCGCCGTGCGGTATAGCTTCACGGCTTCGACCATCGATAATGCGGCAATGGCCAGAACGGCAATCGCGAACAATATCGGCTGAGAGTCCCTGAGGATAACTGCAGGGATACAGATGATTGCCAAGGCCAAGATGGTGGCGATGCGTTTTGGCAAGTCGGCGAATTTTCCGTGCATAATTACACCCCCTTTGAAAGATTTTAAAATACTTGCCCGACTGAAGGATATTATATCATATTTTTATCAAAAAATCGCCGATTGGGCGGCGATTCTTGATTGATCTGTTTTTGTGATTAGTCGATAACTTCGACGCCCATGCTGCGAGCGGTGCCGGCGATAACTTTGACGGCGCCGTCAAGGTCGATGGCGTTGAGCTGGTCTTTTTTGATCTCCGCGATCTCTTCAAGTTGGGCGCGGGTGATTTTGCCGACCTTTTCGAGGTTGGGCTTGCCGCTGCCCTTTTCGATCTTGATGCGTTCGCGAATCAGATCGTCAACAGGTTGACCAAGGCATTTCCAATCAAAAGTACGATCGTCGTAGACGGCGATGTGCACGATGACGTTTTTGCCATTGAATTCTTTGGTTTTTTCGTTGAAGGGATTGATGAAATCCATCATATTGAGGCCCCATTGACCGAGGGTGCTACCGACTGGAGGTCCAGCGGTGGCGCGGCCGCCAGGGATGCGCAACTTGAGATTACCGATGACTTGTTTTGCCATAAAAATATTCCTATTAAGATTTTGGTTAGAAGCGTTATGTAACAGAGAGATTGTAGCACATCTTGACTTTTTGTGCAAGGTGTGATATAATGAGGAGATGGGGCGTCCAAATAAGGGCGCTTTGCCCTTTTCTACGCTTACTATGTGAAAAAGAGGTGTTGTCGGATGTTAGAGGACTTCGTTAATCACGAGATAGGAAGCCCTAACGCATTTACAAAACCAGAGCTGATTGCTCTTATGGGATTGCCGCATTTTATGAGCAGATACTATAACAAGAGAAGATCGCAACCAATAGCTCTATTGGGCGGTTTATGCCTTGATTTTTATCTGAAAAGTGCGGAGAAAGCTCAACTAGGTTTTGCTGGCGATTTTTACGGCGGAGCTACCTACGAAGATCCAATTACGAAACTGGATTTTAATGGCCAGGAAAAAGCGGCGGCGATGATTGATCTGTATCTTGAGTGGCCGCTGTTAATCAGTCACAAAGACTACATTACGAGACTGGCGGTGATTGAGACCGATTTGGCTTACGTGATCTTCTCCTGCTGGAGCAATGAGTTCAATGGCGAGGCTTTTCATGATCTGATTAAGGCATTTGCGTGGTTGTTCGGGAAGATATACGCTGATAACGGAGAGGATACGCTGTACGATTCGGTGGGCTTTCATCTGTCCGATGGGATTCATGGGATATGCGATATCCTTGATGCCTATTGGGATGATTCACCGGAGTGTACGGCGCTACGCGCGAGCTGGGATCTGTTGCCGGAAGGTGAAATTCTCGGCAGATTTGGCGAAAGATTGTTCGAAATTACAGAGTAAGCAGAATTTCTAGCAAACAAAAACCCGCTTTCGGTTTGAAGGCGGGCTTTTTATTGATTATTTTTCTTTAAGTTCTTGGAGGGCGGTGGCGATTTTGCCGCGAATAAAGATGACTTCTGGGTCTTGATCGAAGCCGAGTTTTTCGTACCAACTATATGGGAAGCCCGTTTCATCTTCGTAAGTGATGGCCTCCAGGCCGACGGCATGGTAGATCTGTTGGGCTAGCTCGAGATGTTTGGTAAGCAGTAATTTGGCAATGCCATGTTTTTGATAGTCTTTGCTGACGAATATTTCAGTGTCGGTTAGACGGGGGCCATCCCACCAGGGCTTGACGTTGGACATAACGGCGCCGACAACCTTGCCGTCGACATGGGCGCAGAGGAACAGATCGGGTTTGGTGCGATAGAAGTGTTCAAATAGGGCAAGAGAGGTCTGAGTAGTCCAAAAGTTGGGGTAGATAGTCGCATTGATTTCCGATAACGGTTCTAGATCTGATTCTTGGACTAGATCGATCGTAATGTTGGGCATAGCCCTAGTATATACTAGATTTTCTTAACTTGGAGAGCGTCGAGCTCGACAGAAGTGTCGCGGCCAAACATGCTGACCATGACTTTGAGTTTGCCTTTAGCATTGTCGATGTCATTAATGGTGCCTTCGAAGCCTTTAAAGGGCCCATCGGTGATGCTGACAACTTCGCCTTTGGCGTAATTGACGGTGTATTTGGGATCTTCCACGCCCATGCGCTTCTTGATCTTAGTGATTTCACGTTCGCTGACTGGGGTGGGCTGGGTGCCAGTACCAACAAAGCCGGTGACGCCGGGAGTGTTGCGGATGATGTACCAGGTTTCGTCGCTTAGTTTCATCTCAACCAGGACATAGCCTTGGAAAATCTTGCGGTCAACGACTTTGCGTTTGCCGTTTTTGATTTCGATCTGTTTTTCTTTGGGGACGATGGCATCGAAGATCTTATCGGCAAGGTCGATGCTGTTGATGCGCTGTTTGATACTGTCGGCGACTTTGTCTTCGTAGCCGGAGTAAGTGCTGATGGCGTACCAAGCGCGGGTATCGTCGTAACGGTTTACTGACATATGGTTAGGCTCCTAATAGTTGATTAAATAGAAATGTAAATAGCATATCGAGCAACATGATGACGGTGGCGAAGATCAGGACGTAGATGATGACGGAAATTGTCATCTTCCAGGTCAATTTGCGATCTGGCCAGCGGACGTGGCGAATTTCGCGCCAGGAGTCGCGGATGTAGCGACCGAGGGCAAAGAAGGGGCGAAAAAGAATAAAACCTTTTTTCTTCGGTTTCTGCTCAACTTTTTCAGCTTCAATGATTTTTTTAGTAGTTTTGGTAGGTTTTTGGTCTTTTTTGACAGGCTTTTTCGACTTTTCGACCTTTTTCTTGGGCGAATCGTCTTTGGCCTTGATTCTGTGGATTGCCATATAAAATTCTCCATTAAAAATAGTCCCTTAGGACTCTGTCAACAGTATAGCGTAGATTTTGGCGAGATGCAAGAGTGATTTTAGGTTGCAAGTTCGAGCTTTTTGATGCGGTGTTCGTGGTCGTTGAATTTGCGGTCGAAATTGAAGCCAAGAGCGAGACGTTCTTTTTCGTCGGTGTCGATAGCGCCTATAATCCAGTCTATTTTACCTTCGATGTCTCGGAATCTTCTCTCTAGCTTATTCGTGATTTTTTCTTCGAAAACTAGAAACTTCTGATCTAATATGACGTCAAGATGTTTGAGGAATTGCTTGAATTGCTGGTTGTCCATGGAACCAGTTTAGCATTGCGATTTGGCGGAGTCAAAGCATAAACGCAATGTTTTTCAGAAGAGATATTTGAGGTAATCTTCCATCATGCGGGAGCCAGAGATGGTGGGCAGATAGGCTGTGAGTTCTTTTTTGATCCAATATTCGAGATCGAAATCGTTTTGCCAAGCTTTGGCGGCAACTTCCATTTGGTTGTAGAGATTGGCAACTTCGGTGGCTTCGTCTTCGCCTTCGATGTTGAGGTAATTATCGGCAGGCATATCGGCAACGCCGCCATCGTGGGTAGAGATGAGGAGTTTCATGTTGGCGATATCTTTCATCCAGCTGGTGCCGCAGGCTTCGAGGCCAACAATGGGATTATTGATGGCGACATTGGCACCAAGCGAAAGGGCGCGGCCCATTTCTTCATCATAATCTGGTATGTAATGGACGCGGGATTTGAGGACTGGATCTTTATCGATGAGTTTGAGCAGGGTTAAAAGTTCGCCAAACATAGTAGTATCGCCGAGATGGACGCGGCCGGAGAGGATGTAGTGGGCGTTGTAAGTTTCGAGGATTTGGGCGAGACGCTTAGGGTCAGTAAAGGGTAGCCAGGGACGTTTGTAATCTACGAAACGGCGCTTAAAATCGAATAATAATGCGTCGGCGGGAATTTCGATGGCGTTGCCGTATTGATCGGTGCGGTGGGCGAGCGCTTTATTCAGTTCTGCCCTGCCCAGATCTTTGTAGTGATGAATATCGGAGGCGGTGATGTCGTCGATATTTTCGGTGAAGTCGTTGGTGGGAAGGTTGAATTTATCGATGATTTTGCGATTGCGATAGTAGGCGACAATGTCCGGCAGGACCCAAGTGGACATGTCGATGCCGTTGGTAATGGCTTTGAATTTAATCTTTTGGCCGTTGATATCGTGGTAGTTGGCGACGCGGGCGTGGAGCTTGCTAACGCCGGAGCGAAGTTCGGCAATTTCGACGGTGATGGTGCTGAGTTTGAGCCGGCCATCGGTGAATTTGTCAGCTAGCCAGCGTTGGAGAGCGGTGGATTTGATGTTGGGAAAGACGTATTGTTGGAATTGCGAATATGCGAAATTGGCTTCGGCGGCTTGGACAAGGGTATGGTTAGTGTAGAGGGTATGTTTGCGGACGTAGACAACGGCTTCATAGAAATCCATGCCGGAATAGACCAATTCGTCGAGGCGGGCGAGGGCGGCAAAGAAAGTAGCGACTTCGTTGAGCTGGATGACAGCGGGCTTGAGACCGACAAGCTTAAGGGCTTGGTAGCCGCCAAAGCCGAGCGCGACCTCTTGGTAGAGGCGGTGGTCGCTGCCGGATTCGCCAGAGTAAAGTTCGCCGAAGTTGGGCTCAGTGATGCAGAGGAAACGGGTGGAGCCGAGGACTTTTTCGATAACAGAGAGTTCGATGGCAGTGGTGGCGGTTTTGATGCGTACGGTGTCGACGAGCTCGAAGCCAAAATCTTTGTAATCAATCTGAACGTGATAGTCGGTTTGTTCGAGGTTGGACATCTTTTGGTGTGATTCCCAGGGGTAGAACGGAGTGAGCAGAACAAAGGGCACCTGGAGCTGTTCGGCGACGCGCCGCGTGTCAGCGGCGAGGACGCCGAGACCGCCGCCGCCGCGGATGCCGTTTTGTTTGTCATAGACTTCCATGGTCCAATAGCAATATGGACGTTCGGGCGAGAGTTTGTGGGTAAGAGTTTCACGCTTGATGGCGGTATAGAATTCATCAACATCCTCGATACTATCGAGGCGATTGTGGGCCGGTTGGATGTTTCTTGGCTGGTCTTGCTCCACCCTTTTTCCTTTATTTAAGAGTATGCAACTAGTTTAGCAAGATTTTTTTGATTGTGCTAGTGCTTGAAAAAACCGCGAAGATTAATCTTCGCGGTTCTTGGGGTAAAGGTACGAGGGCTGACGGCAGATATTGGCCATTTCGGTAATCACGGCGTGGTCGATGTTCTTGCTGCCGCAGTCTGCCAAAGAAATAGGTTTGCCGATGCGCCAGTGATGTACGCAGAGCGGATTCATGCGGCCAAATTTTGGCCACCAGCCATAGATGATACGGAGCGGCAACAGTAACCAGGAACAAATGCGCAACCATTTTGGCAATTGCTTGTATTTGTTGTGCACCCATTCCGGTAGGGTAAATTTTGGTAGTTCAACGACTACTGGCAATGCCGTTACTGGTGCAGAACGCGCGCCGATTTTGATCATCCTGACGGTCGGGACGAGATCTTCGCCGGTTTCCAACTGATGTTGACTGGTGGCGATGGTGCGTTGGCGGGTAGCGGCTTGGGCGACGGCAAAAGATTGATGACGACTCATCATATCTGATATGACGTCGCGGTAGTTGGTGAGAAGCGATTTTTTGTAAGCTTCCATTTTGTCGTGAAATTGCGGTGCGATTTGCTTTTGCATCTTGGGGCTGATGACTGGGCAGAGGTAGACGCCTACCTTGCGCAGTGTTGGCGCCCAATGGCGGATGCCTTCGTACCAAGGCAATTTGATGGGGATGCCGACTTCTTTGTCGGGGAATTTGGAGAACAAATACCAGGCGGCAAGGAACGGTTCGTCAAGACAGCAGTGAGTGAAAACCAGCGCAATACCGGCTTCGTCGTCTATACTGAAATCTTTATTGCCGGATATAATCGGCATGAAAACCCAGCGTAGTACGTTGACGATGTGCGTGCGGCGCTTTATCCAAAGCGACGGGTCGCGCTTTGCGGCGGCCTGGAATTTGGGGTTGAAAAGCTTAGATAACAGCTTATCCGATAGAGCAATCGTAGCGGACATTTCAGTTACAAGGTCTTGGGCTCCGAGTTCGTTGATAATGGACAGTTCGCAATTTTCCAATGCGTTGACGGTGTTGTTATTCCTAGTCAACGGTAACACCTCTTTCCTAGTTTTATTAACGAGCTTGTGGGTGGTATTAATTATAGCATTTTTGTGGTATATTTGGAAGTGCTTGGGGACTGGCCAAGTGGTAAGGCAACGGGTTCTGGTCCCGTGATCGGGGGTTCGAATCCCTCGTCCCCAGCCATGCCAGAGATTTTTTCAAAATTTCCGTCCGAAAGGCGGATTTTTTGGTTCGCTTCGCGAACAGTTGAATAAAGCTAAAACGAATCGAGAAGGAGGCTGTTTGGATTCTGGCGAGACATTACAAAGTTGTTGTATAAATTCTACGCACCTCTCCGTGCAATTATTTAAAATTTAGTTCCGTTTTCTTTAATTTCTTGTTTTAAGGTATCAAGAACTCCGTTGACAATTTCCTGATAATTGGGGCAATTCTGAGCTAGCCATTTCATATTAACGAAAGTCTTGAGGAGTTCGGCGGAATCCTCTTTTAAGTCAGTTTCTTGTGCCAGAGTGGCGTAGAGCGAGTCTTTTTCGTAACCGGGGCTTGAGTCGAGAAAACTTTTGATTGCAAGTTGATTACCATCAATAATGCGTTCATATTCTAAAGCCTGATTCTCGGAAAAACCTTCAGAAAGTTTTTCGCCGACACGGACTTCCAATTCTTCTTGGAGGTGATTAAAAAATGACTGTCTTTGTTCTTCTGGTAGGGAATCCAGACCCACTTCTTTCAAGAATCCATCTTCAATAATTGATATATTCATATTACTCCTTATCCTCATGGAGGATTACCTCCTCATTCTCTATCGCGAGATTATCAATCTGCTGTTCGCTGGCTCTTTCCGCAGCCTTGAGTTCTCTTGCCCTTAAGACGCTAGAAATCGTCCATTGAAGAAAAAATGCGCCACTTGCCATAGAAGCAAGATTAGTGATGTTAATTTCATTACCTATACCCGTTCTAGCAATAGAGCCGACTCCCACGTATGCAAGCATTGCTCCGGCATAAAGAGCCGCTCTACCAAATTTTTTCTTGCGTTCTTGCCTTTGTTCCTCTGATTCCTCTTCTTCGATTCTGCTTTCAGTTACTGACTGTTCTAATTGTTCATATTCTTGATCATAGCCCGGTAATTTTTCGCTCATTTTATCGCCTCCTTGCCAATATTATAGCATGAAAAAGAGCCGTCGGGTTGAGCGACGACTCCTGTTCGCGGTTACTGCTGCGGTTCATCCTTCCGGTTAGTCTCCCTAATCAGCTGGACTAATACGAACGGCAAAGCGAACGGAATCAGACAGAACAAGATGATCCCGTTGCCGTTGGTCGCGAGCATGAAATTGCTCAGGCTGGGTTTTAGGCCTCTGCTTTTCATATTGGAGAAGCCGAGAAAACATAGACCCGATACAGCGACCGTCAGTAACACTAAAGCTATTCCCATATTCTTATCTCCTTTCTAGCAACTCGTCATGTTCGCTAATGACAACTACGGTCCGAGCATTTGGGGTCTCCTCTCAAGAGAAATATGGAAAACCGACAAAGAACCACAAGCCCACCCACTGTGTAACCCCATTGTATCATACTTTCATAGAAAAGTCAAGTGCGACAGAGTAAACCCACCAATTACATCTGTTTTTTGCCATTCATGGCGTGGCGCGCCTAGAAAATCATTTGTCAGAGTTTATGCTAAAATGGGTTCGAGCTACATCGTAGAGAGTAGTCACATTTATGACTAATCAAGATATTACAAATGACGCACTGGAAGCGATTGGGGCAAGGATTAAGGCTGATGCGCGGTATGGCGAAGAGGGCGGTATTGTTGGTTTAGCGCTGCGGACATATCCAGAAAATACAGATAGTTCGATTGTTGCTATGAAAATAGCGCTAATTGATATGACTAACTCGACGCAATTAAGCAGGCTGTTGGGCGAAAAGGTGGTTACAAAGAAAAATGCTCAAACTGGCAAACGCGAAGTAGTTTCGCGGACTAAAAAGTCGATTACGCTGGGCAAGATAGTTGAGAAAATCAGAACAGTGGATTTTGATGAACGCGTTAAACGGGGCGATAAAAGCTTGGTGAGCGAACTGGCGCGATGGGGCTATATGGATGGAACAGGTGTAAATCTGTTCTCATTTTTTAGCAAGTATTGCTGCTACCATAATGAGCTGATCTATGGCGGCGACGATTATTCAATATTTGATTCGGTGATAAAAAATTATTTGGGCAATTATATGTCGGTCGAGGAGTATGAAGAAATTTTTGGTACGAAGCTGGTGTTGAGATCTAATCAGACGATTGCTGGCGTGGTCTGCAATAAAATTGAGCGGATGCGGACAAGTTTTGATTATGAATCTTATGCAGATATGATTGATAAGTTTTTGACTATTAAAGGAATTACTTGCGAAAAAAAGAGACGGAAATTGGATTGGAAAATCTGGTACGACAATAGGGCGTGATTACGATGGGTTGGCGTTGAGATATTGGTGGATGATTTCGGAAGTTTTTGTGCGAACGTCGGCATCGGAGGCACCTTTGGTGGTGAAGCTGTAAAATTTGCCGTCCTTGGTCGTGACGTCGATGCGGGCGGCTTTTTCGTGCTCAGTTTTGGGCATGGCGAAAGCCCACCATTTAAAGAAAACCATGCGAGTGACGGTGGGACGGCTGGTGGTACGAGAAAGGTCGAGGACATCGACGCTCTTGATGGTGTTGGCCGGTATGGTGATAATGCTGTTTTGACTGAAGGATACGCTGGGGCGGAAGGTTATGCCGGCTGGTTCGAAGATGAGATATCCAGATTTGCCGCCGTCATTGTAGATGACTTGGAAATCAATAGTTTTGCCGCCCAAGCCGAGATCTTTGAAAAAGCTCATGGCATAACTATAGCATAATGGGAGAGTGTGATATAGTGATGAAAAGGCACAAAGTGGGAAAAAAGCGCAAGAAACTTAAAACTAACAAAGATGACGTGAAAACATGGCGGGATTTGGTGTTTTGGCGTGATCTTTTGTTGTATTTCTTGGCCTTTTCTTATGTGGGGCATTTTATTGAAATGGCGTGGGCGTGGTTGGCGCATGTAGTGTTAGGCCGGGAATTGATGACGAATATTCTGCATAATCCACTTGAGCCGTACACGATTTACGGCATGGGGGCGGTGTTGGTGATTTTGATTGTGAAGCCGTTAGTGAAGAAACTCAATCATCATATTGTGGCTACTTTTGTGGTGGCGACTTTGGTATGTGCGGTGCTAGAGTGTGTCAGCTCGATGATTTTGGTGTGGCGGCATGGCTACAATCCGTATTGGTGGTATGTGGATCAGCCATTTAATTTTTATGGGCATATTTGTTTGATAAATAGTTTGCTGTTTGGATTATTGGCGACGGTGTTTTTGCGGGCGATTTATCCGCTGACAGAAAAATTGTTGCGACGCAGCAATCAGGTGGTCTTGAATATTGTTTTGTTGGTATTGCTGGCGATGTTCGCAGTGTATTATGCGGGGCGATACGGCTTGATTTAGGGGAGGTAGTGGAGAATTTGCCAGATAACGCCGAATTTGTCTTCGACCATGCAGTAGAGTTCGCTATAGAAAGTGGCTTGGGGTTCACAATAGACTTTACCGCCTTCTTTGAGCTCGTTGAATAGTCTTTTGATTTCTTCTTTGTCTTCTGAATTGATGGTGGGGTTGATGTTGTTGCCGGCGATGAATTCTGAATCGGACGGGAAATCCATGAACATGACCGTCTCGCCGCCGATTTGCAGGCTGGCGTACATGACGCGGTCCTTGTCGGCTTCGGCAATCTCGTAGCCCGAATCGGGCGGGGCTTGGGCATAGGTCATGGGACTGGTGATTTCGGATTTAAAGATTTTTGAGTAAAATTCCAAGGCTTCTTGGCAATTGCCATTGAAATTGATAAATAGTTCTAAGTTCATAGATTCTCCTTAGGTTGCTTGTATTTATTTTAGCATGGCGGTTTTATTTTATGAGGGGAAGGTAAAAACCGCCTGAGTTCAGGCGGTTTTTTGGAGGGATTGCCCCTACCAGGTTTTTTTGAAAAGTTCGTGACAGATGGAGAGCGCGGTGCCCCATACGTAATCCTTGAGGATGCCTTTGGGTAGGTCGAAGCTCATTTTGAGCGCATCTTCCAGGACCGTAGTGACGGCGGCGATGTAAAAGACGTCTTGCCACTCTTTGCGGTCCGAAAAAGCGATAATGACTTCGCCGGTCCAGTTGCTGCCTTCGAGATCGCAGCAGTTTTTGAGGCGGATTGACCCGTACCATTTCTTTTCATCGATGGCGAGCTGATCCAGCCATATGCTGCCGCCCCAATCGGCTTCGGGATGGGCAATAAGCGTGTTGACTTTGTCGATAGCACAGCTTTTGCCGGGACCGCCGTTGAGGGTGGCGCAGTAAAGGGGTTTCCAGTTGCCGCCTTCTGAGTAGTGGATGATGAGTTCGCCGGTATGAACGAAGGGGGCCATGTAGAGGTTAACCTTTTCGATGATGTCGTTGATGGGTTGAATATTCTCCTCTGTGAGCAGAGTGGATTTGTAGATGCAGATCACTGACGACACAACCTTCCTTAAAGATCTTGGGTGTTCCAAAACTACCCAGATACTTCCATTATATCACACTTTGCTTAGAAAGTCAATATGGTAACGGTTAAACGTAGATGATGGTGAGGCCGCCGAAGTTGATCTCGCCGGTGAGGGTGAGGGTTGGGGAATCTTTAGTTGGGGCGGGGTGGTTCTTCTCTTCTACACCAGCGAAGGAGGAGTGGGTTTTGTCAATGACGCGCCAGGTTTTAGGGATGTAGAGTTCGATGCCGCCAAAGTTGCAATCTAGTTTGATGGTGGCTTCACCATTTTTGGGTTTGGCGTTTTCGAAATAGGCTTTGACGGAACCGAAGTTGCAGTCGAGCGTAGCGGTGTCGAGTTCGTCTTCGAAGTATTTGACGGTGGCGCCGAAATTGGCATCGGCGTCTCTGCTGTGGGGGAAGATTCTTTTGCGGAAAATGACGTGGAAGGCAACGGTGAGCAAGGCAGCAGCGATGTAAAGGTTGCCGATGGCTTGACCATCCAAGTCAAAGACGAGACCATTGGCGTTCATAATGGTGACAATGGCGGCGGAGAGGAAAAAGAGACCGCCCCAGAAGAAATGGAAAGCGGAGTAGATGGCGACGATACCGAGAGTGAGGATGGCAACGAGGATGCCGATATTGACAGTGAGGGTGATGGCGCCGAAGATGTTCAAGAGGACGAGGGTGGCGGCGGTAATAAAGATGAGTCCGCAGATGACGCGGAAAATAATGTTGATGGGACGGCGGCACTTTTTATCTTTGCTGCAGCAGCTGCTTTCGCCGTTGCCGTCCTTGCAATCGCAGGCGACTTTAAGTTTTAGTGGTTTTTCCATGATTTTGGCTCCTTGCCTTGAGCGCGCTTCTCAGGACTTTAATATATTGGCGCGAGATGTGAAGTTTCTTGTCAGTTTTGCTAAATTCGACGATGCCGGTAGTACCAACAGTGGTCGCGAAGGAAAGAATATAGTTGACGTTGACGATGCCGGCCTTGCTGACGCGGAGAAAATTGTTGGGCAGGATGGTTTCGAGCTGGTAGAGGCGATGGCGAACGCGATAGATGTGTTGCCGAGTATGGGCGTAGGTGTTGTCGTCGCTAGCTTCAAAAAATAAAATTTGTTGAGGTTCGAGGAAATATTCCTTATTGTCACGATGGTAGGTGATTTGTTGCACGATTTTATTTAAGCAGTTTGTATCAGTGATGTCCATGTTATTGCGGTAAGCGGTAAGGTATGGTCGGTGAGTGGTCGGAAAATGGTGGCGAGCGGTCTATTGCTTATGGTATAATTCCCACATATGTTAAGTGGGCGTAGTTAGCGATGGGTTTCTGGAAGTGGTTGTTTTCGGGCGGGAAAAAGTTAGACGCAGAATATGGTGTAACTTCACCAAATGGGCGGATTGTAGCGACGTTTTTCTTGGAGCGCGGCCGGATGGGATATTTTGTCAAAAAAGATGAGAAATTGGTGGTGCGAAAATCTTTGTTGGGATTGGCACTGAAGGATAAACGGGCGCTGGATCATGATTTTGCGTTAGTGCGGATGCACAAGCGATCAGCGGACGAAACTTGGGAGACGGTGGTTGGACAAGAGCGGCTGATCAAAAATGCCTACAATGAAATGAGTTTCTACCTGACGGAGGTAAATGCAGAAAAGCGATTGATGACAGTGAGGTTGAGAGTGTTTAATGACGGGATCGCTTTTCGGTATGAGATACCGGCGCAACCTGGGATGAATAAGATGATTGTGAGTGACGAGTTGACGGAATTTGCGCTGAACGCTAATGATATGGCGTGGTGGATACCGGCTTATCAGCCGGATCGGTATGAGTATAACTATAATTATCACCCTTTGCGGGAGTTGATGCATGAAGTGCATACGCCTTTGACGACCAAAACGAGCACTGGGCATTTTGCATCGGTGCATGAGGCGGCTTTGTATAATTACGGTTCGATGACCTTGAAATGGACGGGTGCGGCGTTGAAGACAGATATCACGCCGTTGTCGGACGGGACGAAGGCGCATGTAGATCTGCCTTTCCAGACACCGTGGCGGGTGATTATGATTGCACATGACGAGATGGATTTAACGATGAGCCGGATGATCTGGAATCTTAATGATCCGCCAAGGCAGAACTTCAATTGGGTGAAACCGACGAAGTTTATGGGGATTTGGTGGGCGATGTACGTGGGCGAGTGGACCTGGGCGCCAGGAGAACGGCATGGGGCGACCACGAAACATGCGAAGGAATATATTGATGCTTGTGTGCGGCTGGGGATCCCGGCGCTACTGATTGAGGGGTGGAACGATGGCTGGGAGGGCGATTGGTTAGAAAATGGCGAACATAATAAGTTTATGGTGGAGGCGGAAGGATTTGATGTAAAGGCAGTGAGCAGTTACGCACAGCAGAAGGGTGTGAATTTGGTGGGCCATCATGAGACGGTGGGTTTTGTGACGAACTATGAGCATCAATTGGAGGATGCTTACAAATATATGAAGGAATATGGTATCCGGTATTTGAAGTCGGGTTATGCGGGGTCAAAGATGATGATTGACGGCAGGCGCGAATTTCACCATTCGCAGATTGGCGTGAATCATTATCAGAAGGCTACGGAGTTGGCGGCGGAATATGGGATTATGCTGAACGTGCATGAGCCGATCAAGGGGACGGGAATTGAGCGGACTTGGCCGAATATTTTGACGCGAGAGGGCGCGCGCGGACAGGAATATGAGGGTGGGGCGCTACAGCCGTCGCATGCTTGTATTCTGCCGTTTACGCGGATGCTTTCGGGAGGGATGGATTATACGCCCGGCATCTTTGACGTGAATAATTTTACGAAGCGACTGACTTCGACGTTGGCGCGGCAGTTGGGATTGTTTGTGACGATTTATTCGGGTATGCAAATGGCTGCGGATCGACCGCGGTTTTATGAGCACGAACATCCGGATGCGTTTAAGTTTATCCGAGATGTGCCGGTGAATTGGGAGCGGACGGTGCCGCTTTTGGGCGAGGTTGGGCAAGTTTATGTAGTAGCGCGGCAAGGCCGAGGGTCGCATGATTGGTTTATTGGCGGTACCACTAACGAGCAAGGCCGGCAGGTGGAGTTGTATTTTGAGTTTTTGGATGAGGGGGCGAATTATATCGCGGAAGTTTATCGGGACAGCGACGATGCGCATTACCGCGATCATCCGCTGGGGCACGTGATTGAAGAAAAAGTGGTGCGGCGCGAAGATCGGATGGGAGTTTATATGGCGCCTGGTGGCGGGTTTGCGATTAGGTTGCGAAAAGCTTAAATTTTGTTGGCGTAGACGGTGAGGCGGTGAGTAGCATCGCCGTTGCCGATGGGGGTGCCGGCACAAGTCATGATGGCAAGGTCAGCACCGCGACGGTGAGGCATGATGACGTCGTTCATATTGAGCACTGGTTCAGGGTAGTTACTGCAGGGGTAGCTGGGATTAGTATAGTCGCAGGTGACTTCTTTGAAGCTGATGCGATAATTGGTGGTCTTTCCGGCAATGGTGACGCTGAAGGTGGTGCCATTGTTTAAGCTGCTGAGGTTACCAAAGAGAGCAGCGGAGTTGTGTCCAAAGATATATTTGTTGGAGCTAAGCTCGGTGTTGTAGATGTAAGCGTGATTGTAGCTGAGGCTACCAGCGGTGGTATTGGTAGAAGCAAGACAGATATTCTTGCCGCCGATAGTAATGTAGCCGTAATAACCGCCGCAAATAGCGATTGGAACGGGTGGACGGACGGTTGGAGTCACAGGAGCGGGGGTAGTAGTTCGGGCGGTGATTTTGGGGTTATTAATAATCGCGGGGATAGTTCCCTGCTCTAAAGTTTCGATTTTGGTCAAATTGAAGTTGAAATTTGAGGCTTCTGCTGGTTGATTGACGGTCTCGGTAGTGGCGGGCACAACAAAAAAGGCCTTAGTCTGGTCGGCAACTGAAGCAAAACCGGCTATCAAAGTCACAAAAATTGCTAACAGATTAGCGCATCTGTAAGTTTTCACACACTCTCCTCTTAATATTAGAGTAAAATAATTACCCTTATCTTTTCATTATAGCACAGATTTGTCAATTAGTCAATACTTTTTATGATCCGCTGTCAACCTCTAGGATAGGAGATGGTGATAGTGGTGCCATAACCATGTCGAGAGTGGAGGTCGATATTGGGGTTTTCGGTGATGGCGGCACGTTCGTTTTTGGGGATGGCTTCACCGGTGTCCTTGATGAAGATTTCGACGCTTTTGCGAGGGGCAGATTGGGCGCCGATGGTGATAGCGCCGTTGTGTTTGGTACGCAAGATGGCGTCTTGGAGATAAGGCTTAAGCTCACTGGCGAGTTGTCGCTGGTCTAAATCTACGGTCAGGGACGAGTCAGAGAGGTCAAGATTGAGGGCGATTTTCTTGCGTTCGCAGAAAGGAAGGGCGATTTTGTATAGAGATATGAGGGTGTCGGAGACTTTTGCCATAAGCTGATTATAGCATACATGGGGTTAATTATTACTCCGTGCAACAAGTACGGTCGTGCGAAGTAATAATTAGCCCCATAAAACTACAAGAATCAAAATAGCAAAAAGCCCAGCTGGTGGCTGGGCCTTTTTGGAACGCAATTAGAGGAAAACTTTGATGCCGTTGCTGGGTGTGCCAGCGTTGGTTTTGCTGCAACCGAAGTATTTACGGACGTACACCACTTCTACGTTCCCCTCTTGGATGACGCGCTGGATGGCATCGACCAGTGATTCGTCTGAATCTTTATAATCTTTAAGATCGATCAGATCCAAACCGTCATAGAAGAAGACGTCGACGTCGCTGGTGATTTGTGCGGGTTTAAAGTCCAGGATGTCATAGGAGACAAACTTAAATCCGTCGCCCATTGCGTTGGTGAAAATTGCTTTGGCTTCCAATTTGTTCATGCTGTTACCTCCCGAAAAATAGTGGCCAAACTGAGGCTGGCTAGAGCCTTCTTTGTTCATTATGGTATATATTTCTAATAAAGTCAATATTAGACGCCGGGAGTGAACATCTTGAGACGCTTCCTATTACGCTTGTAATTTGGATCATGTTGGGCGACTTCGGCCCAAAAGGCGGCGGAGTGGTTCATATGGTTGATATGAGCGAGTTCGTGGAGGATGACGTAATCGCGGAGAGGTTCTGGGAGGTTCATTAGGCCGATGTTCAGAGAGATAGTGCCGGTGCTGCTGCGGCTGCCCCAGCGAGTGTTGGCGTGCGAAAAACGCAGGGTGGTGTAGCTGTAGCTGTATTTTCTGGCCCAGAAATCGAGGCGGTAAGGTAGGTATTCTTTGGCTTTTTTATTGAGGATTTTCTTTTTGGTGTCGCGGGCGCGCTGGGTGGTGGGGTTTTTGATGGGGAGTTTGACGCGAATCTGTGCCCTGCTGGAGTTGAGGAAGCGCTTGATTAGGAAATTTGGGGTGGTTTTGGGTACGGACATGGCAAGGCGTCCAGAGGTGGAAATGGAAAATTTAATGCTGGTGCTGAAGGCATTTTTGCGGACTAAGACGTCTCCGAATTCGGGATCTTTAAGAATCATTTTTGCTGAGGGCGGACAAGACGGTTTTGAGTTGGCCGTCAAAAGTATGCTTACCGGAGAGAACGATGGTGTCTTCGGAATCTTCTGGGGCTTCAAGCTGGTCTAGAAGGGCTTCAAAGTATGATTTGGCGCGTTCGACGGATTTGAGGTGACTGCGGAGGCGGCGTTTGATGGTATTGACATCGGTTTGAATCCAGACGATGACGACGCGATAGCCGGCGGAGTGTAAGGTGCGGCGGAGTTCTTCGCGTTGCTTGTAGGTGTCGATGCCGTGATCAATCACGAGGTTTTGTTGGCTGTCGGCGATTTGCGCGACGACAGATAGGAAAATTTTACGGCTGATGCCAGGGATAGATTCGAAATTTAAGAGAGGGGCGCGGAATTTGCGGCTAAATTTGGTGGCGAATTGGGTTTTGCCGCTCATCGGTACGCCGAAAACCATGATGGCGTACGGTTTTGAATTCTTCCCGTTCATATCTGCATAATACCATAGCATACTAAAATCTGACAACCTAATTTCTAGAGAAACTAAAGACCTGGGTTTCTAGAACCATGACTGCGTCATACGTTCTGCGAAAATTAGGTTTTTAGTCCCTCTAATTTTACTTTTGATTTGATCGGCTTCACATTTGAACTGTTACTGATGAGGACTTGAGAGGGGTAGTAGAAGAGCCAGACTAGGTAGGATACGACAGGAAAGATGACGGCGGGGATGACGTGGTCGGATGAAAGGTATTGCATGGCAACGGAGAGGTCGCAGGCGAGGAAAAGGATGAATCCGTAACAGGCGCAGCGGGCGTGGAAGTTTTGCTTGTCTTGGCGGTACCAACTGATGGCTAGGCCGACGTTGAGCAGAAGCGTGCTGGCGTAGATAAAGGCGATGACATAAATGGGGTCGATGCCTTGAGTGACACCGGCGGCAAAGATGACAAAGACGATGAGGAAGAAACCAATCAGGGTTTTTGGGTGAGGTTTGGTGAAACGAGCCATGTGGAAGAATTGGGCAAAGACGAAGGCGTAGACGCCGGGGATGTAGTACGGAGTCCAGACAAGGATGGTGTCAGCAAGAAGAGTGAAAAGGAGGGCAAGGATAAGAAGAGTGTCGTGGCGGAATTTTTGATAAGCGTAGACAAGACAGAGGAAGATGCCGGTATATTTGATGAGGGTGGCGCCGAGGAAGTCGGGGCTGAAGATGTCAAGGAAAAGGAAGCTAGCGTAGATAATGATCCAAATAACGAGCCAGCGCCAGTCGACGGTGCGAATACGCTTTAAGTCGGCAATGACCTTTTTAAGCATAGGCTTAGTATAGCATGAACGACTGGTCGTGACCGGATGATATAATGGATAAATGTTAGTTTCGAAGTTTGATTATGAGTTGCCGGAGGAATTGATTGCTGAAAGGCCGCCTGAAGTGCGGGGAAATGCGCGTTTGTTGAGGTTGGATCGACAAAATGGAAAAATTAAAGACGATTCGTATGCAGATTTGGCGGAGTTTTTGAATTCAGGTGATTTATTAGTACTGAATGATACAAAAGTAATGCGGGCGCGACTGATTGCCCGATTGCCTGATGGAAGAAAACGAGAGTTAGTGGTGTTGGAGAAACATAAGGGTGAGCTAGAGCGGGTGATGTATCGTGGGAAGTTGCATAAGGGGGACAAGCTAATGGTGGGCGATACATCTGTGTGGGTGAGGGAAATTTTAGGGAATGGAGTCGCCGAGGTAAGCGGTATGATGTCGCTTGTAGAGTTAACGGAGCAAACTGGCAATGTGCCATTACCTCCCTATATGCGACGAGAGGCGGATGCTGTTGATATAGATCGTTATCAAACAGTGTGGGCACGACGGATGGGAAGTGCGGCGGCGCCAACGGCTAGTTTGAATATGACGGTGGATTTATTGGGAAGATTAAGAAAAAAGGGCGTGCGAATTGCGTATTTGACTTTACATGTGGGGTTGGGGACGTTTTTACCTATGCGGAACGAAAAAGTTGAGGAACATAATATGCACTCAGAGTGGTTTGATTTGCCGGAAAAGACGATAGCAGAGATACGACGGACACGAGTAGAGGGTGGACGAGTAATTGCGCTAGGCACAACGGTGGCGCGAACTTTGGAGTATTGGGGCAAGACTGGTAAAGTTCAGGGTGAGAATGATTTATTTATCTATCCGGGTTTTGACTTTACGATTGTGAATGGTCTGATTACGAATTTTCATGCGCCAAAGTCTACGGTTTTGATGTTGGCGGCGGCTTTTGCGGGATGGGATAATTTGAAGAAGGCCTATACACATGCGGTGCGAAAGAAATATGCGTTTTTGAGTTATGGAGATTCAATGTTGGTATGTTGAAATTTGAAATTTTGCAACAAAAAGGGTTGATGCGGACGGGCGTGATAAGCACGCCACATGGGAGAATTAGGACACCGGCTTTTGTGGGGGCGGCAACGCGGGCAGCCATGAAAGCTTTAACGGTGAAACAAATGTCCGGGTTGGGTTTGCAGGCGGTGTTGGCGAATGCCTATCATTTGGTGCTGGCTCCAGGTAGCTGGTTGGTGAAAGAGGCGGGAGGTTTAGCTAAGTTTATGGGTTGGGAAGGGCCGACTTTTACGGATAGTGGGGGATTTCAGATTATGAGTTTACCGGGTGTGCGGGTGAGCGAGAATGGGGCGGAATTTAAATCGCACATTAATGGTGATAAGTTGATAGTGACACCAGAGTCATCGATGCGGGCGCAATGGGAAATTGGAGCGGATATCCATATGGCGTTTGATTGTCCGGTTGGATATGGGGTAAGCAGGGTTGGGTTTAGCGAGACTAAGGACGTAATGAAGAGGACGCATGTTTGGGCGGAAAGATGTTTGTTGGAACATCAAAAGTTAGCGAATGGTGCGGATGATTACCAGTCGCTGTACGGTGTGGTGCAGGGGGGAGATTTTGCAGATTTACGACGGGAGAGCGCGGAGTTTTTTGCGGCGTTAGAGTTTGATGGTTATGGAATCGGCGGTATGTATAGTGTGGATGAGGGACGGAAGTTACTCGGTGTAATGAATGAGATTTTGCCGAACGATAGGCCGCGACATTGGCTGGGGATGGGACAAGAGCCAGCGGATTTGTTTGTGGGTGTGGAGTTTGGGTGCGATACTTTTGACTGCGTGGGGCCGACGAGGATAGCGAGAAACGGCACGCTTTATAGCCCACGGGGGCGGATGAATATTAGAAATGCGAAGTATCGAACGGATTTTGGAGTGGTGGATGCAGAATGTGATTGTGAACTTTGCAAAAATTACAGCGTGGCGTATTTGCACCACTTATTTAAGGTGGATGAAATTACGGGTAAAATATTAGCGAGCATTCATAATGAGCGGTTTGTAGTGCGAACAATGGATAGAATACGGGAAGCGATTTTGGAAGATAAATTCGAGAGTTTTCGAGATGACTTTTTACAGCGATATTATTGCTGAGTGTGATATGATAAAGGCATGAGCAATAAAATAGAAGTCGATACCAAGACTTTTGTGAGGTTTTGGTTGGTCATCTTGGGGTTGGGGTTAGCAGCATTATTTATTTGGCAGGCAGCCACGGGGTTGCTGATTGTGGGTATTTCCCTGTTTTTGGCGATTGCAATTTCACCTTTAGTGAATAAGGTGGCTAGTGTGATACCTGGAAAGGGGCGGAAGTTGCCGACGACGATAGCTTACATTATCGTGATGGCGGTGCTTTGTCTGATATTGACGGTGATAGTGCCAGCCGTGATTAGTGAGACAACTAAATTTGTAACGAATTTGCCGACGATGGTTGAGGATGTGACTAGTAATTTGGGGTGGGTAGATGATCTGGGCGATAAGATGGGAATCGTGGACCTGAGGGAGCAGTTTATGGGCGGGATTGAGGCTTTTTCAGTGCAGTTTGTGCAAGATTTTGGTACTAATATTTTAAATTCAGTGGGAGCGATCGGGTCATTTTTGGCGGCGTTTATTCTGATTTTGGTGCTAACGTTCTTGATGTTGATGGAAGGTCCGGGGATGCTCAAGATGTTTTGGCGAAAATTTGAGCGCAATAAGAAGGCGCAAAAGATGCAGAAAGCATTGGATCGGATGACGGAGGTGGTGGCGAAGTTTGCTTCAGGGGAGATTATCGTGGGGTTGATTAATGGGTTCTCTACTACAGTAGTAGTATTCATATTGTCGATAATCTTTAGGTTTTCGCCTGGATTGGCACTGCCGTTCGGTTTGATTACGGGTGTGTTGTGTATGGTGCCGATGTTTGGGGCGTTTATCGGAGGCGTATTGGTGGCGCTGCTGTTGGCGGTGAGTAATGTTTGGGCGGGCGTGGCGTTCTTTGCTTACTACTTGATCTATATGCAGGTTGAGGCAAATGTGGTGACGCCAAGGATACAGAGTAAAAACATGCGTTTGCCGGCTTTGATAGTGCTAGCCGTGGTGACGATTGGCGTGTATATGTTTGGGTTGATTGGAGCGATTATTGCGATTCCGATTGCAGGGTGCATAAAGGTTTTGATTGAAGAGTATGGCGCTAGTGCTGAGGCAAAAGACTAAAGCTTAGTTTTTGTATTGCCAGATGGGGCCAGTGGGGGTGCTGCGGATTCCGATGCCGGTGGTTTCGACTTGATTGCGAATTTCGTCGGCCTTGGCCCAGTCTTTAGCTTCGCGGGCAGTTTGTTGGTCTGTGATGCTTTGCTTTTGTTCTGATGAAATGTCATGGGTAGATTCGATGAGTTGCAGACCAAAAACGTCGTCTAAAAACCCTAAGAAATTATCGTTGGGAGCGGTTTGATCGAGAACCTGATCAAGTTCGGCAAGCGCGCCGGACGTATTGAGGTTATCATTAATAAATGTTGTAATTTTTACAACAGTTTCGTCAAGCAATTGTTGATTGGTGGGTTGGTTTTGCCAGCGCAGGGCGGCGAAATTGCGGTAATTGAGCAGGCGCTGTTTGGCGGCGGAAAGGTCGTCGAAGGTGAAATTGCGTTCGGATTGATAGTGGCCTTGCAATACCCACATGCGGTAATCGAGGTGCGTGAAACCTTTTTCTTCTAAGTCTTTGAAGGTGTAAACGTTGCCGAGTGATTTGCTAATTTTGGTGCCGTCGACGGTGATGTGGTTGTTGTGCAGCCAGAATTTTGAGAGTGGTTTGTCAAAAGCAGCTTCACTTTGAGCAATTTCGTTGGTGTGATGGACGGGAATATGATCAATCCCGCCGGTATGGATGTCGATTGGTTCCCCCAATTCGGCATGGATGATGGATGAGCACTCAAGGTGCCAGCCGGGATAACCAGGTTTACCGAGGTAATCCCAGCGCATGGCGTGATCTTCGTTTGGCTTGATGAATTTCCAGAGTGCGAAATCGGATGGGTTGCGTTTTTCGGGATTGAAGTCGACGCGGGCGCCGGCCTTTAAGTTTTCAAGATCGAGATGAGCAAAGTTGGCATAAGTTGGGAACTTGCTGGTGTCATAATAAATACCATCGGCCGTTTCGTAAGTGTAGCCTTTTTTGGTGAGTTCATCGATGAGGTTGATGCCAGCTTCGACATAATTAGTGGCTTTGGTGATTTTGGCTGGGTCGATGAGGTTGAGCTGTTTAAAATTGACGAGGAAATCGTCAGTATAATATTCGGCTATTTGCCAAACAGTCTTCCCTTCCCTTTTAGCGCCTTTTTCAAGCTTGTCCTGCCCATCGTCTGCATCAGACGTGAGATGGCCAACGTCGGTGATATTGAGGATACGATTGACTTTGAAATCATTAGACTGAAGTGTGCGGATGAGTGTATCCCAGTAGATATAAGCTGCGAAGTTGCCAATGTGCTGATAGCCGTAAACTGTGGGGCCGCAAGTGTAGACTTTGACGTTCTGAGGATCTTGGGGGACGAATTCTTCAGTATTTCTGGTAAGCGTATTATAAAGTTTCATGTTTTAAGTATAGCATGCTGAAGAGCCGAGATGACGCGCCGGCGTTTTATGCCGGTGATATCATGTACGCCGATGGCAGTTTTAGTTAATTGGATATGTTCGTTTTTTGCCGCAAGGTTTTTGAGGTTTGAGCCGCTGACGAGTGGATCAAGGCGTCCATGAATAATATAAGTGGGGATGTTAAGCTTTGAAACTGTATGCCAGTTCTCTTCGTTCAAAATGATATTTTCCATACACTCTTTAAATGCTAGAGTTGGGATTGATTTGCTGTCCAGGGTGGATATTTTAGATAAGAAGCCACTGATAGTGGTAATAAAAAGATTTTCGGGACGGTCTTTCATCTTGGTAAAACTTTTGCGATAGAATTTATCAGGCATGGTTCGGATGTCTTGTGGTTTGAGAAATGGAGGAGAAACCATGACTAAGGCTTGAATATTTTCTGGGTGCTTGGCAGTATAATCGGCAGAAATGAGACAGCCCATGGAGTGTCCGGCGAGGACGAGCGGAGTCTTGATGCGGAGCTTTTTAATGGTGTGGCTGAGGGATTTTTCGTAATTTTCGTAATCGTGGCAAAAACAATTGGTCTTTTTGTTCTTGCCGAAGCCGATGAGGTCTAAACCGATGAGACGAGCGGAGGCGAAGTCGGGATTTTTGGCAATTTCATTGACGGTTTTGCGCCAGGCGGCGTATGAAGATGCGATGCCGTGGAGAAAGACGATGGTGATTCCGGCATTTTTGACAGGACGGTCATAGCGAATACGCATGGTGAAGGGATAGTTGAAAACGCGGTGTAAAATGAAATCGAACATCTAAATCTCCAAGAGTTTGGTAACGGCGCTGATTAATTCCGGCAGGACATGCTCATAGGTGTCGTAGGTGCGGAAACCGGCAGCATAAGAGTGGCCGCCACCGCCGAAAAAGCCGGCGAGCTGTTCGGCAACTGGTTTGCTGGCGCGGATTTTGCCAGTAAGTTTGCCATCGGGATAGGTTTTGATGGCGACAGCGATATCGACGCCTTCGACGAGGCGGAGTTCTTCCAGAATCAGGACGTTGGGGTTGTATTCGTCTGAGTATTCTTGGATATCGTCAAAGGGTATAAGGACGGTGGCGAGACGGCCATCCAAATGATACTGTACACGCTTGATCAGATCGGCTTTGTAGTCGAGAATACGGGGAGATTTCTTCATGAAGTCACGGCGGTGCTCTTCCATTTCAGCAATATTGGCACCATGGTCGATGAGATCAGCGGCGATGCGGTAATCCTCGGCAGTGACGGACTGAGAGGTGAGGCCGAGCGTGTCAGAGAGGATGCCATAAAGGAGATTGACGGCGCAATCTTGATCGATGTCGTATTTTGCTGCGGTAAAGATGTTATAAAGGTTTTTGCAGGTGGCGATGGAGGTTTCAGTGATTTGGGTTGATTCAAAAGGCAGGTCGGGGGCGGTTTCGTGATGATCGATAACGAGGATTGGAGCGTGCTCGAGGCGGTTTTTGATGGCGGAGTCGTTTAGCAGCTTGGATAACAATGTAGCGGAGGCGGTATCGACGATAATGTAGCCGTCTGCCTTGTAGGAGAAATCGTTGGTGACGCGAGACCAGGCGGTAAAATAGCGGATATATTTGGGGATATCGACTGGGCAATAGAGAGAGGTTTCGTGGTCGAGGTGAGTTAAGATGTTTTCGAGAGCGAGAGTGGCGCCGAGCGAATCGCCGTCTGGGTTTTCGGCTTGAATAATACAAAGATGGTTTTTGCCATTAATGAAATTTTGGAATTCTTGGTGCATGTGTAAATTATAGCATTTTACAACGGATATGCTAGAATAAGCGCATAGGGGCGTAGCTCAGTTGGTAGAGCACCGGTCTCCAAAACCGGGTGTCGTAGGTTCGAGTCCTGTCGCCCCTGCCACGTCGGATGAAGGTCTTTTAAACTAGAAATTAAACAAGTTTAATTTCTAGTTTTTTTGACGCTTCATCCTCCTTTCACCCCAATCCTTCGGATTGGGGACCCCTTTACTTACGCCCACTCAACCTTCGGTTGGAAATTTTAAAACAAAAAATGCAGTCTGGTATAATTGATTGGAGTAATACTCGAATAAAACAAGTATTAAGTAGAAAGAAGGGATAATTTATGAAGACTGCAACTGGCAGGCAAATGATGGCTGGCAACTGGAAGATGAACGGGAATTCGGCTGAGACGGAAAAATATTTCAAGGATCTAATTGAATCGTTGAGTACCGGTAACTGTGAAGTGGCGCTGTGTGTGCCCTATCCGCTGATTCCAGTGGCGAGAGAAGCTGTAAATGGTACAGATATTCGGATTGGTGCACAGAACTGTCATTGGGCGGAAAGCGGAGCTTTTACGGGCGAAGTATCGGCCAAGATGCTGATTGAGGAATATGGCATAGACTTAGTAATTATTGGGCATAGCGAGCGTCGGCAATATTTCGGCGAGACGGACGAAACGGTTAATGGTCGTATCAAAGCGGCTTTGGCGGCAGGTCTGGAAGTGATTTTCTGTATTGGCGAGACGTTACAGCAACGTAAGGACGGCGTGACGAACGATATTCTTGACGTGCAATTAGCTGAAGGATTGAAGGATATTACTCCGGAGCAAATGCAGAAGATTATTGTTGCTTATGAACCAGTATGGGCGATTGGTACCGGTGAAACTGCGACTCCTCAGCAGGCGCAAGAAGCCATTGCGCATATCCGAAGCGTGCTGGTGCAACTATATGATGTAGATATTGCTGCTGGTATGCCGATCCTCTATGGCGGCTCTATGAACGGAGGCAATGTGGAAGATCTATTAAATGAGTCAGACATTAATGGCGGCCTGGTAGGCGGAGCATCTCTCAAAGCAGATGAATTTGCCGGTATGATTGCTGCAGCAAATAAATTGTAAATTTATCTCAAGTTCGAAAATACCCGCTTTACGCGGGTATTTTTTAATGCTTATGGTTGTAATTTACTGTTACTTATGATATAATAGAGGTATACAGGTGAGTAAATTTTTATGCTTGCCGAGTTTGTTCTTTGAAAGGAGGGTTTGCCGTGGAAGCCAATAGGGGAGAAATTGATGTTAGAGAGTTGAAGTTGCCGAAGAAATTGGCACTGCATGGACTATGGCTGGCATTATGGCGCATACAAGCGATTCTGAATACGAAAAAAGCCAAACGATGGATGCACGGCGAAGCCGCCGAGACGACAGAAAGACTGAAACAGAAGATAAGGAAGCAGATGGTGAAGGTTTACGGCGAAGCTAAGATAGCTGAATTGTGGCCTGACCTGCAGGAAAAATTCGCTAACCCAGCAGTGGCACGAGCTACCTGGCTGGCCGGCAAGGTTGGTTCTAGGAGATACATGGACGCCATCATTGAGGCGCCGTATGTCGGAACCTTAGGCGCAGCATTACAATTGGATCCTTATTTGGAACTGATTCCGAAAAACGATATCATTCGCTTTATCAGGGATGTCGATCCAATGTTCATGTCGGTGTGCTTGAGATATCATATGGCAGCGGATTTAGTTAGCCGTAAGGATAGCGTGACAGATTTGGCATGCGGAACCTTATTGCCATTCAGATTGCTGTCGACAGATACGTTGCCGAAAAGAATAGTCGCTTGTGACAAAACAGACGATGTCCGAGTACTGAAATGTTGTGCAGATTACGCTAAGGTTTTAACTGGGCAAGATGTCGAATTGGATTTTCGAAATGCAGACTTATTTGAAGTCCTAGATGGTCTGCCGGATCAATCGCAGGATGCAATTTTGGCAAATGGCATTTTGACGTATTTGTCCGATGAGGAGCGAAAGCACTTGATGTCTTTGGCGATAATGAAACTGAAATCCGGCGGAGTTTTGATGACGGACCTGCAATTGCAGGGCTGGTCGATAGATTTCTGCGTGCACTGCCTGGAGTGGTCTTACGAAATGCGCCTGAACGAGAGTGTCAGAGCGGCAAAATCGACAATTGAGCATTTGGTTTCAGATTTGCCAGTTGAATCGGTAATGTACCATACTCACCCATACTTGAAGGGAGAGAAAGATTTACTCGAAGTGAATTTCAAGATTAAAGCCCTCTAAAAAATGGTCGTCAAAGTATAATTTTATACGGAGGCGGCCTTTTTCTTTTTTTAGTTTGATGTATAATTAATAGCGTATATGTTTATTATGAGAGGGCTTTATGCAGCTAGCTAGTGTTTTGGTCGTTATCGTAGCGACTTTAACTTTACTGATGGGCATCACGGTGCTTTTTGGGTCAAAAATAAACAAGAAAGCTTTGTCTATTTGGTTTTTCGTGGCAGTGGCAGGTGCATCTTTGTGGGCGTACTCGGTTACAGTATTCCTTAATTTACCCGAAGGTGCTGTTGCGATTGCGCCTTGGATAACGGCCGTTATGTACATATCGGCGTTGATAATGGCGGGGGGGATGGTAGGTTTTGCAGCTAAATTTACCGATTTTAAGAAAGGACGGACATTGGCGATTTCTTTGGCTGCTGTAGGCGCGGCTTTTTGCATAGCAATTATTGCAGTGCCCGATCTTCTATATACGAATATAACTTTGAGCGAGCTGTATGGCAACGTAGTTAATTTGCGGTTGGGGTGGTTTTATTTTGCATATATCTTTTACTTTGTGGTGACAATTGTTGCTTACGGTATGTTGTTGCTGACAAAGCTGATGAGCCGACCACCGACTTTGGTGAAGAATACGATCCTGGTTTTACTAGTTGGTCCTGGCGTTTGTGCGTTGACGGCTTTTTGTTTTGGGCTAATCGTTCCCCTAAATGGATATGACCTAATTTGGATTGGACCGCTTTCTATTGGCGTAGCGGTGATGGCTTTTTACTATGCAATTTTGCGATATCGCTTGATATTGATTCAGACGGTATGGCTGAAGATGTTATCTTATGCGACCTTAATTGCCACGATGTCGTTAGCTTATGTCGTGCTGCTGTTCGTGCTGTCAATTCTGCTATTCCGCCACTCTTATTTGTCGCTCGAAAGTTTAATCCTGAACTTTATAATGACGGCGACACTTTTATTAATAATGCCGTGGCTGTCCGAGTTGATGGAAAATGTGCGCTCGTTGCTATCAATAAATGTGGTAGATGTTGGGTATATCGTAAAACGGCTGAATCGATTTAGAGCCGGTAAGGTTAATCTGGAGGAACTGACGGTTTTCCTGGCTGATCATTTGCATTTTTCATATATTGGCATCGCGATTGGTGATAAGCTCTATGGTTCAAAGGAGGTTGAATTTGGAGCAAAGGATATTGAGATTGGCGCAATTGAAAACAAGAGCGCGCCGGATCAGATTTGGCAGATATTGAAGAATAAAGAGGGTGATCGGATTTTGGAATTTGAAGAACTGCGAGCAATAGTTGATCTTCGTGATGTTGATGGGCAGACGTTTGGCAGGATTATATTTGGCGCTCCTCATCGTGAAGGGCAGTTTGGCGAGGAAGATTTTTCGCAGCTAGAGATGATTATTGGTTTAGTGGCGTTGGCGGTCAACCCAAAGAAGGGTCGCAGGGCGTCATGATTGTTGTTTATGCTAAAAATTTAGAGTATACTGGTAGGTGATGAAGATTTTGATGCTAGGATGGGAATTGCCACCGCACAATAGTGGCGGGTTGGGGGTAGCATGCATCAACTTATCGAAGGCTTTGGCTAAGGCGGGGGCAGACATTGATTTTGTGGTGCCATATGAAGCGGAGCATGGGATAAACCATATGCGGGTTTTGGCGGCAACACGGATAGATCCGTTGTTCCGTTACGGTGGTTCCGCTTATGAGTCGAAGAGGATTCAAGAGAAGCTGTTTAAGATTTTTACGGAAGAAGAGATGATGTCGATCCGTGATATTCAAAGGTGTTATTGCGAGTTTGTTGAGCGTTATTTGATGGAATTTAAGCCGGATTTTGTGCACGCGCATGACTGGCTGACTTATGAAGCTGGGGTGTTAGCGAAGAAGAACTTTGGCATACCTCTAGTGGCGCACGTACATGCTACGGAATATGACCGCAGCGGTATGAACGGCGGGAATCCAGTGGTGCACGAGATTGAACGAGCGGGGTTGGTGGCGGCTGATCGAATTATTGCGGTGAGTAATATCACAAAGAATATTATTGTGGAGAAGTATGGTATACCGGCAGATAAGATTGATGTGGCTTATAACGGGCTGGATATGTCTTATATTGACGAAGATTATGATTATGACGGGTCAAATTATCGTTATTTGGAGGGGCTGAGGAAGAAGGGCTGGACGGTGGTTTCGACGGTGGGAAGGTTTACGTTGCAGAAGGGTTTAACTCATATGATACGAGCGGCGGCACGAGCGGTGAGTAAGCACCCGAAGATGCTGTTTTTGTTTGCGGGCGATGGTGAACAAAAGGATGAACTGCTGCAATTATCGGCAGATTTGGGCATAGCAAATAATGTTTTGTTTACGGGGTTTATACGTGGCAAACAAGTGCGAGACGTATATGCGGCTTCAGATATTTTCGTGATGAGTTCGGTAAGTGAACCATTTGGATTGACGGCTTTGGAAGCTGCGCATCATGGAAATGCTCTGGTGATCACAAAGCAATCTGGTGTTGGCGAGGTTTTGCGTAATATTATGCGTTATGATTTTTGGGATGAGGATAAATTGGCCAATGCATTGGTGGGAATTGCGGAAAGTACGGCGCTGAGAGAGAGTCTAAGTGACGGCGTGGCGCACGAATATAGGAATATTTCGTGGGATGATATTGCAAAAAAATGCATGCAAGTGTATGATGAGGCGAGAAAACATAAACGGAATGTATTCTAAACAAACATGAGATCTATAGTGCTCTATATGCATATGCACCAGCCCTATAGGGTTAAGCATTACAGTGTATTTGCAGCGGGCAAAGACCACGATTATTGGCATGAGCCGGACTGGTATGCTAGGAATAACAACCAGCGGGTTCTTGAGAAGGTGGCGGATAAATCGTATCGGCCAATGTTGGCTACTTTGGAGAAATGCCTTAACATGTATCCGGAGTTTAAATTTTCCCTATCGGTGACGGGGGTTTTATTGGAACAGATATCAGATTGGGCGCCAGATGTGCTGGAGACTTTAAAGCGAGTAGTGGCGACGGGTCGGGTGGAAATTGTAGCAGAGACGTATTATCACTCTTTGGCATTTTTCTATGATCGTGACGAGTTTGAAGCTCAGGTGAGGATGCATCAGGATAAGATTCGCGAAATGTTTGGGGTGGAGTGCCGAGTGTTTAGGAATACCGAGTTATCTTATAACAATGATTTGGCGAAATGGGCGCAAGATTTTGGGTTTAAGGGCATCTTGGCAGAGGGATGGGATAAAATTTTGGAGTGGAGGTCCCCGAATTTCGTATATCGACCAGAGGGTTGCGATAATATTCGATTGCTGTTGAAGAATTATCGGTTGAGTGATGACATCGCGTTTCGTTTTTCGGATAAAAAATGGAAAGAGTGGCCGCTGACGGTCGATAAATATATTCAATGGCTGGAAACAGATACCTTGAGGGGCGGACTGTTGAATTTGTTTATGGACTTTGAGACTTTCGGCGAACATCAATGGGAAGATACGGGCGTGTTTGAGTTCTTTGAACACTTGATGTTCCGTTGGGATCGTGATCAGGAAAATCGCTTTTTGACCGTGAGCGAGGCGTGTGATAGCGAAGAGCCGAAGAGCGAGATTAGTATGCCGTGGACAGTGACTTGGGCGGATACAGAGCGGGACTTGTCGGCATGGCTGGGCAATTCAATGCAGCATGAGGCAATGCGCGCAGTGTATGGTGTAAAAGACGGAGTGTTGGCAAGCGGCGACTTGGGCTTGATCAATGATTGGCGGCGGTTGCAGACCAGCGACCACGTCTACTATATGTGTACGAAGTATTTCAATGATGGCGATGTGCATGCTTATTTCTCGGCCTATGACAGCCCGTATGATGCGTTTATGTACTATATGAACGTTATGCGGGATGTGCAGTTTAGAATCGGTTAGGTTTGTGATATAATTCGGAAATGATTATCTCTAAACGCCTTATCACTTGGTCTAGTTTTATTTAAACTCCTCTTCTCTTTTATTTTATAAAATCGAAATAAGGAGTTTTTATGTTTTTAATAAGATCTGCGCTTAGAAAGTTCAATAAGCTGGATATAATGATAGCGCTATACATCTTTGGCGTGATTGTGGCGGCGTTGATGGGAACGAAGGTGATGCCGTTGGGTGAGTTTTTGGGATTGAATTTTAATATTTCAGTCGCGATATTCTTATTGCCAATGATGTTTATGGCACTAGACGCAGTAAATGAACTTTATGGTCGCGCGAGGGCAAAGCAGTTGGTTTGGTTGGGCGTGATTGTGCAAGTCCTGCTGGTGCCATTTATTTGGTTGGCAACGAGTTTGCCCCATGCAGCACGGTTTGAATTTATGAACGGTTCATACAATATGGTTTTTGGCATGTCGGCAAGGATTGCGATTGCGTCAATAGTAGCATTTGCGGTGGCTGGGACACTTGACGTGTTGATTTTCAGCCGTTTGAAGAAACGGTCAAAAGGCAGGCATTTATGGTTTAGGAGCAATATATCGAGTTTCTCTGGGACATTGATTGATACGGTAGTTTTTATGACGGTGGCATTTTATGGTGTATTTGCGGATGGGTTTGCGAATAATATACTTTGGTTAGGTGGGATGATATTGCCATATTGGTTGGCAAAGTGTGCAATGTCAGTAGTGAGTACTCCGTTAGTTTACGCTGGCGTGAGATATTTAAGGGGGCGTAAAAAGAGTAAGAGTATAAAAAATCAGACCGAAGTTGTTGCGGTCTGATAATTATTGATTGGGAGCGCTGGGATTTCTAGCGCTTCTTTTCTTTGACTTCGTTGCGGCCGAGGTTTTTCTTGGTCTCGGTGAATTTAACGTGTTTCCTGAGGATAGGATCGTATTTACGCAAAGTGAGCTTGTCAGGATTGTTCATAGTGTTTTTCTTGGTGTAGTACTGACGAAGGCCAGATTCCTCTGAAACTAGTCCGACGAGCTTGCGCTTGGTATTATTCTTTTTTGCCATAATGTTTCCTATATTACCATATCTTTACAATAAAGACAATAAAATGGAGCCGCGACCGGGATTTGAACCCGGGACCTCATCCTTACCATGGATGCGCTCTACCAACTGAGCTATCGCGGCACGTCGTCGACTTCAGGCCTCTAGTTTATCTTTGCTACGCAAAGATTTCACTTACGGCACTGCAGTCTCCTCTACCCCACGAGTGGGGACCCCACTATTTTAGCATGTGTGGGAATAATGGTAAAATGCATATGTATAAAAATTGAAGGAGGAGTATGACGTATAAAGAGAAGTTTGACAGAGTGATGGGCGTGAGTGGTTGGAACAGAGGTAAAATAGCGAGACTGCTGGGGGTGAATTACTTCACGGTGCGACGATGGACTAAGACGAAAGCGAAGCCTCGAAGTGCATATGCAGAAAAGATTGACCTGATGTATGACGGGATTGTGAAGCCGCTGGAATGCGAGATTGACCGGCTGAGTGATATCGTGGAAAAGAGGATTTTGAAAGAACAAATTAAAGACCTTAAAAAAGACGATTGCGAAGTGTAAAAAGGTTGCCAATTACAGATAAAAAATGCTAAAATAGCATTAGCATGAATGGAGGTAGTAATAGTTTGGCTGGAGGTGCGGGGTCGCTTCGTGTAGGTACGCCACCTGTTGTGGGGAATTAAACAAAAAAAGAGCCTTCTAGTGCATATGGAAGCTCCTTTTTGGTGCTGGAAGTAGGACTCGAACCTACGAAGACCGAAGTCGGGAGGTTTACAGCCTCCTGCGATTGCCACTACGCGATTCCAGCAAGGTACGGGGTTATTTTAGCATAATTGTCGTTATATTACAATTAGTATGATTCCCCGTTTTTGTACCGTATTCTTCTGTAAGCTCTACCATTTCCGCGGTTTTTGGATTTATAGGTGGGTAGCTGCGCATCGCAGTTAGGGCATACAGCTCTTAGGTTATGGAAGTTATTATTCTCTGAATTTCCGTCTATGTGGTCTATGACGATGGGTATAGGTTGACCCCTCCATTTACTGTTATGGCAGATTTGGCAAGTATAGCTGTCTCGCTGCTTAATAAAATTGTTCCGGACTTTCCAACCGGCTGTGCCGTTTTTAATTTTCTGATTACTTTGATATTCTTGCTGACACTTATTAGAACAATAAACGGGATTTATAGTATGTTTTTTGCAATTTTTACAAAACGTATCATATTTTTTCATGCGAATTTGGAGCCGTGTCCCAGGTTCGAACTGGGGACCTCCTCTTTACAAGAGAGGCGCTCTGGCCAACTGAGCTAACACGGCATATTTGAACTCTCGGTAATTATACCATATTACATAACTCGGCGGCGCCCCTGGAGGATTTTGGGTGGGCGGCGAGGCGGTTTTTCGGGCTTGTCTGGTTTTTGTTTTTGGGTTTCCAATAAGTCCTCAATGCGTTTTTTGGTTTGTTCAATGCCCTCTTCGTCCTCGGCGCGTTCGTATACTTCGAGAATATGGCGAAGGATCATGGTGGAGGGAGCGAGATCGTAGGCGACTTCGAGAGATTCGAGGGCTTTTTTGCGGTTTCCAAGGTGTTCTTCGGCCTTGGCGTAGGCAATGTAGCGGGCTGGGAGATCGCCTTCGAGTTCGATGGCTTGCTTAAATGCCATAGAGGCTTTTTCATAGTTTTGGGTTTCCAGATAGATGAGGCCTACGTTATGCATGGATGAGGCATTATTATCGAGCGATTGGGCGATTTCGAAGCACTCAATGGCTTCTTTGTATTTTCTTTCTTTGGCGTAAATAATACCCAGCCGGTTGTAGGCGGCAGCGTTCTTTTGGTCAAATTTGAGGATGGTGAGGAGGGCTTTTTCGGCTTTTAGAGGTTTGCGCTCTTTCATGGCGACGCGGGCAAGCGCCCAAAGTTTGCGCATTTGGGGGGCTTTGCGGATTTCAGGCTCATCTTCGTCTGTGGTGGTTTTTTCGGCAGGTAGGAAAAAGACAATATAAAGTGCGAAAAGCGACATAATGATAACGGCTAACATACCTTAATTATACCATACCGGCCACAAGCTGTAAGCGGACGTGGCCGTTTTTTGAGATGTTGTCGTAGGTTTTGGCTAGGTTTGCGAGTTTATCGAGGAATTTGGGATTGCCGGTTTTGAAATAAGATTTATAAAGTAGTTCAATGGAGACATCGAGCATTTCGAGGGCTTTTTCGCGGTTTTTGGCAAGAGTTTGCGAAAATGATGCTAATTGGCGCGGTGTGGATGAGATATATTGTTTTGCGAGAGTGATGATCTCTTGATCGTGTTGCAGTGGAGAGTCGATCTTGATGTTGGATTTTTGTTGAAAGATCTGGGCGCGGGAGCGGATGGTGGGCAAGAGTTGATTGAGGTGCTGAGTGAAAAAAGCGAAATGGATGTGGTCTCCTGGTTCTTCTAGTAATTTCAGGAAACAGTTTTGGGCTTGTTCAGTCATGTGATCGGCATGGCTAACGGTGATGATGAAACTGCTGGATTGTTTAGTGCGGACGATTTGTTCAATGTCGTGAATATCTTCGATTGTGATGTTATTTTTGTCGTTAGGTGTGATATTGATGGCTTTGGGGATGGATGGAAAGTCGGAATCGGGGAGTTCAAAAATAATAAAATGGAATTTTTCGATGATTTGGAGGGTTTTATCAGTGTTTTTCAAGAACATTTTGAAAACTTTCTGGTAATTTTGAGGTGAAAATTTTGCGTTGGCTTTTTGGTATGGTAATTTCTAGTTCGGTGGCATGAAGATACATGCGGTCGGCAGGTGTTTTGCCGTAGATTTTATCACCTAAGATTGGTGTGCCGATGTGAGCTAGATGAACACGGAGCTGGTGAGTACGTCCGGTTTGAGGTTTTAGCTCTAGCAGTGAATATTTGTCGTTTTGTTCAATGACTTTATATTGCGTGATGGCTTCCCTGCCCTCTGGGTTGGGTTGGAAAGTAGTGGGGGCTTTGAGGTTGCGCGCGAGTGGTATATTGATGATGGCTTCGTCAAGTTTGGGGTAGCCAACTACAATTGCGTAATAAGTTTTGTGGGTTTTGCGGTCTTGAAATTGCTTTTGGAGGGCAGATTTGGTTTGATCATTTTTGGCGAGGATGATGACACCGGAGGTATCGCGGTCAAGACGATGGGCGGCGAGTCCGTATGACTCTAGCGTGGGTTCGGGGTTGAAATCGCCCTTACTGACAGTGAGCAGGCCGACTGGCTTATCTAGGACTATGACATTGTTATCTTCGTAGATTACTGGAGGTTTTGGTGTGCTGTTGCTGGTTGGTAAGTGGATTTTGAGGTTATCTGTTTCTGTCACGAGCGTATTTGGTTTATCAGCTAAATTTTCGTTGATGGAAACTTGGCCGGCTTTGATGTATTTCTTGATGGTAGAGCGATTGTACTGCGGATATTTGGTTTGGAGAGCGATATCAAGTCGAGTTTTAATAGTTTTTTCTGGAGCCTCTGACAACTCAATATCCCCGTTGATGATACGGGACAAATGGGATTTACTGAATTTTTTAGGCATTTTTACGTAGTCCGAGAGCAACTTGAACTTGATGGAGTTTTGCGTTGGCGATTTGGTTGGCGTAAATTTCGCCTTTTTCTAGAACTTCAAGAACTTTTTGATCAGTGATATCGTTAACTTTCGTTTGAAAATCGGTTAGAAAGGTTTTTACGGAAGTGGCAACTTGGTTTTTGAGGTCGCCGTAGTTGGTTTCGCCGGCCCAACGGGAAATAACAATTTGCAGAGGTTGGTTAGTGATGAGGCTTTCAATTTGGAGCAAATTGCTGATGCCAGGCTGATTGAACATGTCAAATTGGATCTTGCCGATGCTATCAGTGGTGGCGGACATGATTTTTTTGGCGGCAGCTTCTGGGTCGTCTGAGAGCATAATTTTACTGTGTTCGCTGATATCGGATTTGCTCATTTTCTTCTCTGGATTGGTGAGCGAACGAATACGGATGCCGTCATCAACACCCATAAATTTTGCTTGGTCGGTGGTTTTGGCAGGTATCGTGAATATCTCCTGATCAAAACGATTATTGATGCGGATTGCAATGTCGCGCGTGAGTTCGAGGTGCTGGAATTGGTCTTCTCCTACTGGTATATAGTTGGCGTCATATAGCAAAATATCGGCTGCCATGAGGACTGGATAATCAAAAATGCCAACATTGGCGGAATCTTTGCCTTCGCCTTTTTCTTTATATTGGATCATGCGGGAAACTTCGCCCATAGTGGCAAAACAATTTAGCAGCCAGGTCAGTTCGGAGTGGGCAGGCACAAAGGATTGACGATAAATATGGATATTGTCATTTAGCTCTAGACCCGAGGCGAGATAATATTTGATTGATTTGATTAGGTTGGTTTGCAGATTGCCGTCGATGTCGGAAATGATGGTATGAAGATCAGGTATGAAGATATTGATTTTGGAATCTTGGCTATGTTGATTGGCGAGCCGGGTCATGGGAAGGAGTGCACCTAAATAGTTGCCTAAGGTGAGTTCGCCATTGACACGGATGCCGGTAAGAATAGTTTTCATGCTCTAATTTTATCACACTGGTGATACTTCTGCTTGTGATATAATAATGCTTAAGGATAGATGGGTAAGGATGTCAGTAAGAGATAAGATAATCAATAAATTTACTATTATGTTTGCCATGATTGTGGTGGCAATTATCACCGTGATTACGGCAATTTATTTTTATGATGAGGCAATCGCAGAGATTGGGACTAGGACAATAGAGACGGTAAACACGATTGCTATTGTTATACCTAGAGAAGATATAGCAGAATTGGCTGGAGATAGATCAGACCTATACAGAGAGTCATATCGAAACCTAAAGACTATGTTTACTGATTTGGCTGAGGTAAACAGCCAGATATCTTTTGTGTGGCTAATGGGCGTGAATGACGCAGGCGAGTTATTTTTCTACGTAGATTCTGACACCAGCGACGAAGAAGCTTTGCCGGGAGATATTTTTCCTGATACGACAGATTTGATGTGGGAAACGATAAATACGGGTGAGACCGGGTTTGATGGAGCGGCTACTGATGAGTGGGGGACTTGGTTGTCGAGTTATGCTTCTATAACGGATGAGGATGGGAATTTTATGGCACTATTTGGCGCAGATGTGCCCAATGGTCAGTATGTGGCGTATATAATATCGCGCGTATCGTTGCCAATTATGACTGGCGTGGCATTTATGGCAATATTGTATTTCGTGCAATTGAGCATGAAGCGGACTAGACAACAGCTGGAGCGCGAGAAAGAGTTGTTGTCGGTAGCCTCGCATGAGGTGCGCAGTCCGATGGTGAGTATTAAATGGGTGCTTGATGACATGCTGAAGCATCCAGAGGGGCTAAGCGAACAAAATCGATCATTGATTGCGGCGCTGGCTGAGAATGCAACGAAGATTATCAATGGCATTGAGGGTATTTTGAGCAGCAAATCAGGATTGGCAGTATCACATAAGAGTTACAATGACGTGAAAATTCGAGCAATCTTGGAAGATATAGTTGGCACGTTGAGTATAGTGGCAAAAGAACACCAGGTAACCGTGAAAATTGATGATACGATTACAGCGGATTTAATGATACGCGGCAATCAGGATAGCCTGACTCGCGCTTTTTATAATGTGGTCAATAATGCACTTAAATATACGCATCCGAATACAGAGGTAGAGATTTCTTACGCTAGATCAGAAAAATATAATCACATCATGGTGAGCGATCACGGTCCGGGCGTGAAGCCAGAAGATCGAGAGAGGATCTTTGAAGGAATGTATCGTACGGAAGAGGCAATGGAGTCTAAGCAGCAGGGGACGGGACTCGGGTTATATTTTGTGAAGAAAATCGTGGATGATCATGAAGGTAAAATTTATATTGATCCAAACTATACAGATGGTGCGCGAATAGTTATAGAGTTGCCAGTTTAGTAATAACTATTTTAGACTTTACAAAAATGAGTCGTTTATGTTATAGTATGCCTATGACTAATAATCATAATAAGAATCTAATGTATTATCTCTTTGCCTGTTTGGGGTAGTTTCTCGTAATTAAAACAAGACGCTCCCCCAAATACGGAGCGTTTTTTGTCACTAGCGCTCGGTATTTAGGGAAGCTTCTTCGAAAGACAGAGGAGGCTGGCTCGTTACTATTTTTAGGGAGGTCATTATCAATGGATACCCGAGCATTTTCGTTCTTGGTAAGGGAGTGGGTGAAAACCTTAGACTCCAAAGCCGTGTGTGATTACCGCAAGCCTGTTGTCGGTAATCTGACAGAATTGCTCGTGAAGGCCTTTGGCCAAAACCGTACGCTGACGTTCGTGGGGGCATCTTGCCAACCATGGATGAAAGTTTCAACCATACCGGAGGTGGATGCTATTCCGCTGATTGACCCGACTCGTAAACGGCCGCGTAGATTTGCGGCTGAGGTTGCTAGTTTCTTTCGGGCACTGGAAAGCTTCGGCATAAACTACAGATTCATGTATACGGTGTCTGATATCGAAGTCAGAGTACATGCCGAGTTGGGTAATATGGGGCTTCAAATTGCCAATATTGATGCTATGGAGAACGCTAGGGCGAATCAAGATATGTTGGTTGGCATGTTGCTTGAAGCTGGGGTAAATGTGCAGAGATTTTCGGAGTTGGACGCGCTTACACAATATCTTCGCCCGAATTCTCTGGAACATTTGCAGTGGCTGATGGCAGGCAGAGATCCAACATATGCCCAATTTCTATCTTCGCTCTATGAGTTGGAATTTACGACCGTTTTGCCGGCTATAGCCGAGGATGAACTTGCTATCTGGTTAGATGTGCAGACTTTTGCATACCGGGATTTGGTAGAAGATTTCGAAATGAAGGCGCGTGAATTTGCACCGGACGTACCGTTGGTTTCAGTAATTAAAAACTGTGGTAACTGGAACTACGGGAGCATTGAGCAAAATACGTTTTTGTCTAAAAATGAATTGCTTGCAAAACTCTGCGGGTTTGATATTCGTGATAAGCATCAAGTTCCAGTGACGACGGATGAGTGGAAAAATAAACTCATGCATTTGAACTCATCGAGATTGAGCGATATTTGGTATGCCGCGAGCAATATGCGGATCCTGCCAGATTGCTACGATACGGCGCGTTGGATGGTTAGTCAAATTGTTGATGCGTTTGCATTGCAGGCTCCCTAAAAATTGGGGGCGGTAGAAATACCGCCCCCTGTTCAAGTATAATTTTATGAAAGGAAAGTTATGGATCAGCAAGAAAAGATAGATATGCTTAAATCGTTAGTTGAAATAGATACGTCTAAGACTAAAAATATTAAACCAGCTATGACGATAGTTCGAAATTTTGCCCTAAGTAAGGGATTTTCTTGTAGGTCTATAAAAAATACCTCAGCTTTATTAATTGAAACGAATCTTGAACAGAATATGAAAGTTGGCTTCGTGGCACATATTGATGTGGTGCCGGCTATGGATTGGGAGCAAGCTTTTGTATTAACTGAAAAAGATGACAAACTGTATGCTCGCGGCGTGGTGGACGATAAGGGCCCCTTGGTGGTGTGCCTAGCAACTCTGGTGCGGCTGAAGGAATTAATGCCTAACGAAAACTTTGGGATTCTGGTAGTTTCAGATGAGGAAAATGCCAATGAGGATATTCATGAAGTTATTGCGCAAAACCTTTTTCGACCTGAATTTGCCATAGTGGTAGATGGCGGCACTTATGACATGATAGATGTTGGAGAAAAGGGTACGCTGGAGGCAAAACTGATATTTGAGACGATTGGCGGGCATAGCGGGTTTGAGAAATCCGAGGATAATGCAGCGCTTGCAGCGCGCGATCTGCTTAATGAGTTAAGTGGTCGAGCTAAGACTCAAACTGTAGATGTTGAATTCTCGCCAACCTTCGTTAATGTGAGTCGTTTTGAGGCAATAGAAAACCCCTATGGGATGCCGAGTCGTTGTGTGTTGAATATTGAGATTCAGTTTCCAATACCGCAAACTAGCGAATTTTGGAAGAACACAATAAATGAATTAGCGAATAAGTATGGCGCTGAGTTGTCGGTAAATTGGGCTAACGAACCGCATGTTTTGTCTGATGAAAGAATCTTGGGCTTTTTGAAGAGTTTGCCTGATGTTAAATTGGAGACGATTGGCGGACATGGCTTGGCTAAAGATTTGCATGAAGCGGGGATTACGGCGATTTGCCATTGTCCGATAAAGGAATATAATGCCCACTGCGTAAACGAAAACTTAGAAATAGATGATTTACGTAAAGGTGAAGAGTTTTATACTGATTTAGCGCAGAGGTATATAAGATTATGATGAATAAAAATCCCCTCTTTTCAAGGGTTTTGGTGGAGTATATGAGACTCGAACTCATGACCTCTTCAATGCCATTGAAGCGCTCTAGCCAACTGAGCTAATACCCCGCGAGATTACTTTATCATAAAAATGTGAAAATGGACATGGTACAATGATGTTATGAATATGAGAATAGAGGGAAGACAACCGGTGATAAAACCAGTGGAACCGGTTCATCGCGGGGAAAATAATCCACGACGCAACCCGGATAAAGAGCGGCAAGAGGATATAATTCGCGAAGCTGAAAGGCGAAGCCAAATAGAGATCGGACGGGCGACAATTAATACTGTCAAGAGTGAAACTGGCCGTCATATTGATATAAAAATTTAAAGTAATTGGCTATACAAAAAATACCCCTGCAACAGAGGTATTTTTCTTGAAATGCATATGCATTTAGCGCTTGCTGAATTGTTCCTTTTTGCGAGCGCTGCGCAGACCGTAGTGCTTGCGTTCTTTTTCACGAGAATCGCGCTTCATTAGACCGGCTTTCTTGAGTACTGGGCGGAATTCTGGGAATTCTGCGACTAGAGCTCTAGAAATGCCGAGCTTGATGGCGTCAACTTGTCCAGCTAGACCGCCGCCGTTGACTTTGACAGAAACGTCGTAGTCTTTTTGCTTTTGAGTGGCAGCTAGCGGATCGGTGATCTCGGCCATTAGGGTTTTGTTTCCGCTGAGATATTCAAGAGCCGGCTTGTCATTGATGATGATATTGCCTTTGCCCTTAATCAGGCGGACACGGGCGGTGGCAGCTTTGCGGCGGCCAGCACCGTAAGTGTAGGTGGTTTTCTTGGCAGTAGCTAACATTATTTGATCTCCTTTGGTTGCTGAGCAGTATGAGCGTGCTCGGCGCCTGGGAAGACTTTGAGTCTTTTTAGGCGTTCTGCTTGCAACTTATTTTTTGGAATCATACCGGCAACAGCTTGCTCAATGACTAGGGCTGGGTTTTTCTCGATGACTTCTTCTAGAGTGAGATCTTTGAGATTTCCAGGGTAGCCAGAGTGGCGGTAGTAATGTTTGTCGGTCATCTTATTGCCAGTGACTTTGATGTCTTTGGCATTAGTGACGACTACGAAATCGCCGTTGTCGTTGTGCGGAGTGAAAGTAACTTTTGATTTGCCCATGATCTTGTCAGCGATGATAACTGAAAGTCTGCCAAGAGGCATAGTCGAAGCGTCTATAATCCACCACTCGCGGCTGATTTCGGCAGTTTTTTGGGAATAAGTTTTCATTACTTTTTCTCCTTTTTGACGACAGGTTTGGCGGCGGGCTTTTTGACTTCTGGTTTAGCTACGGTAATCTCGTCGACGAAAGCGATAGTGGCCATTTCGGCGTTGTCGCCTTTGCGGTAACCGATGCTTTTGATCCTAAGATAGCCGCTGTCACGCTTGATGGCTGGTACGACGATATCGATAAGATGAGCGGCAGCTTGCATGCTGTCAAGCCGGGCGACGATGAGGCGGCGGTTGGCCAGTCCACCTTTTTTGGCTAGTGTGACTAATTTTTCGGTGTAGCGGCGCATTTCTTTGGCTTTGGTCAATGTAGTGTTGATTGAGTGATTGAGGATCAGCGCACAGATTAGCCCACGTAGCAGTGCCTTTCTCTGATCAGTTTCGCGGCCAAATTTGCGGCCTTTGTATCCGTGGCGGTGCATATTAAACCTTCAATTCCGTTAATTTTTCTCTAACTTCGTCGAGAGCTTTACTACCGAAACCTTTGAGTTCTTTCAGGTCGGTTTCGGAGAGCATAACGAGGTCGCGGACGGTGCGGATTTCGTTGTTCAGCAATGCGTTAGCGGTGCGGGCAGACAGTCCCATTTCTTCAACTGGCATCATGAGGCCAGATTCGTCTTCGGTAGTGGTGCTAGTGGGAGCTGGTGCGGATTCGACGGTAGTGGTGCCCGCAAGAGCCTTGTATTGGTTGACTAAGATAGCAGCAGCTTCTTCGAAAGCTTCACGGGGAGTGATGGTGCCATCAGTGTCGATAGTGACAGTTAGTTGCTGCAGGTTAGTATCTTGACCGACACGAGTATTCTCGGCCTTGTAGCGGACGCGCAGGACTGGTGTAAAGACTGCATCGATAGCGATCATATCGCTGTTGGTGCGAGATTCGCTGGACTGTTCGATATTGAGATAACCGCGGCCGGTGTCGACGACTAGGTCCATTTTGAGAGTGAACTTGGGATCGTCGATGTTGCAGATAATCTGTTGAGGATTGGCAATTTCGATTTCGGCGGGGAGTTTGATATCGCGGGCAAAAACCGTGCCAGCGCCTTTTTTCTCTAGATGCAGTTCGATGGGCGTATCAGAGTGAGATTTGACGTGGATGTTCTTGAGGTTGAGCATAATATCGACAACGTCTTCAGCAATGCCAGGGATGGCCGTAAATTCGTGCGTGGTGCCTTCAATGCGAAAAGCCGTGATGGCAGCACCTTTGATGCTGGAGAGCAGAACGCGGCGCAAGGAGTTGCCGAGCGTATTGCCGTAGCCGTAGTAAAGCGGTTTGATGACAAAACTGGTGCTGTTTTCGCCAAGTTCGTTGATTTCTGCAAGTGTTGCTTCGTGGATAACTTTTGACATATTCTTTTCTCCTTTAGCGTGAGTAGTACTCAACGATTAATTGTTCGTTTATGCCCACCTCGGCTTCTTCGCGCTTTGGTGATCCAGTGATTTCAATTTTGCGTTTTTTAACATCGGTCTTGAGCCAAGAAAGAGGCTGAGGGCCAGCGGCGCCGATGACGTTTTCAAGATTTTTGAAATATTCAGATTTTTGAGATTTTGGCCGAACTTCCAAGACATCGCCAGATTTCATGCGGATGGACGGGATATCGATACGATGACCGTTAAGCAGGAAATGGCCGTGAGAAACGAGTTGCCGGGCGGCGCGGCGAGAGGTAGCAAAGCCAGCGCGGTAAACGGTATTATCGGCGCGACGCTCTAGGTAGTTCAGGAGAGCTTCGCCAGTCTGGCCTTCGGCTTTTTGAGCCTCGTGGACTAATTTGGCGAATTGTTTTTCGAGCAAGCCGTAAATACGGCGAGTTTTTTGCTTTTCGCGGAGCTGAGTCAAATAAAGACTGCCGCCGCGGACACGCATGTCAGCGTGCTGTCCAGGAATACCGGACTTGCGAGCCATGATTTTATGAGCTTTAGGATGAAGCGCATAACCTTCACGACGGGATTGTTTTGCAATTGGGGTATTATCACGTGCCATTATGGTTTCCTTTCTCCCTTAGGTCGCACACCACCATGTGGGATCGGAGTTTTATCGGTAACACTGCTGATGGAAATACTTTGTGAACTAATGGCGCGGATGGCGCTGTCGCGGCCAAGTCCGATGCCTTTGACAAATACGTCTACGCTGTTCATGCCGTGTTCTTGTTTGGCGACCTGTGCAACTTTTTCAGCGGCAACTTGAGCGGCGTAAGCAGTTCCCTTTTTGGAACCACGGAAACCGTTGGCGCCGGCTGAACTGGCGACCAAAATCTCACCTTTTTTATCTGTAATGCTGATAATAGTATTGTTGAAGGTAGCTTGAATATGAACTTCACCTGCCTGAACAATGCGTTTGCTTTTTTTGGTCTTTTTAGTGACCTTTTGCTCCACTTGCGGAGCCTCAGTAGTAATAACTTCTTCTGCTGTCATACTAATAACTCCTTAAGTTTTGCTCGCAGCTTTAGGTTGTGCACCACCAACTGCAATTGCCCTACCCTTACGAGTTCGTGCATTCGTACGAGTGCGTTGACCATTGACTGGAAGACCAGCCTTGTGGCGTAAACCTTTATACGTATTAATATCCTTAATACGCTTAATATTATTGGTCACGAGGCGCTTCAAGTCACCTTCAACGGTATATTTTGTAGAAATAATATCGTTTAGTTTCTGTTCGTCAGCCTCGGTGAGATCTTTCACCCGAGTGGTCGGCTCAATTTTGGCCGCCGCAAGGATGGCTTTGCTTGTGGTGTGACCGATTCCGTAAACCGACGTTAATGCAACCCACACTTGCTTGTCGTTCGGGATAGTGACGCCGGCGATTCTTGCCATGCTTAACCCTGCCTTTGCTTATTCTTAGGTTTTTTCTTATTGATGATACGAAGTATGCCTTTGCGGCGGACTACGATATCATCCGGGCTGATTTTCTTGACACTTGCGCGAACTTTCATGTTAAGAAAATGTCCTTTCTTGGGAGATTTTCAGTCGGCTGAAATGCATATGCATTTCGGGCAGCCGAAATTCTCGATTAAATTTAATCTTTGAGGCGGAAGCTGATTCTGCCCTTTGTAAGATCGTAAGGGGTTAACTCAACTTCTACCTTATCACCTGGGACAAGTCGGATATAATTTTTGCGCATTTTACCCGACATGTGCGCGATGATAATATGACCATTCTCCAGAGAAACCCGGAATTGGGTACCAGGCAGAGCCTCAACGACTTTGCCGGTGAGTTTAATCACTTCCTTTTGACTAGCCATAAATTACCTTGCTAGTGTATCAAAAATTTGTCAAGTTGTAAAGGGTTTTTACTCTTCGTTTTCCACAAGAACAGCGCGGACCATAGCGCGAGCATTGTAAGTGCGTTTTTGTTGGCTCCAATCGCCAGCACAGGAGATGAGCGAGAGTGATTCTTTGCCCGGTACTGGCGATTTTAGCATGGTGGACATATAAGCATTGGCTTGAGCAATAGGCATAGATTGGCTTTCGTAGACCTCATATTTGAAAATGGCGCCATCGCCACGTTCGATGGTGAGGATATCGCCTTTTCTGACTTGGTCGAGGTTATCAAAGATGCCGATTCTGGTGGGGCCACCTTTGTGGCCGTTCATTAGGATAGTGCCACCTTGTCCTGGCTTACTGGAATTGCGATACCAGGCTACATCGAAAATACCGGATAGAGTATCCATGGCACCGGATGAAGTGAGTCCGACTTCACGGACTCGAGCTTTGGTGTGTTGGCCCATAAATGCACCCATGAGGTAGCGGGGTTTGTCAGGGGATACTATATGAGCGGCCTTGTCCGCGTCAGTGACGGGAGTTTCATCGACGGCCGATGGTTCTGGAACGCTGACGCCAATTTCTATAGCTTGATCGCGGATGGATCCTTCTTTGTCTTGATAGTAGAAGTGCTCCCAAAGGGCGACTTTGATCAGACAGCCGAGCAGGAATAGCGCGAGGATAATTAGGATAATTTGGGGAATTTTTCGGACTACAGTATTGATGCGGAGGCTCATTTGTATTCGTCGTAGGTAATCATCAGCGCACGCGAGTTGAGCTGACGGAGACTTTCGAGTGCCACCGTCACTACGATTAGGAGTCCAGTTCCACTAAGAGCGAGCCCAATTGGGGCACCAGAGATGATAATGAATATATAGTCTGTGATAAATGGGAGCATGGCGATGAGGCCAAGCGCGAGTGAACCGAAGAGATTGAGTCGGCGCATCGTGGTGTCAAAGTATTTTTGGGTGGCTAGGCCGGGACGAACGCCTTCGATGAAACCGCCTTGTTTTTGAAGGTTTTCGGCGATTTCTTTGGTGTTAAAGATAATGCTGGTGTAGAAATATGTGAAGGCGACGACGAGGATGAAGTAACATGCTGGGTAGATGAACCACTCTGGGGTGAGAGCGGTGAAGTTTTGAGCAGAAGGCGCGGAGAACCAGCTGGTGAGGTTGGCGGCAAACTGATTGCCTGGATCGGCACTTTGCATAATTTGGCCTATAAAAGACGGTAAGGATAGGAAGGCGACGGCGAAGATGACGGGGACGACGCCGGCGGCGATCAGTTTAATAGGCATGATAGATTTAATGCCACCATATGAGCTGTTGCCGTGGACACGTTTAGCGTAATTTATGGTTATAATACGCTGTGCCTCGTTGATTTTGACAAGACAATAGAGAACGATGACGATGCCAACACCCAATGCTAGCGTAATATAGAAGACGTTCGGGTTGACTGGGAGCTCGAACCAGCCAAACATGCTGAGGCTGCCAGCAGTGGTATCAAAGAGTGAATTGCCAAGATTGGCGATGGTGGAGGGGAAGGCGGAAATGATGCTGGCGAAGATGACCATGGAGATGCCGTTGCCGATGCCCTGCTCGGTGATGAGTTCGCCGAGCCACATCAGGATGAGCGAGCCGGCGGTCATCGAAACGATGGATAGAATCCACTGTATGGTCGTGGGCTCGATGGCGACGGTGGTGTTGCTGGCGATAACTTGCTGGTAGAGGATAAAGATGTATGCGATGGATTGGAGGATAGCGAGTGGCACGGTGGCCATGCGGGTCCATTGGTTGATCTTGCGGCGGCCGGATTCGCCGTCGTTGTGGAGTTCTTCCATTTTCGGGATGGCTTTAGTGAGAAGCTGGGTGACAATGGAGGCAGTAATGAAGGGCGAGAGGCCGACCAGGATGATTGAGAAGCTAGTGAGTCCGCCACCGGATATGAGATTGATGAAACCGCCGAAGTCGGTGCTGTTGATGAAGTTTTGGACAGCTTCCTTAAAGTTGCTAGCATCGCCAAGCGGGACTGGGATGTGGGCGAGGAAGCGGTAGGCAATCAAAATACCGAAGATAATAAGTATGCGTTTGAGCATGCTCTTGTTGCGGAACGAACGGAAAATTGTCTTGAAATTCATGAATACCTCTAAAATTTACTTCATTTATATTACCATGGTTTGCTGGACTAAATCAACGGTGGTTTTATGGGAGGACACAGCGGACGGTAAGACCAAAGTACTTTGGGGCGGAACCGTCAAGGCCAGTACCCGGGTACACGAAAGCAGCGTAGGAATTCAGGATACGGGCGTTGGTGGCAGAGTTGGTCGTAGAGCTCCAGAAATAGTTGCGTGCGCCCTGCATGCCGAAGTTATTAGGGCGGTATCCAGAGAAGGTGCCAGACCATTGGGCGCCTGGTAACCAACCAGCAAAAGTAGAGGTGGTAGCATTACCTGTCGCCAAAGCACCTGCTGCCATGCTGGCATTGAGGACTGGAAAGTCCGCATGAGTGGAAACTGTACCGTTGGTGGTTGGACCACCGGTACCAGATGTCCCAGAGGGTAATCTGAAGTTAGCTAAGCAAATATTCCCCGTAACTTGGTTGCCGTCCGTACCAACGCTATAAGTGCCTGTGCCATTAGTCGCCGCATACCAGTTATATAGGTAACCACAGTGGGTGGTGGTGTTGGTCGCCATGTAGCTAGTGCTGCCACCGTAGCAACTGTCTATGCCCATAGGATTATTGTAAAAAGCCTTATTGCTGTTAGTAGCGCTCTGCGTACTGGTGCCATTAATCGTGTTAAAAGTGCTAGTCTCATTTCGGTAGATCATACCAACCGACCCAGCTGTGCCATTGGGTATACCACTGGAATCTACGCCATCATAGTTCTGGATCACGTCATCTATGTACTTCAAATTATCAATCATCCAGCACTTATTGTCGATCATACGTTTTACTTTATAGACTTGGTTGTTTCTAGTGTCCCTCACGTAGACAATGGATGGATTAGGCCCAGGACTAATTGGGTTAATAGTTGTAGTATTGCTTGGCGTCATACTAGAACAATTGGTAGAAGTAAAGCCATTGGGATAGTAAGGATAGGTATAGCCATTTAAGGTTACAGTACTAGCTGTTGGATCAAAGTAGGTAATCTTCATATGGGTATAAGTGCTGGCATCAGTTACATTGGTACCTGGTGCAGTGCCATTGGTAACTACAATGTCATTAGTAGTGCCACTTACTTTTGCTGGTAGTACACAGGTAATCTTAGAGTTAGACACTACTGTATAGCTGCTGCAAGCTGTGCCGCCAATAGTTACACTGCTAACATCACTGAAGATGTGGTTGCCGGTAATAGTCACACTATCTCCTGTCCAACCCGTAGTAGGGTAAACATCCAGAACTGGTGGGTTGAGATCAACTATGGTTAGTTCTATATCACTATTACTACTCCCTCCAAACGTCTTCACGATTACAGGATAAACACCAGGCTCTAGCTCTGGTACAGTGCAGGTAAGACTAGTATTGCTAGTAACTACTCGATTAGTACAGCTCATGGCAGCAATTCCACTACTACCTCCTCCTATAGTCACTCTCAACACTCCACTAGTTGATCCACCAGCATAGAAATTAGTACCAGTAATTGTGATGGTATTACCGGCTGCAGCAGAAGTAGGAGAAACACTAACTACAGTAGGAGGAGGAACAGGGTTAGTTACAGCCGTGAAGGTAACAGTCTGTTTGTAGACTCCTACCTTCTGATTCATATCAGCTCTAGCTCCAAAGGTAACAATAGTCTCATCATCTTCTATGGGAGCACTTGAGCTATTAATAGTATCAGGAGGACCATCAGGTAGAGGAATAGCCTTAAAGTCTTCTAGGACGCTGCTCATAGGTCCTACATCATAGCCCCAGGTATTATTAGCTAATGTTCCTGCAGTAATGTTGTCAGTACTAGGTATAGTAGCTGGAGTAGGTAAGCCTAACAATACATCACCACTATGCACTAGACTATTGTCACTTGTTTCACTATTCATAGTTAGGGTATAGCCAGTACGATTATTAGTACCTACTGTTACTACGAGCTCTCCAGATCCTACCATGCCAGAAGGTATTGGTGTAATCTTAAAGTCTACAAGATCAGTGTCTGTAGTGAGATTCAGCACAGGTGCGATGTCTATGAGGATGTCGGCAGAAGCGGAGTCATCTACTGCACTGCTACTCTGAGTGTAGGGGATGAACACCAGAGAACCAATGACGAAGGTAAGAGCGAAGGAAGTGAGGAAGACCAGAAAAGAACCAATCAGATTTTTACTGAACCAGCTTGATCGCAGAGAAAACCTGCTTCGGGCAGGGTTTTCTCTGGAGTCGCTACGTTCAGAAAAACCTGACATGTTCTTTTCTGCTCTCTCTCTCTCTCTCTCTCGGATCGGCACAACAAGACCATACTAAACGCTCCATTTAGGTTAAGGTTAGTATAGCATGAAGTTTAAGCGCAGGTCAAAGCTCCGCGACAAAAAGCCACCTGCGGGTGCGAGTGGCTTGATGGAATATTTTCTATTCGGTTTTGGTTTTTGGTTTCTTGGGAATAGCGGTCTTAGTGAAGGTGCCGCCGGCTTTTTTGATGGCCGCGATGGCAGTTTTGCTGGCAGCTTGAGCCTTGAGATTAATTTTAGCTGTTAATTCGCCACGCGAGATGATCTTGACCTTGATAAATGGATTAGAAATGAGGTTTTTCTCAGCTAATACGAAGTTGTCGACGTCGCCTTTGAGCATGTTGAGAACATCAGTGTAGACTACTTCGGCCTTGTCATGGATACTGCGGAAACCTTTTAGTTTCGGTACAGCTTGCATAATAGCACGTTGGCCGCCCATGAATCCAGCTGGCAGTTTGCGGTGACCAGTACGGGCTTTTTGACCTTTGGTGCCACGACCAGCGGTTTTACCTTGACCGGCAGAAATACCACGTCCGATACGCTTGGGTGTTGTATTTTTTACAACATTTAGTTCATTATATTTCATATTATTTCTCCTCAGCTTTCGGCTTGTCAGATTTAGCATTGAGCCAATCTTTGCGGGGAACTTGTTGTCTTAGACCTTCAATGACAGCGTAAGAAATATTGATCTTGTTAGCACTACCGATCGATTTGCTGATGAGGTTTTTAATACCAGTGAGTCCGATAACTGAACGAACGACGCCGCCAGCGATAATACCAGTACCAGGGGCAGCAGGCTTCATGAGAACTTGAGCGCCAGTGACTTTGGTTTCAACTTCATGATAGATGGTTTCGCCGTTGATGGCGAAGGTAATCATATTCTTCTTGGCACGTTGTTCGGCTTTAGCGACAGCGGAGGTAACATCAGCGCCTTTAGCGAGACCGATGCCAACCTTATTCTTGTGATTACCAATAGCAACGAGGGCCTGGAAACGGAAACGACGGCCGCCTTTGACGACGCGAGCAACACGACCAATGTTGATAGTAATCGAATCAAATTCTTTAGGCGCCTGTTCTTCAGCTGCACGACGGTTGCGTCGATTGTCGCGGCGGGCGTTTCTAAAGTCGCGTTCGGATTTGGCTTCTTTTTCGGCAACTACTGCGTCTGCGAGCTTGGTAGTACCGGATTTATTAATAACTCTAGGTTCGCTCATATTAAAACTCCAATCCTTCCTTGCGGGCGGCTTCCGCTAAAGCGTTCATGCGGCCAGCGTAAAGGCGGCTGCCGCGATCAAATACAACTTTTTTGACTTTAATTTTCTTGGCTTTTTTGGCGATTTCTGCACCGATGTAGGCTGACAATTCAGTTTTGTTGCCTTTTTGTTTGCTGCCGATAGTCGTGGCATAAGCCAGTGTGGTTTTTTTATCGTCATCGATGATTTGCGCCGTGATGTGGACATTGCTGATGTGAACACTAAGACGTGGGCGCTCGGCGGTGCCGTGGATTTTAGCGCGGGTACGATTTTTGCGATATTCTGCTTTCATGGCTATTTCTTTCCTGCCTTACCGGCTTTACGGATGATTTGTTCACCCACATATTTAATGCCCTTACCTTTGTATGGTTCGGGTTTGCGGAGGCTGCGGATTTCGGCCGCAACTTGACCGACTTTTTGCTTATCGATGCCCAAGACGGTGATTTCGAGCTTTTCGGTTTTCAGTTCGATGCCTTCAGGAGCATTGTATTTAACTGGGTGGCTGTAACCAAGTGCCATTTCGATTTGTCTGCCGCCGCCAGATAGGCGGAAGCCGACGCCGTTGATTTCAAGTTTTTTCTCGAAACCTTTAGTGACGCCTTTGACGGCATTGTTGAGAAGCGTGCGCTGCAGGCCATGATTGGCTTTACTGAACGCTTCATCGTCTTTGCGAGTAACGATGATTTGGCCATCAGTTACTGCTGTTTTAGTATTTTGTTGAACGGGAACTGCAAGTGTGCCTTTTGGCCCAGCAACGCTGATTTGCGTTTGCTCGACCGTGATTGTCACACCCGCGGGGACCGCTATGGGTAGTTTTCCGATACGACTCATGTCTTTCCTTTTCTGTTAACTGTAGCTAGTATATCACATCTTCTGATTCAAGTCCAGTAATCGGATATGCGTTTGGCGAGTTCGATTTTCTGTTCGGCAGTGTAATTATCGGGTTCGTCAAAATAGTGGTCATCATCGAAGATATTGGAGGCAATGACGTCCAGGTAGGTAGTGCCTTGTGTTTCAAGGTAGAGCCGAGTAGAGGTGTCTGGGATAATATTGCCGGCAACACCTTCGATGTGAGCAGGACGGAGCGGTTTAAGTAAGGTTTTGGCGATGGCGACGCCCATAAATTCACGGAAAATATCGTCAGTGAGCAGGACATTGCGATCATTGATGAAGGTTCGCTCGATAGAGTTCTCTTGCTTGGTTTTGTTGAGTCTACTGATGGCTTCGCGTTTAGCTTGGTCAATCTGACTACTGAAGTTCATGTAGATATATTGGTATTCTTGGTTTGAGATATCTGGATTGAGTACGAATTCGCCAGATTCGATAACAACGCCGAGCGTGCGGCCGAGGGCGTAGGGGTCGCTAATGGTTTCATAATAGATGATGAAGATATAAGCATGCAGCATGGCTGCCAACTCGATGCAAGCTAACAGCGAGTTTGGGTCGATGCACATGATAATGGAATCATTGTCGCGAAAGTTTTTGAGTTTTTGAGCTAGCTCGTCACCTAAAGCTTGTCGATTGTGGAAATACATACCACTTATTGTAATTTGATTAGTAGACTTTTACTAGTACTTCGCCGCCAAGTCGGGCTTTTTTGGCTTCAGCGCCGGTCATGATGCCTTTGCTAGTACTGATAAGCACGGTGCCGCGTCCAGATTTGACAACTGGTATTTCGTTGGCACCGACATATACGCGGCGTCCAGGTTTGCTGACTTTTTCGATGGCATTAATGCGGGTGTTAGCGCCATCATTGTTGATGATGACGTGAAGGATGCCGCGCGGGGCAGCTTCTTCGATCTGAACTTTTTCGATGTAATTGGTTTTCTGCAATTTCTCAGCCACGGCCGCTTTGAGCTTGCTGGTAGGAACACGGATTTCGGTTTTGCCGACGGCAATGGCGTTCCTGATTCTAGTGATGAGATCTGCTACTGTATCTGTTGATTGTATAGACATATTCGCCTCCTTCCTTACCAACTGGCCTTAGTTACGCCGGGAATTTCGCCTTTGCTGGCTTTTTCACGGAAATTAATACGAGAGACACCGAAACGGCGCATATAAGCACGGGGGCGGCCGTCTAGCATATCACGGTTTTTGAGACGAGTAGGGCTGGAGTTGCGTGGCAGTTTTTGAAGACCTTCAAGATCGCCCATAGCTTTGAGTTCGGCGCGCTTGGCTTTGTATTTGTCGTGCATTTTTTGCCGCTTTTGATCGCGGAGTACTGCTGATGTTTTAGCCATTGTTTTTCTCCTTTTCTCGCTCAAATGGCATGCCAAATTTTTCTAACAACTTGAGGCTCCCTTCATATGATCCGTTTTTAATAACAAATGTGATTTCGATACCGTGTAGCACTGGTGCGTCTTCGAAACTAATTTCTGGGAAGACAGTCTGTTCTTTGAACCCGAGATTGTAATTGCCTTGAGCATCGAAAGATTTGCGCGAAACACCGTGAAAATCACGAACGTGCGGCAATGCAATATTGATTAGACGATCGGCGAATTCGTACATTTTGTCGTTGCGAAGTGTGGTTAGATAGCCCACTGGCGCGCCCATGCCTTTTCTGACTTTGAAGGTGGCGATAGATTTCTTGGCTAGGCGACTAGTGAAAGTTTGGCCAGTAATTTTGCTGATGGTTAGTTCGACAGTTTCCACGAAGCGCTTGTCCTCGCGTTTCTTGCCAACACCGCTGCTGACAATGATTTTTTCAAGCTTGGGGGCTTGGTTGATATTGTCGAGTTTGAGCTCTTTTTTAAGTGCGGTCTTGATTTCTTTGTTGTATAGAGTTTTCAGTCGCGGTTCCATTACTTTTTCTCCTTTTTATCAGCTGGTTTTTCCAGTTTTAGATTGGAAAGATGGATACCGACATGGATATCTTTCTTGCCACCTTTTTGGTGTTGCGTAGGCCGCATATGACGAGTGCGGTTGCCGATGCCTTCAATGAAGGCTAGCTTGTCAGTTGGTGATACTTTCACGACTTTGCCGGTCTTACCTTTGTTGTTGCCGGTGATAATCTTGACGGTATCGCCGGTTTTAATGGTAGTTTTCATTAAAGTACCTCCGGCGCAAGGCTGACGATTTTAGCGAATCCGAGTTCACGCAGTTCTCTAGGGACTGGTCCGAAAACGCGGGTGCCTTTGGGGGTTTTATCTTCGTTGACTAGCACGGCTGCGTTGTCATCGAAACAGATGGTAGAGCCGTCTGGGCGGCGAATCTGGCCGCGGGTGCGGACAATGACAGCGCGAACTACAGTCTTTTTCTTGACCTGTCCGGTGGGAGAGGCGTCTTTAACGCTGGCGGTGACAATGTCACCAACTCGAGCATAACGAGCCCGAGTGCCACCGAGAACGCGGATGACGCCGAGTTCTTTGGCACCAGAGTTATCGGCCACTTTTAGCCGAGTTTCTTGCTGGATCATGCAGCCTCCTCGTCGTCATCGGATTTTTCTCCGGTGACATCTTCTTTGAGTTCAATCTTACCCTTAGATTTTTCGATGATTTCGGCCAAAATCCAAGTTTTGGTCTTGGAAAATGGGCGATGCTCGGCGATGACGACTTTGTCGCCAATGTGAGCGGCATTTTTCTCATCATGAGCAGAATATTTGCGCGTGATGGTAAATTGTTTCTTGTATACGGGATGAGTTTCGCGAGAGGTGACAGTGACGGTAATTGTCTTGTCACGACTGTCGGAGCTCACAACTCCGGTTAGTGTGCGTGCCATTATTTGTCTCCTTTGCTGGCGTTGATCTTAGTTAAAATACGGGCAATATCTTTCTTGATATTTTTGATTGCATGAGGATTTTGCAGAGTAGAACCGAGTCCTTGCTGAGCGGCCAGAAGTTCTTCCCTTTTCTTAGCCAATTGTTCAGGAAGAGGCAGAGTCTTGATTACTTCAGCTTCTTTGGCAGCCTTTTTAGTGGCTTTTTTGTCAATTTTCTTTTCAGCCATGATTATAGCTCCTCTTTCTTAATGATGCGGGTGCGGACGGGAAGCTTGTGGGAAGCAAGACGAAGAGCTTCATGAGCTTGTTCTTCGGTGACGTCGGCAATTTCGAACAGTACGGTGCCGGCTTTGACTTTGGCAACGTGGAATTGTGGTTCGCCTTTGCCGCTACCCATTTTGACATCAAGCGGTTTTTTGGTAACTGGGATATGCGGAAAAATGCGAATCCAAACTTTACCGCCGCGTTTAACGTAGCGAGTGATGGCTTGGCGAGCGGCTTCAATTTGACGACCGTTAATGCGCTCGTTATCGAGGCTTAAGAGGCCCCAGTTGCCGAAAGCCACGGTGTTGCAACGGGTGGCAACACCACCGTTTTTGCCTTTGCGAACTTTGCGGTGTGCTTCTTTGCGAGGTGCAATGAGAGTTGCCATATTATTTCTCTCCCTTATAGATCCAAACCTTAACGCCGATTATGCCGGCGATGGTTTTGGCGTGGTGAACGTGGAAATCAATGTCGGCACGCAGGGTGTGGAGAGGGACAGAGCCTTCGATGAATTTTTCACGACGAGACATTTCGGCGCCGTTGAGACGACCAGAAACTTCGATGCGGACACCTTTGGCGCCAGCGTTCATAGTGCTAGCGGAAGCCATTTTGACAGCGCGGCGAAAATTCATGCGTTTGCCAAGTTGGAAGCCGATATTTTCGGCTACGAGCTTAGCATTGAGTTCTGGTTTTTTAACTTCTTCAACATTGATGCGAATTGGTCCATTGGTGACCTTCTCAAGTTGTTTTTTGAGTTCGTTGATACCAGAGCCTTGCTTGCCGATAACGGCACCAGCTTTGGCGGTCTGAATAACAATGGTGGTTAGGTTCGGTGAGCGTTCGATGTTGATTTTGGCAATGGTAGGTCGAGATTCAAAGCGCTTCTCGATAATTTCACGGATTTTGATATCTTCGATCAACCATTTTTTGAAATCACTTTTGCGAGAAAACCATTTGCTGCTCCAATTTTTGGAGACCTGTAGGCGGTAACTAATTGGGTTTACTTTTTGTCCCATTACTTTTTCTCCTTCTTTTCTGCGGGTTTGGCAGGCTTTTTTGCTTTTTCCTCGCCGACGACCTCGACAAAGATGTTGGAACTGATTTTTTCAAATGGAAGAGCACGACCGCGGCTGGCTGGTTTGTAGCGGCGGATGCGAGTGCCAGCGGATACAGAAATGCGGGAAATCGCGATGGTTTTGGTGTCGATGCTGTTGTTGTCTAGCAAATTAGCTTTGGCAGATTCGACAGCCTTTTTGACGGCCAGAGCGGCACGGCGCGGAGTATTGTCTAGGATGACAATAGCATCGGCGACATAACGATCGCGGACTAGCGCGGCAACGATGGACACCTTGCGGGGCTGGCTGTCAACGCCTTTAATATACGCGTGGGCTGTTTTCATTATGCACTCCCCTTCATAGCGGCAGCTTCGGCAGCTTTTTTGCCACCGTGCTTCTTGAATTTGCGGGTAGGGGCAAACTCGCCGAGTTTGTGGCCAACCATGTTTTCAGAGATAAATACTGGGATGTGGACTTTACCGTTATGAACGGCAATAGTACGTCCAACCATTTCTGGGCTGATACTGCTAGCGCGAGCCCAAGTTTTGATAATAGTGCGGTCCTCGGTAGAAAGAGCTTTGATTTTTTTCTCAAGCTTGTAATCCACAAAAGGGCCTTTTTTAAGAGATCGTGACATATTTAACCTCTCTTCCCTTCATGACGACTGCGAACAATCATCTTATTAGTTTTCTTATTGCGACGAGTGCGATAGCCAAGTGTAAGTTGACCCCATGGAGTGCGCGGGGGCTTGCCAGTGCCATGTCGACCGCCATCACCACCACCATGCGGGTGGTCGGTAGCGTTTTGGACAACGCCACGAACGGTTGGGCGGATGCCTTTGCGGCGCCTGCGGCCGGCTGAACCAATGCTGACGTTTTGATGCTGGATATTGCCGACAACTCCGATATTGGCTTGGCAATTGACTAGGACTCGGCGGACTTCGCCGGAACTGAGACGAACGGTGGCGTAGCCGTTTTCTTTGGCCATAAGTTGGGCAGAGGTGCCAGCGGCTCGGGCAATTTGGGCGCCTTTGCCTGGGGTAAGCTCTATAGCATAAATTTGGGTGCCAACGGGGATCTGCTCGATAGGCATACGGTTGCTGGCTTCAACTGGAGCGTCAGCACCGATCTTGATGGTTTTGCCTTTCTGCATGCTGGTGTCGGCTAGGATGTAGTAGAAATTGCCGTTCTGATCTTTGACGCGAGCAATGCGGGCGCTGCGGTTGGGATCGTATTCGATTTCTTCGACAGTCAGGGTTAGATTGACTGGCAAAGCATGAGACAAGATACGGTAGTGTCGCTTGACACCGCCACCGCGATGACGGACGGTAATGCGGCCTTGATTATTCTTGCCAGAATTCTGTTTTTTGGATTTGGTGAGACTCTTGAGAGGCTTCCTGGTAGTAATCTCATCAAAATCTTGGGTGGTTTTTTGCCTCTGGGCTGGAGTAATTGGTTTATAAGCTTTGATACTCATTAGCGGTCTCCTCGTTTGCCGGTGCGCCGCCTAGTGAATAGTCCAGCTTTTTTGGTGGTTTCACTTTGGGCCTCATCACCAGCCTTAACAGTTGTAGTCTTGGCATCGGTGGCTTTTGTATCCTCGACGGCTTCTTCGTCAAATACCTTGATTTTGTCGCCGGATTTAAGGGTGACATAGGCGAAATAGCGATCTTTGCGATAGGTAGTACCTGGGTAGGCGCGCTTGCCGCGAGAAAAGCGGGTGGCCTTGCCTTTGCGCTTGAGCATGCGGACAGAAATGACGGAGACTTTGTAGTCTTTTTCGACAATAGTTTTGACGGATTGCTTGCTGGCGCTGGCTGGGACTAAGAATACGTACGTGCTTTTGGCCTGCTCAGTATAGGCTTTTTCGGTTTGAATAGGACGGATTAACATTATTTGGTCTCCTTTCTAATCAGCCAGGTTTCCAATACTGGGAGTGATGTTTCGGTAATGATAATCTGATCAGCATTGAGAATGTCAAAGACATTGAGGTAAGTTGGGCGAACGACCTTGAGGTTGGCGATGTTGCGAGTAGCACGCAGAATTTGGTCGGTTTTTTCTGGGATGACGACTAGATAATTTTTGCTGTAGTCGAGCTTTAACTCTTTGATAGCGTCCTTGGTCTTGCCGGTTTTGGCAATAAAGTCGGGGATGATATCAATTTTCTTGGCTTTATTCTGCATAGATAAAGCTTGACGGACAGCTTGAAGCTTGGCAGATTTGCTAAGTTTCTTGGTGAAGTTTTCTTCACCGGTACGGCCGAAGGCGACGCCACCGTGACGCCAGATTGGGTTGCGGGTGGAACCGAAGCGAGCACGGCCAGTGCCTTTTTGGCGCCAAGGTTTTTTGCCGCCGCCGCGGACTTCGCCGCGTTTGAGGGTCTTAGCGTGAGAAGAACGGGAATTAGCGAGGTAAGCATCATAGGCTAATTTGACTAGTTCGTGGCTGTCGGTTTCTACGCTGAAGATTTTTTTATTCAGTTTTACGTCTGTCATAGCTTACTCCTTCCCCCTTACGACAATTAAGCCCTTTTTGGGACCGGGTACGGCGCCTCTGAGGCCAAGCAGGTTGTTTTCGGCGTTGATATAAGCAACGACGAGATTTTTGACAGTAACTTGATCGTGGCCCATGCGTCCAGGCATTTTCTTTCCCTTGAAGACTTTTTGGGGATACATTGATCCGATAGAGCCGACTTCGCGGATATGTCCTTTGAAGCCATGGGTGTTGCGTGATTCATTGAAATTATGACGTTTGATGGTACCGGCGAAGCCTTTACCTTTGCTGATGCCAGTGACTTCTACTTTGTCGCCAAGTTCAAAATTGGCAACGGTGAATTCGCTGCCTAAAATAACTTCCTCTGGAACTTCGTCGACACGAAACTCGCGGATATACTTTGGTTTTATCTCTTTACCGGATTTTTTGACGTGTCCGGTCACGGCCTTGCTCAGATTTTTACCCTGATCAAATGCTACTTGCACGGCGCTATACCCATCAGTATCGATGGATTTAGTCTGAGTCACAGTGCAGGGGCCGGCTTGGAGGATAGTTACAGGGGTAACTACACCATCTTTGCCGATGATCTGGGTCATACCAATTTTGGTGCCGAGGATGACTTTCATCTGTTTCCTTTTCCCATTAAAATCACTTGACTTGTGGGTGGTTCCTGGGGTCGGCCTATCCCTTGCGTCAGTGTGATTGTTGTTTTATAAAAATTACTCCCGTATTTTACCACAAGTAGTCCCCTCCGGTCAACAGGAAAAAAGCGAAGAATATTCCTCGCCTTTTAAATGTGTCTCAGTTTGAAATGAGATTTTGATATTTTTCCCAGGAAAGAGGCCTGCCGTCTTCGGGATCATAGAGTGGAGCTAGGCCGGTAAGGCCGTCAATATAAGTCCCCGTAGCATTGCCCATGCTGTTGTAGGCGATATACATATACCCAGTCAATTTTTCTCGAAAGACCGTGTAGTATCCGCCCTCACTTTTAGCAATCATCACGAACCCAATGGTGCGATCGACTTTTTCAACATCTTGGTGAACTGGTTTGACGACGTCGTCGTTGGGGTCAATAGAGTTACAGCCCGCAAGGATGGCTATAAGTAGGAATATTATTATTGCCGCGGATAATTTTCTTTTCATGGTTTATTTACTCCGTTTCTGCAAATCCCATCTCTACGACGCTGATCTTCCTGACTTAATTTTTCCGCTTGAACAACACGATATATACATTTGGCATAGCGAGAGTCCTCCTTTTCAAACTGGTTTTAAAAATACTAAACCGGAGGCTATCGCCTCCAGTTTTGGTTTCGTATATTGTATACTGATTTTTAGGTTTTTGTCAACCGCTTAAATTGAATTATCTACATTTTGATTTCGGCGTCAACGCCAGCGGGGAGAGAGAGGTTTTGCAAGCTGTCAATGGTTTTGGGGGTGGCGTTGAGAACGTCAATCAAGCGTTTGTGGATTTTCATCTCGAAGGCTTCGCCGCCAGTCTTATAGACGTGCGGGCTTTTGACGACGGTGAAAGTAGAGCGCTTAGTGGGAAGTGGTACGGGACCACTAACAGTAGCGCCGGTGCGAATAGCGGCATCAACGATTTGTTTAGCGCTTTGATCAATAATGCGGTGATCGTAGGCCTTTAAGCGGATGCGGATTTTCAGGCCGGCATCCTTGTTGGTTTTGGCTTCTGCCATGATTTTTATTCCTTTGTGCGTCCCCGTAACCTGTTATTGGCAGTTCTCGGGGCAATTTTGTTAATAGTTTATACTTCCATTGTAGCACACTTATGCTTAAAAGTCAATAGGGGGCTAGAGCCACTCGTGAAAGAACTTTTTGTAAATGACTTTGACCAATTGGACGGCTAAGAAATACCCAATAAGGAGGATAGCTAGAGGTATAAGAAATATAATTGGTAAAGTACCCATATTTATAGAGGCGGCGGCTGGCGAAAACGCAATGAGTAGAGCGACGGCACCTACTGAGAAAGTCGAGGCAATAAGGGGGATAGAGGGGCGAGATTGCAGAAATGGGATTTTCCCAGTGCGTGCGACATGGATGATGAGAATTTGTGAGAGTGATCCAAATATAAACCAACCGGCCCAGAAAAGAGGTATGGTATCCGTGGTATTAAAGCCGAAGATGAACCAGAGGACGCCAAAGCACAAGATATCAAAAATTGAAGAAGTGATGCCGGCAAAGATCATGAAGGTGGTAATGGAGCGAGGAGACCATTTGCGCGGCTTCTTTAAATATTCTTTGTCGACATTGTCTAGGGGCAAGCCTAGAACTGAAAAATCGGCGAGTAGATTTTGGGTGAGAATTTGAATTGGCAGCATAGGCAAGAACGGCAAGAAGGCTGAGGCGAACAAAACAGAGAACATATTGCCAAAATTGCCAGAAACGGCAAGCTTGATATATTTGTTGACGTTGCCGAAGGTACGACGGCCTTCAATGACACCTTCCTCTAGGACTGTAAGATCTTTTTTGAGCAAGATGATTTCGGCAGTCTCTTTGGCGATATCGACGGCGGTATCGACGGATATGCCGACGTCGGCTTGATGAAGAGGCGGAGCGTCATTAATGCCGTCGCCCATATAGCCAACGGTATGCCCGTCTTCTTGGAGGATACGCACCAAGCGCTCTTTTTCGGCAGGAGATAGCTTGTAGAACAACTGGCAATCTTTGACAGCGGGCTTGAGTGCTTCATCTTCCATAGCTGAGACCTCTTGACCAGAAAGAGCGTTATTGGGGTCAATACCAACGTCTTTGCAGACGTAAGACGCTACCCCTAAAGAATCGCCGGTCATGACGACGACTTTGATGCCAGCGGCCTTGAGGCTGGAAAGGGCTTCGCGGGCTGATTCTTTGGGGGGATCGAGGAAGCCGACAAAACCAGTCAAGATGAGATCAGCTTCGTCTTTGACGCCAAATTTCTTGGAACTAAAACCGTGTAGAGGTTTTTCAGCTAGGGCGAGCATACGGAGGCCGTCATGGTTGTATTTTTCGTAGGTCTTCATGGCGATTTTGCGGTATTCGTCGGTAAGCGGCTGAATTTTGCCGTTGATTTCGACGCGAGAGCAGATGTCTAACATTTCTTCGACGGCGCCCTTGGTGATGAGAATTCTGGTACGACCCTTACCTCTGAGAACAACGCTGAGCCGGCGGCGAGTAAAATCAAAAGGAATTTCGTCAACAACAGTATACTCGGCTATAAGGGAGGAGTGGCCATTTTTTTCGGCTCGCTTGATAACAGCGATATCGAGTAGTCCTTTTAGCCCAGTTTGGAAATAGGCGTTGAGATAAGCAAATTCGAGAACATGAGTGTTGGATTTGCCGTGAATATCAAGGTATTCTTCAAGAATAATTTTATCTTCGGTGAGAGTACCAGTTTTGTCGGTAGCTAAAATGTCCATTTCGCCGAAGGTTTGGATAGCGCCGAGTTGCTTTACAATAACTTTATGCTTACTCATAGTGACGGCGCCAGTGGCCAGTGTAGTGGTCATGATGACTGGCAACATTTCTGGAGTGAGGCCGACGGCTACGGAAACAGCAAAGAGTAAAGATGAGGTCCAGTCAGCTTTGAGGACGCCGTTGAGCACGAAAACGAGCGGCACCATAACAACGACCATAACGATGAGCAGGCGGCTGACGCTGGCGACGCCGCGTTCGAAGGAATTTTTGGTCTTACCGCTGAGAGTTTTGGCCATAGAGCCAAAATAGGTGTTGTTGCCAGTGGTAAGGACTACGGCAGTGGCGCTTCCGGATATAACGTTTGTGCCCATGAAGCCGAGGTTTTTGGAGTCGGTCAGACTAGAGTTGGATTCGGGGCGAGCATGGGCAAATTTTTCGACGGGTTCGGATTCGCCAGTGAGGGCAGCTTGGGCTATAAAGGTGTCTTTAGTGGATAAAAAGCGGATATCAGCCGGCACCATGTCGCCGGCGGAAAGTTTTACAATGTCGCCAGGTACTAAATCAGCCAGCGGCAGTTCTTGAACTTCGCCGCTGCGGTAAACGCTGGCGGTGTTGTTGACCATAGATGCTAACTTAGCGGCAGCACGCGAACTGCGCTCGCCTTGAACGAACGAGACAATACTGGAAATCAAAATCATGGCCATAATCATGATGATGGTGGTCCAGTCAACTTCTCCATAGCTGAGCTTGTCGGCGGTATAGGAAACAATGGCGATAATAAAAAGAACAATATTAAACGGATTGACAATGGCGTCGACGATGCGAGTCATAGTGGTCTCTTTAGAAGTGAGGGTAATTTCGTTGGGTCCGAAGCGTTCAGCTTTTTGATTGACATCCTGCCAGGAAAGTCCTTCGGGTTCTTTAGTGGTGCTAGAAAAAGTGATATCGAATTTTTCGATCAATTCGCGCATAGGAAGTTTGGAGAGGGTTTTTAAGCGGCGTTCGGTGAGATTTTGGTTGCGCTCTTTGGTTTTTTTGGCCTTGCCGAGTAATAACTGATGCAAATGCATAACCGTATTATATCATCTTATCTTAATCTCTATGGAGAATATCCGTATAGGTTGGTATGCCCCAGAGATTGCGATCGACAATTTTCTCTAAATCATCAATATTATCTCTGGCTGAACGCATATTGTCCAAGACAATTTCGTGGAAAAATTTAGCTTTTTTGTATAAGTCGCTAATTTCGTTAGATTGGTCGAGATTTTTTTGGAGAATTTCGCTGTTTTTATACAAGTTGTCAACGTTTTTGACGATTTTCTTTAGCACGTGAGTTTCGGCGTACACGCTAGCATCGACTTGCTTGAGAGCGTTGATATTGTTCGCTAAAAATCCAGAATATTTCATGCAAGCGGGGAGAATCTGACTATGAACGATTTCTAGCAAGGTTCTGGTTTCGATTTTGGCCCATTTGATGTATTTATCAGTTTTAATCTTGTACCTAGCCAATAATTCGTTTTCGTTGTAGACGCTGTACTTACTTAGCAATTTAACACTGGCTGGCGCAATAAAGGCGCGGAAGGATTCTGGAGCGTTGTTGACGCTGGAAATGCCGCGAGCTTCGGCCTCCTGGCCCCATTCGTCGGAGTAGCCGTTGCCGTTATAAATTATATTGAAGTGAGCTTTGAAGTTTTTGGCTAATATTTTGTATAAGTCTTGATAAAAGTTTTTTGAATTTTTTAACTGAGAGGTAATGTTGAAAATTTCGTCTGCGACGATAGTGTTGAGCACCGTGTTACAAACTGCCATGGACGAGGCGGAGCCAAGCATGCGGAATTCAAAGCGATTGCCCAAAAATGCCATGGGTGAGGTGCGATTACGGTCGGTGCCGCGTGTGCCCAAGCGAGGCAATTTAAAATCTTCCATAGACACATTTTTGCGGTTTGGATGATCGATGAAGGTTTCAATGAACTTGGTGAGTTGGTCGCCTAAGTATACGGAGACAATGGCTGGCGGGGCTTCAAATCCGGAAAGCCGATGGTCGTTGCTGGCAGTCATGACGGATGCCTTAAGAAGATCTTTATGTTTGTTGATGCCAGTCAAGACGGCGCATAAAATGGTCAGAAATCTGGCATTTTCAGCTGTGGTTTTACCGGGTGAAACTAGGTTGATCCCGGTGTCAGTCCGGATGGACCAGTTATTGTGTTTGCCGGAACCATTGATATTACGGAAGGGTTTTTCATGCAATAGGCACTCAAAGCCGTTCTTGCGAGCAACTCTTTTCAGAATTTCCATTGTGAGCTGGTTGTGATCGCAGGCCAGGTTTACTTCTTCGAAAAATGGAGCTAATTCGTATTGGCGCGGAGCGGATTCATTGTGTTTAGTTTTGGACAAGATGCCTAACTTCCATAAGGCTTGGTCTACTTCTGACATAAAAATCGCGACTTTTTCGTCCAAAGATCCCAAATAGTGGTTTTCCATATCCTGAGTTTTAGCAGTATTTGATCCGAATAGGGTACGTCCGGTTAATACTAGGTCCTTCCGTTGGCGAAACATTTCTTGGTCAATCAGAAAATATTCCTGTTCGGCACCGACCATTGCGGACACGGAGGTGGACGAAGTGTCACCAAATAGTTCCAGAATCTCTAACCCGGCCGCGTTAAGGGCTTTGCAGGAACTCATAAGGGGTTGTTTTTTGTCTAGTGATATGCCGTTATGTGATGTAAATGTAGTGGGGATACAGAGGACTATGCCGGAGTCGTCTTCTTTGAGGAACGCTGGGGAGGTATAATCCCACTTGGTAATACCTCTGGCTTCGAAGGTAGATCTTAATCCGCCAGATGGAAAGGATGAGGCGTCGGATTCTTCACCGGTGATTAGGGATTTGAGCGGTAATTTTAATTCTACACCTCCATTGTTGCGTGGTATAAGGAAGCTGTTATGTTTCTCGGCAGTCATACCACTGAGCGGAACGAACCAATGCGCATAATGAGTGGCGCCGCGATCTACGCTCCAATTCTTCATGGCCTCTGCTACGTCTTTTGCTAGATGGCGATCAAGTTCAAGCCCTTGACTAATGATTCTGTTTAATTTTTGACAATTATCTTTTGAAAGATACTGTTCCATGACTTTACTGGTAAAAACATTGGATGCGAAAACTTCAGATGCATTTGAATTGTTTTTTGTGCTCATAGAATATCTCCTTTTGTAAAGAGTAGCATGGCGCGAGAGCAGCTACAAGAAAAAGATCCCTTGGTGGGGATCTTTTTCGGTGACTACGCTATAAGATTATTTGACAATCTTGGTAACGACGCCTGAACCAACGGTTTTGCCACCTTCGCGGATAGCAAAGCGGTCATTGTTGTTCATGGCGATGGGAGCCAATAGCTTGACTTCGAAGCTGATGGTGTCGCCAGGCATGACAATTTCTTTGCCAGCTGGAAGTTCAACTTCGCCAGTTACGTCCGTAGTGCGGAAGTAGAATTGAGGCTTGTAGCCCTTTGCAAATGGCGTATGACGGCCACCTTCCTCTTTCTTGAGGATGTAGACTTCGGCTTCAAATTCGGTGTGCGGGGTAATGCTGCCGGGTTTGGCAATCACCTGACCGCGCTCAATGTCGTCGCGTTCAATACCGCGAAGCAAGAGGCCGGCGTTGTCGCCAGCGCGACCTTCGTCGAGAGTCTTTTTGAAGGCTTCGATGCCGGTGACAACTGACTTGGTGGTGTCTTTAAGACCAACAATTTCAACTTCGTCGTTGAGCTTGATAATGCCCTGTTCGATGCGACCAGTAGCAACAGTGCCACGGCCTTTGATGCTGAAGACGTCTTCGACTGGCATCAAGAAGGGCTTGTCAAGTTCGCGAGTAGGTTCTTCGACCCACTCGTCGATAGCTTCGACGAGATCCATGATAGCTTTTTCGGAATCAGCATCGCCTTCAAGAGCCTTGGTAGCGCTACCTTTGATGATAGGAGCATTGTCGCCGTCGTAACCGTATTTGGTCAAAAGTTCGCGGATGTCCATCTCGACGAGTTCGACGAGTTCGGGATCAGCAAGATCCATTTTGTTCAAGAAAACGACGATTTTTGGTACGTTCACCTGGTGAGCCAAGAGCACGTGCTCGCGGGTTTGGGGCAACGGACCATCATTGGCGGCAACCACGAGGATAGCGCCATCGATTTGGGCAGCACCGGTAATCATGTTCTTGACGTAGTCGGCGTGGCCAGGCATGTCGACGTGTGCGTAGTGGCGCTTGCTAGATTCATATTCTTGGTGAGAGGTGGCGATGGTAATACCACGCGCCTTTTCTTCTGGAGCGTTGTCAATCTGGTCATAAGCGACGGGCTTATTTACTTCAGATGGAAGTTTCTTTGCTAAAACTGCTGTGATAGCAGCGGTGAGAGTGGTCTTGCCGTGATCGACATGACCCATGGTGCCTACGTTTACGTGAGGCTTGGAACGGTCAAAATTGGCCATTTTTTCTCCTTATTGTTTTATAAATGCTGGAGCACTAATAATAACCAGCTCCATAGTCATATGTGGATATTGTATATGAGATTTGGGATGATGTAAAGTGTTTTAAGGTTATGGACATGATGCTGTATATGTTATATAATAGAATTATCATTAAATGAAGGGGGAGTGAATAATGTGCAACTTAAAGCTATAACTGACCATGCAATGTCTAGGTACGCAGAACGGATTGCGGATCGTGAGGGACGGACAAACGTTGCTAGCTATGTCGCCATGAATAAAGAAAAAATTGATAAAGATTTACAGGCGATGGCTGAGTACGCGGAAGAAATTTATAGAGGTCCAGGCCAGGACAAGAAGATTATTAGACTCCTTGTAACTGGTACGTGGTTATTGCTGCTGAATCAGGATAATGTCCTGGTGACGTTGTTTAAGAAGGATCTCGGCGTGGATGATGAACGGCTGAATAAGGAAGTAATGTTGGCGGCACGGCGCAAGATTGAAGCTCTGACGTTGGCTGTTGAAGATGCAGAGCATGAAATAGCGGATCGCTGGAAGCAGATTGATCAGGAATTGCATGAAGCTGAAATCACGATAAACCAATACCGTAAGCTACTCGAAGAGCATAAAGCCTATATGGAATCGTTGACGAGCGAGCGTAATGCGATTATGGTGAAATCCAAGGAAGCTCAAGCGGCATTGACGACATATGTAAATGAAATGATCGGGCAAAAATATTTCGGTTTATAGTACCGTAAAACCCCCTTGTAAAGGGGGTTTATTTTTTTATTTGGAATTACGGGTAGCAATGATTTCTTCGGCAATATTCGGTGGGACTTCCTCGTAAGCGTGGAGTTCCATGGTGGAAGCAGCACGGCCTTGAGACATACCACGAAGATCTGAAGTATAACCAAACATATTGGCTAGCGGGACAAAGCCACGAACGAGCTTGGCGCCACCTTGGAGATCTTCCATGGCGTCGATGCGGCCACGGCGAGAGTTGAGGTCGCCGATGACATCGCCCATGAATTCTTCTGGGGTGGTGATTTCGACTTTCATAACTGGCTCAAGCAGGACAGGTTTGGCGCGCTTGATACCTTCGCGAGTAGCGAGAGCACCGGCAAGGTGGAAAGCGAGTTCGGATGAGTCGACGTCGTGATAAGAACCATCGTAGAGGGTGGCCTTGACATCAATCACTGGATAACCGGCGATAACACCGCCTTCGAGAGTTTCTTTGATGCCCTGCATGACTGGTTTGCGGTATTCAAGAGGCACAACGCCACCTTTGATTTGATCAATGAATTCAAATCCTTTGCCAGGATTGGATTCGAAGCGGACATAGACATCGCCGTATTGGCCGCGGCCGCCGGATTGTTTGATGTGCTTGCCTTGAGCTTCGGAGGTGCCGCGAATAGTTTCACGATAGGCAACCTGGGGTTCGCCAGTGTTGGCTTCAACGCTGAATTCGCGTTTTAGACGGTCAATGATGATTTCGAGGTGGAGTTCACCCATACCAGAGATGATAGTCTGACCAGTTTCGTCGTCAGTATGCATGCGGAAAGTGGGGTCTTCCTCAGCGAGACGACCAAGGCCGATGCCCATTTTTTCTTGATCAGCTTTAGATTTGGGCTCGACAGCAATGGAAACTGGAGGATCTGGGAAATCAATGCTCTCTAGTAAAATTGGATTAGCTGGATCACAGATGGTGGTGCCGGTGGTGGTATCTTTTAGCCCGACCACGGCGGCAATATCGCCAGCGGAAATCTCTTGAATCTCCTCGCGTTTGTCGGCGAACATCCGAACTAGGCGGCCGACGCGTTCTTTTTCGCCAGTGGTAGCGTTCATGACGTAACTGCCAGATTGGAGTTTACCGGAATAGACACGGATGAAGATGAGTTTGCCGACGAACGGATCAGTGGCAAGTTTGAAGGCTAGGGCCGTGAGCGGTTCTTTGACATCCGGGTGGCGGACAATATCTTCGCCGTTTTTGGGGTTCTTGCCGAGAATATTGGGGATGTCCAGAGGACTGGGCAAGAAATCGATTACGAGGTCAAGGACTTTTTCGACAATTACGCCGCGGCCGTCGCCGCCGGTAACTAGGAAGAAGTCGCCGTCAAGGACGCGCTTGCGTAGGGCGGTTTTGAGTTCTTCTTCGGTGATAGATTCTTCGCCTTTATCGAAAAACTTTTCAAGGAGAGCTTCATCGGCCTGAACAGCTTCTTCTACGAGCATGGAGCGGGCATTTTTGGCCTTTTCGAGCATATCAGCCGGAATTTCGCCCACGATGAGCTCATGGTCTGTGAATTCCTTGTAGGTGTAACTTTTCATAGTGATGAGATCAATGACGCCGTTGATGTCTTTTTCGAAGCCAATGGGAAGATGCACAGGGAAAGCGTCGCGAGTTAGGCGTTTATGGATGCTCTCGAGCGAACGATAGAAATCGCCGCCGATTTGATTGATCTTATTGATAAAGCAGATACGCGGCACGCCATATTTGTTAGCTTGGCGCCAGACGGTTTCAGATTGAGCCTCGACGCCCATTTTACCGTCGAAAACGGTGACCGCACCGTCTAGCACGCGGAGGGAGCGCTCCACTTCGGCGGTAAAGTCAATATGGCCTGGGGTGTCGATGATGTTGATTTTGTGGTCTTTCCAGTGAGCGGTGACGGCAGCAGAGGTAATAGTAATGCCGCGCTCGCGTTCTTGTTCCATCCAGTCAGTGGTGGTTTCGCCTTCGTGCACTTCGCCGATCTTGTGTTTTAAACCGGTGCGGTACAGAATAGCCTCTGACGTGGTGGTCTTGCCGGCATCAATGTGGGCAATGATGCCTATGTTCCTGAATTTTGATAGGTCTGTGACTTCTTGCGCAGACATAATGGTTATGCTCCTTTTTGGTAGTTTTTTGACAATAAAAATATCGCTGTCGTGATTTTAACATAGGTGTGGGTTTTGTGCAAAGGAAACTGGAGGAAACATGAGGATTTTATGGTATTATTGGAGTGATGACGGAAATGGAAAGTGGCTTTGAACAAGATTTCATGTCGCAGGTGCGTGGCAATGAAACATCCGAGAAAAACAATGTGCGCACTAATTCGGTCGAAAAGAAATTTATTGATAAACGGTGGTTTATAATTGGGGGTTTAATTGTGGTCTTGGTGGTAGTGCTGGTTTTACTGATTATCATTGGACAGAGCAGCGACGATGCGGAAAATCCAGAATTATATCAAGGCAACATTACAGGATTTTGGGCTTGTAATGATGGTTTGGAGATGGAATATAGGGATGATGCAACCTATGTTTGGCTGCCCGATACGGAGGCGAGAGTGATAGAGGGGGGAACGTTTGAAAATCGAAGTGGGATATTGGTGATAACCCAAACCTCATTGTCAATCAATGACGAATCGATGGATTCGGATGCAGTGAAATCTGTATTTGAATTGCGTCGTGATGGTGACATATTATTCTTTCGTAATGGAGAAAATAACGCAATACGTGCTTGCGTGGAGATTATAAAATGAAAAAGCGGTTTTGGGCTTACCTGGTGGTTGTGATTGGGGCGGCTTTGATGGTGAGTATACCGGTATCTGCAGCGTGTGCGCCAGCGGTGAAGCCGGAAGAATGTGCGTCTATTTTACCTGGTACTTGGTGCCGCGGCGAAGGATTGTGGGGCATATTAGGAATAATATTGGATATTATGACTATGGGGGTGGGGGTATTGGCAACGATTGGGATCGTGATTAGCGGGATACAGTGGTTGACTTCCCGAGATAACGAATCGCAGGTCGCAAAGGCAAAGAGTCGTATATTCAATATCGTAATTGGCATTTTATTCTGGGCTTTGCTGTGGCTGCTTTTAGGGTGGCTGTTGCCGGGAGTGATAAGTTTTGAAGACCCAACTGGAGGAACACCTGCGGGGGATTGTCCCCCTGGAGAGTGGGAGTCATTGCAACCAAAACCACCGAGTCCGGGTCCAAGCCCAACTCCGCCTGGGGACGGAGGAACGTTGCCTCCTGGTTCAGAAACGAGTTTACCGATTGGAAATCCTAAAGCTGATTCTAGCAATATAGCTTGCGATCCACGAACAGTTGACTTAGGTGTGCATGATGGTTGGAACAACGGTGTAAGAACTTTTTACCGCATGTGTTCTATACCTAACTTATCTTCTACAACTACTGCCGGCTATATGGCGGTTTTACAAAAGGCTGGAAAAACTAATCTATCGGGCAAGGCCGTATTGAATTCGCGCGTGGCGGGAGCGGTCTATTCTATGGCGGCAGCAGCAAAGGCCGATGGTATTACTTTGACAGCGGGCAGTACTTTTCGTTCATTTGAGTGGCAGAGAGATAACTGCAATTTAAGCAGCAGCCAAAAAGATAGATTAAACGCTCAACGATTGACTGGAAAAGTGGATCGGATATGCAACAAAGATTCTAAAATGATGGCGCCTCCTGGTTATTCTAATCACCAATCTGGCACTGCTATTGATTTTACGAGATCTTGCAATAATGGCCCCGCGAAAGGTCCGTGCAATACCGCTATGTATAGGTGGTTAAAAGCTAATTCGACAAGATTTGGATTTTCTCAGTATGTTAATGAATATTGGCATTACGACACTCGAAATTTCAAACCTTGATTGACTTTACGATGATAGGATAATATTACCGATGGAGTCCGTGAGGATGGATTTGGTTTTGGATGAAAAATCGAGGTGGATGCGATAAGTTTGGTTGCCGTAGCGGCGTTCGAAATCGAAGATACCAGATTTGGTGATTTTTTTGACTTTAAGTTTTCCATGGTTGATGACTGGATCGGTGCGCCAAAGCTCGGTGATGGCTTTATAAAAGTTGAGAACAGATTTTGGGTCGCTGGTTTGCGAGACATATGCCTTCCAGTCGAGTGGTTGACGAGCGTTATCGCGTGAAACTTGTTGGATGACCTGCATGGCAGCTTTTTCAGTTTTGCCGTCGTTGAGGAGTTGGCGATAGATCGAACGGGACTGGACACCAGGATAATCTTCAATTTTATCGCCTAGCTTGGGGTTAGGAGTGCCGATTTCTTGTCCTTGATAGACGCAGGGGTAGTTACTGGGCAGGAGGAACTGCAACATAGCTAGGACTTTGGGGTCGGCCTTGAAGCGAGATGGGGCACGCGGGGTGTCGTGGGATTCGAGAGCAAAAGAAAGTTTGGGTTCAGGAGTCCAAGTGGCGAGTTTTTTGAACCATCTTTTGTAGTCGAGGGGGAGAGGATGGCTCTTGTCCGAAAAACGAGTATCGGCAGCATCAAGGATACCAATGTTAAATGAGGCGTCAAAGGCGCGGCAGGTGAGCTGTTGGAATTTGCGACGGCTGAGGAAATCGCCGCCAACTGGTTCGGCAAGGTTGAATAGGTGCATCTTGCCGGAGAAGAGTTGATTGAGAACTTTGACGGTGCTTTGAGTTTGGAAATAATTGAAAAAGCCAGGTACGCGGGGGAGATAACCGCGGACAAATTTGGATTCGGAAAGGACATTAGCCGAGTCGACGCGGAAGCCGGCGACGCCTAGATCGGCCCAGAATTTGATGATTTTTTGAAATTCTTTGATGACACGAGGATTGCTGAAGTTGAGGTCGGGCTGGGATTTATGGAAGAGGTGGAGGTAGTACTGGCCACGAATCTGGTCATATTTGAAGGCGGGGCCGCCGAAGAAGGATTGCCAGTTAAGTTGTTTGTCTAGCCAAACATAGTAATCAGAATACCAAGGATCGCGATAGCGAGATTTCTGGAACCACTCGTGCTGGTCGGAAGTATGATTGAGGACGAGGTCGAGAAGAATTTTAATTTTGTATTGTTTGGCTACTTTGAGAAGCGCTTTAAAATCAGTCATGGTGCCGAAGCGAGGGTCGATGGCTTCGTAATCGGCAACGTCGTACCCGCCTTCCCACCAAGGACTTTTGAAAAATGGATTGAGCCAGATATAGTCCGGCCCGATATTTTCGGCAATTTCGGGGATTTTGCTGGCGATGAATTTGAGGTCACCAAAAGACGCTGGGTAGATTTGATAAATCAGAGCGCGTTTAGCCATTTAGCAGCTTCTCGATAGTGTGGTATTCGTCATTGGAAGTATGGTTGTATTTGCCAATCATGGCGCGATCGAGCGCGCCTTCTAGATCGTCGGCGTGGCCGGAGAAATATTTCATGTTGTCGACTAGTCCTTCGTAGTAGATTTGAAGTTTGGAGTAGATGATGCCCTGCATGTACATATCGGTGCCGCGGAAGGCATTTTCGATGTGGTTGTAGGTTCTGGTGCGGGCAGTTTCTCTGATTTTGTCAGTGATTTCACCACCTTTGGCGAGGCGCTGGGCAATAATCGGCCAGCTGATTTCGAAAGTATTGCGAGCATCGCGGGGAGTTTTGCCGTCGGCACCTAAAGCAAATCCGGCTACAATATATCTTTCTTCAGCACGATCAATGGAGGCATTATCAAAATTTCCAGCCACGGCACATTCCATGATGACGCCCAGTCCTTCTTCGGCGTCGGCATAATTGGCTGTGCCGAATTCTAGTATCTTTTGTCCAGTTTCAAGTCCGTTTTCGGCCCGAATCGCGTGTGTGCCAATTTCGTGCACCATCAATCGTTTCAGCTCCGACGCATTGCGCCGAGTGTTACGAGGCAAGTACAATTTTTTATCTACCTTGTTGACGGCGACAATGGTTTTAGTGGGGTGAATCTCGGCGGTCCAACCTTTTTCGGCGAGACCGTCGGCTTGGAAAGCTTGGTTCATAGTGTCGGCGACTTGCTGGGCGTCATAATAGACATCGTCTGTAGTGTCTGGTACAGTAGAGAGCTCCGCCCGGTATCTTTCCTTAACAATGTCGCCTAGATTGCCGATCATTTCTGAGTCGAAAATTCTTGTGTTGGTGCCGTCCAAGATGTCCCTGAAATATTCGGGATTAAAGGCACCGAACAACCGCTGGTTGGTTTCCATGAATTTGGTGCGATTTTCAGTACTATTGTTCATTCTTAGTTTTTCGGCTTCCTCTACTAACAAAATCTGCATATACCGGCGTTCTTGGAAGTCGGCGTATAGTTTATACTCGGCGCTATTGATATCTTCATTTTCGGCGGCAATCTCCAACTCTTGAACTGCTTTGTAGATTTGCCCCTTCATATTCAGTAAATTCTCATATTCTTTTTCGTGAGTCATAGGACGCATATTGCCAGTCATAAAACCATCATAAAGTCGACTGAGACGCGGATAATCGTAATTCGGCAGGTAACTTTTGCCTTCTAGAAAGTCTTCTTTTTCGGCTTCGCGTTTTTTGAGGCTATCGTCAAAATAATTGAACTCTTCAAGTTCGCTTGGTATGTTTTCGTACTTTAATAGTTCTTCCCTGCTGGGGTTGGTAGCATGTAGATCAAGTTTTTCTCCCATATGCTTATATTATAGCAGAAAAAAGCGGAGCTTTTCGCTCCGCCGTTTATCCTTTTCTCTTCAGCGTTAGCATGGTGACATCCCTAATTGGGGATTTGCGATTGAAGCGCCAATGCCATTTTGACGGCGGGTCGTCTCCAAAATAGAAGGCTGGAGTGTCGTATTCACCCCCGCGAATCTCGCCAAGTCTGGCTTTTATGGTGATGGGGCAAACTTCGTAATCGGTGGTTTTCAGCCGTTGATTAATCGCGCCGGTGAGCTGTTCGATAATCGAATCTTGGGAGAAGATGCCAATGTGGGCGGCTTTGGGCTGAGGGAAGTGATATTGGCTTTGCTGATTACACACTCTGGAATTTCGGATGGCGTGATAACTATAGGCCATGGGGTGATCGCTCATATAAACCTCCAGGGGGCCGAAAATCCACTCTGACGGCTTGCGATAGTTGGGCAGGTTATTCCTCAACCAGCCGTAAAGGTCGACATAGATCTCTTGTGCTACGGCTGCGAGCTTCTCGACATCATGTTGGTCGGGCGTCTTACGGTCATACTCATTTAACAGTTCTACTACAGTAACATTTTTTTCCTTCGCGTTCATATTAACGCCCCCTTCTCTTGTATACGCTGATTTTAAAGGTACTGTCTTCTTATTGTATCATAGATTGTCTAAAATGTCAATAGGTAATTTATTGGGGGCAAAAAAATACCCCGTTGCTGAGGTATTTTTTGTAGATATTTTAGACGCGAGCGAAGTGGGCGAAAGCGCGGTTGGCTTCAGCCATGCGGTGGGTATCTTCCTTTTTCTTGAAGGCGGCACCGGTTTCGTTGTAAGCGTCGATAATTTCAAGCTCTAGGCGCTTAGTGTAGGGCATGCCTTTGCGATCACGGGCAGCTTGGACCAGCCAGCTGAAAGCGAAGTGCAGTTGGCGATGACCGCTGATCGGAAACGGAATCTGATAGTTGGCGCCACCGACACGACGAGATTTGACCTCGAAGTTGGGGCTGATGTTTTTGAGAGCTTTTTCGAAAACTTCTACTGGGTTTTCGCTGTCAAGTTTCTTGGCAGCACCTTCGACGGCAGAGTAAACGGCGCGTTCGGCGACCAGTTTTTTGCCGCTAAGCATGGATTTGTTGATGAGGCGCTGGATAAGAACACTCTGATATTTGCGGTCAGGATTAACCTTGCGCTGGAGTGATACGGTAACTTTGCGTGGCATGATTATTTCCCTTCCTTTTTGGTGCCGTATTTACTGCGGCCCTGTTTGCGACCTTGAACACCCTGTAGATCGAGGGTACCGCGGACAATGTGGTAGCGGACACCCGGAAGATCCGGAACGCGGCCACCGCGAACTAATACAACGGCATGCTCTTGGAGGTTGTGGCCTTCGCCACCAATATAGGCCCAGACTTCTTGGCCGTTAGTGAGGCGAACGCGGGCGACCTTGCGGAGAGCCGAGTTTGGCTTCTTTGGGGTCTTGGTGGTAACTTTGACGCAAACGCCGCGCTTTAGAGGAGCGGCCTGGTCATAATACCGAGTCTTTAATGTGTTTTGGATAGTGCCAAGCGCAGGGGCTTTGGACTTTTTGGGCGCAGACTTACGAGGCTTGCGCACCAATTGATTGATTGTGGGCATATGTAATACCTGATTAAAACTTTAATAAATTGTGGTTCTATAGCGGTGTTTTTCAGCATGATCAACACTGCCTGCTAAACTCTTTGTGAGTATTATAAATGATAGTGCATAAAAATGCAAGAGATCTCTAGAAACGGCTTTGGATGACGCGCCAGGCGTTTTGATAGTTGCCGTCTCCTCCTGCGCCACCGTTTCTAGCATCATAAGCAAAAGCTCCATAATAAGGGATGGTCGGGTGCGAAGATGATCCGCCACGATTGAACCATGCGGTAGAAGATGTTACGAAAGTGGCGCCATAGCCAGCATAGCCTCCGTCCCAGCCGCTGGTCTCAAATAGAGCGTGCCCGCCACAGATTGCAAATGTACAATTGGCTAGGGTATCATAGCCGAGATCCAAATAGCGTAATCCTGGATTGGTTGCTGGAAAACTAGTGAATCCGCTGGTATTTACTGTTCCGCCAGAACCATAATTGCCCATTACCCAGTCGTAACATCGCCCACTAAGTCCATAAACACCATACATGTTGCCGGTAGAACTTTCGGCGACGGTTGCAATTGGACTGGTTACCGGAGAGGTGCCACAGTTTCCAGGTGTTATTCTGGCCCCAAGGCCATAGCTGCTTCTGGACAGGTAGGCAACTGCACCCCAATCAGCATTGCGGGCGCCGCGGACGTCGCTAGATCCAGCGAAACCATGCTGGGTTTTGAGTGCATTTCTGGTAGCGCCCCAAAAAGTATTGATGCTTTGGTTTCCGATTATACCAGCATTGTTTTTAACGGTTGGGTTGGCGAGCGAGCCAGTCATTTCGGTTTTTGCCATCCAGATGCCGTCAAGTTCAATATGATATTCTTCGTTGTCATCCATGAGGCAGAGCTCCGGGGCGTTATTTGGCCCTTCTTCGCAGTCACCGAGGGTGAAGGCGGGGTGGGTGTACCATCTTTCGTCTTGATTGGTGACGATGGATTGGTAAGGCTGACCGTCAAGGGCGCCACTGACATATTCGGACGGAGTGTATTTGGGATCCTCTTTTTTCTGCCAACGGATAGTGAAATTTCGAGCCGAGACGGCAGCATTAAGTGGACTTTGGCGCATAACATCATAGCGATAGCGCGGAATATAGACCCATTGACCGATAATGGCGGAGTTAGGGATAATCTCGCCAACTAAGACGTTGTCTTGGACATCTTCCCAGTAGTTGGAAGCAACGGTGACGGCATTGGCCCACATTTTATCGGCAACAGGGCCGGTACCAAATGGTTCAGCATTATCCCAAGCGCCATAGTTGTACCAATCGTCTTTCATATAATCGGCTTTGAGGGCGTTGCCGGAACCGTCGTAGGTGACAGGTATCATAATGGGGTCCATATCGGTAACACCGATGAGAGTGCGGGGGATGTCGGAAGGATCGTTGGGTACCGCAGTGTAGATGACGGTGCCCTCATAGGTGTCTAGGGGCGTATTGACATCAACGGCAACGCCGAAGTAGACCGTCAGGACATCGTCTTGGATGGAGCGCTGGACGCGGCGGATGGGCGTAGCAGTATCCGGAATTGCAGCCCATTTGGTAACACTGTGACCAATGGGGCGGCTGGTTTCTTGAGTATAGCTGAGGTTAAAACCATTGCCGATATATCCTCCAGTACGGCGATTGATGGCGAACCCCCACGTATCAGCAGCTAATAATTCTGGTGCAGCAATAGTTCCGGTTGTAGCAGAAATAATATTATTGCTATCGTTTAGACCGGTCAAATCCTCTGTACCTTCGATCATGAGGGTATAACCATAGCGATTGGTAGTGGAAGTTGATACTTGCATATTGCGGTTGCTGACGGCTCCGCCCGGCATGGCAATCAATGGAATATTTAGCGTCTGATCAGAATCAAGATTAAAAAGAGCTAGAGAAATAAATACAGGCTCTGGTTCGACGACGATATGCTCGCCGACATTGACGCTGATATCGTAGCCGCCGGTGGCTTGATCGTCGGTATTGAGGTCTAGGGCGTTTCCGCCGCTCAGTAAGTGTCTACCAATAAAAAAGGCTCCCGTAAAGGCGACTGCAAAACAAAGAGTTGATATGATTACATTTCTTTTACTGCCCTCCCTCCCTATCCATTTTCCTCCCATACTCCTCATGGGATTATTTTAGCATGGGCGGTTTATAAAATGCAAAAAAAGCCACCTGCGGGTGCAGATGGCTTAGAATTAAAGGGCGTTGAGTTCGCGAAGCGCGAACAGGAGGGTGCGAGCACGGATGCGCGCGGGACGGCTATCACTCATCTCATCGATTTTGAGCTGGGTGTAGATTTTGCCAGCGGCTTCCAGAATCTCTTGGACTTGGTCACTGGTGACAGCATCTAGGCCGCAACCAAATGATACGAGCTGGATCAGGTCCAAATTGGCATGCTGGGCGACAAAACGAGCGGAGCGATATAATCTGGCGTGATAAACCCATTGATTGGAAACTCTGAGTTGGCCATTTTCAGTCAAATGCGCGATGCTGTCTTCTGTCAATACAGCGACACCGAGACTGTTCAACATCTTGGGGATATCGTGGTTGACTTCGGGATCGATATGATAGGGGTGTCCAGCCAAGACAATGCCGCGTACATCGTGTTCGGCCAAGTACTTGAGCGCGGTTTTACCCGCGTTGTGCATGGCTTGTTTGAACTGTCGGTCGGCAGCTTGGGCATTTTTGAATGCCCTGTTGATGCGCCAACGATCATGGTCGGCTACGAACGGCAATGCTATCAGGTGCTTGAGTAAGGCACGGGGCTTATCATAAGGTAATGGATCGGTGAACATGGTGGCTCCAGATGCCTTGATAATCGGCATATTTTGCTTGACGGCGTGGGGGTAACCCATGACAACTGGGCAATTGAAATGTTTCTTTTGATCTTTTTCGGCCAGCTCCCATTTGATCAGAGGCATCCAAATACGCTTGACGCCGCGGTCAATGAGATCGATGATGTGCCCGTGCAAGAGTTTTGCCGGATAGCAAACCATGCCGCTAAAAATGGTGTCGATGCCTTTTTGGTAAGTGGTCTTGTCACTGATTTGCGACGGTATGACTCGATAGCCTAGCGAGCTGAAGAAAGCATGCCAGAATGGGTAATTTTCGAACATATTGAGCGCCAAAGGGATACCGATGATGTTATGGGGCGCAAGGGGTTCATCGTGACTTGGCCAATAATCTTCTGAGTGACGATTCACGAGAAGATTGAGCTTGGTCTCATAGAGATTGGGTAATTCTTCGGTGTGGCTGACGATTTTGGGGATGAGTTTGGGATTGTGTGCACGCTTATGAGCGAGCAGTGCGGCGCCAAAAGCTCCCATCAATCCAGCAATTTCAGGTCGGATGACAGTTGCGCCGACTTCCAGTTCGAAAGCGCGCAGGATGCTGTCATTTAGGAACGTGCCGCCTTGTACAACGATATTACGCCCAAGATCTTCGGCAGAATTAACACGGAAAACCTTATAGAGTGCATTGTGGACGACTGAATAGGACAGCCCGGCAGCAATGTCGGAAAGCGGGATGCCCTCTTTTTGAGCTTGCTTGATGCCGCTGTTCATGAAGACTGTGCAACGAGTACCCAATCCTACTGGTGAAGTGCTGCTGCAGGCCAGGTCATCGAATTGATCCATAGTGAGACCAAGTGGTTTAGCATAGGTTTCGATGAAAGAGCCGCAGCCGGAAGAACAAGCTTCGTTGAGTTGAACCTTGCTGACTACACCGTCTTTCACCCAAATGCCTTTCATGTCTTGACCGCCAATGTCGAGAATAAAATCGACTTTGGGATTCAAGAATTTAGCGGCAGTGAGGTGGGCGACGGTTTCAACTTCGCCGGAATTAGCGAGTCCGCTTTTGATGATGCGATCTTCGCCGTAGCCGACGGCGACGGAGTGGACAATATTGTAGCCAGTAAGCTGTCGTTTGGTACGCTCAATGCGCTCGTTGATATTGCCTCGATTAGAGTCGTAGTGTGACCAGACAATTTGTCTGTCTTCGTTGATGAGCGCCGCCTTGAAGGTGGTGCTACCAGCGTCGATGCCCAGGAACAATGGTTCCTGATTCGCGACTTGTGCGTGGACGATTTTGGTTTTGTGGTTGCGTCGGAAATTTGCACGTTCTGATTCATCGGCAAAAAGACGTTTGAGGCGCGGCAAGCCAACCTTGAGAGCTGGTGCCTTCTCGATGCTTTCGAGAATTTTATGCAATGAGGTGGACGGTGCTTTTTCTGATGCTAAAGCGGCACCTAATGCGATGTAAAATTCGGCATTTTCGGGGCAGACAACTTCGGCATCGGGCAGACGCTTTCTGAAGGCATGACGCAACTCGCTAGTAAAAGCTAGCGGGCCGCCCAGCAGGGTGACGTGATGACAGCGGTCTTTTTTGCCTTTCATTAGGTTACCAATGACTTGGTTGGCAACAGCCAGGAAGATGCTGGCAGCAATCTCCGATTGCGGAACACTACTGTTGATCATGGGCTGAATGTCGGACTTGGCAAAAACGCCACAACGACTGGCAATACCGTGAGTTTTGGTGGCCAATTTGGCCAGGGCGTCGAGACCATCGGCATCAGTGTCGAGCAAAGATGCCATTTGGTCAATGAAGGCGCCAGTACCACCGGCGCAAGTGTCGTTCATCTCGTAGCCAACTTTATCCGGGTAGATGAAGATGGCCTTGGCGTCTTCGCCGCCGAGCTCAATCACTGTATCAGTCTCTGGACTAAAGCGGCGAATTGCTAGTTCGGACGCGTTGACCTCTTGGATGAAGTTAATACTGAGTGCTTCGCTAAGAGATAGGGCGCCGGAACCGGTCATACTGACGGTAATTTCTATACCGTCGAACAACTGCTCGGCCTCGGTAATGAGACGATGCAGGGTGGCCCCCACATCGGCACCGTGACGCTCGTAACGTTTGTGCAGAATTTGATCTGCTGCGTCGAGTACCACGATTTTGATAGTAGTTGACCCGATGTCGAGTCCAACCCTACAAGAGTTCATGGATTTTCCCTCCTTTTTCAAATTTTTAAAGAACTGGGTTATATCATAAAATAAACCCCCGATTTTTTCAATAGTCGGGGGTTTGTTTAGGGTGTTGCTCGATGTTTTTCATGATACTGCTTGGCGTCGTGAGCGAAAAGCTTGATGCGATTCAACTGATTAGTGGCACTAGCACCGGGGTCATAGTTGACGCTAAGAATCTGGGAATGCCAGTAGCGCTCTGTGATTGGTGCGCGCGTACCTTCGCCGGTGGCATGGTTGCCCAGACAAGCAAATGGCTGGGCGATAATAACATGCGGACAACCATGCTGGATCAGATCTACGATTTCAGCGGGCAGGAGCCAGCCTTCGCCCATGGAATTGGCGAGGGAGATGATCTCGTCGGAATCATCATCAGCTGCAACCTTTCTACTCAGATCGTAGATGCTGGGCCAGTGAAAACCACAAATTTCGTTGATCATGGTTTTGCGTTTTTCGGCAAAGTCTACCAGAAATTTGGTAAGTATGGCCTGCCACGGAGGACGAGCCAGAAGCTTACGCTGGAAGATAGGACCGGATGAACAGTAGAGGAAAAAGTCGATGATCGGTGTAACTACGGCCTCACAATCTTCGCTTTCGATGATATCGACCAAATTATTGTTGGCGTCGGGATGATATTTGAGTAAAATTTCACCGACGATGCCAATTTTGGGCTTGGGCGCAGCGTGAACTGCGACGAGCGAGAACTTGTCCGAGATGGTTTGAACGAGATCCATAAAGATATCGTCGTCCATGTCGTTGAACCCGATATCGCAAAGCTGTCTGCTGATATTTTCTACTAAACCATCAGATTCGCCAGGATTAACCTCGTACGGTCTGGTTTGGTACAGGTAGGTCATCATGACATCACCAAGCAAGATTGCGTAAAGCGCATGTCTTAAATCGCGGACTTTTAGTCCTAACTGGTTCCACTTTTCATCACCGCCAGGCACAAAGGCCAGCGGCACAACTGGGATGTCGGTGCGGCCTTGCTTTTGGAGGGCGAGGCGGATGGCGCTGACATACTGCGAAGCGCGGCAACCGCCGCCAGTCTGCGTCATAATAATGGCGTAGTTTTGGTCGGGGTTATCAGCGTCGCGCCTGAGAGTTTCTTCAACTACAGATCCGGCAGTTAGAATTGCCGGATAACACATGTCATTGTTGATGCAGCGCAGGCCACAATTAATGGCATCGGGAGTAACTTTTTTGATGATTTCGAACTTGAAGCCGATGTCTCTAAAAAGCTGTTCCAGTAGTCGAAAATGGATGGGCGACATCTGGGGAGCAATCAGCGTATGAGTTGACTTCATATCGCGATGCCATTTTACGTGACCGGACAATCCTATCACATCCTTTCTGAAAAATTTTGGAGCAATCTTAAGGAACCACCCCCTTAGGTTCCGATTATTCTAACACAATTAAAGGATTTTGGAAATAGTGATGTCTGGGAGATGATACTCGAGAAGAACTATGCCATCGGGTTCAAGGCGAGTAGCTAGGTATTCGAGAGCGTCGAGCTGCGTGGCAAAAATTTTGAAAATAGGATCGGGCTGGGGCGGAGCTTTGGGGTCGATAATTATGACTTCAGAGATGAGATTCTTGTCTATAGTGATGGCTGGGTCAAATGGGCCGGTGATGAGGATGCGCGAAGGAGCGTCGAGCGCGTAGATGGTGCGTAGGGAAAGTTGCGTGGAGAGGACGGAAGTGTCGGCGCTATCGTCAATAATAATGGAGCCGTTGGTGCCGCGACCGACGGACATATGCCCGGGAAGAGGATGGAGACTTTCGACACCGGCAATGATTTTTTCGGGCGGAACTTCGAAAAAGTGTGCAATGGCGACGGCCATGGCGACAGGACGAAGGTTATGGCCACCGAGTAAATTGACATGGACGTGGATGCGCTGGCCTTCCGGATTAACGAAATTACCGGTTTGGCCATGCAGGTTTTCGTCGAGATTTTCAAAATAGAAGTTAGCAGGGAGTTCGTCACCGTAGGTGGTGATGTTGGAATTGGTGAGGAATTTGACATATTCAGAAGGAACATCTTCACGATTAATCAGGACATGACGAGAGCGATTGGCGAGGTCAAAATAGGCTTTGGCTTCGGAGGTTTGACCTGCGCTTTGACTTTGCGCAACAGAGGTGATGACGGTGAAGTCGGGAGTAATATTGGGAAAATTGGATACAGAATTAAAGTCAAGTAAGACAATGTCGGGGATGTCGGGGATGTTGCGGTTAACACCCATTGTGACAGTATAAGCTTGGCCGAGAATTTGACCGAGAGCGCGAAAAGCGGAGGTACGGCCAAATGAGCCGGCGACAACGATAGTTTTGACGTTGGGGTGGCGAGAAAAATACTTTTCAAGCTGGCGGGTAGGGTTACTGAGCAGGCCCATTTATTTGGCTTTTTTTAGTTCGTCGCGAGAGTGGATAGCAAAGAAGACATTAGTGAGACCAAGCACCATGAGGAAAGTACCGAAGATTTTGACGAAAGTAGTTTCACTGAGACCGGCGTCGGCAAAGATAATGAAAGCGATGATACAGCCGACCATACCGCAGGCCACCCAAAAGAAGCGGTTGGTCATATTAGTGAAGCTGACAAAACCAATGAAGATAGAGGCGACACCGCGAACTAGGGTGTAACCGGCGAGGAGAGCGATATGGACAATGTGACTTTGATCACTGGCGAGAATCATGGTGGTACCAACGGCGGCTTCGAAGATGGCGACGGCGAGCGGGATACCCCAACCGTGCTGCCGGCGGCGGCGAATAATAATATTGAAAACCTCTATGATGGCTAGGCCGATCAGGACGGAACCGACGGTAATGACGAGGTGATTGACGCTACTGTTGTTGGTGAACATGAGGTAGGCGCCAGCAAGGAGAGCAATAATACCTTGAAGGGCGAAAATCACCCAGTGGCTTTCGACATATTTGCGCTTAGTTACAGTTTTTTTCTTTGACTTTGCTGATTTCTGCGGCTTCGCCGGTTGTTTTATCTTCACAAGAATACCTCCAGTTTTTACTGCTTATGATTATATAGGGCGCTGTTGGGTTTTTCAATGGGTAATTTGGTTAGACGTGGCGGGTGCGGCGGCGGGCAGTTTCAATAAGATGATTAAGCTTGTAGGGGGCGGGCTTGAGGATAAGGTCGTGGGCGTGGAGATATTTGAGCTCGGTGATACCGAAGCCGCGTTTGAATTGGCTGACACCGTAGAAGCGATGCTTGATATCGTCTTCTGCCGTAATGCCCCAGAAGTTGTAGCGGATAATGCCCTGCTCACGGGCGTCGCGCATGGCTTGCATGTGCAGGAGTGGAGCGCCGGAGAGCTGGGTGCCAAGCTGCGTGGAGACGCCGTAATGGTAAGAAGCTTCTGGGCCGTAGAAAATGATGAAATTTTGGGCGAGAATTTGATTTTCGTATCTGGCGGTATAAAGTTTGACCTGGCTGTTGGCGGCGAAAGCGGTAAACTGTTTGGTGAGAAAATCTTCTGAAAAGGAGACGAAGTCGTGGCGGCGGGCAGTTTCGAGTTGAATTTGATAAAATTCGTGGATATCTTTGGGGTCAGTGCTGGTGGAAATGGTGATGTTGTTTTTTCCAGCTTTGCGGATGGCACGGCGAAGGCGCTGGGAAGCGTTAGCGAGAATTTCCTCTTCGGTTTTGTGCAGATCGAGCACGCCGGCGTATTCGACAGAAAGGTAAATGGGGGCGGGTTTGAGCCCAAGATCTTTAAAAAGCTGTTCGGATTTTTGACTTTCTTCGAGCTGGGGGCGGATGCGGACAAAAACACAGTGGTTTGCCCCGCCCTGTTGAGCGATATCATCGAAGACGGTTTTGACGAGAGCTTGGTTGGTCCAATCGAGGATAGGACCGCCGGCAATAGCAAGATAACGGCCGCGTTTGGCGGTTTCGACCTGGCCGGTGTAAGCAGCTACGATTTGGTCGTTTTCAATTGCAAGGCGGCGGACGATAGTTTTGCCACGCGAGAGGTGAAACTGCCCCCAAGCCCAGGAGTGGAGAAAATTAGATTCTGGATGACTAGTGATGAAATCATCCCATTGTTTTTGGTTAGCGGCATCGATAATTTGCATCAGAGGTTCCTCTTTTTTTTGCGCATAATTTCAATCATTTTGGTAATTTGATATTTGACGGGATCGACAACGAGATCGTGGGCAGGTAGATAATTGACTTCTGTGCCGCCGAAGCCAGTCTTAAAAGTAGTAACGCCTGCATAGCGATGATGCGGTTGTCCGGGCGGAGCAATACCGAAAAGATTGTAGCGTTTGAGACCTAGGGATTTGGCATCTTGGATAACTTGCCACTGCAGAGCGTAAGCGCCGGGGAGATGTAAGCCTTCTGGGGTGGAAGCGGCTTCGTGGTAGATGGCTTCTGGTGCTTGGAGAAGGATTAGGCCATAGGCGAGGGCTTTGCCATCTAGTTCGGCCTTGTAGATTTTGGCTTGATTTTGGAAGGCTTCGTGCTGAGCGATGATAAAAGCTTCAGATGAAGGGATGAAGTTTTGACGCTTAGCGGTGGCAAGTTGGACTTGGTAGAATTCTTTGAAAGCGGCGGTTTCAGATGAGCTGGTAACTTTGATGTTAAGTTTACTGGCGCGACGCACTTCGTAGCGGGTCTGACGGCGCATGTCAGCTAGGAGCTGGTCTTCGGGTCTAGTAAGATCAATAACGACGGTGTGCTGCGCATGAAGATGCATGGGGGATGGATGGAGATCATTTTGTTTGAGAATCTTTTGATTTTCGGCAGTATCTGGAATATTGGGTCGGATACGAATAAAGACACAATTTTCTTTGGCAGCGAGCTGTTTGAGAGACTTAAAAGTGGCTTTGACTTGACTAGAGCTCTCCCAGTCGATGAGGGGACCACCAGGAATTTCAAGATAACGTCCACGTTTAGCTGGTTTAACAATGGCGAGACAGACGCCAACCAATTTGTCGTTTTCGATCAGGCCGAGGTAATGGACTTGATCTCCGGTAAGTTCGTAAACTTTGCCCCAACTGCTGGATTGCAGGAAATTGGCTTCAGGGTGTTTGGCGATGATGAACTTATTGAGTTTTTCTGGGGTAATGGTTTCGAGAATCATGGGTGTTTTCATGTTAAGATCGCTTTCTGGATGATTTCGAGGGCGGGCTTGAGCTTGTTCTTCGGTAAGAGCGGCAGGTTGAGCATTTGGCTGGCAACGCGACTGGCAACTGGGCAAGATTTTTCGGGAAAATCTACTTTATGATAATAGCGTTTGGGTGAGACAGGGATGTCGTACCATGAATCGTTAAGGTGGATGCCGTGAGTTTGAAGGGTTTTTAGCAACACACTGCGTCCACTAACTAAAAATGGGATGCGGATGATGGATGAGGTTTTGGGATAGCCGTATTGGGCGGCGAATTGGGCGCGGATTTTGGCAGTTTGGTTCAATTCTCTAAGTTGTCGCAGGGCGAGTTTGGCCTGCCAGTGAGCAGGACGGAGACGCGGGTTGACGTCGCCTTCGGCAGAACGAACGATAGCGCCGGTCTTGAAGGCGCAAGAAGCGATGGCTTTACCGAGTCCGATGCCGTAAGTTTTGCGGATTAACCAACCGGTGATGGGATAAATGCGATCACGAGCGCGATCAGCGATTCGTGGTAAAACCTGCCTTCGCGAAGAACGGATGGGCGTTGGCCCGTCGTCACGGGCAACGGTCCCTCCTACTTCGCCTGTCGTCACAGGACGAAGACTCTTCGCTTTAGCAGGTTTTACCCCCAAAGCCGATGCTGTCTCACGTATAACAAGCGCACCGCCCTCGGTAGTGTCAATGGATTTGTTTTTGCCAAAAGATAAAGCGGCAACGGCACCAACGGTGCCCATTTCTCTGCCGTCGGCGTAGTGCGAGCCAGCACAGTGGGCGAGATCTTCGATGATGATGAGACCATATTTTTCGGCTAGTTTTTCGATAGATACGATATCGGCTGCTAGACCAAGATGATTTTGGATGATGATAGCTTTGATTTTTGGATCCTCCGAGAGGGTGAGGCTGAGTTGGTTGATATCAAAATTGAAGTCTTGGCTATTGATGTCGACGTAGATGGGGTTGCAATCGGCAGCTTTGACAGCCTGATGAACAGCGTAGCAAGTTAGGCCGTTGACGACGATGTGACTACCTTTGGGCACGATAGCTTTGATGGCTTCGGACAAGGCAGTGCGGCCATTATGAAAAAGTTGGACATGGGTGCCTTGATAACGATTTTGCAGTTCTTCTTTAAGCTTGGCGGAGTGTTTCTTGGAGCCGATGGTAAGCAAGTGCCTAATGGCGCGAGAAAAGTTAAATTCTGGCGCAAAAGACAGGAAAATCATGTGTTAAGTTCCTCGAAAGATTTTTTGATGACTTTAGCTAGCTCTTCTGGAGTTTTGAGATACGGAGAGTGCGGCCAATTTTGTTTAATGGTCAGTTTTGATCCCTTAATTAGCCTATGTAGCTTCTCGCCTTGTCTGAGTGGGGTGATGGTGTCTGCTGCGCCCCAGATAATTTGGGTGGGCGTGGTAATTTTGGAAACATCGAGTTGCTTGTCCGATGTGATCATGTTATGGAGGGTTTTCTTCATATTTTTGGGAGCTTTGTCGTAATCGGAAGCGCCAATAAATTTATGGAATAATTTGCGCAGAGGCCCAATGTGCTTGAGCGGGGCGAAAATTTTGGCAACTACACGCAAAGTTGAGCGCTTGAAGGAACGCTCATAAACACCAGCAGAGTCTAACAGGATCACGCCTTTAAGCTTGTCGGGATTGGCGCTGAGCAGGTTGAGTAAGATACGTCCGCCATTGCTGTGGCCGAGGGCGATGGCGCCATCCGGGATATTGTGATTGGCCCAGCTAACATAATTTCTGATGGTCCAGACGCGGCTACTTGGTTCGGTGAGGCCAGGAACATATAGGAGTTCGGCAGTAATTCCCTGTTCTTTTAATAATTTGACAAGCTTTTCCCATGGGGAGGCGTCATAAGTCCAGCCGTGCACGATATATAATTTCATACTAACCCCCAATCTTTGCGACGACGACGATGGGCGGCGTCTTGACGCGCTAACAGTGCTGCGTCTGATGGGTCGTTGAGCAATTTTTCGATAATCCACTCCAGATATTGGCTGCCTTTGAAGATGACGGTCTCCTTGCCTGTAAGATGTTTTTGTAGATACTTGAGAGCTTCTTGAGGTTTTTGGAAGCTGACAACTGACATTTCATCTTTTAGAAGCGGGTAGGTATATTCAGCAGTACGACGGCCAACCAGAACAACTCGCTCCGGAGCCACGTCTTTGATGAGGCCGGCCAGTTTTTCGTGCTCGGCTTTTTCAAGCGTACCTTGGTCAATAATGTCGCCAATGACTAACCATTTATGCTGGACCTTGAGACTGCTGGCCATGTCCAGAATTGATGCCATACTGACAAGGTGGGCGTTGTAGCTGCTATCGATAATGCGCAGACCATTTTTACCCTCTAACGGGTTGTTGCGACCGGGCGGCATGACGAAGTCAGATAGGTCGTAGTCAATGCGGAGTTTTAGATATCGCATCAATTCAACCAACATAACTAACTGGATACCGACATCGCGGGGCATGGGATAAGCAAATTTGAAGATTTTTTTACCAATAGTAAATTCGGTGGAGGTGGGCGTAACGGAATACTTGGTAATGGCACTTTTATTGAGTTTTTTAACGACTGAGGAAACGTCCTTAGTGGTGTCACGCATGAGTTCGTTTTCGGCATCGACTAGGGTTAGAGCTTGGGTGTATTTAGGAAGCATGGAGAATTCATGAGCAATGGCATCTTCGTAGGAAGCGAAGTGGCCCTTTTTGACTTCTTGTTCATAAAAAACAGCGTGCGTGAGGCCAAGACTGACCCAAATGGTGACTTCGGGTTTGAGCCATTTGGCAACAAATTCGGTTTCATGGGGACGCTCGCCATCAATTTCGACGATGTAAAACTTTTCGCGATGATGGTAATAAACGGCGCGCAGAGGTGCGGCGATAAATAGATAGATCCAATATAGTTTGGTGCCGGTAATACCTTTAAGTCCGAGGATATCGAAGGCGATACCATAGGCGCTGTTGGCATTGTGGGAGAAATGGGCTTTGGGGCCAAGCTGCGATTCGATGAGATTAAGCATGGTAGTTTTACCGACAGAACCGGTGACGGCAATGATGCGCGGGCGCCATTTGCGAAGCGAGATGTTGGCGAGGAATTTGAAATAATTAGCAAAGGCAAAATAGAAGCGTCTTTTGAATCTTGAGAAGAGCGTCATGTTTAAACTATACCATTTAAGCGTTAGCTTTGACCAGTGCGTCGAGGGTCTTTTCAACGCGAAGACGATTCTTGATGTCAGATTCGACGCGAGGATCCTCTAGCTGCTTAAGGGCGTTGGGATCTTTTTGGTAAACATCTTTGAGCTGGGTGAGTTTTTGTTTGACTTCTTGGTCGGCGACTTCGATTTTTAGCTCGTCAGCTAAAGCTTGGAGGACCAACATGGCTTTGACGCGGTTGATGGCAATTTGATTGGCCTCGTCTTTCCAGCTATCTTCGGTTTTTTTGGAATCTTTTAAGAAATCTTCGAAAGTAGTGCCGCGAGATTGGAGGTTGCGTTCGAAATCTTCACGGATGAAGCGGACTTGGTCGGCGACGAGAGTTTCGGGGGCTTCTACTTGGCTACTGGCGGCTAACTCCAGCACGAGATCATCTTTATATTTTTCTTCGACACGTTGGTTATTTTGGGCAGCAAGATTCTTTTTAATATCAGCTTTGAATTCTGCGAGAGTTTTGAAGGTGCCGGCTTTTTTGGCTAATTCGTCGTCGATTTTGGGAATTTTAACCTCGTTGACTTGTTTGAGCAGGACTTCAAATACGGCTTTGGCGCCAGCCAGCTCTTCGTTGTGATAATCTTTGGGAAAAGTGAGTTTGACGTCAAATTTGTCGCCAGACTCATGGCCGACTACGCTTTCTTCAAAACCAGGGATGAACTGACCGGAACCGAGTTCTAATTTGAAATCTTTGGCGGTGCCGCCCTTGAAAGCAATACCGTCTTTTTTGCCAATAAAATCAATTACGACTTCGTCGGTAAGTTTAGCTTTGCGTTTGACGACATTTTTCTCGGCAAAACCTTTGGCGACGCGCTCGAGAATTTCATTGACGTCGGCGGTTTTAGTTTTAACTTCTGGTTTTTTGGCCTTTAGCTTTCGGTAATTGCCAAGTTTGATTTCTGGCATAATGTCAGACTTGACGATAAATTCGGCCAGCTCTCCAGGTACGTACTTGGTGATATCAACCTGCGGAACGGAAATAGGTTGAATTTTGTTGGACGAGAAAAGCTTGGGTAGAACCGTGCGAACGGCGATATCTAGGGTTTGACTAGCTAATTCGTTGGCATCGACGTGTTTTTCAACAACGTTAGCGGGAGCTTTGCCTTTACGAAAACCGGCTATTTTGAGATTACCGGCAAGACGAGCAAGGGCTTTTAAACGGGCAGATTCTAAATCGCTTTTGTTTAAAGTGACGGCGATTTCTGCTGATGTAGCGTGTTTAGTGAGTGTATTTTTCATACACTACACTATACCATAAATTTACTCTTTGATGATACCTGGAGTGTATGAGGTGCGCATGGCGCGGACAACGGCGCGCAAGTTGGCGTTCTGTTTGATGTCGGGGTTAAGGATATGATTGGGGTCAAAAACGTCTTTGAACTCCTGATAAAGTTTCTTGAGTTCCGGGCTGAGATAAGTATTGGCAAAGACAGCTTTGAGGCGACCTTCGGCTGAACCGCCGGCGAGCGAGCCGTCGCAGGAAATGACTAATTCGTTGTACTCGCGCATGAAGGCGAGGGCGAACTGGCGGCCAGCAACTGAAGAAAGGTCAATTTCGGGGCGAACAGAATAATTGTTGGTTAAAACTGAGCCAAAGACAGGTAGGCTGATGTCATGTTTTTTCTCGAGCTCGGTAATACCTTCAAAGTATTTTTTGAGCTCTTTGGCTGGGATAAAGGCGTCATCAGTGATAGGAGTACGAACGGCGCGGGATGGGTTGTTGAGGTAGACGGACAAAACAGAATTTAACTCCATGAAGTCCGCGAAATTTTCGTCATTGCTAACTACGGCACGGGTAGTTTTATTGAGGAGGGCGGTCAATTTTTTGAGTTTTTTGGCACGGCGGCGGCGATTGGGGTCATCCACGGTAATACTGACGATAACGCCGTTCTCGGGTAAGGTTTTGAGCGGGCGGAATTTTTTGCCAGAGTTTAGCGCTTCGTGAAAGAGAGTGGCATCATAGATATTGACTTCGCCGGGATGAAGACTAGCAGCGCGATCGATAAAACTAAGGGCAGTCCCGGCATTGGCGAAGGAAGTGACGAAGTATTGGGGAGCTCCGGAAGATAATTCGCAACTGAGAATAATTTCGGTAATGATACCAAGTGTGCCTTGCGAGCCAAAGAAGGCAGGTAAAAGATCAAGGGAGCCATTTTTGGCCTTGATTTGCGGGATGGTGGTGTAGCCAGCTCGGGTGTTTTTACTAATATTAGTGAAGGCATCGGCATTGTCAGAGAGGAAACTATCGAGTTGACGATAGAGCTCTCCTTCAAACCCAGATACGCCTTTCTTTTTATTGAGGCGCCGCGGTTTGAGGCGTTCAGTTTGAATAACATCGCCATTACTCAAAATTACTTCGGCTTGGATGACGTGGGAAGCGATAGTGCCGTGATTGCTGGCAAGCGTGCCGACGTAATCATTGGCGAGCAGGCCGCCAATGGTTTGATTGGGATCGCCGGAAACTGGCAGGACGAGATTATGCAGAGAAAGAGCAGCGTTGAGTGTGCCTAAAGTGACGCCAGTTTGAAGACGGACAAGACGTTGACGAGGATCAATTTCTTTGATGAGATTCATATCTTCCATGGAAATGATCATGCCCTGCCCAATAGCTGCGCCGGTTTTATCTAGGCCGCTGCCGCGCACAGTGACGGGGAGTTTGTAATTCTTGAGTGCAAGTTGATTGGCGAAGCGGACGAGCTTGCGGATGTCGCCGGTGGTTTTAGGAACAGTGACAACTTTGGGGCGAATTTTGAGAATCGAGCGATCGGTGGCATAGCCATCAAGCACCGGAAGTTCGCCATAGACGGCGCCGGCAATATGTTGATTGAGATGTTTGGCAATTTTATTCAATTCCACCCTCTTTTTTGCTTTGTATCTAGTTTAACATAACCGATTTTAAGTCCGCAAGACCATAAAAAAGGACGGTTTTAGCTGGTAGTGAGGTTACGGTTGCGCCAAGTAATGGTGCCAGTGATGATGGCTGCTATGGCGACAACTGAACAGACAATAAGCGGAGCGATGTTGAGATTATCGGCTGGAACGGCGGCAAAATGTTCCATGAGTGATATGCCCATGATCCATTGCGGCAGACCGATCATTGGTCCAACCCAAGTGGCAAAGGCCAAAAAGCCGTAGTAGACCCAAACGATGGTGGCAGCAGCGCGCGGGATTAGACCGAAAAGCAGGACATAGGCACCGGCGAAAACTAATACCATGGGGAAATAAGATAAGGCAGCAAGGACATAGTCTAAAACATTGATGTTGTATTCTGTGCCGATGTTGGCAGTGATGGACATGATGGCGCCGGACAATGCAAGCAGCAATGCGCCGCAGAAAAGGACAATGCCGACGTGGGTAAAGAGCCATTTGATACGGGAGAGATGGGTGGCAAGCACATTTTCAAGATAGCCGCTGGCCTCTTCGCTGCGAAGTTTGTTGAGGCCCTGAATTGTATAACCAGAGACGGCAATGACGGCGAGTGCCAGCATGGTGGAGAGGAAGGCTGGGATGAGGGCGCCGGTACCGCCAATGGATTCGATCAATTGCCGAACAGTTTCATTGGCGTCAAAAACACTGCTCATTTCGGATACGAGCGCACCGATCACGGCTATGAAGACGCTTATGCCAACGAACCAACCAATAAAGGTTTTCTTTTGGATATACCAAGCTAGACCGACAGGTGTTTTGAGAAAATGGCTAGCACGACTGCGGCCTTTGCGAGAGGGGAAAATGCCAGCACCAACGTCGCGTTTGTGCATGAGGAAGAAAGCGACAGATGCGGCCACGATAATAAAAATAATAGGTATGAGAATAGGCAGCCAGTCGGGATGGGTGAGGGCGCGAGTAGATTGGGCCCAACCAAATGGAGTGAGATTACTGAACCATTTGGGCTGGATGATGCCGGCAGCATTGGGGCTGCCCATGAAGTCCCCGACACCGCGCAGGAGGAAAGCGAACCCTAGGATGCCAGCCATCATGCCGACAGCAGAACGAGCACTATCGACAAGCTGAACGATAATAGCAGTGATGGCGGCCCAGACCATGCCAAACAGACCCATAGTAATGGCGTAGAGCCAGGCTTGTCCGGTGCTCCAGGAGTCGTAGTTGAGAATTGACATGCCGATGCCGAGAGCAACGGTGATGATGAGATTAGTCAGAAAGGCGATGATGAGCACCGCAACTAAGCTGGTGCTGCGGCCCACGCGGCAAGACTGAATCAGTTCTTGGGCGCCCATTTCTTCGTTTTGGCGGGTGTGGCGGACAATAAGCAAGATGTTGAGGAAGGCGATGGCGAGGCCCCACCAGAGTAGAGTCTCGATGGTCATAAGGGCGCCAAAGGTGGGCGAGTCCATCACGCCGGTGAGAAAAATGCCGGCGGCGTTGGCAGAAAAGGTTTCGAACAGGGTGTTGAGACTGGCGGCATCGCCATACATTTCATGCAGGAGCGGCAGCATGAGAAGCAGGAAGGCGGTAAAACAGAAAATCCAGATGGGGAGCTTGACGCGGTCACGCCGAAGAATTAGTTTAATGAGTGGAAAAAGTCCGGTGAACATTATTTTTCTCCGTACTCTTCGAGGAAGACTTTTTTGAGATTAGCGTGTTCTTTTTTGAGTTCGGCCAGAGTGTAGACGGCGGCAGTTTTACCGTCGCGGATGATGGTAACGCGGTCGCAGAGAGCTTCGACCTCTGACAAAATGTGGCTAGAGAGGAAAATAGTTTTGTCAGCTTTTTTAAGTTCGCGGATTTCTTCCTGGAAGGTGTTTTCCATCAATGGATCAAGGCCGCTGGTAGGTTCATCCATAATATAGAGTGGGACTTCGCTGGCCAAAGCGGCAATGAGAGCGACTTTTTGGCGATTACCCTTGCTGTAGGTGCGAAATTTTTTGGCAGGGTCAAGTTGGAAACGCCTGATCAGGTGTTTGCGGCGCTCTTCGTGCAGCCCGCCGCGTAACTCACCTAGAATATCGATGATCTCGCCGCCAGTGAGGTTGGGCCAGAAATTGACTTCGCCAGGGACGTAAGCGAGCTTACGATGCAATTGCACGGGTTCGGACCAAGGGTCTTTATTGAACAGCTCGACGTTGCCGCTAGTTTTTTTGAGTAATCCTAGGAGGATGCGGATAGTGGTAGACTTACCAGCTCCGTTGGGTCCCAGAAAACCATGTATCTCCCCCTTATGGACGGTCAAATCGAGGCCGTTTAGGGCCGTGACTGAACCGAATTTTTTGACTAAGTTGTTTGCTTCTATGACGTTCATGCTTATAGTGTAACACATTGTGTTTTTGTACAATATACGCAAAATATGATATAATTAGAACATCTTGACAACAAGGGGGTAGCACTTTGAGTATTTATGAGATCTATTCTGTTGGCGGCTATGAGGCCGCTAAAAGAGCTGTGGGCAGAGGTGATCCGTTTTGTGTCGGATACTTTTCGGTTCCGGCACCGCTGATTATTGCTGAGCAATTGGCGTTATTTCCGCCCGACACTCTCGGTATCTACAGTTGTTGGATGGCGTACGGCGCACAAATGAGCAGCCAATTTGTCCGGGTTGCTCGTGATGATTTGGTGATGGAGCCTGATGACAACATCATCAAATTTAAGGGCACTGCGTGCCAGGATCCCTACAGGAGCAGCGTTAGTCAGCTCGAAGACGGCACCATAGTGTCTGGATGGTTCTTTAATCACAATCAACGAGGTTATCTCACTGTTGAAAGTGGCGAGTAGGTACAAAAAATCCCCTGTAACGGGGGATTTTAATTTTGGGCAGCTAAATGTGATTTGGTGCGCCTATCAGTTTTGTTCTGAAAGCCAATCTTTAATAGCTTCTCTGTGCCTGTATGCTATTTGTTTGGGTAAATCATCAACGTGGAAATATTTACAACACCTTACTTCATCGTTAGGGGCAATTGTCCCGGTGACAATGGACCCAGAGTAAATAATATCTATATTAAAACCTCTTGGATCATTATCAATTGAATATACCCCCACTAAATGACCAGCTTCCGTATCGAGGCTCGTCTCTTCTTTGGTTTCGCGTATGGCAGTATCCTGTGGCTGTTCGCCATAACTGACGTATCCGCCAGGCAGACACCAATGTCCCAATAAGGGCGCTTGAGCGCGTTGCACCATCAGAATTTTTTTATCTCGTGCAATAAGCATACTGGCAACCGGCTTAGGATTGTTCCAAAAAACAAATGGGCATTTTGGACAGGAGCGCAGTGTTCGATTATCAATTTGTTTATTTATTAATCTATGGGCACATGATGGACAATATGTATATTCCTTTCCTCTAGGGTTATTTGCTAAAAAATAATCTTTCAAACAGTCGTTTTTTATCTGTTCAAAAAGCGTTTCTGCGAGTGGAGTCTCCCAAAGTTTAACCCTAGTCTCGTCATTTAATTTACCTAACATAAATATAATTTTATCTTTTAGTCTCTTTTCGCCTTCTACCTTGTACAGGGTTGGTGCGATTGTGGTAAAAAATGCAAATGTATCTGCTGCTATCAAGGCCTGCAACTCTTTGTCGTCACTCGTTATTGTGTTTTGCTGGTTATCATCGTGGTGCTCGATTAGGAACTGGACTCGCTGGATTAATGAAGGGTCCATTTTTCTATTATTCAGAATTTTGCGTGCATACTCGGCGCTACGATGTGCATGTTGTTTTTTGTGCTGGAGGTATTCCTCACTTTTGCGGTCGCCGCTAAAACCCCCTCCGACTTTTGGAGTGACAATGCGATCGATGTCATGGAAAATTGCTGATAATGCTAGCGATGCTGGCAATGGACCATCGTAAAGTTTTTCTGCCCATTTTAAGACCGCCAATGCATGTTTGTATTCGCCCTCAACACCTTGCATCACGTCTTCTTGGAGCGCAAAATCGTCACAGATTTTTCGCAATAGTTGTTTTCCAATTTCCAATTCGTCCATCGTTTTTAACCCTTCTTATTTAAAATTATAGCATTGCGTAGTTCGACCATGGGGTTATTATGAGCATTGAAAATAGCAGGCGAATTACACGTAAAGTGCACATAAATTTCCTGCTATTTTTTGTAAATTTTAGTAAACATAACCACGATGGTGCGCGAGACTGGACTTGAACCAGCACGCCCGAAGGCATATGCTCCTAAGGCATACGTGTATACCAATTTCACCACTCGCGCACGGATGAAACACGGATTAATTATAACAAAAAAGGCACCAAGTGCCTACTCTCCTCCATTATAGCACACTTTAGGTAAAAAGTCAATAGTGTTTGTAGATTTTGATGTTGGCGGCGGCGTAGGTTTTATCTGATATGAGCATGAGATTCTTGAACTGAGGGGGTTGGACGTTTTTGTCGTGGGACAACACAAAAGTGCCGCCTGGATTGAGTTTTTTAAGGATGCGGGTGATGATGTCATATTGGGGATGGTCATAGGGGGGATCGGCAATGATAAGGTCGAATTTATCGGTGAGGCCGGCGATGGTTTTGATGATTTTGACATGATCGGTGACTTTGAGCTTTAGGACATTTTCGGTGATGATGCGGGTGGCTTTGGGGTGATTTTCCAAGAAAGTGATATGTTTGGCGCCGCGTGATAGGGCTTCGAGTCCGATGGCGCCGGAACCGGCAAAAGCGTCGAGGACAGTAGTGGTGTCATTGATATCGTGCTGCAAAGCATTAAAGATGGCACCCCGTTCGCGATCACCCATGGGGTGAGTGATGTTAGTTTTGGGAGTTTTGATGAGGCGGCCGCCATAGATACCAGCAATAATCCGCAGTTGGTTCATTGGCTGGAAAGCCAAGCTAGGGTTATGACGCGGACGATTTCGGGGGCGAGAATACTACGGGCTTCGATGGCGAGCTGAGTAGTCCAACCCTCTTTTAGAAAACGGCCATACATGTCGAGGGCGGAAACTTTTTTGAGGGATTTTTCGAATTCTTTTTTGAGATTAATGCTGGCGGGATCGACTTTTGACAGTTTGGGGGTAAGAGATTTCAGCGGCAAGGCGGCGATGACATAGGCGACACCGAGTTCGAAAGCAATATGTTTGCTCATGACACCGCCGGCGCCCCAGTAGAGCCAGTTGTTGCGAGTGGCTTCAGCGAGATTGCGGCCGCGCATGATGCCTTTAATTTCAGCGCCAAAAACTTTTTTATATTCCATATCCACCATCAATTCGTCGATGATGGCATCGTAGGGATAGTGATGGGCTGGGGTGAGTCCGTCCGCAATCGCGTGAGCCAGCCAAGCGGCTTCGAAAGCGGCGCGGACAGTATTTTCGTTTTTGAGAGCGACCCGCAAGTTGTGTTGATGGTCGAGGATGACGTGCATCAGTTTGCCGTCATTTTTGTCGGGGTTAATGGCGTGCCAAGGTTCGTCTACGCCTGGGGACTTGCGTTTGACGCCATCCGGTCCGCGTGAGCCCTCGAAGTAGAGGATGTCTTGTTCGGAAGGAAATTTGATTTTTTTGGGAGCAACCCTAGTAAAAAGGCGACGAGAAGCTTTGCAGAGTTTCTGATGGGTGCCAATCAATTTGCCGGAACGGCGAGAATTTTTGACGAGATTTAATGATGAATACATGTTGTAGTTAATTCAATGTTGTGAGTCGCTGATATTTCTGAACGCTGGCGGCTAACTCTTTATATTTTAGCATATTTGGTTTGGTTTTAGCAAACCGATTGACGGCCTGGCGGGCAGCGGCGATGAGTTTGGTATCAGTGATAGAAGCAATGCGCAGGTCGAGGGCGCCATGTTGGAGCGAGCCATAGATTTCGCCGGGACCACGCAGTTTAAGGTCGACTTCGGCGAGATGGAAACCATCTTGGGAACGTTCGATTTCCTTGAGCCGGCGGGTGGGAGCGCTTGAGCTGGAATTGATAAGGTAACAGTATGATTCAGCGGTGCCGCGCCCGACTCTTCCTCGCAACTGATGAAGTTGTGAAAGTCCGTAACGATCGGCGTCAGCTATGACCATGACGGTAGCGTTGGGGACGTTGACGCCGACTTCGATGACAGTGGTGGAGACGAGGATATTGATTTTATTGGCGGTGAATTTGGCTATGATGTTGTCTTTTTCGGCGGATTTCATTTTGCCGTGGAGATATTCAACTTTGTAGTTGGGGAATTTTTTGGCGATGCTGGCGGCTTCTTTTTTGACGGACGATAACTCGGTACCGTCTTCGATCATCTTGCAGACATAATAGACCTGGCGTTTTTGTTTCAGCTCATTTTCGATCGCTTGCCACATTTGGTCGATAGAGTTGGGCGAGATGATTTTGGTGGTGATGGGTTGGCGACCCTTTGGCAATTCATCGATGATAGAAATGTCAAGATCGCCAAAGACGGTGAGCTGAAGACTCCGAGGTATAGGAGTAGCTGTCATAGACAGAAGATGAGGAATGGTGCCAAAAGAGGATTCTTCACAATAAGTACATCGTGAAGAATCTCTTTTGGCACTTTCCTCAGTATCTGTCTTTGCTAGCAATGCCTGACGTTGTTTGACGCCGAAACGGTGCTGTTCGTCGATGATCGCCAGGCCCAATTTATGAAATATTGTGTCGTCAGTCAGCAAGGCGTGGGTGCCGATGACGAGATCAACTTGGCCGTCACGGATTTGTTTTTTGAGCGTGGACTTGTTTTTGGTGGAGCCGGTAAGGAGAGCGATGTGCAGACCGCTGCTTCTTAGAAAACTATGAATAGTTTCGGCGTGCTGGGCGGCGAGAATTTCGGTGGGAGCCATCAAAGCAGTTTGGTAGCCAGATTTGGCAGCAATGAAGGCAGACAAAGTGGCGACAAGGGTTTTGCCACTGCCGACATCGCCTTGGAGGAGACGGTTCATGGGTATAGGACTGTCGAGATTTTGGATAATTTCCCAGGTGGAACGGCGCTGGGCATTGGTAAGTTTGAAAGGAAGTTTGGCAATGATTTTTTTCAACTGGTCGAGCTGGTATTTGATGACGGGGCTGCGAAGTTTCTGGTTTTCTTCACGATTGAATTGCCCGGCAAGAAGGAGCGAGAAAAGTTCTTCAAAAGCGAGGTATGCCCTGCCCTGGTCGGCGTCGGCGGCAGATTTGGGAAAATGAACTTGAAAAAGTGCCTCAGATCGGAGGGTTTTGATGGTACCGGGCGGTAGTAAGTCCGGAATTTGGGCAAAAAATGGTTTGATGGTGTTAAAGAATTTGGTGAAGTTGGTGGACTTGAGTTTGCCGCAGGCGGGATAGACGGGCTGATATTTGTCGGCGGCACGGTCATAATCTGAGGCAAGGGTGGCGGATGGATTCATTAGTTGATAGCGGCCGTATGAAAATTCGAAATTGCCAGAGAAATAATAGGTTTTGTTGGGGTCAAATTGGTTAGTGCGATAGGGTTGATTAAACCAGATGGCGCGCACTGAGCCAGAATCGTCACTAAGTATGGCTTCGGTGATAGAAAGATTGCGACGTTTGCGATTGGTTTTGATACTGCTGACTTTGGCCTTGACAGTGACTTTACCTGGTCGCAGGTCGCTGATGCGGCCGGCGCCTTCGTAGGATTCGTAAGTACGCGGCAAATGATAAAGCAGGTCGCGGACGGTAAAAAAACCGGCCCTGTTGAGCAGTTCGACGGTTTTTGGGCCGATACCTTTAATATTACCGAGCGGCGAACTTAACTCCATGCAGTCTATTATACTGCCTAGGAGGTCTTGGGGGAATTTTGCTCGCGCCATTTGGCAATGGCACCGTGATTACCGGAGAGCAGGACGTCGGGGACTTTCATGTCTTTAAAGGTTTCGGGGCGGGTGTATTGGGGATATTCAAGATTATCTCCGTCCGAGAAAGATTCGATTTCGGCGCTGGTTTCGCCGCCGAGGACGCCGGGGATTAACCGGACTATGCTGTCAATGACGATCATGGCTGGCAGTTCCCCGCCGGTTAAAATATATTTGCCGATAGAAATCTGATGATCTACCAATGACAAGATCCTTTCGTCATAACCTTCATAGTGCGGACAGATTACGATGTAGGAAATTAGCGAAGAGGATTTTTCACAATAAGTACATCGCGAAAAATCCTCTTCCGCTAATTCCTCTGTCGCAAACTTCCTGGCTAGTTCTTGAGACCATATGGTGCCTTTTGGAGTCATAAGGATCACTTTGGCGTCTGGATTAGTTTTTTTGGCATGTTCAACGGCGGCGAAGATTGGTTCAGGTTTCATCAGCATGCCGTCGCCGCCACCGTAGGGCGTATCATCGACTTGACGGCGGGGGCCAATGCCGAATTCGCGCAAGTTGATCAGTTCAAATTCTACTAGGTTTTTTTCTTGCGCTTTCCAGAGCATAGAAGTGTCAAGAACTGGAGCAAACATTTCCGGAAATAGTGTGATAATTGAGAATTTCATTGTTTAATATTATATCACAATTATGGTTGTCCGTAAAAGTTGAAGCTAAAGGTTAAGATATGCTACAATGAAGTCTCAAGGAAAAATTTGAAGGAGGATGTGATGGCGCAAGATCTTATCACGAATTTAGAGCCGTTCACGCGTGCAACCGAGTTTGCGGCGATTCTGTCGGCGATGTATCGCGGGCACGGGGACAAAAAAGCAGCCGATCGGGCAGCGGTTTATGCATTTAAATGTATCTTTAATGAAATTCCCATGCAGGGACGGATTGTGTCGACAGAGGGGTCGTTGGATAAATCTCATAGTTTGGAATATGGAGAGGTCGTGGGCTGTGATCCGAATGGTGAGCAGGTGGATATAGCAATTGATCCGCTGGAAAATACAGCGGCTTGCGCAGGTGGTTTAGCGGGCGCGGTAACGGTGTTGGCAGTAGCGCCGCGTGATGGTTTTTTGCGGGCGGAAGAAACTTATATGTGGAAATTGGCGGTGGGTCCGGAAGCTAGAGGCAAGGTGGATTTGAAGAAATCAGTGACTGAGAATATTTTGGCTACGGCAAAAGCATTGGACAAGAAACCTTCGCAGCTTTCGGTAGCGATTTTGGATCGTCCGCGACATAAAAAAATGATTGAAGAAATTCGTGCGACTGGCGCGATGATCATGTTGCTGCCGGCTGGGGATTTAATGCCGGCGATTGCAACTTGTTTCCCGGATAGCGGTGTGGATATGGTAATGGGTGCGGGTGGCGGACCAGAGGGCGTACTGGCGGCGGCAGCGATTCAGGCGCTGGGCGGAGACTTCTATGGGCGACTAGATAAAGAATTGACCGAGAAAGAAACTGGCGAGAAATTGGCATTTAAGGTGCCGACACATATTATGAGTTTGAAGGAAATTGTGAAGAAGCCGGTCTATACGATTTCGATCACAGCAGTGACCGATTCGTATTTCTTGAAGGGTGTTTATTATGACAGAGGACGCGTGAATACGAATACCTTCGTGGTACGGGGCGAATCGACGACTTTTGGCGAAAATCACAACTCGCGTGATATTTTTAAACACAATTGGTTTGATTATATTAAGGGTGACCCAGAAATTCACAAGTTGTTTACTTCCAAAATTAACCGTTAGTTCGTGTTAAAATCTTTGAAAGATTTTACTGCCTCGCTTGGCAAAAGTAAAACCTAGGTTTTACTTTTGCGCTCGCTTCGTTGTAAAATAGCTAAATGGAATTATTTATGATCATTTTGCTCCTCGTGATTTTGGCGGAAACTACGTTGCTGAGCGTAAAAACTATCAAGAAAACAGATTTTGGCACAAAGAAACCCCGCCGTAAGGTTTTTGTGGATACGTCGGCGCTAATTGATGGGCGGATTTTAGCGGTGGCGCAAGCGGGATTTTTGGGTGACGAAATATTGATACCACGTTCTGTGATCCGTGAATTGCAGTTGTTGGCAGATGGCAGCGATGCGGAAAAGCGGGCGCGGGCGCGGCATGGGATGGATGTGGCAAATGAGTTAGAGCGGGTGGTGTCGGCAGATGTGGAGATTTTTGATGATGAGCTAGACCGCACGAAGGTGGATGAACGTTTGATTGAGTTGGCGAAAGAATATAGGGGCGTGATTCTGACTAATGATTTTAATTTGGGCAAAGTTGCAGCAACGGAGCATATTGAAGTAATAAATGTAAATGATTTATCACAGGGGTTGCGTTCGGAATACTTGCCGGGCGAGAAGCTGCATCTTAAAATTACTGCGAAAGGCGCTAATGCACGACAAGGAGTGGGTTATCTGCCGGATGGCACGATGGTAGTGGTGGATGAGGCAGCAAGTTTAATTGGCAATGAAACTGAAGTGGAATTTATCCGATTTTTGCAGACGGCGGCAGGCAAGATGATGTTTGCAAAGTTGACGATGAAGATGAAAGCCGCAAAATTTAATCGTAAACAGAAATAGTGTTTAAGGTCTAGTCCAGGTTCTGGTGTCGGTGTAGCCGGCAGCGTCGGTGATGGTGGCGGTAATAGTGTTGGGTTCGTCACTGCTGATACAGCTTAAAAGCTCACCTGGACTTGCCGTGCCGGTGCAAATGGCAATATTATTAACGGTGATAGAGTATTTGATGGGGGAATGCGTGACAGATGCGCTACTGAGGCGGACTCGGACATCCCATGGGCTGCTGCCAACTATGCTGATGTTGCCAGTGAACTCAGGCTTGTTGTCGGTGCAGCTATGCAAGTCATCTTCAACGTTGGGGTTGTATGGTTCGGGGGCGACGAGCGATTCACGCTTGGTCATGGGGTCGATAACTCGATTGACCGTGATAGTAATACGAGTTTCGGGAGGCGTGCACCTGGTGGCTAGTTTATTCGTAATTCTATCAAACTCCATTTCTTCTTTCTTGGTGCCCGATTTAGTTTCGTTGTACCAGCTGGGCCAGATATCGGTGCGGCCATTGACAGTTAGGGTCTGGATGCCAGCGGGCTTTTCGATGGCTTGAGCGGAGTACCACTTGCCGTCTGGGCCGTAAACGTTTTTGTGAACATTTTCAACAAATGAGCCGATGATGCGGCTAGTAACGGCGTAGCTGCTCATTTTCATGACAGCACCGTTGTGGTTGCCGTTCCAGACAACTGTGGACAGCACTGGGGAGTAACTAACAAACCAGGAATCTTTGGCTTTGCCGGCGCCGTTTTCAGTGGTACCGGTTTTGATAGCAGTCCAGACGCCAGGTACGGCAAATCCGGTAGAGGTGGAGAGCGAGCCAAAGACGAAGCGGCGGGCGTTAACGTCGTGGAGGATGTCGCTAATCATGAAAGCGACTTGAGGATCAACAATTTGTTTGGCTTCGGTGTCCTCCCAAGCATCAATTACGTCGCCTGATGAATTCTTGACTTCTAGCCAGTAAGCGATATCTTTGTAGGCGCCGCCGCGAGCAATGGAGGCATAGGCGTTGGCGTGCTCGACTGGACGAACGGCGCAACCGCCGCCAATAGCCATAGACAGTCCGGCGTTTTCGCCTTGGGCGCAGTAAGAAACGTCGCCGAGTCCGTGTAAGATTTCTAGGCTATTTCTAATACCATTGATATAGAGGGCTTTGACGGCTGGGCGGTTAAGAGAACCGGCTAGGCCTTGGCGGATGGTAATTGGACCATAAGTGGCGCCGGAGGCGTTCTTGATGCTGCATCTGCCTACATAGCCGGCGCAATAAAGCGCGTTAATGTCTTCATCCGCTAAGATGGAGCCGGGACCCCAGTTTTGACCTTCGCGTTCAGTAAATAGCGGCGCGTAGTCAAGAAGCGGCTTGATGGATGAGGCGGGTTCAAGTAATGAGGTGGCGGCATTGACTTGGCCGTAGCCAGGTTTATTCCAATCGACGCTGCCGACCATAGCGATAATTTGGCTAGTTTCAACATCGATGGAGACGAGGGTGGCATTGTCTGTACCATTGATGTACATATATTGTTCACCTATACTGATAGCAGCTTCGGCGTACTGTTGGGCGCGATAATCAAGTGTAGTGGTAATAGTAAATCCGCCGGCGCGCATGGTGCGGATGCCATATTTGGCTTCCAGCCTGGATTTGACCTCGAGGACAAACCATGGGGCCTTGATGTTCTCGTATTGGCTAGCTTCAGGTTGGATGGTCTCCATAATATCGACAGCTTTAGCTTCATCGCTTTGTTCTTTGGTGATGTAACCCATTTCAACCATGCCGTCGAGAACGTAGTGTTGCCGTCGGATGAGGGCTCTGTGCCCTGATGAGTTATAGGGATTAAGGTAAGCTGGGTTATTCGGGATGGCAGCAAGCAGCGCGGACTCGGCTAAAGTGAGGTCCTTAGCACTTTTGCCGAAATAGGTCCTGGCACCGCTTTCGACGCCGTTACGACGGCCACCGTATGGTGACTCGTTAAGATACATGGTGATAATTTGCTCTTTGTCATACATTTTCTCGACTTCGATGGCGAGAATAACTTCTTTGATCTTGCGGGGGATGCCGCTGGCGTCGCGATTGGCGGCTTCGTCAGAGAAGTAAACCTGTTTAATCAGCTGCTGCGTGAGAGTTGAACCGCCCTGGACGGCGCCACCAGTTAAGGTGACCCAAAGGGCGCGGACTAAGGCTGTGAAATCGACACCGATGTGGTTGTAGAAGTTTTTATCTTCAATTGCTACCGTAGCTTGGCGCATGTAGGTGGAAATTTCGCTGCCATCGACAACCAGGCGGTAATCGCCGTCGCCTTTATCTTCCCAGAGGACGACGCCGTTACGATCGAGATAAGTGTTAACCGTATCTGTCACGCGACCGGCTAGACCCTCCGGATCAATCTGAGCTAAATCTTTTTTGAAATATAAAAATAGGCCGCCGACGGCAATAACGACAATGAGAAAAAGGGCGGCAATGATTTTGAGAAAACGGAAAAGTCCATCGCGCGAAAACCAAAATTTGAAGACGCGATCAGGACGCAATTTGGCAAAAAAACGCGCAATTGGGTTTTTGGGTAATGCCGCAAGATCCTCGGCATGCTTGCGGGCACGCTGGTCGGCTTTGGTGCGGCGCTTATAGGCGAGATTGGAATAGACGTTCATGGACTTTTTATTCCTGGTGGAAGGCCTCTTTTTGGCGGCCTTAGAACTCTGATTACTCGCAGTTTTTTTAGTTCCCATATCGGTGGATTATACACTACGCGGGCGGGTTTTTCAAGAAATAAACGTCAGCGATTTATTTCGCCCCCAGATTCTGGTATGATATTTTTATGAGTAGATATGAACCGCTGAAAATTGAGGCGAAGTGGCAAGAGCGCTGGGAAACTGAGCAGTCATTTGTGGCTGTTGAGAAAGCTGGCGTGCCAAAAATGTATATTGCCGAGATGTTTCCTTATCCTTCAGGAGCAGGATTGCACGTGGGACATGTGCGTAACTTTTCGATTGTGGATTGTTTGGCGCGGTTTTATCGACAAAATGGGTTAAATGTGCTGAGGCCATTTGGATACGATACTTTTGGTTTACCGGCGGAAAATTATGCGATTAAGACTGGGGTCTCGCCGCAGGAAGCAACGGAAACGAACATTGCAAGTTTTCGTAAACAGCTGAAGCGGTTGGGGTACGCAATTGATTGGTCGCGGGAGTTTTCGACCTCTGATCCGGAATATTATCGATGGACGCAGTGGTGTTTTTTGCAGTTGTATAAGAAGGGATTGGCGTATCAGGCAGAAAATTATCAGTGGTGGTGCCCGGTAGATCAGACAGTTTTGGCCAATGAACAGGTAGAAGGCGGGCGATGTTGGCGATGCGGTTCTGAGGTTGAAAAGAAAAAGATGAAGCAGTGGTTCTTCAAAATTACGGAATATGCGGATGAATTGTTAGATGAAATAGATGCGTTGGACTGGCCAGAGAAGATTAAGACCATGCAGAAAAACTGGATTGGCCGGAGCGAGGGTGCGGAGATTGATTTTGCGGTGGACGGATCGAAAGAAAAGATCAAAGTGTTCACGACGCGGCCAGACACATTGTTCGGGGCAACTTTCTTGGTGTTAGCGCCGGAGCATCCGGCGGTAGAGGGGTTAGCAAATGATGATACGAAGCAGAAAGTCGACCAATATCGCACGGAGGCGATGAAGAAAAGCGACATTGAACGCCAGGAAAATAAAGAGAAGACTGGTGTGTTTACGGGTGCACATGCGATCAATCCGGCGACAGGTGAGAAAATGCAAATTTGGGTGGCGGATTACGTACTGATGGGCTACGGTACTGGGGCGATTATGGCGGTGCCGGCACATGACGGCAGGGATTTTGAATTTGCGACTAAGTTTGAACTGCCGATTCGAAAGGTAGTGGAGAAGCCAGAAACACTGGTAGATGATGAGATATGTTATACGGGCGAGGGCGAATTGGTGAATTCGGGCAATTTTGATGGCGAACAGTCGTCTGAAGCGCGCGAGCAAATTGTGGCCTGGTTGGAACAACAAGAAGTGGGCAAGAAAAAAGTGATTTATCGGATGCGAGATTGGTTAATTTCACGGCAACGTTATTGGGGTGCACCGATTCCGATTGCTTATGATAAGGACGGTAAGGCGCATGCTGTTCCAGAAGATCAATTGCCAGTGATATTGCCAAAGATTGATGATTATACGCCGGATAACTCTGGCCGCTCAGCGCTAGCGAAACATCCGGAGTGGATGGAAGTGGAGATAGATGGTAAGAAGATGACGCGTGAAACTGATACGATGGATGGCTACGCTTGTTCGTCGTGGTATTTATGGAGATATTGCGATGCGCACAATAACAAGAAAGCGTGGAGTCCTGAGAAAGTAAATTATTGGGCGCCGACGGATGTTTATGTGGGTGGCGACCATGCTGTGGCACATTTGTTGTATGTACGTTTTTGGTGCAAGTTTTTCGCGGATCAGGGTTTGTTGGATTTTCGCGAGCCGGTGAAGAAATTACTTTATAACGGCTATATCAACGCCCCGGATGGCAAAAAGATGAGTAAGAGCAAGGGTAATGTAATTGACCCGCTGGATATCATTGATCAAGGTTATGGCGCTGATACGCTGCGGACTTATGAGCTGTTTATTGGGCCATATGATCTGGATGCGGCTTGGGACACGAAGGCAATTGGGGGAGTCTATCGATTCCTGAATCGTTGCTATAATTTGACCTTTGGCGAGGGCGAAAACTCAAAAGGTGAAGCGCAGGTCAAAGCTCCGCTAACAGAGGTGGCGCGACACCGAACGATTAAGAAAGTGACGGAGGATCTGCACCGCAATAGTTTCAATACGGCAGTGGCGGCTTTGATGGAATTTGTAAATGAATTATATAAAAATCCTCATACGAGCGAAGATTTGACGGTGTTGGCACGGTTGCTGAAACCATTTGCGCCGCATTTGGCGAGCGAAATGTTGGAGAAACTGGGAGCAGATGATGTCTGGCCAGAGTGGGATGAGAAATATTTGGTGAGCGATACGGTAGAAATTGTGGTGCAGGTGAACGGAAAGTTGCGAGCACGCGTGATGGTAGCGAAAGAAGCGGCAGATGATGCAGCGCAATTGGAAGAAGCGGTACGAGCGGATGAGAAAGTTAAAGCACAACTAGAGGTTAAGCAAGTTATAAAAGTGATTGCCCTGCCCAAAAAACGATTGGTGAGTTTCGTAATCAAATAAAATGAAAGACCCCGCTGTAAACAGCGGGGTCAGTCGAATTGTCTTATTTACTTGTCAAGGAGCATCGGGCCGACGAAATAGCGGCCCAGGTGGTTGCGGCGAAGGCCCCGCGTCCCTTTTAAGTGAGAACCATATCGGTCTTCTTGCCTTTGTCAAACTATCCACGAATCATGCGGGATATACCCGACGGGCGCCCAATAGCGCTGCTTTTCTGGAGTTTTGATAGAAGGCTTTTCTATGGGAAGACGGATGGCAAAACCGGACTAGTTTTGCTGGCGGGACGCGGGGCGAGTAGTATCGCCGGGACCGTTTGACCTAAAGACCGTAGAGTCTTCGGCTACCCAAAGCGGGTGCCCCGGCGCGAAAACCGTTGTATTTACGGACATTCCGGGTTCTAAGCTGCGACCAGTCCTTGAAAAGCTAATTGCCGATGGCGCAAAAACTATAGCAATGGCTGACTGCAATGCTCGCCTCCTCCTTTCCGAGAAGTAAATAAGATTGGAAATGTACCGACGATTGCGGCGCCCGTTTTTGGGAGTACAACCGTCCAGTTCGTACTGAGGTTGTGACATCCGTCTTCGGGAGCGCAACTGCTCGGTACATCCGTAGCATAATTCATAGAAATAGCCGTGTCAAGACTTTTTATAGGGGTAAGCATTTTGACCGAGGGCTTGAATTATTTTAGAAAAAGCGCTATACTGCGGACAAATAATCTATCAAAAAGGAGCATTTTTACATGCCTGAACCAAAAAAGCAGAGTAGTCCGCGCAAGACTGGCCTTCGCCGTAGTCATTTGCGTCTTAAACTCGCTCGCACAGTTAATAAAAAGTCGCCGGTCAAAGCATTTGAAACCGCGAAAAAGACGCCAAATCTAAAACTAAAGGGGTGTAAGGCCTGCAAAGGCAAGCCTTGCAAGTGTAAGGAGTAGGCCATGGCGTCAAATCGGCATTTAGGGAGAATTATATCGCTCCAGAGTTTGTATGAGTACGAATTTCGGAGTAAGGCGGGCGACCAGACGGCCGAAATTGACAGTATTGTCGCTAAAAACATTGAGCCGTATGCAAAGGCGCTAGGTGATACTGAATTTGTACGAGACTTAACGCGAGGAGTACTCGGTGAAGTTGAAAAACTGGATGAGGAGTTGCAGCCTTTGGCCCCAGAGTGGCCAATCAGCAGTATTGCAGCGATCGACCGCAATATTCTCCGCATTGGTTTATTCGAGTTGACGCGTCGATCTGACGTGGTGCCACCTAAGGTGGTGATCAATGAAGCAGTTGAACTAGCTAAGGCTTTCGGAGCAGATAATTCATCAAAGTTTGTGAACGGCGTGCTGGGCACGGCGTTTCGTAATATGGGGGGAGAAGAAGATACTCATGCAGAATCAAAACAGCAAGAGTCCGAATCGAAACCAGAATCAGACAAGAAACCCGCAAAGCGGTCCAGGACAAAAAAGGCCGGTGATAAACCAGCCAAGCCAGAGTCAGACAGTGCGGGAAAGACAGATTTACCGCAGTCCGCGGGGGAATCTGAAGATTCCGGAAGCGATTCCGACCAAACAGTATAAAGAATCCACTTTAGAGAAATTTAAACAGGTAGTCTTTAAGAAAAAGCCTGAAATTAAAGAGATTGTGCGCGAGCCGACCGCTGGCGGGATTGTATTTCGGATGACGGAAGACAATAAGGATATTGAGATTTTATTGATCCAGGATAGTAAAAATCGTTGGACGATTCCGAAGGGGCATATTGAACCTGGCGAGACCGCAAAGCAAACGGCGATTCGCGAAATCGGCGAGGAATCGGGATTAAAGAATATTGAGGTGCTGCTGTGGCTGGGCAAGATTAATTTCAAGTATCGCCGGCTGGATAAATTGGTGCTGATGACAACACAAATTTATCTGGTGCATGCCTTGGACAGCCAGGAAAAACCGACGAAGGAAAAATGGATGAACGGGATCCGGTGGTTCAAGTTTGGTGAGGCGCTGGACGCGATTGAGTACGACGATATTGAAAAATTGATGTTGATTGCAAAGAAAAAAATTCGCAGCGGCGAAGTTTAAGCTTATGCTATAATGGAGCTTAAGTGGGAGGTCTTAAGTTCTTTTATAATTTACGCATGTGATTTTGACACGAAAGGGGGTTCTCAGGATGGACAGAAAAGCCTTACGCAATGAAATCGATCATACGCCAGACCATTTCTGGCGACATGACGAGTATCAAAATGGCGTGACCTACTGTGACATACCGCTTGACGGCCCTCGCTATGAAATAGTGAACAGTGTTGGCTACGGAGAAAATGGTCCTATTTTGGTGAGAGGAGAAGTCATATTCAGTGAAGGCGGTATGGGCGAGACTTTCAAGCGAAATTACCGAAAAGTTCTCTTGGAGGGCCAGAGCGGCGGCTGGGAATTGACTTCTGTTTCGGTAAATTTTGACTCGATCCTGTTTATGTTCAGGAATTGGGGAATACCAACAGAGTCTGGATGGCCAGTTTCGATTGGATGTACTATGGGAATAACAAACGACACCAACATCTGCATAAACGACACTTATTTCATACGCGGCTACCAGGGGCGTCCTCACTTGACGGAACGATTGAGCGATCGGCGACGCAGGTTTATCAAAATGTCCGAGGGCTTGGATGGCCAATACTGGGCGAATATCACAGATTACTACGTCGAATCGCATGATTGTGCGTAAATTAAAGAAGCCGCAGTGAAGACTGCGGCTTGCTTTTGTGCTAACGTAAGGTTTTTAATGGTAAAATGTAGTCATGAATAAAGAGCAGTTAGATGAATATGTGAGTTTCGCTAAAGAGAAGTTGGGGTTTGATTTTAATGATATTCAATTGCTGGTGACGGCTTTGACGCACCGCAGTTATGTCAATGAACATAAAAAATCGGTAACTGACCACAATGAGCGGTTGGAGTTTTTGGGCGATGCGGTACTGGAGTTGATTGTTTCGGACTTTTTGTATCGGAACTACAATGAACCGGAAGGGATTATGACGAGTTGGCGGGCAGCTTTGGTGCGAACAGAGTCGATTGGCGAGGCTGGCGAGGCGTTGGGGTATGGGTCGCTAGTGAGGATGAGCAAGGGTGAAAAACGGGGCTCGGAGCGGGCGCGGCAAGTGATTTTAGCAGATTGTTTTGAGGCGGTGATTGGGGCAATTTATTTAGACCAGGGATATAACGAGGCAGTAGAATTTGTGCGGAAAAATATTTTGGTCAAAATAGATGCTATTTTAGCTAGTGAATCATGGCGAGACCCAAAATCGTACTTGCAGGAATTGGCGCAACGTTCAGAAGGGTCAACGCCGGTGTACAAGGTGATGAAGGAGGATGGGCCGGATCATGATAAGCTATTCACTTTGGGAGTATTTGTAGGGAACAAGCTGAAGGGCGCCGGAACTGGCCATAGCAAGCAAGAGGCGCAAACGGCAGCCGCGGCGGAAGCGATAAAGAAATATCAGAGACAGAATAAACGTTAGCTGAATTTGAAGGAATTCGAGAAGTAGTAGAACTCGGCTTGGTCGACGTTGATGGTCATAAGCATGTAGAGGTTGTTGTTTTTTAGGAAATAAAGACAACGCATGGTGGCGGTTTGGACGCCGGAGGTGTTTTCAAGTACGGCAAAGGCGGCGGGGTTACCTAAAAATTCCCTGTCGTTGTCAAATGATTTTATGCGAGAACCACTATTTTGGGCCGAACCGTTAACGGAACCTTCTAATACGTCTCTGGGTTTTGCCATGATATCTACTTTGTCTTTGGGGTAGCTTGATACTGCGGCAACATAGGCTTTATTATTGTTTTCTATGGAATAAGTGGAGTAGGGGACAATGATATCGTCGACATCTAAGTTTTGGTGTTCGGGGATGGGAGAGCCTGGAAAATTGACGGTGAAACCGTATTCGGATGATTTATATGGTACCGCTCCCCAGTCTGACCAATCGGTTGCAATGTAGGTGGCATAATCTGGATCAACGTCGCTATCATCAATAACATCGTTGTGGCCGGGTGCTTCGGCCGGGTCGCTATTGATAACTATGATTGCGGTAGTGATAGCTGCGGCAATGACGAGAATAATAATAAAAATCAGTGGTTTGAGGTTGGATTTTTTGTCCTGCTTGGTAGGGGTTGATTTAGTTTTGTTCATGTTTAATACTATAGCACACTGCTTCCCTGCTTGACTAAAAGGCAAAAAACCGGTAAAATGTGGAAATTAAATTAAACAAAGGAAATACATGCTAGCGATTCGCTTACAGCGTAATGGCCGAAAAGGGGCACCCCTTTATCGGATAGTCGTCCAAGAAGCGCAACGCCACCCGCTTTCGGGTCGGATTGTAGCTCAGGTCGGCAGTTACAACCCACACACTAAAGCCACGGTGCTCGATAAGGAAAAAGTGCAGAAGTATCTTGTTAATGGCGCTCAACCTTCGACTCGCATCGTGCGGATCTTGAAGGCAGAGGGCGTGAAGTTGCCAAAATGGGTAGATGCAATGCCAAGAAAAACGGCAAAGGCCAAGCATGCTGATAAACTGCGCAAAAATCAACCAAAAGAAGCAAAAGATGAAGCGCAGGTCAAACCTCCGGTAACAGAGGTGGAAGAAGCTGTGGTTGAGCCAGAAGTTGCTCCAACCGAAGAAACTCCGGCTGCCGAATAATTGATATAAAACCCACCTGGCAACCGCTTATGGTGGGTTTTTTGATGAGAACGTGGTATAATGAGTCCACTAACTAAAAGGAGAATCCGAAATGGCAACCATAGATCAGCAGTTTGTAGAGTATATCGTGAAAACTCTCGTCAACAACCCAGACAAAGTTAAAGTTGACCGCAGCGTAGATGAAAAAGGTGTTTTATTAAATCTTGAAGTGGATCCGGAAGATGTAGGTCGCATTATCGGCCGCCGTGGTGCTACCGCGCAAAGTATTCGTACTTTGCTCCGCGCCCTCGGTACCAAAAATGATGCACGTTACAATTTGAAGATCGCTAACAATGATGGTTACGTGCCGAAGCCACGCGATGAAAAGTTTGAACGTCCTGCTGCAGATGACAGCTTTGCTGAAGAATCTGAACCAGTAGTAGAAGAAAGTGAGCCGGCAGTTGAAGCTGAAGCGGAAACCGAAGAGGAATCCGAAGATGATGTGGATAACTCTAAAGCTTTGGCAGAAAAAACCAACGCAGAGCTTGCAGACCTAGACGACCTTGATATATAATAGGGGTAATGTTCGTAAAAGGGACATCGTGAGCTAACTGCGAGTTAACTTACAAAAGTTGAGAGCTTAATAAATCTAGAAAACCGCCCGAAGTTGAAGAGGCGGTTTTTTAGTTTCTTGGTCAGACTTGTTGAATTTCTGATTAGCCTTCTTGGGTGGCCGTCCAGGCGCACTGCCGCAACGTGGGCAAATACCGGGTGAACAAGGGTCGCCGTAAACTCCGGTGCCACAATACGGGCAAGTCATCCATTTGAGTCGTTCAAGACCCAATTCTTGCAGAGCCTCTTCATTGGTTTCGACCTCAATGGTCTCACAATAGCCAGAGAAATCGAGGCCCTCGGCCCGTGCCAGGTGGCCGGCCATTTCCATACCGATATCAAAGTTGCCGGCGCGGCGGGCTTCTATGGCGGCAGCGTAATTGTAACGCAAGGTCTCTTTTTCACGGGGCGTGGTGGCTTTTTTGAGTTTTTTCATGTGTTCATTAAGCAAATCTAGCCAACGACTGACTAAGGTCAGTGCTGCCGCTTCGCTGACTTTCTCCATGCCATAATGCCATTTGCCGCCAAATTTTTGCTGCATGTTTTGATCGTAAGCTTTGATCATGGCGCCTGCTACATCCACGTTTGCCGGGAAATGCCAGCGTCCACGCAACCATTCTTCGCTACCCATATCGTCTGGCGGATCTTGCTCAAGCTGAGCTAAACCGGATACTAGGCCGTCTTTATTACCACCATTTAGCGAAACGTAGCGGCAGGCAAACTCGTTCCCTGCCCTTTTCCAGAGGCGCACCATAATGGACTTCTTGGTGGTATTGTAGCCAATGCCAAGATCCCAATTGCCATCTATAACAGCGTCAGGCGTGGGCGACAGAACCAACATTTGCCCATCCGGCATCTCGAGGACTTGTTTAATTTCGTCATATTCGATACGGCGGCGCAGAGCTTCTACGGCCCAGCGCGGGTCCATTTTGGTGGCCTCAATGGCTACGCGCAAGGAACCTTCAGCAATTTCTAGCAATCCAGCGCCGCCATCGGCAGTATTGCATTGAAGGTCCCCATCTTCCAAGTCAAAAAACATCTGATGATCTAAGGGAGCACGGATGCGTTCGGCGCAGTCGGTTAACTCGTCGAATTCGTCTGGCGACCATTCTTGCTCATACCAGTCATCGATTTCCAAATCATCGAACTCGTCTCCCCATTCATCAGCAAAAATGGACTGACGTTCCCTTTCTTTTAGTGCCTCCATAGCGTGTGCTCCTGCTCGGGATTACGAGTCGCGCTTGACTCGGATTTGGAGCGTATCGGACTTTTACCGTTGCGGCACAGTGCACGATTTTCACGCGCTTCCGCTCCAAATCATTTTGATTTAGTTTGAGTATTGCATAATTTTTAGAAAGCGTGTAGACTTGATTCCAAGAAGTAGTGTGCCGTGCCAAAAAAATCTGATCTGGCGCATCAGATGGGGCAGCCGGCTGTAATCTTCCGGCCAAAGATATAAAACACTAATAATACAAGCGAGGAAATTCGTGGCAGTTAGTAAGAACACTGTAAAAAGTGGTAGCCGTGTGTTTTTCACCGAGGGCGACCAAGCACTTCCGATACCGGATTTAACAGAACATCAAAAAAAATCTTGGGACGAGTTCATCAAGACGGGACTGGGCGAAGTCTTTAATGAATTGAACCCGATTGACGATTACACTGGGCAGAAGCTCAGCCTAAAGTTCAAAGATTATTATTTTAAATCGCCAACGGAGGATGAGCGCAGCGCGAAAGCTAATTTGGCTACCTATGATGCTCCTCTGCACGTCTTGGTGGAGTTGACCAATAAGGTCACGGGTGAGGTCAAGGAACAGGATACTTACTTTGGTGACTATCCTTGGATGACTGATCGAGCAAGTTTTATTATCAATGGTACGGAACGCGTGATTGTCTCGCAGTTGATTCGTTCGGCAGGCGTATTCTTTACTGCTGAAAATGTCGCTGGACACAATTATTACGGTGCCAAAGTGATCCCTGGCCGGGGAGCTTGGTTGGAATTTGAAACTGATAACAAGGGTGTGATATCAGTGAAAATTGACCGCCGCCGCAAAGTACCAGTAACGACTTTTTTGCGTGCACTAGGCATAGCGAAGAACTCTGAGATCAAAGAGAAGTTTGCTGATATTGATAATGGCGAGATTAAGTATATTGAAAATACCTTAGCAAAGGATCCGGCACGCGGGCAAAGCGAGGCTTTGATTGAGATTTACCGCCGGATGCGCCCGGGTGATTTGGCGACAGTGGAAAATGCCAAGAGTATGATTGAGCGGGTGTTCTGGGATTATCGACGCTATGATTATTCCCGAGTAGGTCGCTACAAAATTAACCAGCGTCTAGGTTTTGATACGCCAAATGATAGTGCGCATCGCACCTTGCAGATGGAAGATTTGATCGCGATAATTGCTGAGATTATTCGCCTGAATAATACTCAAGAAGAGCCGGACGATATTGATTCTCTAGCGAATCGCCGAGTGAAGTTAGTAGGAGAACTAGTGCAACGCCAGTTCCGCCTAGGCATGCTAAGGTTGCAGCGTAATATTCTGGATCGCATGTCGATGAGTGATATTGATACAGTTACGCCATCGCAATTGCTGAACTCCCGACCAGTTGTGGCGGCGGTAAAAGAATTCTTTGCTTCTTCCCAGCTGAGCCAGCTGATGGACGAAACGAATCCGTTTGCTGAACTTTCCCATAAGCGCCGCCTTTCTTCGATGGGCCCTGGTGGTTTGACGCGCGAGCGTGCAGGCTTTGAGGTGCGCGATACGCACCCGACGCATTACGGCAGGATTTGTACAGTGGAGACACCGGAAGGTGCGAACGTCGGCTTGGTGCTAAACCTCGCGACTTATGCACGCATCAATGAATACGGTTTTATTGAAGCACCGTATTTGATGGTGAAAGATGGCAAGGTGACAAGTGAAGTCATCTACGCTGATGCAGCGGATGAAAATAATATGATCATCGCGGATGCTTCGGTTAAATTGAATGCTGACGGTAGTTTTGCCGAAGAGTGGGTATCGGCCAGAAAAGGTTTGATGCCAACACAGGTGGAAGCACATGAGGTTACACATATTGATGCCGTGCATAAAGAGATTCTGGGTGTGGCAGCGAGCATGATCCCGTTTGTAGAAAAGAACCGCGTTGACCGTTCTTTGATGGCTTGCGCGATGCAGAAACAGGCAGTACCATTGCTGCGACCCGAATCGGCCCAGGTTTCAACTGGCATCGATGATGTGGTGGCACGCAATACTTCGCAATTGGTGGTAGCAGAGGCTGCTGGCATGGTAACGAAGGCAGACGGCGTAAGTGTAGATGTGGAATACAAGAGCGGTACAAAGAAATACCAGTTAATCCATTTTGCGAAGACTAATGATGACCGTTGTTATAACCAGCGAGTAGCTGTAAAGCGCGGCGACAAAGTGAAAAAGGGCGACGTTTTGATTGAGGGGGCTTCAATCAGCGAAGCTGAGTTGGCGCTAGGGAAAAATCTTTTGGTGGCCTTTATGCCTTGGCGCGGTTATAACATGGATGACGCAATTATCATTTCCAGCCGATTGGTGGAAGACGATACGCTGACTTCTATCAATATTCGTGATTTTGATGTTGAAGTACGTGAAACCAAGCTTGGTCCAGAGCAAGTAACACGTGATATCCCGAACGTTTCTGAACATGTACTGCGCCACCTGGGCGAAGATGGTATTGTGACAATTGGCAGCGAAGTTAAAAATGGCGATGTCTTAGTTGGCAAAATTACGCCGAAGGGAGAGCAGGAATTGAGTTCTGAGGAACGTTTGCTGCGAGCAATTTTCGGTGAAAAAGCGAAAGATGTACGTGATACTTCAGTACGTATGAACGGCAGTGACGCTGGCAAGGTCGTGGAAGTAAAAATCTTTACTCGCGAACAAGGTCATGAGTTGAAGGCCGGGGTGTTGATGAAAATCAAGATCTTTGTGGCCGAAATGCGCAAAATTTCAGTTGGCGATAAGTTGGCAGGGAGACACGGTAACAAAGGTGTAATTGCGAAGATCCTGCCAATGGAAGATATGCCATTTATGGAAGATGGAACACCAGTGGATGCGCTACTTAGCCCGATGGGTGTGCCGAGCCGTATGAATCTGGGACAGTTATATGAAACACATTTGGGTATGGCTGCACGGGCTTTGGGATACAAGGTAGCCAGTCCGTCATTTAACTCAGTTTCGGATGAAAAAATTTCTGAAGAGTTAGAAAGAGCTGGTTTCCCGACGGATGGACGCGTTCAGCTGTTTGACGGTTTGACTGGTGAACCCTTTGAAGAGCGCACGACCGTAGGGATTATGCATATTATCAAGCTGCACCACATGGTGGCAGACAAGATACATGCTCGTTCGACTGGTCCGTACACGATGGTGACGCAGCAACCGTTAGGCGGTAAGGCGCAAAATGGTGGCCAGCGCTTTGGAGAAATGGAGGTTTGGACACTGGAAGCTTATGGTGCAGCATCAACTTTGCAGGAAATGTTGACCATTAAGTCAGATGATGTGTTTGGCCGGGCTAAGGCATATGAGGCGATTATCAAAAATGAAGCAATTCAAGGTCCGAAGCTGCCAGAAGGCTTTAATGTTTTAGTGAAGGAACTACAGGGTATCGGATTGAAAGTTGATTTGTTGGATAACGGCGAAGCAACTGATGCTGGTGATGTGATTGAACAAACGACGCGAGCAGTGGAGAGAGACAAGGATGATCAAAGTATTTACGAGACGGTCGATACGCCTGATACCTTGGACACCGATATCATGACGGATGAAGAAATTGCTAGCGAGCTCGATGACGAGGGTATCAGTATTGTGGGACCCGATGGGGAGGAAGAGGCTACAACGGATACTGGCGAAGAGGAGGGCTACAGCGATGAATTACTTTAAGATGAAAAATGTAAGTGAAGAAGGAGAAATCTAATGGCTTGGCAAGATAATTTCATTAGTGCGAGCGACTTCGACTCAATTAGGCTGAGCATAGCCAGCGCCGAAGATGTCATGAACTGGAGCTATGGCGAAGTTCTGAAACCTGAAACAATCAATTATCGCACCCAAAAACCGGAGCGTGACGGTTTGTTCTGTGAGCGGATTTTTGGACCAGTTAAAGATATTAACCCTAATGACAGCAAATTGAAGGGCGTACGCTCACGCGAAGCGGCGGTTGATAAGGATGGCAATTTGGTGACCAAGGCAATTTCCCGACGTGAACGCATGGGGCATATTACGCTCGCGGCGCCGGTAGTGCATATTTGGTTTATGCGCGGTACGCCGTCAGCATTAAGTTTGCTATTAAATTTGACAGTTAAAAATATTGAGAAAGTTGTCTACTTTGCTTCTTACATTATTACTGATGTCAAGCAGGAAGAAATTGATGCCCGTTTGATTGACCTAGAAACTGTACATGAAGCAGCGCTGCAAGCAATCAAGTTGCGCTATGAGCAAGAAAGCAAGCAAGAAGGTGCGGACATAAAAGCTTTGGCTGAAGCACAAACCAAAGAGATTGATGAAGAAAATGAGAATTATCAATCGAGAAAAGCAGTTTTGACCGGATTTATAAAAGGTGCAATCATCAGCGAGATGGATTATCGTAATTTGGATGATGACTACGTCGACCTAATTACGGTCGGCATGGGCGCAACTGCGATTAAGAAGATTTTGGATGAAATTGACCTGAAATCGCTAATTGAAAAATTGCGTGAAGATGTAATTAGTGCCAAAGGGCAAAAAGAAAAGAAACTGATCAAGCAATTGAAGGTGTTTGAAGGTATGCAATCGGCTGGGATTAGGCCGTCCGATTTAGTATTGACTGTAGTACCAGTGATCCCGCCAGATCTACGCCCGATGATTTCATTGGCCGGCGGGCGCTTTGCAACGTCAGATCTAAATGATTTGTACCGTCGCGTGATCAATCGCAATAATCGTTTGAAGAAATTAATCGACTTAAATGCGCCAGAAGTAATTTGCCGCAATGAAATGCGTATGCTGCAAGAAGCAGTGGATGCATTGATTGACAATAATGCTTCTCATGGCAGCCGAACGGCGAATTCGCAAAATGGTCGCCGCAAGTTAAAGAGTCTTTCTGATCTGTTAAAGGGTAAGCAGGGCCGCTTCCGTCAGAATTTGTTAGGTAAGCGCGTAGATTACTCTGGGCGTTCAGTGATTGTGGTAGGGCCAGAACTAAGGATTAACGAATGTGGCCTGCCAAAATTAATGGCGCTTGAGTTGTTCAAGCCATTTGTGATTAGTTGGTTAATTACAAATGAACACGCTGCTAATATCCGCGTGGCAACACGTTTGATTGAGCAGGGAGAAACTGTAGTCTGGGATGCTTTGGATGAAGTAATTAAAGGTAAATATGTACTTTTGAATCGTGCTCCTTCCCTGCACCGTTTGTCAGTGCAAGCTTTCCAGCCGAAATTGATTGACGGCAAAGCGATTCAGCTGCATCCATTGGTAGCCAATGGCTTTAACGCCGACTATGATGGCGACCAAATGGCAGTCCATTTGCCGCTTTCGTCTGAGGCGCAACTTGAAGCCAAAGAATTAATGGCGGCGGGCAAGAATTTGCTAAAACCAGCTGATGGTTCGCCGGTTTTGTCGATTTCGCAGGATGTGGTCCTCGGTAATTACTATTTGACCTACGAAAAGCCTTCGGCTCAGGGTGAGCGTAAAGCTTATACCAATGTCTACGAAGCAGAATTGGCTTACGATGTAGGCCTAATTGAATTACAAACGCCAATTCGCGTGCACACTAAGGGCGAAAAACGCGATACGACATTGGGGCGTGTGTTCTTTAATGAAGTATTGCCGAGAGAGTACCCTTATGATAATGAAGTGCAGAATAGCAAGCATTTAAAGAAGGTGATGGCGGATGTGATGCGCGACTTTGGCGCCGAAGTGGCTGTAAATACGGCTGATGCGATCAAGGACTTGGCGTTCGAATATGAAACCATTGCTAGCGTTAGCACTTCGAAAGATGATTATCCGTATTATCCGGAAATTGATGAGTTCTTGGCTGAGGGCGAAGGCATTTCAGCGCAAATTTCGCAACAATTTGAAGAAGGCTTGATTACGGAAGATGAACGTTATCGTTTGACGGTCAGTAACTGGCGCAATATCGATAATAAGATTTCAGACTTGATCAAGGCTAATTTGTCTGGATTGGATACGAATATTTCTATCATGGTTAACTCTGGTGCGCGTGGTTCAGTTTCGAATATCAAACTGGCTTCTGGTGCGATTGGCATCATGGTGGATGTCTTTAACCGAGAAATTGAGTTGCCGGTAAAGTCCAGTTACAAGAAAGGTTTGAATACTTTGGAATCCTTTATCGCGACGCGAGGAGCACGTCAGGGTCAGGTCTCGACAGCTTTGCGTACGGCCGATTCAGGTTATCTAACGCGACGCTTAGTGGACGTATCTCAGGATGTGTTTACGGTTGCGGAAGAGGCAGCTGATCCGGGCTTTAGGGTATATAAGTCAGAGTCCGAATACACTGGGATTGACTTTGTGAATCGCATTGCTGGTCGTTTTGCGGCTGAAAATGTTGAGAAGTACGGTTTGAATATCGATGAATTGATCTCCCGTGATGCGGCTGAACAAGTTGCAGCCGACGAGACAATTGATAGCGTGAAAATTCAAAGTGTATTAACTACTGAGTGTACTAGCGGAATTCCGACAAAGGCTTACGGTATAGATATGGCGACTCGCAAAGTAGTCGCTCTGCATGAGCCAGTTGGCGTGATTGCGGCGCAGTCAGTGGGTGAGCCGGGTACGCAGTTGACGCTTGACACAAAGCACTCTTCTGGCGTGGCCGGATCTGGTGCGATTTCGCGTGGTTTGCCGCGTGTCGAAGAGTTATTAGAGGCCAGGACGCCGAAAGGCCAGGCTTACATTGCGACGATTGCTGGTGTAGTAAATGTTTGGGAAGAAGGCAGATTTAGGATAGTACAAATTACACCGGAGGCTGGAAAATCCGAGAAGCTACCATTGGATGGGCGTAAGCCAAAAGCTAAAGATGGCGCTTCAGTGAAGGCTGGAGATGTAATCGCAAGCAAAAGCAAGGGCGTTGAACCAATTATGGCGCCGTTTGACGGCATTGTCGAGCTGCTCGAGAAAGAGATCATAATTGTGGCTGGAGCTGGTGGGCCAGTAAGAATAGAAGTGCCGGTTGATTATGCTCTCACTATTAAATCTGGCGATAGCGTTGAAGCGGGCGATAGGTTATCTGAAGGTTCATTGAATTTGCAAGATTTGATGAAATATAAGGGAATCGAAGCGACCGAACGTTATATCATGAATGATATCTTGGCGATTTATGCTGCTCAGGGGCAAGAAATTGCCGATAAGCATCTCGAGATCATTATTCATCAGATGTTCTCGCGCGTAATTGTTGAAGAGGCTGGAGATAGTCCATTTGTGATGGGCGATATCTTGAGCAAAGCTTTGGTGGCGGAGACGAATAAGAAATTAGTAGCTGATGGCAAGCAACCGGCAAAATTTGCCCAATTGCTGCTAGGTATTTCGAAGGTTGCAATCTACTCTGATTCGTTCTTGTCGGCTGCGTCCTTCCAGGATACGACTCGCGTTCTGATTAACTCGTCGATTTCTGGACGCATTGATCATCTGAAGGGCCTGAAAGAGAACGTGATTATCGGACGCAAGATCCCGGTAGGAACTGGTATTACGCCGTTGACTCCAGAGATTGAAGAAGGTGAAGAATCTTTTGCGGAACCTTCTGAAGCCGAAGTAGCTAATCTGTAGAAGAATAAGTAATCCATTTTCTCGGTTCGGTGCTTCGCGCAAAGAAAACCTGCTTTCGGGCAGGGTTTTCTTTGGAGCGCAAAAATCTCGAAAATGGGATTACTTATCTACTTCAGAAATGGCTTCCTTTATGACTTCGATGCTATGGTTAAGCTTTTCTTGCTCTTCTGTAGTTAATTTGAGGCCGAGTCGACGTTTGACGCCATGGCGACCAAGCACGGCTGGGAAACCATTAAATATGCCGCTGTACTCGTCAAAGTTGCTGACTGGCAGGACGCGATTTTCATCATTGAGTATGCAGTTGGTGATAGTAGCGAGACAAGCGCCAATGCCATAGTAGGTGGCGCCTTTCTTTTCGATGATGGCATAGGCCTCTTTGCGGGCGGAATCTTCAAGACGGGCCAGTTCTTCGGCGTCAAGCAAGTCAGCTATTTTTTGACCGCCAATATCGGCACTACTCCAGAGCGCGAATTCACTATCGCCATGCTCACCTACTTGATAGGCATGGACACTTTTGGGGTGCACGCCGAGACGGCCAGCGATGTATTTGCGCAAACGTGCGCTGTCAAGCACGGTGCCCGAACCAATGACGCGCTCTTGCGGAAGATCAGAATATTGCCAAACTAGGTGAGTCATAACGTCCATCGGGTTACTGACGACAATGAAAATACCGTCAAATCCAGACGCCATGATCTGACCGATCATATCTTTGAAAATAGAGGCGTTCTTCTTGAGCAAGTCCATGCGACTTTCGCCGGGCTGTTGGGGCACACCCGCAGTGACGACTATAATGTCACAGTCGCCGGCATCGGCGTAGGTGCCGCTTTTAATTTTAAGATAGCTGGGTGACACAGCTAGGGCATCACGCAGGTCCATGGCTTCGCCTTCAGCATCGTCTTGATTAATATCAACTAAAACTAGCTCATTAACTGCAGTGCGCTGGTTGACGAGCGCAAAGCCATAGCTCATGCCAACGTTTCCGGTCCCCACGATCATTACTTTATTAGACATATGATGCCCACCTTTCTTTCATGTTCATTTTAGCATAAACAATTATTTTATACTAACGCCCAATGGTTGGCACCAAGCGAGCGGATCATACCTTTAATTTCCATAAGAGTGATTGTTTGATTAAATTCACTGACAGGGAATTTGAGAGTTTCAATTATCTTGTCGCCATCACGCAAGCCGTTTTTGAGGGCATCGATGATTTTTTGTTCGTTTGCGGTATCGCCAAAAATCTCAAATTTGAGCTGTTTGGCATGACTGGGAAACAGTACACCTAGAATATCTTCGGCTTCCGTAAAAGGCATAGCTCCCTGTTTAATTAATCGATTACAACCGACACTAGTGGGTCGAGTAATGTCGCCTGGAACAGCAAAAACATCTCTGCCCTGCTCTAGGGCGTGTGCAGCGGTAATTGACGTACCGCTGCGGGCAGCAGCTTCGACGATAACTACTGCATCAGCCAGACCACTGACGATACGATTGCGCTCTACGAAACTCCACTCTCTGGTAGACTCGCCAATGCCATACTCGGAAATGATGGCGCCTCGTTCGAGGATCTTTTTGGCGAGGTTAAGATTACTTGCAGGATAAATATGGTCAATTGAGGTGCCAAGTACGGCGATAGTGATCCCGCCGCCGTCTAAGCAACCGCGATGGGCGCAAGAATCAATGCCGTAAGCGAGACCGCTGACAACGATGACCCCTCGTCTGGCTAGATCGTAAGCCAACTTATAGGCAACTTCTTCGCCATATTTGGTGTTTTTGCGACTACCGACGATACTGACTACTTTTGGACGTTCGCCTGTTGGTAGTGCACCTTGCAGCCATAAAGTTTGAGGTGGAGCGGGAATCTCTTTGAGTGGCAATAAGAATTCGTGGCTTAAATCAGCTTTGTGGATTTTCATGACGTCAAAATATCATGATGGCGAAAAGTGAGAAAGCATAAGTTTAATAAATTATTGTTCAGAATCTTTGCGCATGGGCGGGAACGGAACACCTTCGCGGGCAGACACGCCTTCAAGCAACCAGAAGTTGCGCTCAGAATTGCCCCAGCCACAGGTGGGCGGCATACCATATTCAAGCATTTCGACAAAATCTTCGTCCATCATCTGAGCTTCAGCATCTCCAGCGTCGCGCAAAGCTTGTTGCTCCTGAAAGCGCTCTAACTGATCGAGCGGGTCATTAAGTTCGGAATAGCCATTGCCCATCTCGGTGCCAAAGATGATGGGGTGGAAGCGTTCGGTGACGCGCGGGTCATCGGCATATTTTTTGGCTAGTGGAGATATCTCAACTGGTTCATGAATCAGCCAGAAGGGACCGGCAGAACTGCGACGGATGATTTTCCAAACGTAATCGAGCAGCCGCGAAGCACTGGCATTGTCGTCAAACTTCATGTTATGTTCTCTGAGAATATTTTTCAATTGTTCGGCGTCAGGGTTAAAGACATCGATGTTGAATTTCTCTTTCATGAGGTCAGCATAAGCGATGACGGGCCACTCGCAGTCGAGATCTACTTGCATATCGCCATTATTGAATTGCAGGGTGCCCCAAGTCTCTTTGGCGACATATTTGATCATGGCTTCGTAAAGCTTCATACCGTCACGATAATCTTGGTAGGCAGCGTAAGATTCCATGGCAATATGTTCAGGAAGATGCTCCTCATCCATGCCCTCGTTGCGAAAACGCGGGCCAATGTCATAGACGCGCTCGTACCCTCCGCCAATTAAACGTTTGAGGGGGAGCTCTTGTGAAATGCGAAGATAGAAGTCCTGGTCTAAGGCTTCCATGCGGGTGACAAATGGATTGGCGTCCGCGCCGCCGGTGGTATGTTCTAAGACTGGAGTATTAATTTCGATGAAACCGTGCTGATTAAGAAAATCGCGTGTAGCGGTCCAGAATTTACTACGGCGCAGGAAACGTTCGCGCACTTCAGGATTAACTGCCATATCGACGTAGCGGCGGCGGAGGCGTTCTTCTTTGTTGGTAAAACCGTCACGTCCCGGCAGAGGGCGGAGAGCTTTGGTAAGAATTCGTATGGATTCAGTGAAGACGGATATTTCGCCAGTTTTTGATTTGCCGACAGTTCCAGTGGCACCGATGAAGTCGCCGGTATCGAGTAGTTTGAGCTGCTCCATGCCAATATGACCTTTTTCGGTATTGAGCGGGCTTAATGTGTCGGACTTGATAAAAAGTTGGATTTGGGCGGTGGAATCATCAATCACAATGAAGGCGAGCTTGCCAAAACTGCGGATACTGACTACGCGGCCAACGACGTTGACGCTTTTATCCTCCGCGCCAGCATAATCGTCGATAAGTTCTTTAATGCTGACCGTACGATAACTTTTGGCTGGGTAGGGGTCAATGCCGATAGCCCGCAGCTCATTAAGTTTGCGAATACGTTCGTCTCTAAAATCTTTAAGTGTAGCCATTATATGAATATATTAAGATAATTCGATTACTTTGTAAACTTTACCGTTGGGGAGAGTGGCAGCATCGCCAACTTTTAGGCCCATAAGGGCTTGGCCAATGGGCGATTCATTGCTAATCCTGCCCTCTAGGGGATTGGCTTCTACAGCGCCAACGACCGTAAAGGTTTGTTGTTTATTGCCGGTCTTGACGACGACGGTAGCACCTAGAGCAACTTTTTCTTTTTTGCCGGTGCGGATAATTTTAGCATTTTTAAGAATACCTTGAATTTCTAAAATTCTGCCTTCGAGGACCTTTTGTTCGCTGCGCGCGGAAGAATATTCTTCGTTTTCAGAAAGGTCGCCAAAAGCGCGGGCGGTAGCAATGCGCTCAGCGATAGCGGGGCGCTGGGCAATCAGTTGCTCAAGCTCTTTCTCTAATTCTTTACGGCCATCAGCAGTGATACTAACAGGTTTCATAATAACTCTCCTACTCAACTTATCTTTGTTGATCTAGTATAGTTTATTGATGAAGTCGTTAAGTGTCAAGAGTTTTGTCTGCCCAGTTTTACGGTCTGTGATTTCAACTTGATCATTGGTCAGAGTTTTGTCGCTAATGACGACGCGATGAGGGATGCCCATGAGTTCGGCATCGGCAAATTTTTCACCAGCACGAGCTTCTGTACGATCATCCCAGAGGAATAGGTCCGAGTATTTTTCGTAGATTTCAGCGCATTTTTTGATACCGTTTTCACCTAGTCCGATAAGGTAATATTTGAATGGAGTAATCGTTTCGGGCCAGACTAGACCTTTGTCGTCGGCAAATTTTTCAGCAATTACGCCCATGAGGCGGCTGATGCCGATGCCGTAGCAGCCCATGTAGGCATAATGACGATTGCCATCTTTGTCGGTGAATTCGAGACCAAGCGGTTCGGAATATTTGTAGCCGAGCGAGAAGATGTTGCCAACTTCGGAAGCGGTGTAGGTAGTAAAGTCTGACTTTTTGGCGCCAAGATCAGCAAGAACTTCGTCATTAAACACTTCTTCATTGATACAGATAGACTTGTCGGCGTTCATATAGATGGTGTCCTCGCCAACATCAAGTAGAGTTTGATATTCGTGACTGTATTTACTAAATACGCCGCCAGAGGCGAAAGTTTTATATGTAATGTCGCCGATACCGAGGCGATCATAGACTTTCGTATAAGCGGCGGCGGCACGCTCATAGAAAGCCTCGTGCTCTTCGCGGCTAGCGGAAAAATCATACATGTCTTTCATCAGGAATTCGCGGCCGCGCATGATGCCGGATTTGGCGCGGAGTTCGTTGCGGAATTTGGTCTGAAATTGGTAAATATAAATAGGCAGATCTTTGTAACTGTTGATGTGTTGACGCAACATGTCGGTCAGAGGTTCTTCGTGAGTGGGGGCGAGGCCAACTTCGCCGCCAGCGGCAAGTTCAGTTTTAAACCAAATATCTACTTTGGCAGAATCCCACCGGTCGGTGATTTCCCAGATTTCACGGCGTTGTAGGGTGGTCATAAGCAGTTCTTGGCCGCCAATGGCGTTCATCTCTTCACGGACAACTTGTTTGATGTTTTCGATCACGCGTAAACCGAGCGGGAGATAATTATAGGCGCCAGCCATTTCTTTGCTAATATAGCCGGCACGGATGAGGAGTTGGGCGTTTTTGCTGACTTCGTCTGCGGGAGCAGATTTTGAAGTCTTAGTAAATAGTTCGGATCTTTTCATAGATTGATTATATCATGGAAAGATTATGCTCCAGGGTATTCATCCATAGACGAGATGAGCATATCGCGGGGACGATTACCGTTGGGGGGGGCTACGACGCCCATTTCTTCAAGTTCATCGATGATAGAGGCGGCTTTGCCGTAGCCGATTTTGAGGCGACGCTGCAAGAGTGAGGTAGACATTTTGCGAGCTTGAAGGCCGACCTCGGTGGCCTGGCGGGCAAGGTCACCATTGCCGGAAAGTTCGGTGTTGAGCTCAATGCCCGGCATACCTTTAATTTGAACGTGTTGAGAAACAACATCATCGTTGTAGTCTGGCGGACTTTGTTGGCGGAGAAAATCAGTAACACGACCAATTTCATCATCGGAGACAAAGGAACCCTGGACACGCTTAGGTTTGCCCATCATTTCAGTAGTCAGGAAAAGCATGTCGCCCATGCCTAGAAGCTTTTCGGCGCCGCCCATGTCGAGCATGACACGCGAATCGATATTGTTGTTAACAGCAAAGGCAATGCGGCCTGGTATGTTGGCCTTGATTAGACCAGTAATGACTTTAACTTCTGGCCGCTGGGTGGCGAGAACCAGATGGATGCCGCTGGCGCGGCCTTTGGCGGCGATGCGAACAATGAGCGCCTCAAGGTCTTTGCCGGCCATCATCATAAGGTCGGCCATTTCGTCGACCACGACAACGATATATGGCATTTTGCCGGCGTCATGAGTCTGCGGGTTGCCGTCGGCGTCATTAACGGTGACTTTGCCGCCGTTTTTAGCCATTTTGGCGTTATAATCCGCAATGTTTTTAACCCGTTCTTCCGACATTAGGCTGTAGCGGCGCTCCATTTCGTTAACGCTCCACTTAAGAGCAGAGACGGCTTTTTCGACACTAGTGATAACAGGGGCGAGAAGGTGCGGGATGTCTTCGTATTGAACCATTTCAACTTGCTTGGGATCGATAATAACAAGTTTTAAGTCGGAAGGCGAGTTGCGATAAAGGAGTGAAATTAGCAGAGAATTCATCATGACTGACTTGCCAGAACCAGTAGTGCCAGCAATGAGCAGGTGCGGCATTTTAACGAGACTGCCGATGACGGACTGACCGGAAATATCTTTGCCAACACCAAAAGTGAGTGGGGCGGACGAGTCAGCCCAGTCGCTGCTTTCGATGATGCCGCGCAGGCCAACTTCTGCGGATTTAGTGTTGGGGATTTCGACGCCAACACTGCGTGAGTTGGGTATGGGGGCCTCGATGCGGATTTTATCTTTAGCCAGGTTGAGCGAAAGGTCACGATCAAGCGTGGTAATTTTGGTGAGTTTGACCCCAGACGGCGGTTTCATAGTGTATTGTGTGACGCGCGGACCGATGTTGGCTCCTTCCATTTCGACATCTATGCCGAATTCGCTGAGGGTGTTTTTGATAATAAGGGCATTTTGTTGGATATTGCCGGCATCGGCAGGAGATTGTTTTTTCTCGAGCAGATCAATTGGCGGGGTTTTCCAATTGGGATCGGAAATGGCGACGAGAGCGGTTTTTTTATCGTCAGTTTTAGCGGGGGCGGTAGACTTTTGGCCCTTTTTACTGCTGCCGTCCATGACTTCGACGCCGGGTTTAATTTTGAGATCAATTTCGCCTTCGGGAATTTCGGTGGTTTTGCGCATGACTTTGGCATTGTCGGCATCTTCTTTGGCTTTGTTGGTACGGAAGAGCCGCGCGATGGATTTAAAGAGAGCTAGAGGGGTTTTGGCGAGCATAAATAGCACAGTAATCAGGATGAGGACTACGTAGATGAAGACAGCGACACCTGGTTCGGCGAATTTGGAAATGAAGCCATTTAAAAATTCGCCGACAATGCCACCGGTGGGATTCGGCTCGCCAATAGTGGGCACACCAAAGATACCAGAAAATAAGATGATGGCGAGCAAGGAGGTAAACCAGATGATCCCAGGGACTTTATTGTCATCACTTTTAAAGATGAGAACTGCGAGATAGGCGAGCAGAACCGGTAAAAGGTAAGATGCATAACCAATGAGGTAAATCCCACCATCACGAATATCGTTCAGGATGCTACCGCCACCGCCAAACCAAGTCAGAACTAAAAGGATAGCTATGGCGATCATAAGGAGAGCTACAATTTGACGCCAAAAACCACCGGGTACTTCGTGAGTTTTGGGGGCCTCTTTGTTTTTCTTACCTCGCTTTTTAGCCATGAGGATATTGTAGCATAATCTGCTAGTTTTGCGGAACGTGTTTCATGCTGAGCGAGAGACGGCCTTTTTCGTCAATGGCATCGAGGCGAACTTTGACCTCTTGGCCCATGCTGAGGACTTCTTCGACTTTATTGAGGCGCTTTTCACTGATTTGAGAAATGTGGAGCATGCCGTCAATGCCGGGAAGAATATTGATGAAAGCGCCAAAATCTTTGATGCTGACAACTTTTCCAGTATAAATTTTGCCGACTTCGGGCTCTTCGACGAGCGATTTGACCCAGTTGAGGGCTTTTTCGATACTCGCGCCATCGGAGCTGGCGATAGTAACTAGGCCACTGTCGTCAATGTCGATTTGCGCACCGGTTTCTTTGGTAATTTTATTGATAGTTTCGCCGCCCTTACCAATGATCGCGCCGATTTTGTCTGGGTTGACCATGAGTTTTTCGATGCGTGGAGCATAGGGCGAGAGTTCTTTACGAGGTTGCTCAATAATTGACATCATGTGCTTCATGATAAACATGCGCCCGGCTTTGGCTTGATTTATAGCTTCAGCCAAGATTTTGACGGGAAGGCCGTGGACTTTCATATCCATCTGCAGTGCAGTAATGCCTTCGGTAGTGCCGGTAACTTTGAAGTCCATATCACCAGCAAAGTCTTCAACGTCCATAAGGTCGGTCAGGACATATGGCTTGTCGCCATCCATCATCAATCCCATAGCAACACCAGCGACGGGCCGCTTAAGCGGGACGCCGGCGTCCATGAGAGCCAGACAGCTGGAACAGGTGGCGGCCATAGAAGTCGAACCGTTCTGGGACATAATTTCTGTGACGCTGCGAATAGCATAGGGAAAATCTTCTTCGGCAGGCAAGACTGGAATCAGAGCGCGTTCAGCAAGATAGCCGTGTCCGATTTCGCGGCGGCCAGGGCTGCCCATGCGCTGACATTCGCCAACGGTGTAGCCTGGTGCGTTGTAATGATGCATGTAGCGGCGCTCGCCATCGGTAACTTCCATAGTATCCACAATTTGGGCATAACTTAGAGGAGCAAGCGTGACAATATTCAAAGCTTGAGTAACGCCGCGAGTGAATAGTGATGAGCCGTGAGTACGCGGCAAAATGCCAACTTGGGAACTTAATGGTCGAACTTCGTCAAGTTTGCGACCGTCGGGGCGGACACCGTCCTTGATGACTCCGGCGCGGGCATCATGATGAACGGCTAACTCGAAGGCGCTGTTGTACTTATCGCGGAAATGTTCATCGTAATATTTGAATTTGGCAGAATGCGCTTCTTCGGGACTCATTTTGGCTGTGACGCCAGCTTCTTCATCGCTGACAAGCTTTTCTGACAATTCATCATGCATGGCGTATTTGATTTCATCAATCAGTTGATTGCGCTCCATAGTGTTGGGGTATCGAACGTTGGCGCCGAGCTTGCCATCGGTCCATTTGTCGACGACTGCCTGAATTTCTTCGTCGGGCAAAACTAAGGCATACTCCTTATCGGTTACGCCAACTTTCTCACGAAGTTCTTGCTGCAGCTTAATGGCTGGTTGAATCATTTTGAGGCCCCATTCTAGACCTTTGATGACAATGTCTTCTGGCGCTTCGTTAGCACCGGCTTCGACCATGACGATGCCGTCGCTCTTGCCTGCAACGACTAAATCTAGGTCAGAAGCAGCGCGTTGTTCCGGGTTTAAGAAGGCTTGATATTCGCCGTTGACACGACCAATTCGCAAACCAGCAATTGGCCCGTCAAAGGGCACACCAGCCAGATTTAGGGCAGAACTGGCAGCAATCATGGCGATAGAGTCCGGACGGAAGCTTGGATCCATCGATAAAACAGTGATGACAATTTGAACTTCTTCGCGATAGCCTTTGGGGAAAAGCGGGCGAATTGGGCGATCAATCAGACGGCCAATCAAAACGGCCTCGTCTGAGGGCTTGCCTTCGCGTTTGATAAATTTGCTGCCGGAAATCTTGCCGGAGGCATAAAATTTTTCTTCATAGTCAATAGAAAGTGGGAAGAAATCTTGGATTACCGGTTTGGTGCCAACGACCACGCTGCCGAGTATGACAGTGTCGCCGTAGCTAACGAGTACGCTTGAGGTGGAGCGAAAACCGACACGGTTGACCTCCAATGTGAGCGGTTTGCCGCAGAAATCAGTTGACACCTTAATAACATTTTTCCCACTTGGATTAATAATTTCCATTTGTCCCTTCCTTGGGAAAATAACAGGCGTCTGCCCCGTCAGATGTCTACTATTTTCCCATAATTTAATTTTGCGCTTTCATTATACCACACTTCTCCATACTTGACAAAATGCTTATATTTTGATACAATAGGAGTTGCTGAGCATGGTGTGGAAATTTTATCATCCACGCTTTACGGCTCAAGTATTGAACCATATATCTAGGGAGGTAGAGAACGCGCATGGTTTTATTAAGAGAGGTTACAGACACGTTCGTAGTTGTATGTGGCAGATTCGATTGCCACAACAGGGTCATCAAAGAAGTCTGGATGCCAATTAAAAAGCAACTCATTAAAGAAGGGGTGGCGATGACGGCATCGTATGATGCGGAACAAAATATCACCACTTTCAGCTTTATGCCGAACGGCGCCATTTATGATGACGACGTGGTTGATGGCATCCGCGAACAGCTGCAGAAAGAACTGCAAAAAGCCAAAAAGAAGGGCTGCAATATCGACGCCAACGTGGCGTTGAGGCTAATAGTCGGCAGAATGGCCGACTATATGATACTTGTTATCAATGGCCAAGAAATAAGCCTTACTGTCGATAAGGACCGTTTGAACGAGCACCTGCTGGTTGAGGCTACAACGAGGTTTATCGATAAGCTGCAAGAGACGTTTGACGGGAATACGCCGGAAGAAATGGCAAGAGATTTCACGGAAAACCCTGTAAGCAGCTGCGACGAAGCCTGTTGCTTCTGAATGCTCTTTAATGGTGGAGTATCCACCAAAAAACCGCCCATTCATGGGCGGTTTTTAATGTACTAAAATTATTTGCGGAGGCCAAGCTTGGCAACGGTAGATTTGTAGAGTTCAAAATCTGTCTTTTCGAGGTATTTGAGTAATTTTTTACGCTTGCCAACCATCTGCAGTAGTCCGCGTTTGGCCATGAAATCATGTTTGTGAGTTTTGACGTGATCGGTGACTTCAGCGATGCGTTTGGTTAAAATTGAAATCTGGACCTCTGGGGAGCCAACATCCTTACCGTCGCGTGCGAGCGCAGCAATAGCCTCAGATTTATTATCTTTAGTAATCATATTGGGAAGATTTTATCACAGATTGGCTCTCTCTGCAAGGGATTTATTTGAGATCGCGATAACGATATTCGGTGTGATAGGTGGTGGCATTGGCAATCTTTGCGGTGCCGTCGTATCCCCAACCGTCCTTGATAATATAGGCGTCGTACACATAGCTGCCGCAAGTAGTAGTGTCATACCCGTAGTAAAGCTGGCAGGTTAGCTGATAATTGAGTTGGATGTTATCCCAGTGCCCGCCGGCGCAGGAGGGATTCTCGAATCTGAGCCAGGCTGTTTCGTAGGTGTAATAATAGGTAGTGCCGTTGGCGTAAATTGTGATATAGGCTGGGCAATGGAGACGACTATATTTGTATTCGGTACGGTAGGTCGCGGGATTAGCGACTTGTTTAGTTTCGACTTGGCGAGTGGCGGAGGCAGTAGCTACTGTGGTGGACCAGCTGGACCAAGCGGACCAAGTTGGGGTGGGAGTTGGAGTGGGTTTAGATGGTGTGGGAGTGGGCTGGGGGGTAGGGGAAGGTGTAGCCGGAGTGGTGGGAGCGGGAGCCACATTAGTCATATCGCCTGGCTGAGAAAATTTGGCAATGAGAAAAGCTTCATTGCCACCAAGGTTTGAGGCATTTGAACGGACGGGGCCAGTTGCGACGAAAGAATTCATATACCAAAAGGCCTTGGCGCCTTTAGAATAAATGTAGATTTTGCCTTGATAGCTGTAGATTTGGAATTTTTCCCAATCCTGCTCCTTTTCACCCATGACTTTTAGAGGACTACCGCCTTCATCTTTTCTGGCGGATATATACTTTGATGTCTCTTGATTTTGAAAAGTTATCCATTTGCCATCACTGTCGGTGATTATATGGGTTTTGAATTTTTCCCAGCTACCGACATCTTTTAGCGAACTGATGCGGGCCTGAAGTGGCGCACCGGGGTCATGCAGCCAGCCGGAAAGATACTTGCCATTCCAGGTTGACTTGATGGTGACGACTTGATTTTTCCAGTCGGCGTGTTCGGTAATATTGGCTAGCCCGTAGGTACTGATAGATTCGGCGGTAAGAGGCAAGAGATCCACGTATTTGACAATTTTATTACCTCCGGGCAGAAAGTCTCGAGGGTTTTCGATATGGCCATCGCTTTGACGGCGCACTTCATAGTGGAGATGGTTAGCATCAGAGTTGCCAGTGTTGCCAATCCAGCCAAGCACGGTTTCGCCAGCTCTGACTTCGCCTTCTCTAATCAGATCGGGATTAATACGGCCGAAGTGAGCGAAATAGATGTAATAGACTATGCCATTGATGGGTTTGGTGCGGATGATAACGGTGTTACCGTAATACTGGTTGCCATAACATGGCGGATTGTAATAACAGTTATATGGATATTCCCAAATGGTATCGAGATAGCCGTCATAAGTGGCAACAACGGTTAGGTTGGCGTCAGTGAGAATGTCTGTACCGGTGTGGGCGCCACCACCATGTTGAGGCAGATAATTAGGGAAATCATAGTTGCGATATTTGGCATAGATATCAATGGATGGTATCGGATTGGTTGGTGCTTGATTAACTGCTCTCGCTGATACGGGAGTGGTGCCGGCGAGCAGAAGGTATGCTAGCGCGGATATGAAGATGGCAAGAGGGATTTTGATCTTAAGACTAATCATTTGGCTACACTTTCATCTTTGGTGAGATCGATAAATTCAACGTCTTCAGGAATAGCAAAGTCGGCGTCAACAGCTGGTTGGCAGTTGAAATCGTAGGCTTTGTAATAGTAGGAGGAGCTAGAGGCGACGTCTAGGAAAGTTTTCATGTATAAATCAATGAAATCGTTACTGTCGAATTCGACTTTACTAGCAGTTGCATCGTCGCCGTCAGTCTGTTGGTTATAGACATAGCCGTCGCGGTATAAACTGAGATAGGTAGTAGTAGAATCACTGCCGTCATTGAGATAGCGTGTGGCAAAATCTTTGAGTAGGTGCCTGTCAGCGTCAATAGAGATGACATGATCGATGTCGTCACCCATGTAATCATTTTCATGGTTGGTAAACTTAAATGTGCATGTAGTAGGGATGCCGTTTTGAACAGTGGCTCGGACTTGGTCGAGAGTGTCATATCTGGCGATGGTTTTGTCTATATTTGGAATCAGTAATAGAGCGACTAAGACTAGGGTGGCTGCCCAACCGATAATTGCGATAACGATTATGGTTTTTTTGCCGGATTTTTTGTCTTTGGATTGTTCTTTTTTGAGGGTTTCTTTGCTCATTTTCGTATTACTCCTTTTTACTTACTATAATGCAATTATTTTTTGTCCATGTATTTAATAAGGGTGGTACGGAGGTCCTTAACTGGCAGTACGAATTTATCTTTGATGGTAGCAGGAGCGATTGCACCGGTAAAGCCGAGTTTTTTAGCTTCGGTGAGGCGACGGTCCGATGCAGCAGCGCTGCGAATTTCGCCGCCAAGTCCGACTTCGCCAAAAACGACGAGTTTATCGTCTAATTTACGCCCGGCCGTGGCAGAAGCGATAGCCATACAAACGGCAAGATCGGCGGCGGCATCGCTAAGGCGGAGGCCGCCGACGACATTAATGAAAATGTCTTTATCTTGAAGTTTGAGTTTAGTGCGTTTTTCGAGGACTGCAACTAGTAGGTTGAGACGATTAAGATCGAAACCGGAGGCGGTACGTTTGGGATAGCCGAAATTAGTTGGATTAACCAAAGCTTGGATTTCGACTAAAATTGGTCGCGTGCCCTCTATGGTACTAAGGATGATGCTGCCGTCGGTATTTTGGCGTTCGGAAAGAAGTGCGGCGGAAGGATTTTTAACTTCTTCTAGGCCCTTCTCATTCATTTCAAAAATCGCGACTTCTGTGGTGGAACCAAAACGGTTTTTGACAGCGCGGACAGTCTTGAAGCCGCCGTAACGGTCGCCTTCGAAGTTTAAAACTACATCAACGAGATGTTCGAGGACTTTGGGGCCGGCGAGAGTGCCGTCCTTGGTAACATGGCCGACAATCATGACGGCAGTGTCGGTGGATTTAGCGGCACGGATAATTAAATTACCGCAGTTGCTGACTTGGCTGACGGTGCCGGGAGCGGAGGAAATTTCAGAAAGACTAAGGGTCTGGATGGAGTCGACAATTACGAAATCATAATTCCCTTCCTCGATGGTTTTGGCGATATCGTTGCCTGACGTGGAACTGGCAAAATGTAATTTATCCGAACTAGCACCAAGGCGGATGGCACGGAGTTTGACTTGACCAGCAGATTCTTCGCCGGAAATATAAAGGACATTTTTTTGTTGGGAAATGTAGTTGGCGATTTGCATAAGGAGAGTGGATTTGCCAATACCGGGCTGGCCGGCAAGCAGGGCGACTGAACCAAGCAAAATGCCACCACCCAAAACTGAATCTAGCTCAGGGAAGCTGGTTCCAAGACGACTTTTGGCGTCGGTGGGGATGATTTTATTGACCGAAATAGTTTCAAGTTTTTTGCCAGAAACAGCACCTTTTGCCAGGGCGGTTTTGGCTTCGGTTTCGTTGATGATTTGCTCGAGCAGAGTATTCCATTGGCCGCAATTGTCACACTTTCCTGCCCACTTACTGTAGTTGGCGCCGCAATTTTGGCAGATAAACCTCGCTTTTGTCTTTACCATAATTACAGTTTAGCATGGTAAAATGATTGCGAAAGGATAAGCATAATGAAAAAAATAAAGAAAGATAGAAAATCAGCGGGGCGGAAGATTGCGACTGGCATCATACTGATTTGCGTGCTGGTGGTGGCGGTGGGCTTTGGATGCTCGGTGCAAAAACAGCTAGATTCGCTGCAAGATCGAACTTGGCTGACAAGCTGGGAAACGGGTCTATTTCAGAATAGCCGTGAGCTACAAGCGAGTGACGATGGCAAATGGTTCTTGATTCCAGAGGTGCGGATTAGGATGCCGTTCTTTGCGCAATGGAAAGCGGATGGCGAGATGTGGTTAGATGCACCGCGTTACAGCCAATATATTTGGGTATCGCCGGAGATAGCAGTTGCTTTTAATAATTGGTTTGATGGCACTTACCGGATGGATGAGGAATTTCTTGGTCAAGGATGTATGGACCCGTTTATTATGAGAATAGACAGCGATGGTAGCGTTCCTAATGACATTGTGGAAGCGGCCAAATATGAGACTTTTTACGAAACACGCTTGGCGGATGATCGAGAGGTAAAATTACAGATGCGCACGGCGGGTCCGGGCGAATGCATGAGATACATGGAAGGTACGTGGGGAGAAAAAATGAAGGAGGCTCTCAGTAAGATTGAGAGCTATTAGGCAGATTTGAGGACTTTGTCTATAATGCCGTAGGTTTTGGCTTCGTCGGCAGACATCCAGTTGTCGCGGTCCATGTCTTTTTCGACTTTATCGAGTTTTTGACCAGTGTTCTTGGCGAAAATTTCAGCAGTGCGTTTTTTGAGGAAAATGCCTTCGCGCAACATAATTTCTTGGTCAGTGATTTTACCTTCGGTGCCGGAAGATGGTTGATGAATCATAATGCGGGAGTTAGGGAGAGCGGAGCGTTTGCCTTTGGTGCCGGAGCTAAGCAAAAGTGCGCCCATGCTTGCCTGAAGACCGATCCCAATGGTTTGAATATCTGGTTCAATGTAATTCATGGTGTCGATAATGGCTAAACCATCATAAATGGTGCCGCCGGGAGAATTGATGTAGAGTTTGATGTCTTTTTTGGGGTCCTCGAAAGCGAGGTGTAAGAGTTGAGCGATGATGATATTGGCAGTGTGCGGGTTGATGTCTTCGCCGATAAAAATCACGCGCTCCTTGAGCAAACGTGAGTAGATATCAAAGGCGCGTTCACCGCGGTTAGTTTCTTCTATGACTGTGGGTACTAAATAATTTTTCATGATTTTATTGTATAGGACAAGGTTAGCACTGTCAAGGCGCGAGTGCTAGACTTCGGGAGTAGGTGGCGCGTTGCTATTAACGCTGTCGAGAAGAAGTTGAGTGCGGGCAATATTGTTATTGTACTGTTCGATTAGGCCATTGGTGTCGTCGGCCAGAGCGGCAATTTCATTATAGAGTCGTTCGAGCTCTTGTTGACGGGCAATAAGAGTGGCACGTTCAGCATTAAAGGCTGCGGTACTGGTAAAGTAGCCGCTTTCGGCCCGACGATTAAAATCGATGATGGCGGCAGCAAGGTCGTTGACAGCATCGTCATAATTGGCGACTTTGGCTTTGATCAGTTCTTGATTGATGTCGATTTGCTCATAGAGCGCTTCGGCTTCGGCTTTAAGTTCTTTGAATTTAATATTGTACTTGTCAAAAAAGGAGACGACGACATTTTGGTCATTGAAATACTCAGCGTAGTGCTTTTTTAGATTATCAGATAAACTGGCGAACTCGGTGCCAGCTATAGAGTGGAGCTCGTCATAAAAGCTAGATTCGGGGTAAAGTTTGAGACGCGATTGCAAGCTGTCAAAATTTGCTTCATAAATAGCATCTAAGTCTGGTTCGAGACGACTACGATCGCTGGTAGATAAACGGTCCCAGGCGGCATGCAACAATTCATGGGCAAGCGTAGATTGTTTGATGCCGGCAAGTTCGGGATTATTGATATCGTAGAGGAAGATAAATCTACCGTCGTAGCAACCGAGGATAGAAACTTCGCTGACAGAAGAGGAACAGGCCTGATTAAAGGCTCTTCTGTCTTTGATGGCAGGCTGGGTGGCAAAGAAAATAATTCTGGCTCTGGCGGTAAGGTCAAGGTCGGTTTTTAAGTTCGACATTTCGGTAGTAGGTTCGAAGCCGAAGCCGAGAAAACGATCGACGATAATGTTCCAATTGATGAAAGTACTGGCGGCTAAAATGCAGGCGCAGATGATAATGGCGGATATATCGCGAATTAATTTACTCTGCCTGACTGTAATCATTACCATGATATTATAGCACGCTGAATACATGACAAGCGTGAGCGTGTAGGATTATAGAGCTTATTATTCTGGTTTAGATTCGGCTAGTTTGAGCCGAGTTTTATCGAGAGTAACAGAAGCGATAATGCCGGGTTGCAGGGTGCCGTCGAGAATCTTTTCGGCCAGAAGAGATTCGAGTTGATCTTCGATGGCGCGGCGCAGGGGTCGGGCGCCGTTTTTGGGGTCGAAGCCAATTTTGATGAGATAGTTTTTGACCTGGGTGGAAAGTTTTAGGCCGATGGATTTGGCGGCGAGGCGTTTTTTTAAATCTTCGATCAGGTTGTCGAAAATCTTATTGACGTCTTTGCGAGTGAGGGCGTGAAAGGTGACTATGGCGTCGAAGCGATTGACGAGTTCGGGACGCATAATTTTTTTGAGGGCGCGCATGGCGGCGGCTTTGTTTTGTTCATGTTCAGCTTCGAGATCTTTGGTGTCTTTTTTGTTGCGGGCGCTAAAGCCGAGTTCAGATTCGCGATACATGTCTTCGGCACCGAGGTTAGAAGTGAGGATGACGATGGTATTATTGAATTTAATTTTGTTGCCTTGGCCATCGGTGATTAGGCCGTCTTCGAGAATCTGCAAGAGCATATTGAAGACGTCGGGGTGGGCTTTCTCAATTTCATCAAACAGAACTACAGAATATGGACGGCGGCGGATGGCTTCGGTGAGTTTGCCACCATCGTCGTAGCCAACATAACCGGCGGGAGCGCCGACGAGACGACTAACATTGTGTTTTTCGCCAAATTCAGACATATCGATCTTAATCAGGGAGTTTTCACCACCAAAAACTTCTTTGGCGATGACTTTAGCGAGTTCGGTTTTACCAACGCCAGTTGGGCCAAGGAAGATAAATGATCCAATCGGACGGTTGGCGCTGGCGATGCCGGAACGGCCGCGGCGGATGGCTTTGCTGACAACTTTGATGGCTTCGCCTTGACCAATAATTGATTTTTCAAGGTGAGATTCGAGTCGGTTGAGCATTTTCTGCTCGCTGCCATGAACTTTGCTGACCGGGATGCCGGTTTTGAGACTGATAGCTGTGGCAAGATTATCAAAATTGAGCTCAGGGACTTTGGGTAGATTCTTAGTGTCCTTTTCGAGCTTTTTGATGGATTCGTTGACTTGCGCTAAGCGAGTTTTGTAGAGGGCAGCTTTTTCGTAATCTTGTAGTTCGGCGGCCATTTCGATTTTTTGACTAATTTCGGCTTGTTCGATTTTGTATTTTTTGTAGAGGCTGCCGCCTTTTTTGTCGACCGAAACACGGGCGATAGCGGAAGCCTCATCGATAACGTCGATGACTTTGTCAGGCATAAAGCGATCGTTGATGTAGCGATTGGACATATAAACAGCTTGCTCAAGAATATCATCGGGGATGGTGACTTGGTGGTGAGATTCGTAATGGTTTTTGATGCCCTTAAGGATGCGCAGCGTAATGGTATCAGAAGGTTCTTCGACTATGACAGTCTGGAAGCGGCGACTGAGAGCTTTGTCTTTTTCGATACTTTTGCGGTACTCATCTAGCGTAGTGGCGCCGATGAGGTTGAGGGTACTGCGAGCAAGGGCGGGCTTCAAAATATTGGCGGCGTCCATGCTGCCTTCGGCCGAGCCAGCGCCATTGAGCAAATGCAACTCGTCAATGAAAAGAATAACTGATTCATCACCAACGGCTTCATCGATGATGCCTTTGATGCGTTCTTCAAATTCGCCGCGAAATTTAGTACCAGCTACTACAGAGGAAAGGTCGATTTGGTAAATATGTTTACCGATGAGTTTGCCAGGAACGTTGTTTTTGGCAATGCGGGTAGCGAGGCCTTCGACAATGGCAGTTTTGCCAACGCCGGCTTCGCCGATGAGGACGGGATTAGATTTAGTGCGGCGACAAAGCACGGTGATAGCGCGTTCAATTTCTTGATCGCGGCCAATGACAGTATCGAGTTTACCGCGGGCGGCATCATCAGTGAGGTCGGTGCCGTAGCGGTTGAGCCAGCGGAAATTGACTTTTTTACCGGCTTTTTGTTTGATCTTTTCGACTTTGGCTTCTTCGGCTTGTTTTTCAGCGAGGTCTTCAATGTGACCGGCTAGCTGACCAAGATTGGCGCCGACTTGAGTTAGCAATACGGCAGCTTTGGAGTTTGGTTGACGAATCAGGGAATAGACGATGTGCTCAGTACCTATAATTTCAAGGCCGTTTTCGCGGGCGAAATTCATGGACATGCGGAGGGTGAGCACGGCAGATTCGCTAAGCGACATCATGGCCATAGGAGAAGCAGGAACGTCGACGGCGACTTTGCCTTGGGCTTGCTCGACTTCGTTGAGATTAACGCCTTCGTCGCGGAGAAATTTAGCACCGGTAGAGACATCTTGTGCCAGAACTCCCATGAGGATATGTTCGGTGCCCATATAGCCCTGGTTGTAACGCTTACTGAAGAAGTCGGCTTTTTGGAGTGCGAAGCGAGCATTCTCGCTTAGGTGATTCATAATTTCAGAAAATTCATCCATCATAATATTTCTATTGTATGTAACTAGCACTCACGTGTCAAGACTGCCAACTTTCAGTTGGCAGCAGATAATCCTGCCTCGCTCGAAAAAGCAAGCTTTTCACTCGCTTCGTTGAATTATCAAGAGTGCTAATTTAGGATTTTGAGAAATTCGAATTCGTTGATAATCTTGGTACCGAGTTTTTGAGCTTTGCTGAGTTTGGATTGGCCAGTGTTGTGGCCAGCGACTAAATATGTTGTATTTTTTACAACACTCGTATGAAATTCTCCTCCCAAATTACGAATTTGTTCGGCAGCTTGTTCCCTGCTCATGCTGTCGAGAGTACCGGTGACTACAAAGGATATGCCGGAAAGTTTGCCACTGGAACTTTCGGTATAAGTAGGGTGCAAACCTAGATTGTAAAGTTTTTTGAGCAACTTGGCGTTGTCTTCGTCAGCGAAATAGGCCACGATGGAATCGGCAACGATGCTGCCAATCCCGTCGATATTAAGTAATTCATTGGGGTCGGAGGCAGCCAACCTGTCCAGTGACTTAAAGTAGTTAGCGAGGTCGATAGCCGTCTGCGCGCCAACGTGGCGGATACCGAGAGCAGTAATGAATCGAGCGAGCGGCGGGCGCTTGGAATCCTGGATGGCGGTGACGAGTTTATGGGCAGAGACTTCAGCGAAACGGTCAAGTTCGGAGATTTGACCTGCGCTTAATCGATAAAGATCAGATATGTCATTAACCAATCCGGCATCGACCAGGGCGGCCACGTTTTTTTCGCCTAGACCTTCAATATCGAGTGCGGATTTGCTGGCGTAATATTCGATGGCGCGTTTGAGAATTTGGTCGCTGGTGGCGCCTTTGACCCGATAAACTACGTCGGTACCAGTACGTTCAAATTGGAGCTCCGGATATTGCTGCTGCAAGGCGAGTTCGTAATCGAAGGGTTTGGAGTTCTTTGGGCGCAGGTCGGTGAGAACTTTTTCGACTTGCGGGATGATATCGCCGGCTTTGTAGATAATGACGGTGTCGCCAATGCGAACGTCGAGACGGGCGATTTCATCGGCATTGTGCAAGGAGGCAGCTTTGACGGTGCTGCCGGCGACACGGACTGGTTCAAGCACGGCGATGGGAGTAGCCGCGCCAGTGCGACCAAGTGAGATAACGATATCTTCGATAATGGTAGTAGCTTCTTCGGCGGGATATTTGAAAGCGACAGCGCCGCGAGGAGTTTTGCCGACGATGCCGAGTGATTTGAAAGCCTGGCGATCGTTGACTTTGACAACGGCACCGTCGGTATTGAAGGGTAGTTCGTGACGATCCGATTCGAGACGGTTGAGGAATTTCATGACGTCCGACAAATTTTGAAAGACAGTTTGTTGACCGGAAGTGCGAACTCCGAGACGCTCTAATAACTCATAGACTTTTTGATTGGTTGGGATAGTGTCGCTAATAATATCATAGCCGATGAATTTGAGCGGGCGGGAAGCTGCAATGCGCGGATCGAGTTGGCGGATGGACCCGGCGGCAAGATTGCGGGGATTGGCGAATTCGGGTTTGCCCTGCTCTTTTTGCTCAGCATTTAATTTTGCGAAGTCGGCTTTAAAAATAACGATTTCGCCGCGAATTTCGGTGCGAGCACGTTCAGATATGCCAAGTGGTACATTTTCGATAGTGCGCACGTTCATAGTGACGTCTTCGCCAATAATGCCATCACCGCGGGTGACGGCAGTTTTGAGCAGCCCGTCTTCATAAATTAGGGCGCAAGCTAAACCATCCATTTTAATATCGACAAAAAGTTCGGGGTGCTCCACGCCAAGTTTAGCGATGCGATCAAGCCAATCTTGGATTTCGGCTTCTGAAAAAACATCAGCAAGAGATGTCATGCGCTCGGAGTGGTGAACTTTGGTGAATTTATCAAGCGCTTGGCCAGCGATACGCTGGGTGGGAGAATCTGGAGTGATGAGCTGCGGATATTGCGATTCGAGGACGGAAAGCTCGTGCTTGAGAGAATCGGCAGCGGCTTCACTCATGATGGATTTATCAAGAACATGGTAATTGTAGCGGTATTCGTCGATGAGTTGGCGTAACTTAGCGACTCGTTCTTCAACTTTAGTTGGGATCATCGAGCATTTTCCTATAGAACAGATAGAGATAGGCCGAGACGTAAATGAAGGTGAAGCAGGTCATGAGCAGTAAAGATACGGGCACAATGGGTAGGCCGGCAGTCCAATCGGCGGAACCTTTGATGGCGAAATCCAGCAAGATAATGGGCAGCATGACGATAACCCAGAGGACAGCTAGGAAGAAGAAGGCAAAAATTATGCGGATAATAAATTTGATACGGCGGCCGGCCATAAGGTCAGAGGCCGTATTAATTGCTGCCATGGGATACATACCTGGAGCGCTGACGGCTACGAGTCCAAGAATTGAGCCAGGTAAAAGATAGCATGAGAGCAGGACGAGGCCGGCAGCCAATAGCCAATAAATAAAGGCATAGAGTGGGGTAGAGAGGAAATCGGTAGCGACGGCGGCGGAATAAGTAATAATGACAATAAAAATGGGGACTAGGTGGATGAAGACAACCAGAAATACAACCAGGCTAGAGATAAATGGGCTGAGGGCATTATAGAGGCCGTCGCGGAAGCGTGGTTTATGGCCTGCTATAATGTGACGGATGAGATAAATTGTGACTAGCCAAACGACGATGAAAAGCAAAATGGCAAAAATTTGTTGAACTTCGCTCATGCCTTGGTTGAGACCTCCAGTGGTGATAGACGATGCCAGCAATAGGCCGGCTTTGGCGACAGCGCCAAGTTGACCATTGGCGAGATAATCGTTGGTTTCTTCTAGGGCTTCTTGGAAAGAAACGTAGGTTGATTCCTGCATGATGCCGACAAGAAAAATGTTCAGTCCGACGATGATGAGCAGCAATGATCCAAAAAGTTTCCAGCGCTTCAGAATAAATCCGAGGGTGGTCATGGCGAAACTAAGTAATCCAGGAGCATTGAGGGGACGATCGTAATCTTCATGATATGAGCGCTTGAAGGATTTGTGCAGTTTGACACGCTGGGCCTTTTTAGCCCAGATTTTGTCGCGTTTTTCGTGGAAACTTTGGCGAAAAGTTTTGCGAGGTTTGGGATCGGTCAGTTCTTTTTTAAAATTTAGTTTTGCCATCTTCTAGCCTTTTGATGCGTTTTTCTAGCGGGGGGTGGGTCGAGAAAAGACCGGTTATAGCAGATTTTTTGAGAGGATTAGCAATGAAAAGCGCTTCGGTGGCGGCATTTTGCTGATGCATGGGCCGAGCGTGAGCTTCAAGTTTTTGGAGGGCGGAAACCATGCCCTCTGGATAACGTGTGATCAGGGCGGCAGACGAATCAGCTAAATATTCACGTTGGCGGGAAACGGCAGCTTGGACAAAGATGGCAATAATTGGGGCCAGGATAATAGTAGCCAGTGCAATCAGCAGGCCAATGGGGCTGCGATCTTTACCGCCACTGCGACTGCCGCCGAAAAACAGCATGCGCAAGCCAATATCGGAAATCAGACCAATCACACAGACCATGCCGAAAACAATCATGCTGACGCGGATGTCGTAATTTTTGACGTGGGACATTTCGTGGGCCATGACGGCAGTGAGCTCTTTGTCATCCATGATTTCCATCAAGCCGGTAGTGGCAGCGACAACAGCGTGTTTGGGGTCGCGGCCAGTAGCGAAGGCGTTGGGTGCAGGATCGTTAATAACGCAGATCTTTGGCATTGGCATACCGGTAGTGATGGAAAGGTTTTCAACAATGTTGTATAAGCGCGGGTTATCGGATTTCTTGATCTCTTTGGCACCAGTCATAGCCATAGCTAGTCGGCCAGCAGCGAAATATTGGATGGTGGCGTAGATGAGAGCAATTACTAGAAACCAAATTGCGACAACCCAGTCGTTGTTGAGATAGGCGAAGAGTACGCCGATGACGCCGATAAACAGCACGAAGCCGACCATGATAAAAATGGTATTACGTTTGTTGGCGGCGATGTGCTTGTACATTTTTGGAGTTTAGAATTTTACTTCAGGAGCATCAGCGATGCGTGCAGCTTCGGCTTCTTTGACTTCGAAGTAGTCTCGGACCTTAAAACCAAGGCGCTTGGCAAAAACATTGGACGGGAAGACTTTCATCTTGACGTTAAGTTCTTTGGCACCAGCATTGTAGAAGCGGCGAGCAGCTTGAATTTTGTCTTCGACATCTTGAAGTTGCTTTTGAAGCTCTTTGAAGTTTTCGTTGGCTTTGAGTTCTGGATAAGCTTCGGCGATGGCGAAAATCTTAGATAGGCTGGCGGTGAGGGCGTCTTCGGCTTCGGCGGCAGATTTGACGTTTTTGGCGCCCATGACTTGGCTGCGAGCTTCAGTGACATCTTTGAAAGCTTCTTTTTCGTGTTTGGCATAGCCCTTGACGGTTTCGACGACATTGGGGATAAGGTCGGCGCGGTATTTGAGTTGGACAGTAATGTCAGACCAAGCTTCGTTGACCTGTTCGTTAAGTTTGACGAGTCTGTTATAAGTGCTCCAGATGATAGCTATGAGAGCCATAACTACGCATCCGATGATGATCCAAATGATTGCTGGGTCCATATGTCCTCCTTTAAGGTTATATTTATATTATACTACAGGCGAAAGCTTGATACAATTTTGGTTTTACATTATCATAGTAGCTGTGAGCGGGCGTAGCTCAGTTGTTAGAGCGCTTCCTTGCCAAGGAAGAGGTCGAGAGTTAGAGTCTCTTCGCCCGCACCAATAAGACAAGACCTAGTCTTGTTTTTTTGTTGTATTTAATTCCCTACTGCTGTGATGATGATAGTGAACGAGAAGTTAGCAGGTAAGGTAGTTAAGTCCGCATTAGCTCCTACAATAAAGGTAGTCTCATTATCTGTTTGCATAGTAAATAATTGTTTAATAGTTATAGGAGAAGCTTCTTCTGGTATAGCAGCATACTTATTAGTATGAGAAATAGTAGGAACAGAAGAGACTATGGGATAGCTAGCATCAAAACCAGAAGTGATTAGTCCTGCACTATTAGTCTGAGTCTTAGGTACAGCAAAGCCAATGGTACCTGGTGTAAGAGCAATGGGATTGACTAGAGTACCAGTAGTACTGCCATCTCCTATGGCTACTAGAGGATAAGCTATGTCCCAAGAAGAATCATCAAGAGCTAGAGACAGACTATAGCCTAGATAACCGCTAGTGATAGTGGCAGTACATGCTCCGTTGCTGATCGCTCCATCTGGTGATGGAGTGATAGAGATTTCTAATCCTACTGAGCAGATGTCGTCTAGAGACATAGAGATAGGCAGATCGTCATATTTGTAACCTAGCAGAGCTACTCCATCTGGCATGTAGATGGTGCCGTCTTGAGCAGTTGTGCCACCAGAATTGGCGCGAGTGCCCCGATTGGCAGTAATAGTGCCGTCAAAATTGACTGTTTTGACATCGACGTAGCCAGGCATAGCTCCTGCCGGAACCGTCATAGTAGCAGTGGTATTATTTTGGACATTGATGTTAGTAGCCAGATTGCCATCGAAGTAGAATCTAGTACCGCTAGTGAATCCACCGCCTGTGATGGTTACAGTATTGCCGCCTATGAAGGGGCCATGATTGGCAACGATATTGGTGATGTATATACCGCTGGTATAGATCGCTATCCTTCCCCCGCCGCCAGGAGCAAGAGTACCACTCCCACCACTAGTAGTATTGCCACCATTGGCGGTGATATTACCAGTACCAATTAATTGATTGGTAACAATGTAAATACTACCGCCGCCGCCGGCACCGGCCTGATTATTGGTGCCGGTGCCACCATTAGAAGCGATGGATCCGTTGACCGTAATGGAATCGGCGGCGATATGGATGGCGCCACCGCCACCGGTAGCTTGGCCAGTGTTGCCGGTTGTGTAATAGTGGCGTCCACCAGAGCCAAGATCAGTGGGGGTCATGAGTTCACCATATGTAGCAGAGGCGGTACAACTTCCTTGGATAGCGCCCTGCCCGCCATACTGGCCACCGACGGCGCCATATTGAGTGCAGGCGGCGATGTTGGCACCGCTGTTGCCGGGGTTGGAGTTGATTGTCGCTACTCCTGCATAACCCTTACCTGTAGTATCGATGCTGGCACCGCTGGAAATAGAGAGACTATTAGATAAGTCAATGTTGAGAGTGCGGAGACTAGTGGCAGTAGCAGCATTTGTGCAATGAGTTAACACAGCAGTGCCATTGAGAGTGAGGTTGGTGGCACTAACATTGACAGTGTTGAGTGTAGTGGTAAGGCCGGCACCGGAACCAGTAGTGGTGGAGGTAATAGAGCAGACCGTAGTAGTACCGTCAGTAATGGTAATGTCATCTGCTATATCTAAGTAGGCGTTAAGAGTGTTGGTGGATGAAGTACCAGAAATAGTCAGATTAGTGGCGGTTATGGTGTCGGAAATGGTTATGACGCTGTTTAATGGGGCTCCGGAGAGATTAATGCCGTCTTGGACATCGAGATTACCATTTACGATGAGACTGTAAGCGCTACTAGTGCCACTGGTAATATTCATGCTGAAGATTTGTTGGGAAGAATTAATTGTGACAAAGTTACCTGTGGTATTTTGCATGATGAGATTGGTATCAGTATTGGCGAAGCTCCCGATAGTAAGATAGAAATAATTGGTATTGAGGATGAAGTCATCGGAAGTCGTATAGTCAAGGAAGCCAGATACATTGAGTGATGCATAATCGCCTCTAAAGTCGTAAGTGGTAAATTCGAGATCGCCGTTCAAGGCTAGGCGTCCGCCTTGGATAATAACTAGTTCGTCATATTGATAGAGAGCAGCTGGTACGGTGCTAGTAAGTGCAGTAGAGTCGGCAGCGGAGTGGTTAGCGTTATCTACGATGAAGGTGCCGTAGGTGGAAGATGAGTCGTGGAAGAAGACTGTCCCAGCCGCTCCAGCTAAAGAGCCGCCGTAGCCACCTGCTGATCGACTGCCGGAGGCCGCTTGGTATTGGGAAGTGGCGAGTGAGTTGACCCCAGTAGTGATGGATGCTATTCTGCCGCCGCTGCCAGGACCACAATTAAAGGTAGAGCTGCATGAACTGCCAGCACTGCCTCCATTAGCAATAAGATTACCAGCACCAGAAATTTGAGCAGCAGTAATGTAGATGCTGCCGCCGGCACCAGAAGCTGCAAAGGTAGCCGAGGCATTGCCACCGTTGGAAACGATGGACCCATTGAGAGTAATGGAGTCAGCATTAACTCGTATGGCACCACCACCAGCGCCTATAGCGTTGGTATTACCAGTAGTATACCTAGTGCGTCCACCAGATCCAAGATCGGTGGGAGCTAAAAAATTACCATAAGGATCGGAAGTAGTGCAGCCTCCTTGTAGGCCGCCGGTACCTCCATATTGACCGCCAATGGCACCGTTGGTGCCATTACATGCACCGGTGTTGGCACCGCTGTTGCTGGGATTGGCATTAAGAGCTACGGTACCAGCGTAACCTTTGCCTGTAGCATCAATTGTGGCGCTTGAGGCGATGAGGAGGTCGCTCGCAAGATTAATGTTGAGAGTGCGGAGATTAGTGGCAGTGGCAGCATTTGTACAGTGAGTAAGGATGGCAGTTCCGTTTAGAGTGAGGTTGGTGGCACTAACATTAACTGTATTGAGTGAAGTCGTTAGTCCAGCACCAGAACCAGAAGTGGTGGAAGTAATTGAGCAAATAGTAGTGGTGCCGTCGGTGAGATCGATATCATCGGTAATGTCCAAGTAGGCGTTAAGAGTGTTGGTGGATGAAGTACCAGAAATGATGAGGTTGGTGGCAGTGGCGACACCGGTAACAGTCATTGTGTTACTTGATGAATTGCCAGAAATTACAATATCATCTTGGATGTCGAGGTTGCCATTAACGGTAGTAGTAGAGGTGCTGCTGGCGATGTTCATGCTAAACATTTGTTGAGAAGAATTGATAACGATAACATTGCCAATGGTATTTTGCATAATAAAATTAGTGTTAGTGTTGGCAAAGCTGCCGATGGTAAGATAGAAATAGTTAGTATTAAGGATGAAGTCGTCGGAAGTGGGATAGGTAAGTGAACCAGACAGAGTAAGAGCGGCGTAGTTGCCCCTAAGATCATAAGTAGTAAAATAAAGGTTTCCAGTCAGGCTAAGGCGTCCGCCTTGGATAATAACTAGTTCGTCATATTGGTAGAGAGCGGCTGGCGTAGTGCCAGTTAAAGCGGTGGAGTCAGCAGCTGAGTGGTTGGCATTATCGATGATGAGAGTACCGTAAGTGGAGGAAGAACCACGGAAGAAGATGGTACCGGCAGCTCCAGCTAGAGCGCCGCCGTAACCTCCTGCCGATCTGCTACCGGAAACGGCCTGGTATTGAGAATTGATAAGTGAGTTGACCCCAGTGGTGATGACTGATATTCTGCCACCGCTGCCAGGACCACAGTTGAAAGTGCCACTACACTGGTTAGCAGCATTGCCGCCGTTAGCGGTAAGGATACCGGAGCCAGAGATTTGAGTGGCGGTAATGTAGATACTGCCGCCGGCACCAGAAGCGGCGAAGGTAGCAGAAGCGGCGGCACCGTTAGAGACTATGGAACCGCTAAGGGCAACGGAATCAGCATTAATCCGTATGGCGCCACCGCCAGCTCCAGAAGCGTTGCCGTTGCTAGCGGTATATCTGGTGCGTCCGCCGGAGCCGAGATCGACTGGAGCGAGGAAGTCACCGTAGGGGTCTGAGATGGTACATCCTCCTTGTACGCCACCGTGACCGCCGTATTGACCACCAACGGCAGCACCGGTGGCGCCATTACATGCACCGGTATTGGCGCCGCTGTTGCTGGGATTGGCATTAAGAGCTACGGTACCAGCGTAACCTTTGCCCGTAGCATCAATTGTGGCACCACTGGCAATAGATAAATCATCAGAAAGATCGATATTGAGAGTGCGGAGATTGGTAGTAGTGGCAGCATTTGTACAGTGAGTCAGGGTAGCGACTCCGTTTAGGGTGAGGTTCGTAGCGCTAATATTGACGGTGTTGAGCGAAGTAATAAGACCAGAACCGGCACCACTAGTGGTGGCAGTGACGGAGCAAACGGTGGTTGTACCATCGGTGAGCGTGATGTCATCAGTGATGTCTAGGTAGGTATTCAGGGTATTGGTAGATGAAGTGCCGGAGATGATGAGATTTGTAGCGGTGGTAGTACCAGTGATGGTAATATTGTTGTTTGATGAATTTCCACTGAGGATGATGTCGTCTTGGACATCAAGGTCGCCGTTGATGGTAATGGTGGAAGTATTGCTATCAATATAAATACTGGCGAGCTGCTGAGACGAGTTAATAACGATGATGTTGTCAGTGGTATTTTGCATGATGAGATTGGTGTTGGTGTTGACGAAACTACCAACAGTTAAGGAGAAGTTGTTAGTATTGAGTATAAAATCATCAGATGACGTGTAAGAAAAGGAACCGGAAAGATTGAGGATGGAGTAGTCACCTTGAAAATTGTAAGATGCAACTTCTAAATTGCCAGTGAGGTTGATACGGCCACCGTTAGTGATGGTTAAGTCGTCGAATTGATAAGGAGAGCTGATACCTAGGCTAGTGCGAGCAGATGAGTCAGCAGCGGTGCGATTGGTATTGGAGATAGTAAGATTGCCGTAAGTAGTGGAAGAGTTTTTCACGTAGATTGTCCCGGCTGCTCCGGCGATAGCGCCAGCGTAACCGCCAGCCGACCTGCTGCCAGAAACGGCTTGGTACTGGGAAGTGGTGAGCGAGTTGGTGCCTGTGGTAACGACGGAGATTCTTCCGCCGCTGCCAGGGCCACAGTTGAAGGTACCACTACATGAGCCGCCAGCGCTGCCACCGTTGGCGGTGAGATTACCGGCACCAGAAATTTGAGCAGCAGTAATGTAGATGCTGCCACCGGCACCAGAAGCTGCAAAGGTAGCCGAGGCATCATTACCGTTGGAGACGATGGAACCGCCGAGAGTGATGGAACCAGCGTTAACCCGTATGACACCGCCACCAGCGCCGACAGCACTACTGTTGCCAGTAGTGTATCTAGCACGCCCACCAGATCCGAGATCAGTGGGGGCGAGGGAATTGCCATAAGGGTCGGAGACGACGCAGCCTCCTTGCAAACCACCGTGACCTCCATATTGACCGCCAATGGCACCGTTGGTGCCACTACATGCACCGGTATTGGCACCGCTGTTGCTGGGGTTAGCATTAAGAGCTGCGGTACCAGCAAACCCTTTGCCGTTAACGTTGATACTGGCTCCACTGACGATGGATAATAACCCACCAATATCCAGATTTATAGTGTTGGGAGTGACAGTGGCGGCAGTATTAGTTGGAGAAGTGATTTGGCTGGTGTCCTCCAGATAAATGTCTGCAGTAGTAATGAGCTTAGTAACAATAGGACCGCCACCTTGCAATGTACCAGTGTTAACGGACGAGATAGTGAGGACAGTAGCGCCAGTAAGGGTGAGGGAGTTGATGGTCAAGTTTGTGCTACTGGGAATAGATAAAGTGACATTAGCAGAAGGGATCAGTACATCATCGGAAGCAATCGGTACCAAACCAGTGTCCCAGTTTGCAGCAGTATTCCAGTTGCTATCAGTACCGCCTAACCAAGTAATAGTGGGAATAGGTAAGGCACTGACACCTGTAGGAGATTGCCGAGCTACAATGATACCTACTACTGCAGTAAGAAGAAGCGAGAAGACAAAGGTAAGGACAAGAGAGAGTGAATTTCTACCCCCCCCTACTTTTTGACCTAACGACAAGCTCATGCTTGCTTTATTTTAGCATAAGCACACCGAAAAAAGAAAGCCCCCGTATCGACGGGGGCTGAGTTTTGTGGGGCTTAATATGTTAGGCTGCCTTGAGGTCAACTAGGGGAACAGGCATATGGCCGGCGCAGTTGTGCATGATGGAATTAACCATTCCTTGCAAACGGGCATTTGGCGGTATATAGCTGTCTCGGTCTAATTCGGTGGCATCAAAGTAAAGTTTGAAGCCGGAAACAGCTTTTGGTCGACTACAGTACCTCATTGCGATATCCACGAGCGCTGCGTAGGTTTCTAAGGGCATTTCTGGAAGTTTTCCAGCGGTGGCTCTTTTGGGGAGCCCTTGGAGATCAATGACGTCTTGGTAGCTGCAGAAACTTTTGGTCAGAGCGAGAAAACCCTCATTGGCCCATAACTTCTCAGGAATAAAACCTTCGAAGTCGATAGTGGCCCTGGGGAAAGAGAGTCCCTCATAGATAAGGGGTTCTCCGCCGAGGATGATGGGGATGGTCTTGATGTTCGCCTTAGCTTGCATATTATCCCTCCACAAAAATGATAAAAATCATAGTGATGCCATGGTGACACCTCTATTATTCTAATTATATCACTTATGTCTAAATAAGTCAATAAGAAAAATCCTCACATAAAAAGTGAGTCTCATGGTATTTCCGGCAATCTCTCAAATTCGCCCGAATTACTATTTCATTTTAGCGCAAGCGGATTCTATGTCAACATTGACTTTTTTGGTTTTGGTGTTGTTTTGTTACTTGACAGTTTCGAATTTGGTTGTGAAATGTTTATGTTATACTGGTAGATATGAAGGTACGTAACGTTTTGGAGCTCTGGGTGGACGACACTAAGATGGCATTGGTGGGTATTGGTATGGTAATGCGGCGACCTAAATACGTACTGATTGGCGTGGCGGCTTTTCTATTTTTCGGCTATATATTGACGATGTTCAAGGATGGGACTAGCACTTGGAGTTTGTTGTGGTCTGGCATTGGTTTTGGAGATAAGGTGCTGCTGAGTCTTGAAGTGGGTGGACGGATGTTTGGAAATTTGTTTGATCTGTGGGGATTGGTCTTGATGGTGTTGGCGTTGATGCAGGGGCTGACGATAGCCTTATTGGTATTTGGCTGGCGATCAAAGATATCAAAGAAGGCAACGGCAGCAGGGTTGGAGGCTGGCAGTGTAGGGACGGTGATTAGTTTATTGGCGCTGGGGTGTCCAGCTTGCGGCACTTCCCTGTTGATGCCTTTTTTGACCACAGTCTTGGGTTCAAGTGCAGCGGTGATGGGAGAGATTTTAGGATGGGTTCTGGTGGTGCTGGCAATGGTATTATTATTACATGCGGCGCGACGATTGGGCTATGGGGCGTTTATTGAAATAACAGCAAGGAGGTATAAAAATGGGAAAAGTTAAGATTATTTTAACGGTAGTTGTGGTAGTGTTTGTGGTGGCGCTGATTGTGTTCAATGCGAGCAATCCGGCTAAGCCGGATGCTCTGGCCTGGAACAGCTCGATGACGAAGGGTGATCCGGAGACCGGCAAGCATTTTGTGATGTATACGGATGTTTTTTGCCCGTATTGCGACAAATTCAGTAATTCCCTGCATGCTAATGCGGAAGAATTTATGGAAAATTATATTGATAACGGCAAGGTGTATTATGAGGTGCGCGTGACGGATATTAATTTTCTATCAGGGCACTCGGTGAACAGCGAAGTGGGGGGTGAATCAGCTTATTGTGCGGCAAAACAGGATAAATTTTGGGGTTACTACAAGGCGTTGCTGGATAAGCTGTATGAAGATTGGCACTCTAACGGAATTGGGGTGAGCAAAGATGCAGAGAAGATCCCGAAACTGGATAATGATTATTTTTATGAGATCGGAGAGGAGGCCGAGTTGGATGGCGAGGTGTTTAAAGCTTGCATCGAGAACCACGAAGCGCTGGATGAGCTGAATACTGCTACGAGTAAGACGCAGAAGATCATCCCTGGTGGTATACCGTATTTTGTATTTGGCAACTATAAGGCGAGCGGATTTGATGGGAATTGGGATACGGACAATGATTGGAAGCAGGCTCGATTAATGCTGGACGCCGGGCTATAACAGCTTCTGACGGCGAACAAATTCATAGATTGCGATAGCGCTGGCGCAGCCAACGTTGATGCTGCGGGTGGAACCAAGTTGTTCGATGTAATAGGTTTTAGTGGCGGCTTTTTGTAGTTCTTCTGAGATACCGTCGGATTCGGAGCCAAAAATAAGGATAGAATTGGGGGTGAATTTGGCGGATTTTAATGGTTTTGCTCCAGGGCAGTTATTTTCAATGGCGATTAGTTCCCTGTTTCTGGTTTGGCTGTCTGCGATAAATTCGGCGGCAGTGGACCAGTGTTGGATATGGAGATATTTATCGGTAACCATGGCGCCGCGGCGATTGTATTTGCGCTTGCCGATGATGTGGACTTTGCTGACGTTAAAGGCGTTGGCGTTACGGATGATGGTGCCGATATTGAAGTCATGCGCGAGGTTTTCGATGGCGATCTGCAGCGAAATACGGGTTTGGTCGAGATCGGCGATAATTTCTTCGTTAGGAAGGCCTTTATATTTGTCGATCAGATTGCGGGTGTCGTGGGTATTCATGAAAATATTGTACCAATGTATTGACTTTTTTGCTAGTGTGTGATATAATGAGGTTATGAATATATTGGAATATTTTTCTAGATTACATAAAGAGAAGCGCGAGCTGGCTCTTCTTGAGTGGACCTATCTGGTGATGGTGGTTATTTCCGTGCTGGTAGCCGGGATTTTTGCCTTGTTTAACCAGGCACTGGGTGTAGGTATTTTGATTGTGCCGTTAGTGGCGTTTATCGCTATGAGCATGAACGTGGTAGCGTGGGCGCTGATTAAATTGGCCGCAGACACCTTTTTGCCAAAAAAAGCAGACAAGAAACCTTTAAAAAAGAAGTAGGGTGGCACTCTGAAAAAAACAAAAATACAAACAACGGAACCGAAAAAATGCTGGGTAAATGATACTCAGAAGGTTTGTTATGGTAGCCGAGAAGAGGCGGAAGGCGCCGCGCGGCTGGCCGAAGTTGAGCACGGTATAGAACCTAATTCGCTAACTGTTTATAAGTGCGAGTATGGCGAGCACTGGCATTTAGCGCATTAGTTTCTGTGTGGCGGCGGTTATGCTTGCCTCAAGTTCAAAATTACTGGTAAGATGAGGGCAACCGGGGGAGTTATTTTTTATGAAAGGTAGGTGATTGGCGTGAGCCAATACGAGAGTAAGCTGGTATTTCTTGATTTGGACGACATGACGCTTGATCTAAGGGGATCGATAATTCCATTTAACAATAAGTTTTTCGGGATCACGATTACCCCGGAGCAGTATGCTGGAAATTGGCGAAATACACCGTGGGCGAGCAATTATAATTCTCAGGAAGAATATGACGTAATGATCAAGAACGAGTGGTGGCCCAGCGTCATAAAGGCAGGACTGTATGAGAATGTACGAGCTATGCCTGACGCGAGGCCTGTGCTGTTAAGACTGCAGAAATGTGGCGTGCCGTTCGCCGCGATAACCTCGCGACCGGAGAAGATCCAAAATGCAACCATGGTATGTCTGGAGCGAGAACTGGCGGACATCCAACTTCAAGATGTGGTTTTCATGGGAGATAGGGGGCATGGCGCTCCTAAAGGAGAGGTCGTAGCACAAATGGGTGGCGTCATGCTGATGGACGACGTATACGACCAAATAAAATCGGCAACTGATTGCAGAGTTATGGGGTTGCTGTTTGGCAACGCACCAGACGTGATTGACGTGCAGGCGGATGAAGGAAATCTGTTATATCGCGCGAAGAATTGGCTGGATGCCGAGTCGACGATATTACAGATGCTGGGAAATGCAGTGTGAATTACCTCCCTATCATAAAAGCCCTGGACTTGATTGGTCCAGGGTTTTTCATGTATACTTGAGATAAGGGTCGGGGGAAATTGGAGGTAATTGTGACGAAGTTTGACGAGCAGTATTTGGATCTCTGTCGGCGAATTTTGGAAGAGGGGGAGATAGTCCAGAATAATCCGAGTGTGGCAGATATGAAGCTGAAGAATAATGCTGGGACTAATTTCCCGAATCATCTAGCGCAAACTTTGGCGCCGATTACAACTTATCGGTTGCCGCAACAGGTATTGAAGTTTGATTTGTCGGAAGAATTCCCAATTTTAACTAGCAAACATGTTGGTTTTAAAACCGCGGCGCTGGAAATGTTGTGGATTTATCAGGTGCAAAGCAATAAGGTGGCGTGGTTGCAGGAGCGCGGGATAAAGATTTGGAATGAGTGGGAAATCGATCAAAAAGGCATGTATCTTGGTAAAAAATTTGGAAAGAAGTGGGCGGGGACAATTGGCACGGCATACGGATGGATTGTAAAGCGGTATCAACTGACGCAGGGTTTGATCGAAACAATTAAAAATGATAGCAACAACCGACGGATGATTATGTCGTTGTGGCAGAACGAGTGGCTGCCGACAGCTGCCCTGCCGTCTTGTGTTTGGAACACGCAATGGAGCGTGACGGATGGACGACTGAACGTGATCGTGACAGTGCGCAGTAATGATGTGCCTTTGGGCATGCCGTTTAATGTATCGCAATACGCAACTTTGTGTTGCCTGCTAGCGCATGTTTGCGATTTGCAACCAGGACAAATGACCTACGTAATTAACGATGCGCATATTTATGAAAATCAGATTGGCGGGATTTGGCGCCAGATTCGGATGGCGGAGGAACAGGAGTTGCCGCCGGCGCCGAAGTTGTGGATTAATCCGGAAATTACGGACTTCTTTGAGTTTGATAATTCAAAAGAGCTGAAAGATATTAAGTTAATTGGATATAAAAATCTCGGCAAGATTTCGATGCCGGTAGCAGTATAGTGAATTCAGAAAGAGTATTTCTCGCGATGTACTTATTGCGAGAAATACTCTTTTTGGGTTCTATCTACGCTATCTTTTCGTCTTTGATTTCGTCGGGAAGATAGTTTTGGTCAAGATGAAATCCGGCGGTCCATTGTTGGCGTTGTCCAGATTTGGATTTGCCGAATCCCATGTCTTTCATCATCTTGGTGGGAGCGTTGCGCAGCCAAATTGGTACGGGAAGGCCCATAGTTTTGTGCGCCAGACTTTGGGCGCGACCCCAGGCATCATAACTTTCGCGGGATTTTTTGGCTTTAGCTAAAGCGTAGGCGACGTGACTCAAGATAATCCCGCCTTCCGGCATACCGACGCGTTCGATGGCCATGAAGGCATCAGTGGCTAAACCAAGAGCGCCATTACCGGCTAGACCAATATCTTCGGAGGCAAAAATCACCATACGGCGAGCGATAAATTTGGGGTCTTCGCCGGCTTCGACCATGCGTGCCATGTAATACAAAGTTGCGTCGACGTCGCCGCCGCGCATCGATTTGATGAAAGCCGAGATATTGTCGTAATGATTGTCGCCTTTTTTGTCGTAGCCAGGGACTTTGCGGCCAGCGGCTTGTTTGACGGTTTGCTCGGTAACTTTTTTGGCGAGCGACAAGGATAACTCTAAGTTGGATAGTGCAACGCGGGCGTCGCCGGCGGACAATTCGGCTAGATAATCAATGGCTTTTTTATCGACGCGGCTGGTAACTTTCTCTAGTTTGATGGCGCGTTTTAAAACTTGGACGATACCTTCATGGGTTAAGGCTTTGACGACGATGACGCGGCTGCGGGACAGGAGGGGGGAGATAATTTCAAAACTGGGGTTTTCGGTGGTGGCGCCAATCAGAGTGATGAGACCAGATTCGACGTGGGGCAGGAAAGCGTCTTGTTGAGCTTTGTTGAAACGGTGGATTTCGTCGACGAATAGGACGGTGCGGAGTTGTAAATTCCAGTTTTGACGGGCGATTTCAACAACTTTCTCAACGTCTTTTTTGCCGGATGTGACAGCGCTGATTTCAATAAAATCAGCTTTGAATTCGTTAGCGATGATGCGCGCTAAAGTGGTTTTGCCGGTACCGGGCGGACCCCAAAAGACAATATTAACTGGCTCTTTATTTTCAACAATTTTATTTAAGATTTTGCCATGGCCAATAATCTCATCTTGACCTACCACCTCCTCCAACTTTTTGGGCCGCATCCTCTCGGCCAGTGGCACTCTGTTCATGTCTTATATTATATCATTTAATGACTTTGACGATTTTGCCGAGCAGTTTATAGTCGTCAGTAAATTTGAATCTGCCTTCGACTTTTTTACCAGCGATAACTTGCGGCAGCCAATATTTGTCGTCGACCCACATTTTGTCGTAGGGGATTTGATCAACGGTGAACCACTCAGGTTCGATTTCTTCAGTCTCAATCAGTTCGCCTTGCCATTTTGTGCCTATGAAGCAGTGCATAATGGTTTGTTTGCGGGTACCTTTGTAAAACAAATCATCAAAGATAATGGTGGCAACTTTTTCATATTGTGTCACTTTAACACCTATCTCTTCTTCAGTTTCGCGTACGGCGGCTTGTTCGACGGTCTCGCCAGGATCAACTTTGCCGCCAACGCCATTGAGATAACCAGCACCAAAACCGCGTTTTTTGTGACCCAAGAGCACACGGTCGCCGTCGCGCAATATCATCCAGGTGACATGCATGGGGTCCATGATTATTCGCCGCAGACGACATTGTTGGCATGAAGCCAACCTTCGAGCGTGCCGCCGTCGAGATATTCGCCGGTGATGGGGAGGACGTGAATTTTACCTTGAGCCTTGATGTGCTCGATGATGGGATCAGTAATGAGATATTCTTGATCACGAGGGCCAAAATGATTTGAATTGTAGTAGTCGACGACGCGTTTTAATAGTTTGGCTGACATGACATATTTGCTGACATTGATAAAATTACTCGGGGCATCTTCCTTTTTAGGTTTTTCGTAGATACCGGTAAGAATACTGTCTTCGATTTTTAGTACGCCATACTTTTCAACCTCATCATGCGGAATTTCGACAGCCAGCAGGCCGGAATCTTCGGGGGTTTTGATTAGATCGATTAGGCGTTTTAGATCAGAGGAACCGTCACGATTATACATAAAATCGTCGCCCATGAGGACGGCGACTGGTTCATCAATCTTGAATTGCTCAACAACTTGGGCGACGGGAGCGGCGGTACCGTAGCGAGTATCGACATCTTTTTGAGTAAAGAAGTGAATAGTCATGCCATTTGGTTTGGTCTCAACAATGGATAATTTATCTTCTTTGCCGCGAGCAATGAGATATTTATTGAGCGTGGCGTTTTGTTCGTAGTAAGCTTTGACTTGACTGAAGGGTTTTTCGTCGATGACGATATAGACTTCTTTAATGCCAGCGCGGGCACAATCTTCAACCACATAATCAACAATGGGACGATTGCCGATGGGCAACATAGATTTTTCGATCACTTTAGTGATGGGCAGGCGGCGCGTGCCCCAACCGGCGACAGGGATGATAGCTTTTTTGATTTCCATAAAAAACCTCGCTTAAGTTGGGTCTATTTTAGCATAATTCAATAATTGGCGGAAGCCAGTTGGGGTCGGGCTCGATACCGAGCAGAAGGCTGATAGTACTGGTAAGATTGGCGAGGCCAAAATCGCCTTCAGCCAGGCGATATTTATCACGATTTTCGGTATTATCAACAAAAACGCAGGGGACTTTATTAGAAGTATGGGCAGTTTTAGGCACGCCGTTTTCGTCCAACAGTTCTTCGGCATTGCCGTGATCAGCAGTAACGATGGCGATGCCGCCAAGCTTGTTGACGGCTTCAATGACGCGCTTGATAGAGAGATCAACGGCTTCGAGAGCAATAATGGTGGGTTCCATTTCCGAAAAATGTCCAACCATGTCACCGTTGGGATAATTAACACGCAAAAATTGATACTCGCCGCTCTCGATGGCAGCTAGAAGTTTATCGGTAATTTCAGCAGCCTTCATCCAGGGACGTGTATCAAATGGTTCAATATCAGAGAGGACTTCTTCATCGACTTCGCCCGAAGGTTTTTCATAACTATTGCCATTGAAATAATAAGTGACGTGGCCAAATTTAACGGTTTCGGAAATGGCATACTGTTTGATGTTATTTTCGGACAGAAATCGCGGTAGCGGGTGTTTAAACTCAATTGGGTTGACAATGGTGAGAGCGGGGACATGAGTGTCGGAGTTGTATTCGGTCATACCGGCGTAATAAACATGAGGACGGCGAACACGATCAAAGTATGGGAAATCATCGTAGGTAAAGGCCATAGAAATTTCGATGGCGCGATCAGCGCGAAAATCAATATAAATCACGCTGTCGTTGTCGTTGATGGTGCCAATGGGTTGACCATTTTCGGCGATAACAAATGGCGGCATATACTGATCTTGGATTCCAGGATCTTCGGCGCGATAAGTTTCGATGGCTTCGGTAGCACTGATGAACTGCCGGCCTTCGCCCAGTACATGAGTGTGCCAACCTTTTTCGACCATGCCCCAATCATTTTCGTAACGATCGGCAGTAATGACCATACGGCCGCCGCCGGAAGCGATTTTATAATCTGGGTCGCCTAGCTCATGGACAAAATTTTCAAAACGATTGATATATTTGGGTTCGCTTTGGGGCGGGACATCACGGCCGTCGACTAGGATGTGGACGCGGATGCGCTGGATGCCTTCGTCGTGGGCCTGTCGGATCATGGCTTCGAGGTGAGTAACGTTGCTGTGGTTGTTGCCGTCGGAGAAAATGCCCATGAAGTGCAGAGTTGAATTGTGATCTTTGACATTTTTGATGGCGTTTTGCCAAGTGGGCTCACCGAAAGCTTTACCGCCGATGATGGCTTCATCGACCAATTTAGTGCCTTGGGCAATGATTTCGCCTGCGCCTATAGCATTATGACCAACTTCGCTGTTGCCCATATCGCCGTCGGGAATACCGACGTAGCGGCCGCTAGCGCCCAGTTTAGTAAAAGGATAATCTTGGAAAAGATTATTGATGGTTTCAATACGTGCTTCTTTTAAGGCGTTGCCTTCAGTGCGATCGCTCAGTCCGACGCCGTCCATGACAATTAATACCAATGGCCCATTGTATTTTATGCTCATAATAGCTTCAGTATAGCATAAGCTTAGATTATTAGTAGTCTATACCTATGATTGCTAAGCTGCCTTGATCATAAGGATGTTTGAGCTTAGTCATGCTAGTAGCATAATCGACGAGTGGCAACAGGTCTTTGGAGAAATTACGGCCTGTCAGACAAAGATGGGTGCTGGGATGACGAGTTTTGATCAAGGTCCTTAGTTGCGACTTGGTAAGCAGACCGTCGTGGACGGCGTTGTTAATTTCGTCGGCGATCACTAAGTCGTAATCGCCAGATTGGGTACGAGTGAGGACATCTGCGTAAGTATCGGCAGCAGCTTTATGATGCTCGGCCTTGCTCACCTCTGTTAGCGGAGGTTTGACCTGCGCTTGATCTTTTGCGTAATAGAATCCCTTGCCGCCTTTATGGAGATATATTTTGCTGCCATAGATTTGTTGAAGAGCAGATAGAGTTTGGTCTTCGGATACTGCCCAGGCTTTAATGAATTGGATGAACGCAACTTTAAAATCAGCGCCAAGCGCCCGCAAGGCAAGGCCCAAAGCAGCTTCGGTCTTCCCTTTTCCGTCGCCGGTAAAGACAATTACGCTTGATTGAGCCATGATACGAGATTAGGCTTAGTCACGATGCCGGTTTTTTGTCCAATTAATTTGCCGTCTTTATAAAGCAGTAGGGTTGGCAGGGTTGTGACGCCTAATTTTTGACCGAGTTCCATGTTTTGGCTGATATCAACTTTGCCAATTTTTACTTTGCCGGTAAATTCTGGGGCGGTCTGGTCTAAGATTGCGGCCATGCGCGGGCATTGGCTGCACCATCCTGCCCAAGCATCGACGAGCACCATGCCCGAGCTGACAAATCCTTGATAGTTATCTTTATTTAATTCGGTCATGGAGCGCTGCCTTTCTTTTGTTAGTGATATATGTGTTTGCGTATTGGTAAGCAATGAAGAGCGTTAGCGAGTAAGTGAGATCACCTAGTATGGTCCACTTTAAAAATGGTAAGGCATTGATATAGCTGGTAATTTGTCCTGCCAAAGTATGCGGATACATAACTGGTCCGTTGCCACGATAGAGGAAGACACAGTTAGTAATGAGATAAAATACTAAACTAGCTGCTAGCGAGGTGCCGATGGTGCGTCCCACGCTGTATTTTTTGCGGAGGTAGAACCCAATGAAGAAACAAATGAGAAATGAACCGTAAACGATTAAGCGTTGATGCCAGGCGTAGCTCGGCAGGAAGAAATCTGCGATGATCATGCCGATGAGCGGGATGGATGCTGCCCATTGGCGGTGGCGGAAGAAATATGCGGAGAACAGAGCTACGGCGGCAACTGGGGTGAAGTTGGGCAGATGCGGTAGTACTCGTGCTGCTACGATCAGCAGCACTAATCCTAAGGCAACTCCTAAATCAATTAGAAGGCGTCGTCTAGATCGGTGAGTACCCACTTTATCTCATCTCCTTCCTGTGCCTCATAAGTGCCGGCGCCTTCGTTGGCGTAGTCGTCATTAATATAAAATGCCCAATAATGTGTGTCGCCAGCTTCATGTCCAGCAATTGCAGTCACGAAACCATCCCAGGTTGGGTGCAAATCTACTCCGCATAAGCTTTGTAAAGTGGCTAGTGCGGTCTCGCCGACTACGCCCTCATATTCTACTGTTACTGGATCTATTTTCACGACTGGACAAAGCGGGCCAGGCAGGTTGGCTACTGGACTATCGGGCTTACTGATAATCAGCGCTATTGCTACGATTCCCATCGTTAACAGCAAGGCAATAATACCGGCAATGATAGTCTTTTTGCTAGTTGAAGTTTTTTTATTATCTTTCATTTTTAACACCTCCTTATAGTGTTTATTTTTATGAACATCCGCTGGTGCTGCCGCACAGCTCGCAAATATGGCAAGAGCCGGCAGGCCGCATTTTTACGCCGCAGCTAAGGCAGAGGGGGGCATCACCATCGTCATTGGCCAAGTCGGCAGTTGAATGCACCTCTTTGGTTGATTCGATGTTAAGTTCTAGTTTGGTTTGCTTGTCGGCAGCAATTTGATTTTCTTCGGCTGATTTTTCAGGCGTGAAGGATTCAGGCAATGGTTCGTAGACGCCGGTGTCAATGGCATGCAGGCGTTCAGTTGTGGAATAGACGCCATAGCCGCTGCGGACATCAAACGGCAGGTGGTCGAGTGCGAGGCGGCGGAAAATATAGTCGACGAGGGACTTGGCAAATGGGATGTCTGGATCGTCAGTCATGCCGGCAGGTTCAAATTGCATATTGGCAAATTTTTTGACGTAAGTTTCCAGCGGTACGCCATATTGTAAGCCTAGCGATACGCAAATAGCTAAGGTATCCATGATTCCGGATAGTGTGCTGCCCTGTTTGGATAGTTTGACGAAGAGTTCGCCGAGATCGCCATCTTCGTGTACGCCGGAGGTCATGTAACCCTCGGCTCCACCGACACTAAATGAATAAGTATGGCCAACGCGCTTGCGCGGCAGTCGGCGGCGAGTGAAGACTTGGCCTTGCGCGAGAGCTACGACGTTGGTATCTTCTTTGTCCTTTTTATCACTGAGCGGCTGGCTGGCTTTGCAGTTGTCGCGATAAATGGCGATGGCTTTGAGGCCTAGTTTCCAACCTTGCAGGTAGATTTCTTTGACGTCTTCGACAGTGGCGTTTTCGGGCATATTGACAGTTTTACTGATGGCGCCGGACAAAAATGGCTGCACAGCCGACATCATCTGGATATGGCCCATTGGCTTGATGGCGCGCTGCCCAACGGCACAGTCAAAGATGGCATAGTGTTCCGGTTTGAGATTGGGGGCATCTACAGCTACGCCGGTGTCAGTGATGTGGTTGATAATAACCTGGATTTGATCTCTGTCATATTCTAAAGTAGTCAAAGCGCGCGGGATGGACTGATTAACGATTTGCATAGAACCGCCGCCAACTAATTTTTTGTATTTGACCAGACTGAAATCTGGCTCGATGCCGGTGGTGTCGCAGTCCATCATGAAACCGATGGTGCCGGTGGGCGCGAGCAGGCTGGCTTGGCAGTTGCGGTAACCGCACTGTTGGCCAATTTCTAAGGCCTCTTGCCATTGTTCGCTGGCAGATTCAAAGATATCGTTGAGATTGACATGGACTTCTAGTCCGTCGGAATTTAGAGCGGCGGCTTCGGAAGCGCTGGCATGTTTTTTGATGATTTTCAGTTGATCTTTAGCGTTGCGCTCGTAATTTTTGTACGCACCAACGGCACCAGCCATTTCGGCGGAGCGGCGATAGGCGGCGGCAGTCATCAAACTGGTGATGCCGGCGGCAATGGCGCGTCCTTCGTCAGAATCGTACGGTACGCCTACGGTCATAAGCAGAGCGCCGAGGTTGGCATAGCCAATACCTAGGGCGCGGAAATCTTTGGTGTTTTGGGTGATTTTATCAGTTGGGAATTCACCAAAAGTAACCGATATGTCCATAGCGGTGAAGATAACTTCTACGGCGGCTATGAAACGTTTGGCATCAAATTTGCCATCGTCCTTGAGGAATTTGAGTAAGTTTATGCTGGCCAGGTTGCAAGAGGAATTGTCGATAGACATGAATTCTGAGCAGGGGTTGCTGGCGGTAATTTTGCCTTCTTTGGGTATAGTGTGCCAGTTATTGATGATGTCATCGTACTGAATGCCTGGGTCGGCGCAGGCCCAAGCAGCTTCGCATAATTTATCCCAGATATCGCGGGCTTTATGAGTTTCGATGGGCTTATTGTTGGTGCGGGCAAGTAATTCAAAATCGCCATCGGCTTCAACAGCGCGCATAAATTTGTTGGATACGCGGACGGAGTTGTTAGCATTTTGATACTGCACAGAGTAAGTGTCTTTGCCGTCTACGCCCATGTCGAAACCGGCGGCTTGCAGAGCGCGGATTTTTTCTTCTTCGTGCACCTTGGTATCAATAAAATCTAAGATATCGGGATGGTCGACGTCGAGTACGACCATTTTGGCAGCGCGTCGGGTGGCGCCGCCGGACGCAATGGTCCCGGCGGATGCATCTGCACCTCGCATAAATGATACGGGTCCAGAAGCAATACCGCCGGTGCTAAGTCCTTCTTTGCGGGAACGAATTTTGGACAGGTTGACTCCCGCACCTGAGCCGCGCTTGAAGATGCGGCCCTCTTCTACATACCAATTCAAAATGTCTTCCATGGAATCGTTGACGGATAAGATGAAGCAGGCGGAAACTTGTTGCGAGGCGCCGGTCGCGCCCACGTTGAACCAGACTGGAGAGTTAAATGAGAAATACTGGTGCAGCAGCATCCAGGTTAATTCATCACTGAAGATTTCGGCGTCTTTTTTACTGGCAAAATATTTGCTGTTGATGCCGCAATTGACATATTCTTTGACGACACGGTCAATCAACTGCTTGAGAGATTTTTCGCGATCTTTGGTGCCCAGTTTGCCACGAAAATATTTACTGGCTACGATTTGCGTAGCATTAATACTCCAAAAATCTGGGAACTCCACGCCCTTTTGTTCAAAATTGACTTTGCCATCACGCCAGTTAGTCATGACGACATCGCGTTTTTCCCATGTGACTTCGTCGTATGGGTGCACGCCAGCGGTAGAAAATGTGCGCTTGAACTTGATTCTGCCGTGCTCGCGCACGCCGTCTTGCTCGGGCATGATAAATTAACCTCCTTGATTTACCTTAGATAGATGTTTGTTTGTCCCACTCAACATTGGGTCAAAACACTATATATGGTGTTTGATTATTAGTGTATAGCGCTATATATAGCGTGTCAAGCGTTTTTAGCGTGTATTATTTACAACGGATACTTCAAGCGGTTTGATATTGATGGGCGTGGTAATGATAATGTCGGTACCACCAGCGGAGCGAGGAGTGGCGGAAATATTGCCGCCAGTATAGGTAAGGATGAGGCGGTCAAGGAAGAGGCTTAAGCCGAGACCTTCATAGCCAAAGTCGACAGCAGATTCGGCGCGGGAGAAGGGCTTAAAGAGTTGGTCAAGCTTGGCGGGATCAATGCCGCGGCCATTGTCGCTAACTTTGACGCGGATGGTCTTGCTTTGCGGGTGGCTGGAAATGGCGATGTGGCCGCCAGAGTTGGAGAATTTGATGGCATTGTCAAGGACGGAATTAATGACGAAGGTGAAGAGCGATTCGTTTTGGGTAAGGGATATGTTGCCGACCGAGTTTTGGACAGTGATTTTTTTGTCAGTGAGGCGAGTTTGTTCATTGGCAATGACATTGTCGACAGTAGTTTTGAGATTGAAGGTGGTGGCGCCGCGATTGCCGCCGGTTCTGACAAACGGCAGGACGACGAATTTGCTATAAACGTCTTTGAGGCGAGAAAGGCCGTCGGAGTAAAGAGTGTAAGGTTTGGAGGGCGGGTAAGATGCGTTGTTGACGCGGAGAGAATTTAGAGCAATGCCAATTTGGGCAGTTTGTTGTTCGATGAACTGATTGCGGGTGTCGTCAATGGCGCGTTCGTGAGCAATGAGGGCGTCTTTCTCTTGACGGAGTTTCTTCTGAATATGATAATTGCGGACGATGAGATAGAGTGCAACGATAAAGGCGATGATGATAAATAACTGGAAGAGAGCGTTGGTAATACCGATTTCGCGATCACCAACCACACCGATGAGGAAGTTGATGATGAGGGTGAGGACGATAGAAAGGACGATAGGCACCCAGAAGAAGCCGGAACGCCAAAATGGTTTGGGTTTGGCGACGGATGGTGCGGCGGGAGTATTTAGTGATGCGTTGGTCTCGGTAGAAGCGAGGCTGCTGCTGATTTGATCGCTGAGGGTTTTGAGAGCTTCGTTTAAGCTATTGGAATCTGCCCGGGTAATGTCGCCAGAGCCAATCATGAGAGGGATACTGTCTTTCATGGTGGCGATAGGTGTGCGGAGATAATGGGAGGCGAGGGCCATAAAGTTCTCTTTTTCTTCTGCAATACTCTGTTCGCGTTTGTAGAAAGCCATAAGACGGCGTTTGTAGAGATACTCTCGGATAGATTGCGGTATGGGGATAAGGATGAAGATGAGAGCGAGTATAAATATGTAGAGCGGGAGCTGATTGACGACATCAGCGGGTAAATCGCGGAAGAAATCTTTGATGAAGTCTGGAACAAGACTGACGAGGAAACGGCCAAAATCTTGGAGGAAGTCAGGAAGATTTTTGAGCGGAGGCTCTTGCGGAGTAGGAGTGGGAGCGGGAGGAGTAGGCGGCTGCGGAGTGGATTGGCGATAGCAGTTGCCGTCAGCAGTGCGATAATAACCTTCTGGGACTACAGTTTGAATGCCAGGAAGGTTGGGGCAAAGATCATCGTCACTGGTATCAGGTGGTTCGGGAATACAAGAGTTGGTATCTGGATCTAGGGTATAGCCGTCTGGTACGGAAGTTTGGACGCCAGGAAGGTTGGGGCAAAGATCAACTGGCGGGGTGGGTGGGGTAGGCTGGCGGTAGCAGTTACCGTCAGAAGTGCGGTAATAACCTTCTGGGACCACAAGTTGGATGCCTGGTAGATTGAGGCACATGTCTACGGGGGGCGGAGGAGGATATACGCAATTACCGCCGCCATCGATAATCATACCAGGGGGGACTGATGGTTGGATGCCAGGCAGGTTGGGACAAGCATCGAAGGGCGGCTCAATTGGGTTTGTGATTTCAAATCCGATTTGGATATCGTTGGAGCCAGCGTATACAGTATTTATAAATAATAAAAGTGGCGTGACGATAAAAAGGAGGACTAAGCCCAAACTGCCAGCCCTTATTTGCCGATGACGATGTGATTTTTGGTTGGTGTTTGTTTTGTGGACACGCACAACGATTGGCCTCTACTATTACCAGTCCTTGATATGATCCACTTACTCTGCCTATAATACTAGCGCTTATTTGTTAAAATGTCAAGAGTAATATAGAATAATGGGATGAACGCAAACGAAGTAAGACAGAAATATTTAGATTTTATGAAAAAGAAGGGGCATGTGGAAATTGCCCCGGCGCCATTGGTGCTGGAGGGTGATCCGACGACGCTGTTTACTGGTTCGGGGATGCAACCGCTGATGCCGTATTTGTTGGGTGAGCCGCATCCAGACGGCAAGCGCTTGGTAGATTCGCAGCCTTGCATGCGACTGCAAGATATTGAAGATGTAGGCGATCCGCGGCATACGACAGTTTTTGAGATGCTGGGCAACTGGTCGTTGGGTGATTATTTCAAAGAGGAGCAGATTCGAAATTTCTTTGAGTTTTTGACAGCTGAGATTGGACTGGATCCGCGGAAGATTTATGTGACGTGTTTTGCTGGGGATGAAAAATATGGCATACCGCGCGACGATGAGGCAGCGGAAATTTGGAAACAACTGTTCGCCGAAACAGATATAAAAGCGGAAATAACTGAAATTGGAACGGCGGAAAATGGCGCCAAGCGCGGCATTGCTGAGGGCGAACGAATTTTCTTCTACAATGACAAGGAAAACTGGTGGTCGCGCGGCGGCGGAATTGAAAGTACGCCAATCGGCGATCCATGCGGACCAGATAGCGAGGTGTTTTATGATTTTGGCGAGGAAAATCAGGATGAGGCTAAATATGGCAAATCGCATCCAGCGTCGGATGGAGCACGGTTCATGGAGATCGGCAACCAAGTGTTTATGCAATATCGCCGGCTGCCGGATGGAAGTTTTGAAGAGCTAGCAAATAAAAATGTGGATTTCGGTGGCGGGCTGGAACGGATTACAGCGGCGAGCTTGGATAGTTATGATGTGTTTAGAATTTCCTTGCTGAAGCCGATTGTAGATAAATTGGCGCAGTTGAGCCACAAAGATTACGAAAGTAATACTTCGGATATGCGGATTATCGCTGATCATTTGCGCGGGGCTTATTTGCTGTCAGCGCAAGGCTTGACGCCGAGCAATAAGCAGCAAGGTTATGCGCTGAGGCGATTGATCCGCCGGGCGATTTTGAAGGCGCTACATCTGGGCATTGAGCAGAATTTCTTGCAGGAAGTAATACCGATTGTGGCGGAAAATTATAGTTCCCTGCCGGCAGAGATTTTGACGCATCGCGATCAAGTAGAATTAATTTTGGAAAAAGAAGAAAAGGTATTTAGGCAAACCTTGAATCGCGGTATTCGCGAATTGCATAAACTGAAGGCGCAGGGGTTGACTGGCGTGGAGCTGTTCAAGTTGCAGGATACGTATGGTTTCCCATTGGAATTGTCAGTTGAGGAGGCGTATCGACAAAATATTGATTTGAGTAAAAACTGGAGGGCTGAGTTTGACGAAGAACTGCGGAAGCAGCGCGAGCGCAGCCAGACTGCTAGCAAGGGCATGTTCAAAGGCGGTTTGGAAGACCAGGGCGAGCAGACGGTAAAATATCACACCACGGCGCATTTAGTATTGGCAGCGATGCAAAAATTGATTGATCCGAATATTGATCAAAAAGGTGCGAATATCACGCATGAACGGCTGCGGTTCGATTTTGGCATCGAACGCAAGTTGGAACCGGAGGAAATTGCAAAAATCGAAAAACAAGTGAATGAGTGGATAGAAGCAGATTTGCCGGTGACGCATGCGGAATATGATAAAGATTACGCGCGAAATGTGTTGAAGGCGCATGGACAGTTTTGGGATCGATATCCGGATAAGGTAACTGTGTATATGGTTGGTGATGAAAAAAATCCGGTGAGCGTGGAGATTTGCGGCGGGCCGCACGTGGAGCGTACTGGCGGATTGGGCAAGTTCAGAATTGTGAAGGAAGAATCTTCGGCAAGGGGCGTGCGTCGAATCAAAGCCATACTTGAATAATTTCTGTGGTACAATTAAACCATGAGAATTTTGGGTAAGACGAAGGTGGCGGAGGCGGCACCGAATCGAGACTATTTGTTGGCGCTGGATATTGGCACGGAATATGTGAAGGCTTTGATTGCAAAGAAGGGTAAAAATGCGGTAGAGATTGTGGGCGTGGGCAAAGCGCACGAAGCGCCGTCTAACATGTATTCGGGAGCAATTGCAGATATTACGGGCGTGGCGAAAACTTGCGAGGAGGCATTGGCGAAGGCAGAGGAAATGGCGGGCGTGACAGCAGGCGAAGCAGTGGTGGGGATTGCCGGGGAGCTGGTGAAAGGCAATACGGTGACCATCAAATTCCGACGAGCGGAACCAAATAAGCCGATTTCTGAACCAGAGATGGAATTAATTATTGATAAAGTACAGCAGAGGGCGGGAGAGCGAGCACGCAAAGAAATTGCTTTGGAAACGAATAATCCGGATGTAGATGTACGGTTGATCAATTCGGCTTTGGTGTCGCTGCATATTGACGGTTATAAGATTTCCAATCCAATTGGTTTTAAGGGTAAGGATGTGGCGGTGCAGATTTATACAGCGTTTGCGCCATTGGTGCATATCTCGGCGATCGAGAAGGTTTGCGATGAGCTGCAACTAGAACTGGTAGCGGTAGCGGTAGAGCCTTTTGCAGTTTGCCGCGCTTGCTTGGGAGATGATGTTGATAATGAATTTTCGGGAATTGTGATGGATTTGGGCGGCGGCACAACGGATATTGCGGTGGTGGAGGATGGCGGTGTGGAAGGGACAAAGATGTTTTCAATTGGGGGGCGTTCGTTTACGCATCAGATTGGCGAACAGTTAGGATTGGAATTTGAGGATGCGGAGAAAATAAAATTGCTGGAAGATAGCCCGAAAATGGATCCGGAGCTGAAGAAAAAAGTGGATGATGCGATTGACCGGAATCTGGCAGTGTGGATTGCTGGCGTGCAGCTGGCGATTGAAGAATTTGACCATTTGGAAACTTTGCCAGGGCAGATTTTGATGTGCGGCGGCGGAGCGGGATTGAGCCAAATTCCAGAGACTTTGGCCACGAGTGATTGGTATAAAGGTTTGCCGTTTGCGCGGCGTCCGTTGATTCATATTATTGATCCGGAAGATATCCCTGGCATTACTAACGCAACTGGGAAGCAACTTGATCATACGCTGATTACGGCGATGGGACTACTGAGGGTAGGGATTGATACTTTGGTCGGGACAACGGAGTCGGGGGGGATTAGGGCAAAGTTGGCGAAATTACTGAGGAATTAGGTTTAAATAGTATTTTCTAGAACCAGCTCTGTCGCAGAGAAAAACCTGTTTCAGGCAGGTTTTTCTCTGGATTCGCTACGTTCTTTAAAATACTATTTAACCTTAATTTCTTGCCATTTTCCTGAAGCTAAATCACCAAGCACGTAGGGGCCGAAGGTGGTGCGATGGAGTTTTTTGACGGTGTAGCCGAGGGCGCCGAAGGTGCGGCGGATTTGACGATTGCGGCCTTCGGCTAATTCAACTTTCCAGTTTTTGCGGCTATCATCTAAGCTGGTGAGCGTTAATTTACTGAGGCCGTCGGTAAGGTTGATGCCAAAGTCGGAAATCATTTGCTGGTGGAGAGGTTCGAGGGGTGATTCTAGGAGAACAAGGTAAGTTTTGGACTTATGAAATTTGGGGTGGGTCATCGAGAAAGCGAAGTCGCCGTCGTTGGTGAGCAAAATCAGCCCGGAGCTATCTTTGTCGAGGCGGCCCACGGTTTTGAGTTTTTGAAATTCTTTAGGGAGGAGCTCGTATAGGGTCGGTGTGGTATTTTGGGCCCGACGGCTGCTGACGTAGCCAGTGGGTTTGTTAAGCATGACATAAACGGCAGCGACAGTTTCGACGGGCTTACCTTTAACAGTGACTGCTCTGCCCTCTTCTACTCTGGCGCCCAGTATGGCAGGTCGGTCATCGATAGTGACTTGGCCGGCAACAATAATGTCATCAGCTTCGCGGCGAGAAATTCCGAGATTAGTTGCGAGAAATTTATTGAGGCGCTGGGGCATTGGCGGGAGCTGTTGGGGCGGCGGGCGTACCTAACGCCTCGGCCATTCTTTGTTCCATACTGATAGTGTTCTCTGGCGTATCACTGGTGGGCAAGGGCTGAATAACACGCTCGCCAACCATATTTTGGGCGATGGGCGATGATGGGGCGGCTTCGGGTATAGGCATAGATGGAGATTCAGGTATGGCTTGAGCGGTTGGAGCGGGAGGAGGTGCTGGTTGGGGAGCTGCCGGGGCTGGGGCTGGAGTTGACTCAGGCGCTGGGGCGGGTATTGGAGCTGCGGGTGCAGGAGCCGGAGTGGGGACAGGTGCTGGTGCGGCGGGAGCTGGGGCTGCAGGCGGAGCTTCTGGAACGGGTGCTGGTTGGGGAGCTGCCGGGGCTGGGGTTGGAGTTGGAGCAGTTGGAGCGGGAGCTGCAGGCGCTGGTGTAGGAGCCGGAGTGGGGACAGGTGCTGGTGCGGCGGGAGCTGGAGCGGCAGGCGGAGCTTCTGGAACAGGTGCGGGTTGGGGAGCTGCCGGGGCTGGGGTGGCGGGAGTATCACCCTGTAACGCAGCTAGAGTATTGATGTTGTTAAGAGCATTGGCGGCAGGACGATCGCCCAGCACCTGATGGACAGAATTAACTACGTCCTCTATGCCAACCTGGCTTTTGACTAAGTACATATCGGCGCCTAAACTTTCGCCGCGCTTGCGTTGATCCTCTGTAGAAAGAGCAGTCATCATAATGATCTTGATATTTTTGGTCTCTGGGGTGGAACGAATAATATCGAGCATGTCAAAACCGGAAATCTTGGGCATCATGACGTCGGAAATAATTAATTCTGGGCGTTCGCGAACGGCCATAGCAAGAGCTTCCTCGCCGTCGCCGGCAGCGATCACGTTATAACCTTCGGCAACTAAGCGGATACTGTAAATCTCGCGCAGAGACTTATCGTCCTCAACTAACATTATTTTGGTCATGTTGCCTCCATTTTAATACACTTATGTTAAAAAATCTACACATTTTGTGTTCCGCCGGTTTGCATGTTTTTAGAAAATTCGGCCTTGCGTCTTTCTAGATCTTCGGCGCTCATATAAACAACTGGCTTAATTGAGGCAACTTCTGCAGGGGTTTGGGATACGGGCGCAGATGATGATGGAGTTTCTGCCGGCGCGGGCTGGCTAATGGGAGCTGGGGTTGGCTGAATAGTTTTATTAATAGATGGAGCCATGATGCTATTCATAATCATCTTTTGCTGCTCGTACTCTTTGCTGGAGATGCGAGGGAAAGCGACAAAGAAAGTAGATCCTCTGCCTTCATTGCTCTCGACCCAAACCCGGCCATGCAGAGCCCCTACGCGCTGCTTAACAATATAGAGGCCAAGTCCGGTGCCTTCTGTGCTGCGGATTTCCGAGTTGTCAACGCGATAAAATTTCTGGAAAATATGTTTTTGGTGTTCCCTGCTAATGCCTATACCGGTATCGGCCACAGAAATAATGGCTTCATTATCATTGCCAATTACTGAAACTACAATTGAACCGCCAGATGGTGTGTATTTGATGGCATTATTGATAAGGTTGTCGATAATTTCACGCAGGAAATCAATGTCGAGATTGCTATAGATGACTTGGCCGAGCTTGCGAGCAGAAGACGGCAGGATATTCTTTTCGACTTCTTGTTGACCAAAATTATAGGTTAAGCCCTTAGCGGCGATGGCGGGCGCCAAACTGTCGGCGAGTTGTTTGACGGTTACGGTCATTTCTACGGGGACATTGTGGATTTTGACCACTCGATTGTCGTCAAACCTGGAAGCATCCAGCAGATCGCGGAACAGTCGTCCAAGGTGCTGTGATGATTCGTGTGCTTTTTCGAGATATGCTCTGGCACGGGCATCAATAGCAGCAGTTTGAGGACTGAGAGCTAAACCCAAATAACCCTCAATACTGGCAACCGGGTGGCGCATTTCATGACTAGCGGTCGAAATAAACTCGCTGCGCTCTTGTTCTTCTTTGAGTTCTTTGGCAATGTTGCGCAGAATAATGACTCTGCTGCTGTTCGGATCAGTGCTGGTAGGTGTGATAGTCAGAGATACGGGGACTGATTCTTTGAGTTTAATTTTGGAAACACTAAACTCTCGGGTTTCAAGAGGCTTGTTTTCTCGCAGCGAAGAAGCAATGGGATCGTGGCCATTTTCGACTAGGGCGCCATTTTGATCGACTAAGCGGATGCTTGTAGTATAGTGCAAGCCGATGGCTTCCTCTCTGGGGGAATCAAAAAGGTCAAAGGCAGCTGGATTCATATATTGAATAACTCCGCGCGAATCAACTATAACTATGGCATCGCGGATAACGTTCAGGATGATGTCATTGATGGCTTTTGCAGAACCGTTCCCGTTGCCACTATTGGCGTTTTTTTTGCGTTTGCTAAAAATGCCCATTTGGTTACATTTTAGCATAAGTGAAATAAGTTGGATACGGAAAAGAAAAACCCCGCCGAAGCGGGGTTTAAATTGGTCATAGTTCAGCACCAGCTGGACCTACGACCTCAAGGAGGTAAATGTCATCAGGCGAGTCGCTCGCGATGATTTTGATCATGTCGCCACTTCCGAGGCCACTGATAAGAATATATTCGCTGAGCGGGGTTTCGATGTGCCGTTTGATATACGATTTGATGCCGCGTGCACCGTAGCTGTCCGACGTGGCTGCTTTGGCGATCTTTTCGCAAACAGCGACTTCGTCATCGGGATGGACGATAATACCGGTGGCATCGTAAAGGCGCTCAGTCAGCTCTTTCAGCTCGAGATCGACGATTTGGATATAGTCGTCATAAGCAAGCTGATTAAACACTACAACGTCATCGATGCGGCCGAGCAATTCAGGACGGAACTGTTGTTTGATGGCTTTGTCGAAAAGTTCCTTTCGGGAAGCAGCCAGTGCAGCGGCATCGGAGCTGCCAAAGCCGATAGGTTTGGCGGACGATACAGACGAACCGACATTGGTCGTGAGGATAACAATCGCGTTGTTGAAATGTGCGATGTTCCCTTTTGCATCCGTTAAGACGCCTTCTTCAAAGATCTGCAACAGAATATTGAGGACGTCGGGGTGAGCCTTTTCAACCTCGTCGAATAAAAGCACACAATAAGGTTTGCTCCGAACCTTATTGACGAGTTGACCGCCCTCATCGCTACCTATGTACCCGGGTGGGGATCCGACTAAGCGACTAACGGAGTGTTTCTCCATATATTCGCTCATATCGAAGCGGATGAAATCATCCTCTGCTGGAAAATAGTACTCGGCGATTTGACGACAGACTTCGGTTTTGCCCACGCCGGAACTGCCGGCAAAGAGCGCAGTATAAATAGGCTTTTTCTTATCCCTTAAGCCTACGACGCTGCGCCGAAGTCCGCTCATGATGGCCGCGATGGCTTCATTTTGGCCAATGATCCGTTCGTGGAGAGCTTGTTCCGTAAAGTTAATACGTCCAAGCGTGTCTGCAGTGAGCTGGTTAGCGGGAATGCCGGAGAGTTGGGCAATCTTGCACAATGCCATGTCTCCGGTGATTTCTTGTCGACCACTAACTTCAGCAGCAGCGCAGGTACGGCCTAAAATTTGAATTTCGCGGCGCGGGGAGTGGCCCGAGGCGTAATTGCGGACGGCGGCGATAATAGTGTCTATGCACTCATCTGTGATCGTAACGTTATGATGAGTTTCATATTCACCTTTTATGCCCAGCATAATCTGCCGGGTCATATCCTCGTCCGGTTCTTTAATCCTTAGGGCTGTGAATCTTTCGGCGAAGGCAGGATCAGAAGCAATGTGCTTACGGTATTCATCTTCGGTCGTCGCTCCAATAATGCGAATACGATTTTCGCTGATGGCGCTCTTAAGCGGTTGTCCGGCACCTTCGGCGCCAGAAGCTCTGCCCGCTTTGATTAATTCGTGGATTTCATCTACGAAGATCAGCAGATTGGGATCTTTCTCGGCAATCTTGATAAGAGAGTCAAGGCGATCTTCGAACATACCACGAAGAGATGTGCCGGCCACCATACTATTGGTGTTGAGACTGAAGATTTGAGTTAGCCTAAGCCGATCGGGGACTTGTCCAGCTTCAATGAGCTGCGCTAATCCTTTTGCCATCGCAGTTTTGCCGACGCCTGGTTCACCTATGATGATACAGTTCGGCATATTGCGCTGGTGCAGGATTTCTACCAGTTCGTCCAGTTCTTTTTCTCGCCCAATGAGGGGAGAAAGTTCGCCTTTACGAGCTAGTTCGCTGAGATTGGTACCGTATTCGTCGAGTTTGCCAATGAGGGATTTCGGCCTGGAGACATCGTCAGGGCCGGCGGCAGCGAAGGCAGGTTTGGCTTTTTTGAGGAGAGCCTCTTTGGCTGCAGCTTCTGCAAGGCCACGCTGGATGGCAAAGGCAATGTCTTGATGGGTAGTGCCGATCATTTTGATGGCTTGCTTAAGTTGGGATGAGATATTGGCGTCAGACAGTATAGCACGTAGAAGATCAAAGGGTTGCGCAGTGACATTATTGCGCTCGCTCTTGGCTAAGACTTGCGCGCCCTGAAGGGTGCGTATAGCTTCGGGAGTCAAGCCAACTTTCTCGTCTTTGCTGATGGGCGCGTGTTTGAGATTCATGCTGATTGAGTTGAAGCGGGCGCCCACTACTTGGGCGATGCAGAGTCTCAGGCTAGCAAGCTTGAGTTCTCTGGCGCTGAGCGTCTTGCCGTCAAGTTGCTGGATGACGTTGGACACGGTAGTGGTGGAATCAAAGGTATCCAGGATACGCCGGAGGATGGTTTTTGCGGTGTCGTCGTTGAGGTCGTCTATGGCTTCGAAAAAGGCAAGAAAAATGAATTCCGGCATAATATCGACTCGGCTGAAGAGTAGAGTGTCTATTGCCGCCTGATCCAAAATCATATGAACGTCCCCGTTTGCCAGGAAATTAATTTTCTGCAGGGCTTGCGGGTTGATCTTTCCCATGTTGTGCGGCCTCCTTCTTATATGGATTCGTCAATACGAATCCATAGCCTGTTGCGAAAGTCTTGGGGGTCGATGTTTAGGTCTTTGAATACAGCGCGTACTGCTGGAGTCGGATGGCGCAGGGCGGCAAGCATGAGACTGTCCGTGTCGCTCAAACGAGGTATGAGTGGACTGGCTATGCCGTGCTTGTCGTAGGTAACTCCAAGGGAAATGTTTTCCAACTCCTTCCTCGTGGTCACAATGGCAACCAGGTCTGTGCTTGGCATTTGTGGAACCTCCTTTTTAATGAGCGAGAAAGCTGCTCTGTTGATTTACCTCCTGTATATTTATAGAGTATAAGCAAACGACTAGAGGGGTCAAGCATAAGGGTATTATATGTTGCTACTATTGACTTTTTCGGTAATCTGTGATACAATGAAGAGATAGGGGGAGTTTTTTTACTTGAAGGTGCTCTGTATAACCCCTGTGGAATATCTTAGAGGAGGTATGTTCCGATGAAATCCAAAAACATTCTGTTCTGGCTGGCAATTCTCCTGTTCCTATTCGCGATCATTGTAGTGGTGAACCTAGTCGCCCTCATATCGCACCCCAGCATCACCGGCCTTTTGTATTTGGCGGTCTCAGTGGTGATCACAATTGTGACCTACAATCAGGTGGGCGGTTTCAAAAATGCCTTTAGGCAAATCAAAAAAATGTTTTGATAAGCCTATACAGGCAGCACTTTTCACTTAGCCCCGCAGGAAACTGCGGGGCGTTTTTTGCGCTTAAAGCGAGTTATTGTGCTACAATATGGTTATGAATAAAGATGTGATTTATATTGAACCAGAGGATGATATTACTGACATTTTAACTGGAGTCAAAGGCAGCAAGGCAAAAGTGGTAGCCCTGGTGCCGCCGAAAAAAGCAGGCGTGCTAAAAAGCGCCGTGAATTTCAAACTGTTGGCACGGACAGCAAGAGAAACTGAAAAGGCAGTGGTATTGGTCACGTCTGATAGCGCGCTATTAAAGTTAGCGGCAACGGCCGGAATACCGGTGGCAAAAAATTTACAGACTCGGCCGGAGGTGCCGACCAATGCTGTACCTGCGGAAGAAACTGAGCCAGAAAGTGACGTGATTGACGGCGAGGAAGCGGCAGCGGTGACAAAGTCTGAGAAAAAAGCGATCAAAGTGGATGAAGAGTCGGTGGTGGAATCGGTTGATTTAAGTGAAGATGGCGAAGCAGCTACCGAAGAGGAAGCGGATGACAAAAAGAAATCAAAAAAGAAGAAGTCGGCGGTGCCAAATTTTGATAAGTATCGAAAGTTTATCATTATGGGGATTGTCGGGGTAGTGCTGATTGTCGGTCTTTTGCTTTGGGCGCTGGTGTTTGCGCCGGCGGCAACGATTATGGTGACTGTGCGCACGACGGCGCGGTCGTTTTCGGAGGCGGTGTCGTTCACGACTAATGAAGCTAAAGAAGATTCGTTGGGCGGGGTGTTCTTGTTGGATGAGCAAAAAGTGACGAAACAGTCTTCGGTGGAATTTGAAGCGACGGGGGAAGTGGATAAAGGGAACAAAGCTACAGGGACGTTAACCCTGAAGCGAACGACGGTGAATTCGATACCTTTAAGCGCTATAACTGTGGCAAAAGGTACTAAATTTACTCAAGGCGGGCGAGTATACATCACGACTGAGGCGACAGAATTGGCGAGACTAGACAGCACTAACACGAGTTGTACTTCTACTTGTTCGTTTACCGTGCCCGGAGTAGATACGGCCACCGTGAAAGTTGAAGCCGAAGTTCCAGGCACGGAATCCAATACTACTTCTTCATTAGGCTGGTCAGGGGCCGGCAGCGGGTATTCTATTTCGGGTGCAAACGTGAGTGGGGGGACGAGTAAGATGGTGAGAGTAGTGTCGGCGACAGATGTGGCAAAGGCAAAAGAAAAGTTGGAATCGGTCAGTGCGGCGGATGGCCGGGCGGAACTGCTGGCGGACTTCCCGGTGGGATTGTTGCCAATTGCAGTGAGCTTCAGATCGGAGACAGGCGATCCGGTGTCAACACCGGCAGTTGGTGAAGAGGTGGGCGAAGACGTGACGCCAAAGTTAGTGGCGAAGACGACCTTTGTAATGTATGGCGTGGATCGGGTAAGGATTTCTGAATATATTGAGGAGCGAACCAAGCAAGCTATTAGCGGCGAGGCTGGCCAGATGGTGCATTCGACAGGAGTGAGTGATAACGCAGATGAGAATAAGGCGTTTATAGAATCATTTCGGGAATTAGGTGAGGGATTTACGGGCAGATTAAAATCAGTGGCGAAGGTGGGTCCGGAAGTGACTGACCAGATGGTGATGGATAAATCTTTGGGGCGGAAGATTGGCGAAGTGCAGAGTTTATTGAAATCAATTAACGGAGTGAGCAAGGTGCAGGTTGAGACCCCGTTCTTTTGGGTGAGTTCGATACCGGATGATATTAATAAAGTGACAGTTGAAATCACGGTAGAGTAAGATGAAATTAGTTGCTTTAGACGTTGGTGAGAAACGGATTGGGGTCGCAACAGCAGATAGTTCAGTGAAGATTGCGGTGCCGCGCGGTACGGTAGATGTGGATGGTGACGAATTGATGATGCTTGCGAAGATTGTGCAAGATGAAGGCGCGAAACACCTGATAATTGGATTGCCGCGTAATGCGCAAGGCGAAGAGACGGCGCAATCACGAGCAGTGCGGGCGTTTGCAGCGGCGTTGCAAGGATATTTTGTGAAGCAAAAAATGGAACGGCCGTTGGTAAAATTTCAGGATGAGTCTTTGACTTCGGTGATGGCAGAAGAGCGATTGGGTTCGAAAAAGCGCAAGAAACGCCGCCAAAAAGCGGATGTAGATAGCGAGGCGGCAACGATTATTTTGCAAGATTTTTTGAATAGTTTTGGTGGAGAGCAGTCTTTTCCTGTTGAGGCGAAAAAAAAGCCCAAAACAAAGAATAAGGTGAAGCATAAGGTTTTTAAAGTTTTTGCTATGGTCGTCGGGCTGCTGATTGTGGCGTCAATAGCGGCGATTACGTGGTACAAAGATATGCTGAGACCGGTGGATCCGGATAATTGCCAAAGCGAGAGATGTGAGACGCAGAGTTTTGTGGTGCTGGAAGGGGAATCAGTGGAGAGAGTGGCGAATAGTTTGGAAACTCAAGGGTTAATTAGATCGGAGCTGGCTTTTCGAATATTCCTGAAGCTGGAGAGGAAAGAAAGCGATCTGAAGGCGGGGGTATATACATTAAACAGTGGGATGGAAACAGCAGAGGTGGCAAGAGTGCTGAGCGAGGGGTCGAAAGTGCGCAGTTTCAAAATAGAAGTGTTGCCGGGCGAGAGTTTGAATAGGGTGAAACAGACTCTGATTGGGATAGGATACGATAGGGTGGCCGTGGATGAGGCATTTGCGCGGGATTATCAGCATGAATTTTGGGGTGCGGGGATGAAGGTGGAGAACTTTTTGTATGCTGGGAGCTATGATGTAGGGGTAGATCAAAAAGTGGAAGATTTTGTGCAAATAATGCTGGGACGACTGGCGGGAATAAGCGTGGAGTATAGGGTACGGGAAAAATTTGCTGAAATAGAGCTGGACTATTGGCAAGGTTTTGATCTGGCGGCGCGGGTGAGAGTGGAGGTGGGAGGGGTGTCAGAGCGGGCGATGAAGGAAACTGCTCGAGCGGCGGAATTAATAAGGGCGGGTGATACCAATGGGAAGACAGGGGTGGCGGTGGATTTTTATGCGTTGATGGGGACAGCCTATTGGGAGAGTCACTTGCCTTTTGTGTCGGCAGGAGATTATGCGGGATGGCTGGAAGTGTATGGAGAGTTAGCGCAGGAAGTGGGGACGAAATACGGGATTCCTTATGAGGCAATTTTGGCGCAAAGCATATTGGAGTCGAGTTGGGGGCGGAGTAAGCTGGCCTATAAGTATTTTAACTTTTTTGGGATCAAGTATGCGAATATGCCGAAAGATCCAAGTGTGGCGCCGAGCGGCAGCGTGAATATGCAGACTTGGGAAGAATATGAGCCGGGAGTGTCTACAACTATACAGGCAGATTTTGCAGTTTGGGATTCTAAGAGTAAAGGATTTCATGCTTATGGAGCTTGGATTACCGGGCAAAGCCGATATAAAGAAGCGCTGCGTTATCCGCATGATCCGATCCGCTATATCGAGGAGTTAAAGAGGGCTGGTTATGCGACTGATGCTAATTATGTGGAAATACTGGTGAAGATAATTGAAGCTTTGCAGGCGGTAAAGGATTAACTTAATAGGTGATTTATGGTATAATAAGAATAAGGGTGATCTCTTATGAAAGATAAGAAAAGCAGAAATTCGAAGATTCGGGGGTTTATGGGACGGTTTTTCCCTTACATCGCGCTATTTGCGATTATTTTGACGGTGATGATTGTGGGCTCACAAGATGAGCAGAAAATGTCTATATCGAGCACGGTGCTGAACGTGATCAATGATACTAGCTTTAAGGTGACGACGGATCAGCTGTCGGAATCATTTATTGTGGCGGAAACGGCGAATATTTTTAATCTGCCATCAGCGAACTCGATTGGCGAAAACTTTGTGTCGATTGCAATACGCTACACGATGACGGGCGGGGTTGACAGCGGTATTATTGAAAAACCCAACATTATTGATACTTCAAATTTGTCGCGAGGCATTTTAACTTACATAGTAGAAGCAGGCGATAACTTGCCGGCCATTGCGGCGCGGTTCGGTTTGAGTTCAACGCAAATTCGCTGGAGCAACAATATGAAGAACGAGACCATTGCAATTGGTCAGAAATTATTCTTGCCGTCGGTGCCGGGCATTTTATATACAGTGCGAAACGGCGATACGCTTGAAGGCATTGCGGAAAAATATCAGTCTAATGCGTCTCAGATCAAGACGCTAAATGATTTGGAAATTTCGGGATTGGTGGTGGGGCAGACAATCATTTTACCGAACGGGATACTGCCGGAAAAGGAACGTCCAGAATACGTACCACCGGCACCGGCGCCAACTTATACATTTAACTTGTCGGATTCTGGAGTGCGTCATAATATGCGCGAGATTGGCAGCTATAGCTATTGGCGCTATACGGTGACTCCAGGTGCCAGGTGGATGGGGAATCCGTCAAGCGAGGGGCAATGTACGTGGTTTGCATGGTGGTGGCGCCGTAATTATATGCCGGAAAATTATTGGTTGCCGACCGGCGTGATTGGCAATGCGCGCGACTGGGTGACGAGGTTGCGTTCGAGATATTTGGTAAATCAGTATCCGGCCTATGGTGCAGTAGTTCAGACTCGCACTAGCAACTGGGGGCACGTGGCTGTAGTGACAAATGTGGTTGAGGGTGAGTATATTTTGATACAAGAAATGAACTGGAATTATCAACCGTATAGGGTATACGAATCGCGCATTTATTGGGCAGATGCTCTAAAGTTTGTGTATATCCATGGAAGGTATTAATGTTCGTTGACACCGCGAAGATTTTTGTTCAAGCCGGAAAAGGTGGGGATGGCGCAGTGTCGTTTCGGCATGAGATTTATGTGCCAAAGGGCGGACCAGATGGGGGGGATGGCGGCAAGGGCGGCGATGTGATATTCAGGGCCAGTAAAGATTGTAATACGCTGATTGATTTTCGGTATCAGCCAGAGTTGAGGGCGAAAGATGGTAAAAATGGTGCGAAACGACAGGCGGCGGGGCGAAGCGGCGAGGATCTGATTGTGGAAGTGCCGATTGGCACAGTCGTGAAGCGTGATGGCGAAATAGTAGCAGATTTGGTGGAAGATGGTCAGGAAGAGATTGCGGCGAAGGGTGGTGATGGCGGACGTGGCAATGCACATTTTAAGTCATCGACGCGACAAGCTCCGAAGATTGCGGAAGTGGGCGAGCCAGGCGAGAGCTTTGAAGCAGAATTAGAATTGAAACTGCTGGCGGATGTGGGATTGATTGGTTTTCCTAATGCTGGCAAGTCGACGTTTTTGTCGGTAGTGAGTAATGCTACACCGAAGGTAGCGGATTATCCATTTACGACTTTGACGCCGAGTTTGGGTGTAGCGACAATTGACGAGCAAGATATTTTGATTGCGGATATTCCCGGGTTGATTGAGGGAGCGTCCGAGGGTAAAGGTTTGGGAGATAAGTTTTTGCGGCACGTGGAACGCAATCAGATTTTATTGCATCTGATTGATGTATATGTCGACGATGCGGGCGAGGCGTACCGGACGATTCGTAAAGAACTGGCAAATTATTCGCACGATTTGGCGCAGCGACCAGAAATTGTGGCCCTGACCAAAGTTGAGGGGGTAGATCAAGAAATTGTTGATATGCAGATGGCGAGTATTTTGAGCGTGAATCCGGAAGCGGAGATTTATGCGATTTCTGCGTCGGCACATGATGGATTGACTGAACTGCTACGAGCATTGAAGGAGAAACTAGCTCAAATTCATCTTTCAGAAGACACTTTGCGTGCGCGCCCGTCTTCACGGGGCGCAGGCGCTAGCGTTCGGCTGGAAGTAGATGGCCAGCGGCCATCTCTTCCACAGCTTCTTCAAGATGAACTTGAGCCAGCTTCTCGCCCCTCTTCCACAGCTTCTTCAGAACTACCATCTGAGTCTGCTGATTTACCGGTTATTACTTTGACTAAAAACAAAGTTGGGAAGTCATTTAAGGTGACGAGAGAAGATGATAAGTTCGTGGTGACCGGGGAGAAGATTGAGAAGTTTGCGCGGAAGACAGACTACGGAAATTATGATTCGTTGAATCGCTTGCGGGATATTATGAAGAAGATGGGGATTCGGGGCGAATTGACAAATCAGGGTGCCCTGCCCGATTCAATGATTGAGATCGCTGGACACGAATTTACTTTGATGGAGCAATAAAAAAATAACCTCGCCGGAGCGAGGTTATTTTAGTAGACGATTAGTCTTTTGGTCGAGCAATGCTGACCGTGATTTGACGCCCGTCAAGCTCTTTGCCATTGAGAGTATCAACAGCTTTTTTGTTGTTAGCTTCGTCAGCAAATTCGACGAAACCAAAACCGCGGCTTTTATGGGTGTCCCGGTCGGTGACAACGCGAGCGCTGGCCACTTCACCAATGGTCTCAAAGAATTCTTTGAGGCTGGCGTCAGTGGTAGCCCAAGCGAGCGAACCGACAAATAGATTTTGTGCCATATCTTTTCCTTTTTAACAATTTTCAGTTCGACCATGACTCATCTTTGTTTAGGAGAAGACATCACACTGAACGCTACCATTATATCATATTTTTATGTTTTCTAATAAAATTCAAGTCTTTACAAATTAGGATAAGCATGATACTATAGAGGTAAGCTGGTACGCTTCACAGGGGTTCCACTGAAATGTGGACAGTGTGGAGACTAGATACAAAACAAAAACAGCGGATTAAAACAAGCCAATGTGCCCCAGGGTGGGCGCGGATCAGCGAAACCGGACCGACAAAATCGGTCCGGTTTGGTTTTGAGATGGGTTTTTATTTTTTGAACAACAAGCTTGCAGAGTGGGTAGATTTGGCGGTATCTTTGGCAGTGGCCGTAGCTTTGATGATATGATCTCCCGCTTTGGTGTCTTGTCCTTTAATCTGGATATCGCAAGCACCGTTTTTGGGATTATCGCAAGTAGCTACTAGCTTTTCGTCAATGAAGATTTCGATCTTGGCAATACCAGCCGAGTGAGAGGAGTTGATGGTAATCTTGGTGTTTCCGTTGGCCTTGAGGGTTTCGCCGTCTTTGATGCCGGAGATACTGACACTGGGCGGAACAGGCGAGGTGGTGCCACCGCCATTGCCGCCGCCAGTGTTGCCGCCGCCAGTGTTGGTCTTGGCAATGATGAAGCTAACGTTCTGCTGGGCAGTCTTTTTACTATCGCCAGAGTGAGCGACTTTTATAACAACTGTATGGATACCATCGTTAACGTTAGGTGCGGTTACAGTAAAGGTTTGGGAGGCGCTGGCGCCAGGAGTTAGGGAGAGCGATTTAGATGATGGAGAAAAGGCGAATCCTTTGGTGCTGTTGTTGGACATGGCTGCAGTAATGTTGAAGTTGGCGTTGGTGCAATCTTGGCTGTCGTTATTTTTGACTGTAATGACATAGTCAATCTTGCCGCCTGGTTCGGCTTTACCGCTGGTGGGATTGACAGTAACGGTAGGATTATTGCGGACGCAAACTACTACAGGAGCAGAAACTGTGAAGCTGACATTTTGAGTGACCGAAGTACTATTGGCAGAATTCGTGACCTTGAAGGACATGGTGTAAGTCCCATTGGCTATATTGGAAGGTGAAGTGACAGAGAAGGTTTGGGAGGAACTGGTAGCACCCGGATTGATAGACCAGCTTTTGGATGTAGGCGAGAAGTTGAAGCCAGACGCGCTGGAGCTAGGAGTGACAATATAGGTAATACTTTCACAATCTTGGCTATCGTTGCTCTTGACGGTGACTGAGTAGTCAATCTTGCCGCCAGGAGTGACTTTGCCGCTGGTGGGACTGATGGTGATGGTCGGGTTGTTGCGGGTGCAAACCTGGACTGGCTTTACTGCTGTATATGTCACACTCTGGGTGACTGCGTTGCTATTGGCGCTATTTGTAACCCTAAAGGTTATGGTGTAGTTGCCGTTCGCTAGACTTGACGGCGAGGTTACAGAGAAGGTTTGGGAGGCGCTGGTGGCTCCTGGCGCTAAGGTCCAAGCTTTGCTAGTCGGAGAGTAGGTGAAACCAGAGGTACCAGAGCTAGGAGTGACCGTGTAGGTAGCGCTGGCACAAGCTGTGCTATCGTTATTCTTTACAGTAACTGCGTAGTCTACCTTGACGCCCGGGGCGGCACTGCCGCTGGTTGGGTTAATGGTGATAGTCGGGTTGTTACGGGTACAAACTGGAGCCGCCCCAGTAACAGTGTATGTTACGTTTTGATTCACTACGTTGCTATTGGCATTGTTGGTAACTTTGAAAGTTATCGCATAGTTACCGGCAGCCAGACTTGACGGCGAGGTTACAGAGAAGGTTTGGGAGGCGCTGGTGGCTCCTGGCGCTAAGGTCCAAGCTTTGCTAGTCGGAGAGTAGGTGAAACCAGAAGTCGTGGAACTGGGATTTACCGTAAAGGTGGCGTTGGCGCATCCTGAACTATCGTTATTCTTGACCGTTACAGCGTAATCGATTTTACCGCCTGAGGTAGCGCTGCCGCTGGTTGGGTTGATGCTAATAGTTGGGTTGTTACGGGTACAAACTGGAGCTGGTCGTTCTACTGTATACGTCACATTTTGCGTGACTGCGTTGCTATTGGCGCTATTTGTAACTCTAAATGTAATCGTATAGTTCCCGTTAGCTATGGTAGAGGGCGAGGTGATAGAAAATGACTGAGAGGTGCCGGTGCTGCCTGGCGTAAGGGTCCAAGCTCGAGAAGTTGGAGAGAAAGTGAAGCCAGAAGTACTGGCCGAGGGCGTAACGGTATAGGTTGCGCTAGCACAGTCTTGGCTATCGTTGCTTTTGACGGTTACAGCGTAACTGATGGCCTTGCCTGGCTCGGCTTTGCCGCTGGCAGGGTTGATGGAAATGGTTGGGTTGTTACGGGTACAAACTGGGGTGGGTGGAGGAGTGACTGAATTGCCAAGTTTGATATTGAGCGTGGCCTTATCTTGCGTGTAAGAAGTAACTTCAATAGAAAGATTGGGGTTGTTCGGATCAGTGAAGACCATGCCGGGACGAAGTCCGGTGGCACAGCGGATACAGACCTCGGCGCCAGGTAGAGTGCCAAGCGCGAAGAGATAGGAGAGAGAGTAGGTGGTACCAGAACCGACGCGGACAAAGACGCCGTTATAGTCGTCTTTGTAGGTGGCGGAAATACCGCTTTCTGCGCCAATCGGTTTGCGGAGTTCAATGTAGTAATAGTATGGCGCGGAACCATTGGGGCTGGTGGTGCTGGAAGGTCGAGTGACGTTGTATGGCATTTGGATGCGGATAAGCTGGGTGCCGCTAGAAGCTGCCTCTGACGGATAAAGGTCATAAGTGCCGCTGGCGGTAACGGTTTTGACATTAGCGGCCGGTATCCAGCCGAGTTTAGATTTGTTGGTAGCACTGAAGTGAGGTGCAGGAGTACCGCGAGACGAGCTGTTACCCATGGCATCGTAGTAATCGCCGTATTCTATGAAGGAAGTACAATCCGTACCAGGATTGCCGAAGACGGTGGTTTGGCCACCTACTTTGCAGGTGTAACTGCGGGCAGCGTGGGATAGTCCCAAGTTATGTCCCATTTCGTGGACGGTGACCAATGCGCTAGTAGCGCCAATCTGCCAGATACTGGATCCACCGACTGAACCGCGGCCGGACCAACCGCAACCGGATGAACCATTAATCATGACAATGACGTGCTGATAGCCGGTGATATTGAAGCCATCGGCGGCAGCGGCGGCTCTGCCTTGAGTATGCCAGCCAGAATAAGATGATTCGCAAGTGCCGTTGCTGGCATTGGTGACTTCGTAGATGCCGAAGACGTCGGCGGATTGGCTGGGATTGTTTTTGCCGGCGAGATAGATTTTGCCGTAGGATGCTTCACGATACCATTGGTCGCTAGCTTCAAGGGTTTTGAGGGCGTTTGCCTTGGTAAAAGTGGATGATATGGCAGCACCCTTAATGTTAACTAGGATAACTGCAACCTGGCGTTTAGTACCAGTGGGTTCAAGGGCGGCGGCGGCGGTGACGACGAAGTTGTCGGTGTCGGCAATGATATTGGGCACGACCAGGTCGCCTAGCTCATAACCGGTGATTTGTACTTTGTCGTTGGCTTGATAGTTGACTGGTATGGATTTGGGGAGGAAGACTTGTTTAACTTCACCGGAGGGGAGATTTAGGAAAAGATCAGTGGAGTGGTAAGTGTTGCCATCTTCGTCCTCTTCTTCTTCACCGCAGTCAATGATGTCCAGTGTTCCGGTTAACGTAACGGGACGCTCGATGCTTTCGACGTCATAGAATAATTCGCTTTGAACATCTGGGGGCAAGGCGATGCGCAGAAATTCATCTGGATTTTCCCGCATTAATCTTTCAATATACTGTTGCCTTTGGGCGGCAGTTTCGCGCATGCTGGTGAGAGTGGCGCCTTTGGCAATATAGTCGGAGTTTTGGTGGGCGATGCCATCTCCCAAGAGTTGTGACGTTAAGTTTTCGCTCATGCCGATAACGACTTCTTGGCTGGCGGTGTCGACGCTTACGGTGGGGGTGAGCCAATCGAATTCAGAAACGCCAATCCAAAAGCCTACGACTAATAGACAGGTAGCGACGATGCCATAAAGGGAGCGTTTGGGCCATTTTTTCTCGCGAATATAGCCGCTGATGGCGCCGTTTCTTTTGACAACTACGACCTCGTCGCTGTTGTGTGTATCTTTGACTACTTGATCACCGTCAAGTTGTTTGCGTTTGCGTTTGCGTTTGAACACAATAAGTACCTCCAAGTTGATTAAGCTTATTGTATATTAGACGGGAAATTGCTGTCAACGCTTTTATTGGGAAATGATGCCGCCGCCAAGGCAGATTTCGTGATTTTTCCCGGCGTAAAAAACGATGGATTGGCCAGGAGTGAGAGATTTTTGGAGTTCTGTGAAGGTGACGGTTTGGGTTTTGGCATTAAAGGTAGCGGGAGCGAGGGGGGCGCGATGGCGGATGCGAACGCGGAGATTTTTAGGTACAGTCTGCCCTGCCCTGATGAAGACATCAGTTAGTTTGGCCTGCTTGCTCCAAAGATGCGAATTATTGAGATCCCGTGAGACATAAATGATGTTTTGCTTCATGTCTTTTTTGACGACATAGTATGGCAACCCGGTAGTAAGATAGAGGCCATGGCGCTGACCGAGCGTGTAAAAAATAGCGCCGTCGTGCGAACCAAGAATTTGGCCAGTTTCGAGTTCGCGAATTTCGCCGGGTTTAGTTTCAATAAATTCGGAGATAAACTCGCGAATACCAGCTTCGCCGACAAAACAGACGCCCATGGATTCTGGTTTGTGAGCGACGGGCAGTTTTAGTTTGGCGGCGAGTTTTTTGACGTCGGATTTTTGCATGCCGCCGATGGGGAAAATAGTTTTGGCAAGAGCTTGGTCGGAAATACGGTAGAGGAAATAGGTTTGATCTTTGTTATCGTCGGCGGCACGGAGAAGATTTTGACCGTCAGTGCGGGCATAGTGGCCAGTGGCGATGAGATCGGCACCCTGTTCCAGTGCGGTGTCGAAAAAAAGTTTGAATTTAATCTGCTCATTGCACATGATGTCTGGGTTGGGCGTGTTGCCTTTTTGGTATTCTGCCAGCATATAATCGACAACTTTTTGGCGGTACTGCGTTTCAAAATCAAAAACTTTGAACTCAATATCGAGCATGGTGGCGACGCGCTTGGCGTCGGCCAAATCTTCGGCCCAAGGGCACTTCATGCCAGGAAGGTCGCGGCTCCAGTTTTTCATGTAACAGCCGGTAACGTCGTAACTATCTTTTTGAAGGAGAGTTGCGGCGACAGAGGAATCAACACCACCGGACATACCGAGGAAAACTTTCATTTGATGCGTTCCTGCTCGGCAACGATAACGTCCAAGATGATTTTGGCGACTTGTTTGATGGTTTTTTCGTCGTTGAGTTTGCCCAAGGTAAGACGGAGTGAGCCGGTAATTTGTTCGGTGGATAGCCCGATGGCAGATAGGGCTGGGCTTTTGACGCCTTTGCGGGCGGCACAGGCAGCACCGGTAGAGACGTAGACTTCGTGTTGTTCCAGTTTAAAAATGAGACGTTCAGCATCAAGGCCAGGGATCGAGATAGGCAAGAAGTTGACTAGTTGGCATTTGGGGTGACCAAGAAATTTAATGCTTGGGTTGTTTGATAATTCACGGCGGAGCAAGTCGCGGAGCTTTTGGAGCCGCTTGCGCTCGGAGGCGAGGTGTCTATCGGCTTCTTTGATGGCAGCAGCAAAACCAATCACGGCGGGGACATTTTCGGTGCCGGAACGTAATCCCATTTCTTGTCCGCCACCGACGACAATGGGTCGCAATTTAACTTGATGAGCATGCCACAGAGCTCCGATACCTTTGGGGCCGTAAATTTTGCCAGAATTAATGGTGAGCAGGTCAACGCCAAGTCGAGAGACTTTAATATCAACCAGTCCTACTCCCTGCGAGGCATCGCAATGGAGATAGATCGGCGTTTTGTCACCAGCCTGGAGGCGGCGTTGGCGCTCGGTGCGAATTAGCTGGGCGATTTCGGAAATAGGTTGCAGCGTACCGAGCTCGCTGCTGGCAAGACAAACTGAAATAAGTTGGGTGCGAGGAGTGATTTTGGCGGCGAGATCAGACAAAATAATTTGTCCATACTGATCGACCTTGATGGTACCGAATTTGGGGAATTTTTTAGCATTGGCGATAACGGATGGGTGTTCGACGGCAGATATAAGGACAGCGTTGCTATCGGTAGACGTGACAGCTGTAAAGGCCAGATTGATTGATTCGGTGGCACCGGCGGTGATAATTAGGTCAGTGCCTTTGCCGCCGAAACGAGAAGCGATGTCATCTTTGGCAGCTTCGTAGATTTTGCGAACTTCAACAGCCGGCAAATAGGGTGCAGATGGGTTGAAAAAGTCGGCGGCAAAATACGGCGTCATGGCGGCGAGCGCCTTGTCGCTAACGGGAGTGGCAGCGGCGTGATCTAGGTAAAACATATCTGTTAAATTGTACCACTATTGACATATTTGCGCAAGTGTGATATACTTAGGGGATAGGTTCCTCTATGGGGAACACCTTCTTGGATTTGCTCAGTAAAACAACGGGGATCATAAAGATAGCGTTGACGGCGATGAAAATTGGCAGATAAGTGGTGCCGCTGTTGGTGATAAAGAAGAGCAGGATAGTTAGCGAGATGACGCGGCCAATATTCAAAAAGACTTCGCTGACAGATTCAATTTCGAGCGTGAAGGAATGCCCGCTGAGCTGTTTTTTGATTGAGCGTTGGACTCGGCCCATGACGAACATTTCAAAGAAACTTTCGATGATGGCGATAGTATAGATGTAGAGGATGATGGCGGTCAGGCTGGAGGGGAAAAGCGCGAGAGCGACAGAGAAAACGACGGCAAGCGGGGCGAGAATCCAGAGGAAGATGCGCGAGGCGCGTTTGTGGCGGGAGATGCGGTGGAAAATTATAATGACGGCGATGGAGATAATGGCGCCGATTGATGCGAAGAGACCAAGATCTAAATCAGAGTTGGTGAAATTGTAGACAAGCAAGGGTACGATGATGAGGAAAGCCGAACCGGAAACAATTAACCCGCGGAAAAATTGAAGATAAAGGATACGGCGCAGGGGCTGGCTGTTGATAATTTTGCGGAAGGTGACGCTAGCGTGATGGGCGGGATAAACCACGTCGCGGGAGGGACGAAAGAGGATGGAAAGCAGAAATTGGACAACGGAAATGCCGAGGATGATGAAAGCAGCGGTGATGAATCCGGCTTCGGTGATGAAGAGGCCAAGGAAAAATGGCATGATGATGGTAGAGGCATTGGTGAGGATTTGGCGGATGCTTTGGAAACGGAGCCGGCGGTCGTTGCGGACTTCGGTAATCATGAAAAAGGCGCCGGGGCGCCAGTAGAGAGTTGACTCAATGGCGACGACAAGCGCGAGGACGTAGGGGAAAATGGCGGTCTGAGTATAGAGCGTAATGATAACTAAGACGCGGATGATGGAGAACAGCATGCCGAGACGCCAGGCAATGAGGGCGTGTTTGCGCACAAACTGCAAGAGCACAATGGCGAGAACAGCGGTGCCGACAAAACTGAGCAGCCGATAAGCAATAAATTCGATGGGCGAATTGTCGATGGAGGTGCGGATCATGAAGGTCATGAGAAAAGTAGACAAAAAGACGGATTTGCTATGCAGCAGCGTGTCGACGGCAAGCAAAACATTTTCGTTGGTACGAAGGGCCTTAAGCCTGTTTAACATAAGCCTATTTTATCTGTAGAGGTGGCTTTTGACAAGTTTGAGGTAGGTTTTGGCAGCAGTGCGAAAGTTTTCTAATTCCGAACCAGTAATTCGCTCGTATTTACCGTCGCTAACTTTTTTGAAAACGCCATGTTGGCGAACTTCGTAGCGAATAGTGGTGCCGTTTTCGTACCAAATCCAGACATTTTTTTGATGATGGAAGAATTCACGCGGGTAGCCTTCGGGTACGGGACCAAAAATGGTGCGCCCGAGGGCAGATTCGGCGTTAATTAGATCATCTTCAGTGCGAGGTGTTTTGGCTGGCCGAAGTTTGAGATTTTTTAATAGTTTTGCAGAATCTTTGATCGACATTGTTGAATCTCCTCAGAGATGGCGGCTAATTCTTGATAAACCTCGTTATCTTCCGGGGCAACAAAAGCGTAGGCAGCGGGACGTGCGAAAGATGGGACGTGAAACGGGATGCGGTAAGTTGAATTGTCTTGTTCCATATTAATCCTGGAGGTTAAATAGTTCGGTGGCGTTTTGGGTCGTTGTCGCAGCGACCGCATCAAACGGCACTTCTAGTTTGTCCGCCACCCACTCTGCTATGTTTTTGACATAGCTTGGCTCGTTTATTTTACCACGAAAAGGTTTTGGCGTCAAATAAGGAGCGTCGGTTTCGAGCAGCATATATTCAAGGGGAGGGAGAGGGATATTGGTAAAGGTAGCGAGACCGTTAACGCCGATGTAAAAATTGCGCTGGATGGCTTGTTGTAAATTGGCTTTATTGTCGGAGAAGGAGTGGAGGACGGCTTTTTTGATTTTTGCGTTGTCGACGATGGGCCAAAAGTCGTCAAATGCTTCGCGGACGTGGAAAATGACAGGCAAGTTGTGTTTTTGTGCCAGGTCGAGCATTTGTTCGAAGAGTTTAATTTGCTGCTGTTTGTTGAAGGGCTGGTAGTGATAGTCCAAACCGATCTCGCCGATGGCTACGAGCTTGCTGAAAGAGGATTTTCCAGAGCCATCGCCCAGAACGGGGATACGCTCTTGAAAATCCTCTTTCAGCAGCTCGTTGGATTCGCCGGGGTGGGCGCCGTAGCTCCAATAAACTCCATCGTGATCTTCGGCGAAGGCTTGGGCGATGCGATTGTCGTCGGGCGAAGTGCCGATGACGATGACTTTCTGGACGTCGGCATAGCGGGCACGGGCGAGAATTTCGGCGGCATCAAAATGATATTGCGGATCGTGAATATGACAGTGCGAATCTATCAACATGTTAGAAATTATAGCATGAGAAAGCCCGCCTTTTCAGGCGGGCTCGCAGTCGAAGGTGGATTCAAAAACTTCTTTGGCTATGACGCGGTCCAGATCTAAATCAATGAAATGCCTACCATCGGTATTCAGAAGCCAACGCTCTAGACCGCTGACGTTGTAAAAACCGAAGAAGGATATCCTCGTGCGAGGGTAAAATGCATCGATAATTTCTTGGAAGAGGTACGATGTTTCGCTGGATTGCAATCTTTCGGTAAGCAATGGTATGCCGCTGAGGCCGAAGAAAACTCGATGCGGGCAAGTGAAGACGACATCAGGTTTATTCTCGGCATAAAATCGCTTCCTAGGAATTATGCCAGGGGTAAACCAAACTTGGTCAACACAGAGGCGTCTGCCAAGATATCGAACTTCGACCCAACTGTGGAAACTTTTTTCTCCATATTTGTTGAGGCAATAGCCGCGGACAATTTTTGACCTTTTGTGATTGAGCGCTAGCATGGCCAGAGTGGAAGCGACGTAGCAAAATCCTGTGCCATTATAGCGACCGAGCTTTTGGAAGCTGTCAGAGATAAAGAATTCTTTGAGCGTATGGCCGCAGAGGTGATATGAATCGAAGCGCCGCAGACAGTGTTCGTAAAACAGATAAAGATACCAATGATGAGGGTGAGCGATAAGGATGAAGAGAGACTTACGGAGTTCGCGCCTATGGTAGGCGGCTTCAGTGAAACTTTTCAACTTTAACCCCACGGCTAGAGCGATGTTAAGGTAGAGAAGACAGGCTAAACAAATAATCTGGAGTACTAGATGCACAAAAGACACCACCTTTCTATAAAGATACATGCGAGTGTCTGTATTATACTATGTTTTAGTTGATTTTACAAGCGGTTTTCGCGTTTGCGGAGGGTGGGATTGAGCTGGCGTTTACGAAGGCGGAGATTTTTCGGGGTGACTTCGAGTAATTCGTCGTCAGCTAAGAAATCTAAGCACTGTTCAAGAGAAAACTGGGTGTGGGGCGTGAGCTGGATAGCGCCGTCGCTGGCGTGAGTGCGCATGTTGGTAAGTTGTTTTTCGCGTGTAATATTGATGTCGAGTTCGTCTTTTTTGCTGAGACCGACAATCATGCCTTGATAGACTTCAGCCCCAGGCGCAATGAACATAATGCCGCGCGGCTGGGCTTGGTCGAGGGCATAGGCGGTGGCTAGACCGGGTTCGGAGGCAACTAGGGCGCCATTGCGCTCTTGCCGGTATTTAGCAGACATGGGCTGATAGCCTTTGGGGATAGAATTCATAATGATGGTGCCTTTGGTATCAGTTAGCAAGGTGTTGCGCAAGCCAATCAAAGCGGCTGTGGTGATGAGGTAGTGGGAGCGCACATTGCCGGCGGAGGTGGCTTCTTGATTGATGAGGATGGCTTTGCGGATGCCAAGTTCTTGGCTGACAACGCCGATGAACTCTGGATCGACTTCGACAGTCAAGCTTTCGATTGGTTCGAGGGTGACGCCATTTTCTTCGCGCAAAACTACTTCGGGGCGGCCAACTTCCAACTCATAGCCTTCGCGGCGCATGGCTTCAATCAGAACTGAGAGATGGAGCTCGCCGCGCCCGGAGACTTTGAAACCAAGTCCTTGCTCCTCAAGCTTGAGGGCGATGTTGGTTTCAAGTTCTTTGTGCAATCGATCGCCAATTTGACGAGAAGTCGTGAACTGCCCTTCCCTACCCTTCAGAGGGCTGGTGTTGGGCCCCATATAGATGGAAAGTGTGGGTGGTTCAAGTTCGATGGTAGGCAAGGCTTCGGGATGATCACCGGTGGCTAGAGTGTCGCCAATGTTGGCGGCATCAATGCCGGTAATGGCAACGATGTCGCCGGCGGTGGCTTCGGTGACTTCTTCTTTGCCGAGGCCGCGATAAGTGAATAATTGGTCTACTTTGCCTTTTGAGGCAGTGCCAGAAGACTTAATGATGGTGATATTTTCACCTTTTTTGAGTTTTCCGCGGGAAATTTTGCCAATGGCATATTTGCCGAGATAATTATCGGCGGCGAGAGCAGCGACAAGGAGTTGAGTGCCTTTATCGGTATTTTCGTCGATGCGGGGTGCGGGGACCTCGTTGATAATGGCTTCGAAGATAACATTGAAGTTGTCGTCGAGATCAATGGTTTTGCCGGCTTGGCCAGTTTTGGCGATGGAATAGTAAATGGGGTAAGTGAGTTGAGATTCGTCGGTAGCTAATTCGAGAAAAAGATCAGCAACTTCACTTTCCACTTCGGCGATGCGGGCAGCAGGTTTATCGATTTTGTTGATAATAACAATAGGTGTAAGGTGGAGGTCGAGAGCTTTGCTAAGTACAAACTTGGTTTGCGGCATCGGTCCTTCTTGGGCGTCGACAACCAATAGGACGCCGTCGGCCATGTTGAGGGTGCGTTCAACTTCGCCGGAGAAGTCAGCGTGACCCGGTGTATCGATAATGTTGATTTTATAATCACCATAGAAAACTGCGGTCTGTTTGGCGGTAATCGTAATCCCACGTTCGTGTTCTTGGTCCATGCTGTCCATAATGAGAGTCTGGTTCATCTCAGCTTGGTTGTCACGAAAAGTACGCGATTGCTTCAAAAGACCGTCAACGAGCGTGGTTTTACCGTGGTCGACGTGAGCAATAATAGCGATGTTTCGTATCTGTTGTTTATGCATAAGTATATCCTTCTATTATAGCACACTCGAATCAAAAAGTCAACTGATGGGGGTCAGAAACGGATTCGGCGTCGACGTAGGTTGAGATGGCGTCTAAATATCGCGACTGATATTACAGCAACAACTGCTAGGGTGAGCCCTGTGGATAAGTATCCACCGCCCAAGAGAAAACCGATGATGCCAGTGTTGGGGACACCAATGTCAGTGCCGGCGAGGATAACTATGCCAAGCGGGACAATACTGCCGTTGCTAAACTCGGCGAGGAAGGTGTGGGTGCCGGTAGTAAGGGTGCTGAGGAAAGTATCATGAAGCGTGATGACGGTGCTGCCTTCTGAAACAGTATAGTGGTCTAAATGAAGCTCTTCCCCTTCGTAGATGAGGCGGACAAATTCAATGAAGTCGGCATTAATGATGGCGGTTCTGTGTCCGGTGCCATCGAAGTCGGCGAAATGCTGGATGACGCCATAGCCGGGGATGACAACATTGATGCTGCAGGTGCTAGTGGCAGCATTAATGTTGCTGTTTCCCGGATGAGAGGCTGTGATTGTGACGGTGCCAGTGTCCAAGAGCGATAGGGTGTTGCCAGATACGGTAGCGATAGCAGGATTGGCACTGGAAAAGGTGATGCCGGCTAATCCGCTAGATATGGAAGCAGTGAGTGTGATGGCGCTATTGATTTGACCACTGCTTGGACAGGTAAAGGTAATGGTTTGATTAGCTTTTGAGATGGTGAAGCTGATCTCTAAGTCGGCAACATCGTAGTCGCCGCTGCCGTCGGCCGAAACTACCAATTTGTAGTTGCCGGCGTCGGTGGGCGCTACTCCTAGAACGCTATCGGTGCTGGTCTTCCAAGTGTAGATGGGGGCGAGAGTGCCGATCGTGGTACGTGACATGGTATCGGTAAAGATGGGGGTGCCAGTGATAGTAGCGGGACTGCCGTTATACGCCCTGCTGTTTACTGAGACGCCGGTGATTTCGACCGGTGAGCGTTCGGTGACATTGACAGAGATGATTGCTTCGGTGATGTCGTAATTAGAACTCGTGAAACCAATCGTGATAATGGACTGGGCATCACCGGCATCGGTGTTGGCAACCGGCAAAGATAATGTATGGCCACTGATGCTAGGCGGAGCGGTATAGATATCTTCACTGATAGACTCGATACGAAATGCGCTAACGTCGGATTCAGCAAGCTCGCTAGGCAGCAAAGTGAGAAGGTCAAAGCTATAGATGCTAACAAATCCAGATTTGACATTGAATTCTTGGCCGACGCTGAAGATGGGAGCTTTTGCAATTGTTTGCGAACCGATAGACAAGGCGCCGCTAGATAAGGTGTAGTTAGCGGTCTTGCTGTTGGCTATGAGAGCGACGGCACCAGTTACGGTTCGACCAGGACCAGCGTTGGCATCATTGAACTGGGCATCAACTATAGAATAGTCGGTAATGATACTGAGCGTCTGACCGCCTTCTAGACCAGAGAAGGAAACTGAGGAGATATTAGCAGCAGTGGTGCCATCGTAAATTTTAGGAGTGACTGAGACAGTAGAGATACTGATGGTCTTTTGGTTGATGGTATAGGCACCAAGGTTGAGCTTGACGGCAGAATAATTGACGCCTTCAGCTATGTCTGCATAAACAGTGTAGTCTCCGGCGTCGGTAGGAGCGGTGGCGGATTCGGGATAGATGGTGCTGCCGGCGCCAGCATATTTGACCGTAATAGCACCAAGACCAATAACGCCATCACTGGGTGTTGGAGTAGTGATAGGACGAGGTGAGGCATTATAGATGATACCGGTTGGGATAGTGAAATCGATTTCGTCAGTTGTGGGGATAGGTCGGATGATATTCCCAGTAGTAGAAAGGTCGCCATAGCTAAGATTGTAATTGTTGGTTTTGCTATTGATCACGAGGCTGACTGTGGCTGTGACAGGTTTGCTGGTACCAACGTCGGCATTGTCATATGCTGCTCCTGATACGGTGTAATCGGTGGTGAGATTGAGGGTTTGACTGCCAGCCAATCCAGAGAAGGAGACGGCAGTAATGTCAGCATCAGTGGTGCTGTCGTAAACTTTAGGGGCAACTGTGGCGCCAGAGATGCTGATATTCCGCTTGCTGATAGTTTGTGAACCGATAGACAAGGCGCCGCTAGATAAGGTGTAGTTAGCGGTCTTGCTGTTGGCTATGAGAGCGACGGTGCCAGTGACGGTCTTGTCAGAACCAGCGTCAGCAGAGTTAAACTCGGCATCAGATATAGTGTAATCATCATCAAGATTAAGAGATTGCCCGCCTTCCAGCCCAGTAAAGGACACGGCGGTGATATTGGCATTAGTATTGGCATTGTAGGTCTTGGAGGCGACAGTACCACCTGAAAGACCGATAGCTTTCTTCTCGATAGTATAAACGCCCAGATTAAGCTTGGCAGAGTTGTAGTTGTCCCCTACTGCGATATCTGCATAAACGTTATAGTTGCCGGCGTCGGTAGGAGCAGCGGTGGATTCAGGATAGGTGGTACCGCCAGTGCCGGCATAGTGGACTGTGATGGCGCCGAGACCAACTACTCCGGATGCAGGTACGGGAGCAGTAATGGGACGTGGCGAGGCATTGTAGACTATGCCTGTGGGGATAGCGTAACTAATCTGAGTAGTAGTGGGAGTAGGCAGAGCGGTGATGGTCTGGCCGCTGATAGATAAATTGCCTGAACCGCTAGGAGATAGCGTGTAATTATTCGCCTTGGCGTTAGAAAGCAGAGCCACCGTAGCGGTGACAGTCTTGCCGCTGCCTACACTTGGACTGTCGTACGTAGCACTAGCAATAGTATAATCAACACTAATGGCCAAGGTTTGACCGCCGACAAGACCAGAGAAGGAGACGGCGGTGACGGTAGCCGTGGTAGTGCCATCGTAGACTTTGGGTGCTACTACCCCGCCGCTGATGTTAATAGTCTTCTTAGCGATGGTTTGCGAACCGATAGACAAGGCGCCGCTAGATAAGGTGTAGTTAGCGGTCTTGCTGTTGGCTATGAGAGCGACGGTGCCAGTTATAGTGCGGCCAGTGCCGGCGTCTGCACTATTAAACACGGCGCCAGAGACAGTATAGTCAACATCAAGGGCAAGAGTCTGACTGCCAACAAGGCCGGTAAAGGATGCAGCGGTGACAGAAGCGGTGGTGGTGGTATCGTAAGTCTTAGCACCAACGGTGCCCCCTGAGAGGCTGATAGCTTTCTTTTCGATAGTATACGCGCCCAGAGTGAGCTTGGCGGCATTATATCCAGTGCCTTCGGCAATATCTGCGTAGACAGTGTAGCTGCCGGCATTGGTGGGTGCAGTGGCTGATTCAGGATAGGTGGTACCGCCAGTGCCGGCATAGCGGACTGTGATAGCACCAAGACCAGTGACGCCAGATGCAGGTGCAGGAGTAGTAATAGGACGTGGCGAGGCATTGTAGATTACGCCCGTGGGGATAGTATAGGTGAGGTTGGCGGTGGTGGGGGTAACAAGTCCGCTAGTAGAAATCGTGATCGAAATGGTCTTGCTAGCGGTTTTTCCTGCGTTATCTCGCACTGTGAAATTGATGTTGAAAGTACCAGCTGCTGTTGGCGTTCCATATAATCTTCCAGTGCTTGTGAAACTCAAACCGCTCGGTAAGTCAGTAGCAGACCATGTGTATGGGAGATTTCCGCCCGTAGCTGTTATTTCAAAGGAGTTATAGATCTTTCCGGTCTCACCTGCTGGCAGGCTCGCTGTGGCGATGCCTAATTCTTCTACTGTACCGGTTGCTATGACTTTTACGGCCTTATGGTTTCTTAGACCGTCCGAAGCTATTGTTATAGAAACCCAGAATTCTCCGGGTTCTTTCGGGCTCGTTATAGTGAGAAGACCGCTCGAGCTGACGCTAGGTGTGATTACGCTCGGGGCAGTCTGAGAATCTTTTGAAACGCTTTTGGCGCCACTGAAACTATAGGTCCCGTTTCCTCCCGTGCCCGTCAGCTGAAATGTAGTAGTCTGACCCATGGGTGCGGTGATGGTTACATCCGTTATATCTGGATAATTGGCTAATTGGTCTCTCCCCATGTCTGCAGCTAGTAAATTCAAAGATTTATAAATATCATAATACCCATATCCAAAAACTTTGGTTCGTTCTGAACCGAACGGACTATTGGCGCCTTTTTCTATATAATATTGCAGTTGTTGATTGGTGAGGCTTGGACTGTAGGCTTTTAAGAGTGCAGCTAGTCCTGCTATTTGCGGCGAAGCAAATGATGTCCCGCTCATGGCCGAATACCCGCCGTTCATGTTTGTGGTATTGTAGCTTGTACTGGCTAGGACATTTAATTTTTCTCCCCAATCACCGAATCCTGAAGTACCACCGTTTGGCGATCCGCCGACGGACATTACATTGTCGTAATACGCGGGGTAATGAGCTTGTTCTTTGCCGCCATTTCCGGAAGCTGCCACTAGTAGTACGCCCTTGCCATAGGCATAATCCATAGCATTTTTTAGGCTAGTGCTGCCAGCAGACGACCCCAAACTCATGTTGATGATATCGGCTCCATTGTCTGCTGCCCATAGCACGCCCTGTACGACATTGCTCATGGGGAAGGTGCTTGCCGAGGATATTTTGACTGGCAGTATGCTGACTTCCCAGTTTATGCCGACGCCGCCTATACCGTTATTGCCTACTGTTCCAACTGTTCCCGCTACACCTGTTCCATGGCCTGTGCTATCGACATTGTAGCTCATCCCAGATATTACGCTGTACCCAGTCGGCATCATATTGGCTTGTAAATCTGGATGATTAACGTTTACCCCTGAATCAACTATCGCCACTACTACGTCTCTACTCCCCACTGTATAGTCCCATCCCTTCTGCGCACCGGCTATTGTTAGACCTAGGGACATAGAATTGTAATTCGGGTCATTGGGCACTCTATCTAACTTCATATAATAATCTGGTTCGACAGCTTCGACGTTAGGGTTTTGGCTGTAGATTTCGAGCATATCTTCTACACTCAAGCCTGCCGGCACTTTGATCACTTTGGTATTGATCTGCTCGATGTCGATATTTTCGGCTATAATTTCGCTAACTTCGCTATCGCCCAGTGTACTCATGATTTCTGTGCTTGTGTACCAAAAATCATCGAGGGCGGCTTTCTGCTCGAAATCTATTCCTTCTTTGTATGTCACCAATATGGTGTCGGCGGAATAGGTCTTGGCCTGGACGTTAAGTGATTGGTTGAAGTTGTGCCAAGCAATGAGACCAAAAATACTAAGTGCTAGCAGCAATAGTGATGTTTTGAGTTTGAGTGTTTTTGCATGGTTGAATAATGGGAAGCGGCGAATTCGCATCTTTTTAACCAATTCTCTCGCAAATTTTTTAAAAATATTTGTTTTTACTCTCTACTATAGTTAATAATAAACAGGATTAGTAAAAATGTCAATACTTAAACTAAAGCCACACCCGGTATGTTTCGGGTGTGGCTTCAATAACTAATTGGTGGGCCGTGTAGAACTCGAATCTACGACCTTGTCTACGTCAAAGACACGCTCTAGCCAACTGAGCTAACGGCCCGCAATGGGGACCTCTTTATTTTACTATACCGCGATGTATTTTTCTAGCGGCGAGCTTTTTTATTGCGATGGATGAAGAAGAGGGCAATGACAATAGCGGCAATGAAGATGAAGAGGCCGCTAATGAGATAGTCGATGCGGCCTAAGCTGAGACCAAAAATGGTGAAGACGCCGGTGTCTGGAGGTCCCATGACGCCGTTAAGGATAGTCTCGCCATCCTCTAGAGGATCGCCTCCTTCGGGACCACAGTCAAAGGCAGTAACTACTACGGTGTACTCTTGATTGGCGTCTAGCTCGCTAAAGCCAGGGATTTTAATGTCAATATATCCATCCATATAGGTAGGATAAGAGGAAATATCGTCTATGAAATATTCAATCAGTGGTTCACCTTCAGTGTCACCCTCTGGGAAGACCTGTACGTTGAGCCGGCAGACAGCCGGGCCAAAATGGACACGCACAGTGCTGTCAACGGGTTTGCCATCAGAACCGATGGTAGGACCGACGGTGATGGCGTGGAAATTAAATGAAGTAGCATCGCCTGGGATAGGATCGCTGACTAAGTCATAGCCAGTAACTTCTAGAGTGTAAGTACCATATTCTATGAGGTACGGACCGAGATCGAGAGTGATAGAGCCGCCACCGATGACGAGCGGAATTTCAATAGTACTGCCGTCTGGCAAAGTTAACCATGCTGTCAGACTGGACACATTATCGTAGTCAAAAATGGCGACATTAGTGTTGCCGTCATAAAATATCGTGCCATAACTTGGCTCAATAATTTCAACGTAGGAATTCTCCGCCGTGATTTCAACTCCTACCATGATGTCCGTGCTTTTTGGGGCAGCGGAAACATTTTCCTGATGGGCGGGCGGTATACCAGACGCTATAACAGTGATAGCGACAACTAACGCGAGCCCAAACAAGCTTAAGATTTTTCTACATACTCTACTCATGTCTTGTCTTTCGTTTTTTATTTTTGTTTTGGTGCGACGCCTAAGTTCCTCGCGTGTTCTAGAGTTGCATCTTCGAACGAAGCTTACGGCGCTTCTTAACCTTAAGTATAATCCAGATGACCAAAAATGTCAAGAGGATAAGCAAAATGATGAGGAGCCAGGCCGGAATAACCAGCACGACGCGAGTTTCGTCTTGGGTGAGTTTATTGATTGACACTGAATATGTGACTGAGAATAGCCCAAGCAGCGGCGTATTTTCCCAGGCGATATTGTGACGATATTCGGAATCCGGGTAGATCAGGCTGGTCTTTTCTTCCGAAAAGACAGGGTCGCCACCGAAAAATGGTTTGACTTCAAAATTATATCTGGCTTCGGCATCGGCATTTCCGGTATTTTTGACTTTGGAAGTGGCGGTGATTTGGGAAGCATTGAAGGAAATACGAAGCGTAGGCAGGCTATAGTCGGTGATCTCGACTCCTTCATTGGTTTCGCCAGAAACGCGGGCAATTAGGCGCATACCAACGCGGGAAATAGCTTTGATGCCGTTGCTGCTGGTGTTGTTGCCGCTGGATTCGGCAAAGAGAACAGCGTGTTGGCTGCCGGTTGGGACGTCTTCTGGGACATTAACGTGGTATATGATGACTTGAGATTCGTCGACTGCTAGGCTAAATTCGGTTTTGTCAAAGGTGACCCAGCGATGGATTTGGTTATAGTTCTTTTCGGATGAATAATCGTGATCATAATTTTCACCAACGACGCTAAAGGGGCTGGCATAGACTTTGAAGGAGAAGGATTCGGAACCAATGTTGGAGACGGTGAATTCGCCGTCATATGTGTCGCCGGGTTCGAGAGAGAGGGAACGGCTGGTGGGTGAGACTTGAAGCCAAACTGCGGGTTTAGTATCATTTTTTTCGGCAGAGACGGGACCGAAAATTGCTCCCGACATAGTAACGATGCCCAGTAGAAATGCCGAGATAAATAATATTTTGCGTTTTTTCACGTTTTACCTCCAGATTTACTTTGATTATAGAGACATTGACGGTTGATGTAAAGATGTTTTTGCGTTATAATGCTGGGGTGCTGATGGGTCCATAGCTCAGCCGGTTAGAGCACCTGCCTTTTAAGCAGGGTGTCGTGAGTTCGAGTCTCACTGGACCCACCATTTAATCTGAATCTTTTACCCTTGTTCCCACGAGGGTTTTTTGCTGCCTTTCATTTTGCGGCGCTTGCGCTTGATGATAATGGCAATAATGAGGAGCACAAGGATGGCAATAACAACTAGGATGAGCCAGAGCGGACAGATGATGGTTAGACGCTTGAAGGTGTCAGTGACTTCTTGACCATCTTCGTTAATGTAAGTGATTTCTTGTGTAACATTGAAGATGCCGAGCGCTGGAGCGCTATCCCAGTTTTGTTCGAAAATACGCTTGGTCTCCGGCATGATGATTTTTTCTTCAGTATTCTCGTAGGCAAGTTCGCCGCCAAAAAATGGCTCAACTGAAATGCGGTAGGTGGCTTGGAAGTCAGCGTTGCCGGAGTTCTCGACGGTGGATGAAGTCTTAATGATGGGTTCAAAAGAGAAGGCGGATATAGCTTGATTAATAATGGCGCCTTTATAGACAACGTCGCCGTTAATGGTGGAGTAAAGCAATAAGGCAATTCGGGCTTTGGCGCCGACTGAAGGGCCAGGATTGGTTGATACGATGTTGGCCATAACGGCAGCGTATTGTCCGCCGCCGATAGCATCGCTAGGGACTTTGATGCGAACAGTGATTTCGATGCGATCTATATAGTTGTTGCGTTCATCACGTTCATTGCGAGGCGCGAGAGTGAATTCGGTGCCAGTGGGGAAGGAAACCCAGTCGGTAACTTTAGTACGATTGGTAGCTTCAGAATAAATTGGTTCGTAGTCTTCACCTTTGACGCCGAAAGGTTCGACTGTAAGGTTGAAGGATATGGGTTCGGCACCAATGTTATAGGCCATAAATGTTTCGGTGTAACTTTTGCCTGGCTCAAGCAGGCCTTTGTAGCGCAACCGATTGGGGCTAATCAGCAGATAGCCTTGCTGATATTGTTCTTCTATCCTGTCAATATCAAATTCATCAGCCAGTACGCTAGCGGTTTGCAAAACGCCGCCAAGAGCAATTATGCTAACGAGCGCCAGCAGCATCAGTGATATTTTTTTCTTCATGATTACCTCGCTTATTTACTCTTAATGGTAGCACGGGACAAGGTATTCTAGCAACAACAAAAAGACCCCTTGCGGGGTCATTTTGTGAACTACCGAGGACTAATTACGGATTAGTTGCGATAGTGACGATGACTACGTTGCTGTAGAAGCCGGCAGGTTGTGAAGGAGGAGTTACAGCGCGGAAGTTAAACTTCGCACCACTCATGACTGTAGCAGCGGAGGAGGAAGCAACCAATACGTTAGAATTAGTAATTGGGTTCCAGGCGCTGGCGGTAGCAGTACCACCCACAGCGGTAGTGTTGACGGATAGTCCGATAGTACCACCGGTGATGAAGTTGTAGCCCCAACCACCTAGGCCGCCGTTAATCGAAGTGATGTTGCCAACATTGAAGTTGCCATCGGTCATTTGTGCAGCAATTGCGGGGATGATGGAACCGTTGGTAGCATTTGTTGGTTCAGCGTCTGTCCTGCCTTCAAAGTCTAGGGTGTAACCGGTAAGGGCAGTAGATGTACCGTTCGCATTGGTTTGGCTGTTTGCAATACTAATAGCGATACCAGTATTGGATGAGCCGCCGATTGTACAATCGGATTCAGCATCAACACCAGCTGCTACTGTAGAGCCAGATTCGCCGTCTTCACAGGTAGGTTCAACAGTACCGGTTGTAGCCGTGATTTCCACCTGGACTTCGACATCGTCAGCATATGAGCTAAGTGGCAAGGCAGCAACGCCAAGACCAGCTACGACACCGAGAGCGGCAATAATTTTTGTAATTTTTTTTGCCATTTCGTTTTCCTTTGTTTATATTTATTTATCTCTGTCCACGGAAGTCAGGAGTCTAAAAAAATTAAATATTTACTCTGCTCCATGATCAGGGTTTTTGTTTTTATGACCTTTTACGGTCTAAGTGTATCAAAAAGGTTATGTATATGTCAATAGGATTTATAATAAAACTAAAATATTGTATTACCGAGGACGAGTGCCGCCAATTTCAGCTTGATTGGGACAGATTGTACCTTGGTTGGTGCCGCCAGTAGTCCAACAATTACGGGTGACCCAAAAGTTCTTCCAAATGCCACTAGAACCATCGCCGCCAATATCTGCAGGAAATTCCGGGAAGGGGAAGTAAACATCAACTAATTCAACGCGAGCTTCAACGCGACGGAAGAGGTCGTTTGCTCGGCCGGTTGAGTCAACTCTGGTCTGTACGCCGGCGAATTTCTTCTGTTCACAGTCGCGGTCGGTGTTGATGGTGGCATTGTTCGGGCAATAGAAGAGAGTCAAGCTAAAGGAAGTATCGGGGGTGCCGTATGGCAATACCAGTCTAACAAAAGTGCTGCCGTCATGGCGCGTGCCACCGATGGGATTTGGGATGACAATGTCGGCATTGCAACGATAAGCGGCTGATCCCATTTCGCAAGCAATATCAATCGGATTATTAATGGATTGGTCTGCGGAGCCGGCTAGTCCGATGCTGTAGTCGCTATTGACAACGTTTTGAGTGATGCAGCTGGACCCCGAAGGACATCTAACGGGGCGCAAGGTCAGGGTGCCGCGATCGGAAAGATCGCCGCTATTGTTGTTTAATTGAGCTAATACGAAGCTAGTAGCAGTTTGGATGAATTGGAATTGCATGACTGGCGGTGCAGGTGGAAGGTTACCTAAGGTACTATTTGCGCTAAAAGTAGAATGGGCATAGCCAAGTTTATTTGAGGTTAGAGCTCTCGACCTTGAACTGGGTAAAAGCTCGAAGCTCGAACTGCCGGCGGAATTAACCTTAATGTCATCCTCACTGTTATACCAGCTCATACGGATGCGGTTAATATTTACGATATCGGCAGTGCGGATAGGGATAACTTTCGTACGATAATTGGGGTTAAGCGTCCCTAAATAATCGTCGGTATCCTCATCGATGCGGACGCAGGTATATGCCTGCTCCATGTTGGCGGTACCTTCTGTACCGTCACCAATTTCGGATTGAATAATGGTTTCTTGACCTGTATTGGGACGACGAAGCATGTGCGCTATTATGTCGCAGTCTTGGGCGGCGCCTGGTGCGGTCATGGCTAAAATGGATTTTTCGCAGTTTTCATCGCCAAGATAATTGTTGCTAGCGTTGGCTCCTCTGCTCAAGCATTCGTGGTACTTCAATAATGCAATTTTGGCATCTTCGATGCCAGCAAGGGCGGAATCGTAGGCAGACTGCGAAAGGTCATAATTGGTAGTCTGGTTGGCTTCGGACAACATAATGTTGATAAAACCTAGGGCAATAATGCTGAGGAGTAGTGTGGTGAATACTACCACAAACATTGAAGCTGCACCGTTTTTTGAATTCTTTTTCTTCATATTACTCCCGTCTTGAGCCATACTGATCTTCACCCTCCGTAAAGCCGGTGGCGCGCATGGCGAAATTAAATTTATTAACTGCACAATAGTTAAAGTCAGAAGTCAGACCAAAGATACTCCCGCTATCTGCGGTTCTGCCTTCTACGTCACAATAATCACCAGAAGACATAATGTTAATGCCCCCCCTCATAGTAGCAAGAATAAAAGTTGCTGAATAGAAGGTCTGGCCAGTAATGTCGTGTTGCGAGGCCGGAAAAACAGAAAAATCATAAATGATAAGATCGGATTCATCATTGTTGATGAGTTCGATGGGTTCTCCGAGTACGTCGATGATGCCGCGACTAGGATTCGCTACGACGTTCGAGCACACGCTGCGGTCTGTATCTAACACCCTTGCCATTTTATATACGCCAACCTTATCACCAGAATCGCCGGCAAACCTGAGCTGGAACACATCACTAACGTTGGTCCCCCCACTTTCACGCCAAGTAAAATAGCTAGGTTGCGTATTCCAGATGTAAGAATACATCCCTGTGCAGAAAACGCCTCTAAGCTGTGGCGGCTGGGAATCAATAGTTGGTCTTGGAAGGGTGAAAAAGTATTTGTTAAGCGCGGCAGCAATTTCGTTGTTGCCGATATTACCGCTAGCATTTGGAACAGGATTGATGCCGATTTGAATTGGAGAGCCGCCGACAACGCGAGACATATCATCGATTATTTGTTTGCCGTTGGCATTAACTGCACGCAAGGATAAGCCTTTTTGATAAATGCCTGTTATAAGATTCACGAGGAGGGCGATGGTAATAAGGAGTGTGCCTAAGAAGCCCATTGCTAGTATTAATTCAATGATAGTGAAGCCTTTGTGTTTTCTCATTCTATGATGTCCGGGTTATATAATCTAACAATGGTACCGATAGTTGAGGGAACGTATCTGCCAACGGAGTGCCAACAGGTGCGGATGTGAAAATCGAAATACTCCGGTTGCCTCGTATTGGGGTCGCGGGTCCCACCTTTTACGGCTACAATCCAGATACCTTCAGCAGAAGAAATTTCACGGTACATAGCCTCTTCCTTAAGGTTAGCAGCATCGTTATTGGGGTCGAAGATACTGTTGCCGCCCCATTTACTATAGAGGATGCGCGGATAAACTGTAGCTTCTTTCAGTTTGTAGTCCCCTAATGAGTTCTTTGAATTGACTACCATTTTATCGAGCAACGCAGTGTAGTTTATGGTGCTATCTTCATCATACGTGATGTGAGTGTTGACATTTTCTGGCTGAATAAGACGGGTGTTGAGCACGAAGGTGTTGGTGCTGGGGTTGTGGACGCTAAAATCCCGAGTGGGATCATACGCCTCTTCACAGTTATCCCAACTGTTGAAGCTTTCGCTGAATCTTTCAGCCAATCCGGGCGATGTCAGATCTAGAGCGTTGCGGTCTGAGGTGAGAGTTTGCCATAATGCCATGAACTGTTTGGAGCCGGTTGCAAGTTCTTTTTCGGCCAGATAGCTGTTATGGATGAAGCGCAGGGCTTCAGCTTGAGCGTCAATTTCGTTGCGCGCCATGGTGACCTCGAGAGATTTTTGGGCGGTATAGATGCCGCTATTCATGAGACTGACGGTGATGACCGCAATCAATGCAAAAACGGTGATGGAAAACAGTACCTCAACGAGAGTATCTCCGCGACGCGACTTTAGATGTTGCATCTATTGCCTCCAGGGTTGGTATTCGGATCAAATACCGAATCCATATCGACTAATTCGACGGCTGAGCTGTTGTGTCCATCGGCAACGATTCGGATCATGCGACGGTTGGGATCAGGCATAAAGAGATCGGGGCGGGCAACACAGATTATGACGTCCCGAATATCGTGTGGAGTTTCTGCCAGTTTGTTGCTGATAGAAATTTGATTATATATATCACTAAGGTTGGATTCAGTAATTTGGCCGCCGGAGGCTAGGTTACCAGCACAGGCTCCGCCGCCACTATTACCGATCCAGAAACGTGCTGCCGGATCGCCTGTAGACCATTCCCTGCCGTTGAGAGTAAATGTTCCGGTCGATAACTCACCGTCCAATACATATGTACGTACAGTACCGTTGCGGGGTGAACGAAATATGAGCAGGGTTAACGAAACATCATCATCTGGGTTGACGTTCTCCATTTTTGCGTCCCACCTTAGGCTGCGTGAAGATGCAGTCTGGGGCGGAGGAGCAAAACCAATAGCACAAGCAAACCGATTGATTTCTTGTTCATCTGGATTGTTGCCAGCATTCGGGTTATAGACAGGGATATTGTTCTGATTTTTCGCTTCTACGATAAGCCTAACGTTATCGCCGGCAATACCGGCTCGAGACAAGAGGTCAATGTCGCTTAATTGTGCAAAAGGCGTGGCGCCGTCATAATCTCGTTCAATTTCTGCGAAGTCCTTGCCAATGAGCGGACGAGTAGAGATAGCGCTGCTGCCAGAGCCTATGGTGAGTATGACGCCATAGACGGCGCAATTTGTGCGGCCCCGTCCTATGTTGGCGCCCATGTCGCCAGAGGATCCGACGAATTGACCGTTCGAAAACAAGCTTTTATAAACAGCCTCTTGAAAACCTTTATATTGACCGTTCCCAGAAGGAACGAAAAAGTCTGAAAATTGCGGCGGGCCAATGGTAGAGGTGCACAGAGCAGCTAGCTCTCGTTCGGGAATTTGCGGATTGACAACGGTGGAATACTGCGAGCGCAAAAACTCTGCCAAGTCTTGGACGGCGTCATTGTAGCGATAGCGAGCGACAGTTGCACCAGCGCCAGCGATGATGCCGATAATCAGCACGCCGGATATAGCGAGGAAAATCATCACCTCAATAATAGTGAAGCCGAAGACGCGCTTCTTGCGACCCCATCCTTTTGTCATGCTATTAGTATACATGAGTAATTTGTGAAATAGTATATTGATTTTCATTTTCTACCACCTTGTTGCATGTTAATACCTCGGCGCCAATTCGCGGGTGTAAGTAGTGACGGCCTGCGAGAAGCGTTGAGCCTGGTTGTATGCCCAAAGGAAAGTGTCAGCACGAAGATTGAATATTTCAGCGGGCACGATAGATTCACTCCCGATGCCAGCGCCAGCGGTACGATTCAGAATAAGCTCATTGGCGAAGACTGGGCCATTGATGGTAAGTGTTCGATTGCAGATGGTAGAAGTTAAGTCGCTGAAGCTAATAAGGTTGCTTGAGTTGACGTCAATACGGCCGCAAGTATTAATTTTACCGGATCCGGTGCCATTTTTACCTACAATGAGCCACGCATCAATATTGGTGACTCTGCTAGTGACGATAACGTCACCAGCAAATATGATATATTGCGGGAGTTGTGCAATAGACTCGTACGTTTCGGGTATACAGCCAGTGCCGGAGACGTTCCCGTATACGAGGTTGCCATCAATTGTGAGTGTGCCGGATATGTCGTAGACGGTGGTGTTACTATATCTTCCGGATGCTGATTTTAATTTGCATAAGCTATAGGTGGCGGCTGCACTGTCCGGACCGCCATAGAATGTTGCGTCGCCATTAATTTTGACATACCTGGCACCATTTTGGAGGCAGATATAGGATGCATTTTCGGGTGGTTGCAAATTTCCATTCGCATCATAAGAGCAGGCCCCTCCTGTCGTGATGCGTGCGCCAGAGACTTGAGTCGGGGGATGGTTTGGTGCAGTATAGCGTGAAATTAACCGATTAAGAATAGTGTTGCTCATAGAATTGATCGTGGACTTGCCCACGGTGGAATTAGTGTTACAACTGTTGTTACTGAAGGTCTGAGTGGAATACGTGCAGAGTTCGGGTTGATTGGCATGCTTTACATTAAAGTAGTCACTGGTAGTAGTTGAGATGGCGGTGGGATTGCCACGGTTGTTGAGATCGTAACCGAAGGCTGCACCAGAGGCGAAACCTTCAACAGTGTTTTGGCGGGCGATGGCTTCGTATTCTGACCAGGAGCCGAAGACGCGGCGGTTGTCGTTTTGGACATTGGAGCTAAATAGTGCGGAAAGTTCGCCAGTGGGAACGTATCCTCCGGCCAATGGAACTTTTTTGGACTGGGAAGTGGAAATAGGTCCGGTGGTATAGACGCCGGCACTGCGGAATTGAACGGATGGCTTTTTGCCAATGGTGCGGCAGGTTGGTTCGGAGAAATTCCAGATGGTACCAGCTTCAAGGAGGGCGACTTCGCCTACGCCAGCAGGTCCAGTTGTGTAGTTGTGGCTATCGGCTGGCCAGACGCCAACGGCTACGCAGAACTTGGTGCCGACTTCGTAATCTGGGATAGCAACGTCTTTATTGAAGATGTTTATGCTGGGTAGGCCGCGGAGGTTACTATCTGGGTTGAATCTGATTTTATCGGTGCCTGCACGAGTAAGATTATTGAGGTTCTGAATAGAACTATCTAATCGACGGCACTCGCTGGCGCCTTGTCGGTAATAGCTGCAGGCGGTGGGGTAGGCGCTGACAAGCTTTCGGTTGGCCGGGTCTGAACCGTCGCTGGAATGCGCAATGCTAGTGAAAGGAGTACTGGGAGGCACGATGAACATGACGACATCGTAAAAGGTGGGTTTGGTCATGGTAGCATAGCCTTCGTTGTTATTATAAACGTCTATATTCCTGCGCCTGTCAATGCTGACGCTAGAGCCGACGTTGACGTCGCTGCCACCGTAGACGACAGGAGTTTGGGTTATGGTAACGGAAATTGAAGTATTGTAGTTGTAGGGGATTTTGACCATGCCGTAGGTATTTACGGTGCCGGATTGATTAGCGGCAACACTGAAGTAGTCGTTGGTGTGGGTGACGTAGTGAGTGTCACAACAAGTATCACATCCGTATTCGTCACAACCGCAAGACCAGCAGTCAGTATGATACCAACCGTGTCGGCCTTCGTTGCGGTTCTTTGTGTAGACTGTACCGTTATATGTCATGGTTTGCTTGATAGTTTTGCCAAGATCGGAGATGGATATGCTGTGGCAACCTGATGGTCTTGATGCAAAGCCTGGAACTTGGTAACCTCCCGGTACCGATGCAGCAAAGCCGGAAGTTTGTATGAAGCAAGAGAAAGCTGTATTCCCTGTGCTGGGACTATAAATGACTCTCTCGGTGGGATCACCGGTGGCGACTTCCTTACAGTCGGTGGAACGCTGGGTACCAAAGAAATAGGATTGGCTAGGATCGGCTAGGATATTACAGGTACCGGCGCCAGCTACGATTTGAGTTTTGGGTCCATTAGCCGTTGGGCTGTGGCCACCTTCGGCGCCGTGATAAGTTGATACTCTGGTTGATTGGGCGCCGGGGAAGAGACAGTGCATAAACTGGACAGAATCACCTGGCTTGGCCCAGACTATATTGTCAGCGGAAATACCTTGCTTCCAAGTGCCAGCTGCAGTAGTCATATTGCGAGCAGCAGAAAGTCCAACTGTGCGGCCTTCGTCTTCGGTAGCAATATGCCCTGCTGGTATAGGCAACATGCAGGCGGTATTTACTGGACTAACTGTGATGACGGCGCAGGCTCTTGAAAAACTCTCGCCACCGCTCCATTGATTGTTAGTCCCTAATGTCTTGTTCTGATATACTAACCTCTCACAAATAGTTACTGTCTGCCTGGATGCTCCATAGGCCACAGTAGGCATGACGACAGTATATGTGTGAGGACTAACTACCGTAAGCCCGTTTTGATTAGCGGCAGTTGGTATGTAAGTGCCAGACATTGCTACCGCTGGCGAAGCTGCAGACATTGACACAATTGATCCGCTAGTCTCTAGGTTATTAGTCCATGCTTTTTGGACTTGTACTTGGGGCAATGGGCCAACGAATCGCATATCATGATTGAAAGTTACTGTTACAGTGGCTCCAGAATCTACGGTCATAGATGCATTAGCTGTTGCTCGGTCTACCCAGTTCGTATCGCTGCTGGCGCCGCTACCGACGCGAACAGTAGATTTTGAATCAACTCGTGCGCCTTGGGGAGTTCCTAATCCCACGCAGAAGAAGGCGAGCTGATCGTCAGTACTTATCTTTAAGGAGTTCATGACCAATTGCATTAGCATGAAGTAAGTGTAGGGATATGTTCCATATGCGTCTGTCAATGATGATTGCCCGGGCACAATGCTATCCCACCAGCCACCAGGATTTCTGGCTGGGTCATATATATCGTGAGCATGATTGGCGCCTACTTTAAGGTTGTTTACATGCAATATGCTGCCGGCACTGTCTAGTTGGGGGTGGCTAAAATAGTCTTTATAAACATTTTCCGGGAAACTGCCAAGTCCGGAGGGGAAGATGGAGAATTTTTTATATTTTGCTAAACTGCCACTAACGAAGTTTCTTAACCTAAAATCGGGGTCAGGTACATTGGGTGATTTGGGGTAGCTGCCGTCATATCCTACCCATATCACCATTCCACTCGTATTTGTATTGCTGACCTTATTTGTACAAGTTCTATATGCTTCAATGCCGGTGGCATACGTTCTTTCGTTGGAAGCTTCGTCGGCTTTCCATGCCTGTTCGAATTCGGCTATTGTCCCTAGAATATAATGCGGGCAACGTTGTGCCTGCGCTAGGGCATTGCCGCCATCGTAGCCGTAGAAACAACATGCACTAGTCCCGGGAGTCAAATTACCACACGAGCCACCCCCGCCACTGCCGCTACCACTCCCGCCAAGACCTCCAGTTGGCGGTGTACCGTCTGCAAAAGCTGTATCGGCGGACATTATTGTCCCCAAGCCGATGATAGCTAAAAGCGCCGCTACGATATATGGACGTAAACGCTTGATTTTCATAGCTTATTCCTCCTCCCCCCTTAGTTCATTGAGTTGCAATTGATATAGAGTTCTCACGAATGCCCAACTTTCAAAAGGTAGTTGCACGGCGTCGTCTGGAAATGCAACTAGCCTCTCTAGATACTCTATTTGCAATTCTACTAAGCCCATCAGACCATAGGTATCTACTAACCCACCCATCAATCTGGCTCTGGTCGTATCGTCTGGAGCCGCAGCGATGCCTCTTTCTAATAAATTTACCGAGTCTTGGAAAAATAGATTTGTGTTGTATAAATCAGCAAGAGACAAAATTACCAAGGTAGCGGACAGGCTGTCGGACATGTCAATTTTACCGTCTTTTTCGTTATCTCTTACAAAGTCTTCTAACCTTTGTCTTAGTTCATTTCGGTCGCCATCATAGTTGCCAGATAAGTACCTGGCTACATCATCCGCCAAATCTATTGATTCGCCAGATTCGACTTGTTCAGTTTGATCTTCGTTGCCATTAATTACGCTGATCAGAATTAAACCGCCTATGATCAAGGCTGCTAATACTAAAACGCCACCTGAAATTAATAATATTTTTTTGCGATATTTCTTTAGGTTCTCTTTAAATACTTCGCCTGGAGCTTTTTTGATTTTTGAAAAATATTTTGGTTTTTCTTTTTTTAAAATGTCGGCAGAACGGAACTGCACACCCTCTTGTTTTAAATCCTTATCTTCCATATACAAAATTGTAACGTATATTTTCAAAATGTTAAAGCCTATTTTTCTGCATAGCGCTCATTGTTGCGAAAATGAAAACCTATTGATACGCTTGAAATGTAAGCAGAGTACGGCCGATATGGTCATACTCTTTGAATATGTACTTTAAAGGAGGTATCACTGTTATGTTAAAGAAAAAAGTAGTTGCGCTATCCCTGATCGTTCTTGTTATGTTTTCCCTGTCCACGCCTGCGATGGCTGCAAAAACACCAACCTTTTCCGACGTCACAGAATCCCATTGGGCATTTGCTTGCATCGAAAGCTGTTATACTAAAGGTCTCATGCAGGGGGTTGGAGGCGGTAAATTTGACCCGAATAGACTAGTCACCAACGCCGAAATGGTTCAGACTCTGTACAACATCTACAAAGACCGCACGTCCGATATGGTTGACCCGCCACACTTAAACGACGTTGCTGAAGATGCTTGGTATCATGATGCTGCCTATTGGGCTGTACGCAGCGGTATCGCAAATTATAGCTCTCGTCCAGGCAATCCAGTTGCTGGGGAGACAGACTATATGATATATAGTTTTGTTCCTTCCCTAACCATCGGGGGACGCATGACCGCAGTCGCATACCTGGGCAGGTTGGCAGATGCGTTAGGCGTGACTTTGCCAAAAACTGTTGCTGCCGTCACATTCCCAGACGCCGAGTTCTACTATCTCGAAGATTCGGATGGTAACCCAATACTTTCAGAACGACGCAACCTGGCACCTAGCGTCACCGCGTATATCTACGCACTGCAGCGTGCCGGCATCGTCAGCGGGTATCCAGACGGTACTTTCCGTCCCAACTATGGCCTGACGAGAGCCGAATGGG
>WRHJ01000002.1 GCA_009783305.1 Candidatus Saccharimonadota bacterium
TAAAGGCAAAAACAAAACAAGAAAGAAATATAGTAAAAGCACCAACTCTGTTTTTGACAAACGTAGCGACTCCAGAGAAAACCCTGACTGAAACAGGTTTTCTCTGCGATAAAGCTGGTTTGTAAAAAGCAGAGTTGGTGCTTTTAGTCACTCTCTCTCTATCTCGAACGGCCAATTTTCATCACTCCTCTTCTTCCCCGCAAACATCAGTAATATCCATCCCATGCACCCCCGCCGCACACACATCATTTATCTCCCCCACTCTGCGTGCCACAAATACCACCAAGACTATCACAATCCCAGCTATGACCAAGGCAAAAACCCCAGACAATATCTTCTGTGCGCCCATTGCACTCCGCTCACGTTCCATAAAAAAAGTATAGCATAAACGAAAAAGCCTCGCTAACGCGAGGCTCTTAGTTCGTATTTCCCGTGATGCCCTACCTTGTTGCGGCAATCAATCAGAAATAACTGAAATTCCATGTGTTTCTCGGAGTCCCTCATCAAGTAATACAACTCGTTGAGTGTCGGGCTCAGCAACCGGCTGAATTCATGTTTGTCATTGTTTCTACGGTAGAGAAAAGTGCGAGCCATCCAGGCACGAACAAATGCCTTAGTCACAAAGAAACGTTTCAAAGCATTTTCAACGGCATCACTCCAAGATCCGAACATAATGTACCACCTCACTTTCAAAGATTTGGCCTACCCAAATCATATCACACAATAAAAAACCTCCGATTAGGAGGTTTCTTATATAATTTGGCATCTTGCTAGTTTCCCGCTAAAAAGCAGTATAATCGCCGCTACCGGGCTTGACTTCTGTGTTCGGAATGGGAACAGGTATTTCCCCGGCGCTATGGACACCAAGTTCGAGAAGTAATCCTAGAATCACCTCCCGAACTTGATACCCATCTAGCAAAAATTTAATTGACTTGGCTCCACACTCATATGGAATACCAATTACTAGTTAAGTCTACTCCAGCCATATTAGTCATGCAAGCATGATTAAAATGACTAGAGACATAAAAAGGCAATGCCTCTATTAGTACGCTTCGACTCCACATGTTGCCATGCGTCCATCTTGCGCCTATCAACCAGATCATCTCTCTGGGAGGTCATAGGGAATTCTAATCTTGGAGTCGGCTTCGCGCTTAATATGCTTTCAGCGCTTATCCGTTCCGAATATAGCTACTCGGCAATGCAGCAGGTGGCCACAACCGATACACTAGAGATTCGTCCATCTCGGTCCTCTCGTCGTTTATTCCAGTATTTCTACTAGCACTGACTATATCTTTGTCTGTCTGGCACGACGCCAGCTTAAGACAACGGCATATTAACAGATAACGGCTTTCACCATTTGTTATCCGTTCCGTAAACAGGGGGCATTCCCTATTTATCAAGTCGATACGGGGTCAAACCAAGTATTTTAAGCAAATCATCTTCGGTCCTTTTATGACGCGTGACATAGTTTTCACGCTGTATCAATAAAATTAAACCAACTAGACTCATTAACTCTTCTTTCGACAATTCATTTATGCCTTTTTCTAAAATTTTACACGCCGCAATCATCGCTTCAACTTGAAGATGTTTGAAGCGGACATATGGTCGTAGATCTGATAGAAATTCACGAACACTTGCAAATCCATTGATTCGCAATTCCGTTATCCCATCATTTCTTTTAGAAATATATCCTACGCCGATTTTCTGACGTATCCATTTTAAAGGCTTATCGTGGCGAGAATCTTGATAAAAGCAGATTGTTGCCATAAATCTAAAGCCTCGTTTTGTATCCGAACGCTTTTTGACTTGCAACATAATACTGCCATCACCATCAAGAAATCCCGCAATATATGCATTGTCTGTACTTAGTCGACTTCCCTCGGTATTAACTTTTTCCATTGTCGGTCCTCAAGCAAATTATACCATAACGAACCGCGTTACAATATAATTCTAAGACCGGAACAGAAGTCAGCCTTCACCGATATTAGCCGTGTTGTCATCTGCCATTTCTGGCAGAAGTAGCAATCTCTTACTAGAGATAGCTCTCCTCAAAATTCCTAACGATCATGCCGGATATAAACCGAACTGTCTCACGACGTTCTGAACCCAGCTCGCGTACCACTTTAACCGGCGAACAGCCGGACCCTTGGAAGGTGCTCCCCCTCCAGGATGTGATGAGCCGACATCGAGGTGCCAAACCGCGCCGTCTATGTGAACTATTGGGCGCGATCAGCCTGTTATCCCCAGGGTAACTTTTATCCGTGTGCGCTGTCTTTCCCACGTAAATCGATCCGAAGATCTATACAGCGGGTCATTTGCTCCCACTTTCGTGTCTGTTTGGGTTGTAGCCCTCACAGTCAAGCTGGCTTATGCGCATACACTACCACTACGATTTCCATCCGTAGTTAGCCAACCTTTGAACGCCTCCGCTACTCTTTAGGAGGCAACCGCCCCAGTTAAACTACCCGCCATGCACGGTCCTCTGGCCAGTTAATGGTCAGAGTAAGTTGTCAAAAACACTAAGGGTGGTATTTCACTTGTCGTCTCCACCAATACTAGCGTATCGGTTTCATAGACTTCCACCTATGCTACACATAATGTTCCTAACAACAATGCAAAGTTGTAGTAAAGCTCCATGGGGTCTTCTCGTCCTGGCATGATCAGACGGCATCTTTACCGCCAATGCACGTTCACCGAGGCCTTCGCCGAGACAGTGCCCAAATTATTACTCCATTCGTGCGGGTCTGAACTTACCAGACAAGGAATTTCGCTACCTTAGGACGATCATAGTTATCGCCGCCGTTCACTGGGGCTTCAGTTCGAACCGTGAAGTTCTCCCCTTAACCTTCCAGCACCGGGCAGGAGTCAGCCCCTATACATCCGCTTTCGCGTTAGCAGAGACCTGTGTTTTTGGTAAACAGTTACTTGGGCTCTTTAGCTGCGGCCCTCTCATCAAAAAGACGAGTCTAGGCGCTAGTTAAAGAACAAATTTATAATTTATTATTCTATCTTCAGCAAAGAAACTTGATAATTAAAAGATACACTTGTTAGCTAAGAAACAAAGTCAAAGACTTCACTTCCCTACTCTAATCGCATTTTACTGAGCTTGGTATAGGGGGGACACTCCGGTCCCCCCAGGGTTAATTTGAACTGTGCTACGACAGTCTGCTTGAGGCTATACCCCAGGAAGAAGTCGGAAGCGACTCTACTCACGCATGCATAGCACGCGATCGCGACGGCTCCGGTGCTGAACACCTTAACCTTGCCGCCTGCCGACTTCCCATGCGCTCTCTGGGGAGCGCTAGATGATGTTTAGGCTTGGGTGGAAATTGGGTCACCCAATTTCCCGCAAATCTGCGGTACTCTGGATCCACCTACCGTCACGTTGGCCTCTCTCACGGGGCTTACACCCTCTCTGGCTGGGCAACCTTGCCCAATTCAGTGAAGTCCTTCAGTGACTAGCATATCTGGTGTCCCTAACCCCGGCCCGGCTGTCTGTCGTCTACACGATCTGCAGTCTATTATCGGGTCCGGTTTGGCCTCTTCCCTTCTGAGGGGGAATCGAAATTTCTTTCTTCATCACCTAGTGCGGAGTCGAACGTCGTCTCCTACAGCAACAGACTGTGCTCCATAGCACAGTAAAATACGATTAGAATAAAAAGTTTTGTCTTTGATCCTTGTTTCTTAGCTAACTGGTAACCAAATTTCTCGCTAAATTAACTAGCAAATCCTCTTCTTAATGAGAGGGCAGTCCTTATTCCGAAGTTACGGACGCTTTTTTGCCGAGTTCCTTAGCGAAGGTTCTCTCGTAGGTCTTGGTCTACTCGACCCGAGCACCTGTGTTGGTTTGCGGTACGGTAGGCAGCAGCCTAAGTTGATCATCTTTTCTAGCCAGCACTTTACCCAGAATCGTCACCCCAAGGGGTAACTTTCACTCCCGTCTAGTTCCCTAGACAGTTGGACGGATATACCATAAATCCGCTCCGGTCACATACCGTGAAATGTCAACAACTACTACCTGTTCAGGAATATTAACCTGATGTCCATCGCCTACGCTGATGCGCCTCGGCTTAGGACCGACTAACCCAGGGACAATTACTGTAGCCCTGGAAACCTTGCTCTTACGACCGACAGGATTCTCACCTGTCTTATGGTTACTGATTCCAGCATTCTCACTTGATACCGCTCCACCAGACTTTCCAATCTGACTTCACCGCAATATCAACGCTCCTCTACCACACAATATCTGGGACAAAAATCATAGTTTTTGTTCTTTCTAATTTCAGTCTGATGGCTAACAAATATTCACATATCTAATGCGCCACGCTAATTAACGCGGTATTACGAGAGTGAACAAATATATGCCTATCGCAAATAAAAATATACTTATCACGATATCTAAAATGGCTCTCGCGGTTTCTTTTCTGTACGTTACTTCTTTATTATTACGGCTTAATTTAACCTTTCGTATCGCACTCAAAGCTTTTATCGCTTTGACCGTAGTAGATATCGAAATTATAGCAAGCGCTAACGCTAACGCCGGATATATAAAGAGATATATCATTGCACCCATTACCCCATATTTTAGCATGAAACTGAAAGAAAAAATCGAACAAAACTACAAACTTTGTTCCAGATACTGTATCCATGTCTTCGGTATAACACTTAGCCCCGTTACATTTTCCACGCAAAACCTCTTGATTAGTGAGCTGTTACGCACTCTTTAAATGAATGGCTGCTTCTAAGCCAACATCCTAACTGTTTAAGAAGTCTCACCTTGTTTCCCACTTAGTGTTAATTAGGGACCTTAGACGATGGTCTGGGCTGTTTCCCTTTTGAGCGACGAGCTTAGCCCCGCCGTTCTGACTGCTGTTGTTACACACTCCGTATTCGTAGTTTGATAGGGAGAGGTATCCTTGCGGACCCTCGACCCTTTCAGAGCTCTACCCCGTAGTGCTACTAAAACAACGCTAGCCCTAAAGCTATTTCGAGGAGAACCAGCTATCTCCGAGTTCGATTGGCATTTCACCGCTAACCACAAGTCATCCGAACACTTTACTGCGTGTCCCGGTGCGGTCCTCCACTGCATGTTACTGCAGCTTCAACCTGCTCATGGTTAGGTCACCCGGTTTCGGGTCTAATACTGCCGACTTGACGCCCTATTAAGGCTCGCTTTCACTATGGCTCCGTCAACTGACTTAGCCTTGCCGACAACATTAACTCGCTGGATCGTTCTACAAAAAGCACGCCGTCACGGAATGGGGCAAAACCTACGGTTTTTCCCCAACGATTTTCCCTTAGTATAATTTCAAAAACAGAAGTAAATTCCGATTTTTGAAATTGATTATTATTTCGTTATTTCAAGTTGAGTGGGCAAGCCCACTCGCTTTGCCTTTAATGTTTAGACTAGCGGCCTAAAAACTTTTTAAGTGACTTCTTAACCTCACTCATTTCGGTTTTGGCCAGCTCTACGTCCCCATCTTCCAAATGATTGATGGCAGCATAGACCTTCTCGAGAGTCTCGCTCATCATATCCCTTTCATCCGTTGTCATGAATGTACACCCCCCTTCTTCTTGAAATAAAGAAATTTTTACTAAAAAGAAAGTATCGTTTAGAGCCATGGGCTCTGTCCCACTCCGCTCCGACACCTTGTAGGCACTGAGTTTCAGGATCTATTTCACTCCCCTCCCGGGGTTCTTTTCACCTTTCCATCACTGTACTAGTTCGCTATCGATCATTTACCATATTTAGTCTTGGCACGTGGTCGTGCCGGATTCAAACAGGGTTTCTCGTGCCCCGTCCTACTTGTGAAAACACATATAATGCCTAAGACCATTTCGCATACGGGGCTTTCACCCTCTCTGGCGCGCCTTTCAAACGCTTCCGCTATGATCTACAGGTTTATATCATTATCCGCTCAGTTAACGCTGTCGGTTTCATAATTAAATGTTGTAAATCTTACAACACTCAATCATGAAATTGTGTCAACACGCAACACCTCTAAGCATTGGCCGTTAAGCCATATCCATCGTATTTCTCTATGCTTGTCTTGATATAGAGTGGGCCGTTGGCGAAAACAGCCCACTCAAGGAAAGTGCTAAGGGGAGAGGTAGCGGGGGGTTAGGGGTGGTTCATAGTCCTGCAGTTCACGTGCCCGGTAGGAGGAAATCCAAGCCAGCATGAGAAACCCAAAGCTCTGAAAACAACCATCAAAGGAGGTATGCGTTGATCCGAAGAGTCATCACTCGCGGTACGCGGAGCCAAGAGTTCTACTCTCACTCCTCCCGCATCCTGCGGCATCCTGCCGCATCCATTGAAATTGACAGACACCTTTTATATTAAATAAGCTAAGCACCTGTGCGACCCCTCCCGGAGTCGCAGTATTCAATTGTCTGCTACTTCCCCTTCGGTCTTACCATTGGGTATATTGCCGCCCCATTGGAGCGGGCTCCTTGGCCCGATTTCGTTCGCCACTACTTTCGGCAATAGTAAAACCAATTCCTGCGAATCCTCTAGAGGCCCCCCTTCCTCTGCCAGTGTGTCCGCAAGAAATATATCTATACTTTAAGATTAGGCCGCGCCTAATCTAGAAGCACAGAGAAATACGATAGAAACTTAAAAGGTTTGGACTGTTCCAATTTCGCTCGCCACTACTTTCGGAATCATTATTTATTCTCTTTTCCTCAACCTACTAAGATGATTCAGTTCGGCTGGTTCCCGTCTCATTACCCTATGTGTTCAGGTAACGGCAACTTGGCATGACCCAAGCTAGGTTTCCCCATTCGGCTATCTCCGGATCAAATCTTGCTCTCAGATCCCCGAAGCTTATCGCAGAGTTCTACGGCCTTCATCGGTGGTAAATGTCAAGGCATCCACTATCAGTGCCCTTATGTACCTTTTTATGCATTGACTTAACTAGAAATTGATACTCAATTTCTCGCCGTCAATTAAATTTCTTTCGTTGTCCAAATTGTTAAAAGATAATTTTTCTTGAAGAGAGACTCTAAAAACGTTCATCCTCGCATATCTAAACATTTTCAGAGGTTCATAAACAGAACTTGAATAAAACTTATCCAATTCTAGCGCACTTCTTCACCAATGTCAACACCCATTTTTTACCCCTGTACGCCAAATTTCTCCATCAGGTTGTGTAGCAGCTGCTCTTCCCTCCCCTCCTCATCCATGATAATCCTTGCATACTCCATATGACTCACAATACTATCGGCATTTCCCCCCGTAATTTTTCTGTGGTCAATCTCCTTCGCCACCTTATCCCAGCCCACACTCACCTTTAGAAATTTATCATCAATCGCATCCACCACAACTAGTCTTGATCCAACCGGTTTGTCCGCCGCAAACCCGTAAAAATAACTCGCCTGAGTAAAAAATGTATCAACCGAGAACTGGCTTTCATACGCCCGCTGATGCGCGTAAGTGTCAAACATCTCATCCGTAAACTTATTAGTGTCCTTTTTCTTGCCAAAGATTTTCCAATAAATTTTTCTAAACTTATCCAAAAATTTCGCCAACCCCTGTTTTTGCAATATCCATGTCAAAAGCTTACCCGCATCCTTGATATCCACCCCACTTGCCGGCGTACTAAACAATATACCCGTCGTCCTTTGCGTCATCTCGGCATCCAACTTCGTCAATACTTTATAGGCCAATTGTCCGCCCAATCCCATCCCTACCACCAGATACCGCCCATATTCCTTTTTGCCGATCTCCTCCGCCACCTTGTCGCTAATCTCCTCGGGATTGAAACTCTTCTGCCCAAAATCCGCATACTTGATCGCCATATCAGAAACAGCCCGCGCCAAGTCTTTAAATACCAAATCAAACTGCCACACTGGGCTACTCGCCCATCCAGCCAAAAACAAGGCGCAAATTCGCCCATCCGTCAACATCTCCCCCTGCGCATAATTCCTGATCTCGGTATTACCCTGAACTGGCTCTTTCGCCGGCTGCGGTTGCACCAGGGGCTGCCCAGTAGAATTCTCTTCCATAACCCTATTCTAATACCATTAGCATAATAATGCCACCTAGCTCTTATCTAGTAAGCTACGTTTACAAACTCAATACTGTTCAGGATTGCTTTCGCCTCAGCATTTTCTACGTCCAGATTATTTACGCTCACTCCTACAAAATGTTTCTCATCAATCTTGCCAATATATTCAATAAAAGTGCCATTACTTGCCTCGCTCCACTCCCGACCAGTCATTTCGAGTCCGCCAATCGTCCTGCCTGCCACCGGCGTCGCTTTGGCAATATTATCTGCAAAAATACCCACATCAAATTTTTCTCGGGTTGAAGCAATCGTGATGCTAACGCGCGGCGTGCCAATCCTCACGTCATCCAAGTCAATCACGCCATCCAAATTCTGATCTTTATCTGGGTTGAAGAAGTTAAAAATATACATCTTTTCTTCCTCAAACCAACCCTCTTTCGGAATCTTCGCCTCTACATCCACACCATTTTGCCTAAAAGCTACGTCTTGCATCTCAATAACCAGCTCCTGCACCTCGTCCCCGCCATTACTATCGTCATTTCCGCGCCAAATCAATATTCCCGCCGCCGCACCAGCTATCACTACGACCACAATAACTATCAGCAACCAAATCTTTTTCGCTTCTTTTTTCTTCTTCATTTTTACCTCCTATTTACTAAGCTTGGCGGAGAGATGGGGATTCGAACCCCAGGTACGACTCGCGTCGCACACACGCTTTCCAAGCGTGCTCCTTCAACCACTCGGACACCTCTCCCCACGTCAAAATCATACCAAAATACGCCTTCCTTTCCCAGTCCCAAAAGTCTATACTAATAAACAATGGCAAATCAGGAGACTATCATCGAGCTTCAAAGCTTGTCCAAACGCTATGGTTTCGGCGATGCCGAATATTATGCCTTGCGCGATTTCGACCTCACCGTTAAACGCGGCGAATTCATTATGATCATGGGGCCTTCTGGCTGCGGTAAAACCACCCTCCTGAACATTATCGGCCTCATCGACAAGCCCACCTCGGGACAATACCTCCTCGGCAACCGCGACGTCTCCCGCATTAGCAGCCGCCGCCAAGCCAAATTCCGCGCCCGCCAAATCGGCTTCATTTTCCAAAACTTTAACCTCATCCCCACCCTTCCCATCATCGAAAACGTCGCCCTCCCCCTCGTTTACTCCGGTTTTCACAAATACCGCCGCCTGCGCATGGCCAGCAACATCCTCGACCATTTCCACCTCCAAGAACGCGAATATTACATGCCCTGGCAGCTCAGCGGCGGCCAACAGCAACGCGTTGCCATCGCTCGCTCTCTCGTCGCCAATCCTAGTCTCATCCTCGCCGATGAACCCACCGGCAACCTTGACAGCCGCGCCTCCCACATCGTCATGGAAGAACTTCGTGATATCCACTCTTTAGGCAACACCATCATCATGGTTACCCACAATCCTGCCCTCACCACCTACGCCACTCGCGTCATCAATATGCTAGACGGCCAAATCGATACCGATATCAAGACTGTCGCCGACCGCGACCTCCCCAAACCCGGCGATCCCGAAAAAATCGCTGTCCGCGTCCTGCCTCGCAAACCTGACATCCCTGCCCCCTTACCACCACCTAAACCCGCTGCCGCTCCGGTGCCAGCACCAAAGCCCGAATTAAAGCCTGAACCCAAGCCCGTCTCCATCTCTGTTTCGGAGGTTGAACCTGCACCCAAACCAACACCGAAACCTACCGCTAAAAAACCTGCCAAAAAAACCATCTCCGTTAAAGTCGAAAAAACCACCAAAACACCCAAAAAGCCTGCCGCAAAGAAAACCACCAAGAAAACGACCCCAAAAAAGTCTACCAAGAAAACCGCCGCCAAAACCACTAAGAGGACAAAGAAATGAGCCTACTCATCCGCACCCACATCCAACTCGCTACCAGCAGCCTGCGCCGTAACCGCACTCGTTCTTTCCTCACCGCTCTTGGCATCGCCATCGGCGTCGCCTCTATCGTCCTGATTCTTTCTCTTGCCGGCGGCATTAACCGTCTTATTTCCACCCAAATCGAAAAAACCGGCGCTGACCTTATCGTCGTTCGCCCCAGCTCTGGCAAAGATGCCGTCAGCAGCATTGTTGACGAACTCACCGCCTCTTCCCAGTACCAAAAATCCAACCTCTCTTTCAAAGACGTTACAACTATCGACAAACTCGACAACATCGCCGCCGTCGCTCCCCTCGCCATCAGTCAAGCCACCATCTCCGTCGAACACAACAAAATACCCTCCGCCACCATCGTCGCCACCACTCCAGACCTTCCTAAAATACTCAATCTTCCTCTTAAAAACGGCCAATTTCTTAGCGATGAACTTAAAGAAAATACCGCCGTCATTGGCAGCGCGCTCGCTTTCAGCCTCTTCGGCACCACCAGCGCCGTCACCAAAACTATCCATTATTTAGACGAAAAATTCATGGTCGTTGGCGTCCTCGATTCCATCAACGACCCCATCAATTTCAACAACGTCGATTTCGACACCGCCATGCTCGTCAACGCCAGTTATCTCGCTACTCTCACCGATCTTCAAATTCAACAAATCAACATCAAAGTCGCCGCTACCGACTACATCGATGACGCCATCGACGTCATCACCGAACAGCTCTCTGCTTCCAAATCCGGTGAACAAAATTTCGCCGTTCTCTCCGGCGATAAAATTTCCCATCCCGCTGGTTCCCTCTTCTCTATTATCTCTGGCATGCTTGCCCTCGTTGCCGGCATTTCCCTCATCGTCGGCGGCGTCGGTGTCATGAATATCATGCTCGTCTCTGTTTCCGAACGCACTCACGAAATCGGCATCCGCAAAGCTGTCGGTGCCAGCAGCAGCAATATCCTCCTCCAATTCCTCTTCGAATCCATCGTCCTCGCTGTCCTAGGCGGTATTATCGGCTTCGCCCTCGGCTACGCCTTGGCTTTCTTAGTCTCTCTCATCACGCCTTTCAATCCCTTCATCTCTTGGGAAATTCTCGGCATCACCGGCGCCACCTCCCTCACCGTCGGCATCCTCTTCGGCATCTATCCCGCCCTCAAAGCCGCCCGCAAAAACCCCATCGAATCACTCAAATACTATCGCTAATTGCCCAGTGCTTGCGCCTTCTGAGCCAAGATTTCTTCCTTTACTTCCCTCAACGTATCTTCCACTATCTCTCTAAAATCTGGCACATTCTCTTCCAGCCATTTTGTTTGCTCGTCAGCACCAATACCCGCAAACGCATCTAATTGTTCATCGGACAGCACCTCTGCCATCCTCAAACTAATGCGATCTTGAATCTGCTTCTCCAGCCCCTCCACCAGCTCTGCTTTCATATCTTCTGGCAAATCTGCCACCCCTACATCTTTTAAGAATTGTTCATCTAAATTGTGCATTTTATTCCTTCCCTTTTATTACTTACGGCTTAATAATCCCATTTTCTATCGCCCTGGCAACCGCTTGCGCCCCATCTTGGTTTATCAATTGGTTTGCCCATACATGCGTATTGCCCCTTGCTATACCTGTGGCCCCCTCAAATACGTCCAAGGCCTGATTATACGCTGTGCTCCCCGGCTCTATGCCAAACATTGTCTTAAAAGCCGTCCCAATATTACTACCTGGCGGAGCTACATAGTCCAAATTAAAGACCGGGGCGCTCTCCACCGGAATTGTAGAAGCCGCCTCCCCGCCGCCAAACCTCACCCCGCCGCTAGTTTCCGACAGGCCGCCAGGTTGTACGCCACCGCCCGTTTCAGTAGGCGCAGGCGTTTTGAGCATATTGCCCGCTTCAGGGGTCCCTCCGTCCGGAGTCCCCGCACCCGATGTCTCAGTCCCGCCACCTCTATTAGCTATAGCGTGGCTTATCTGGTGCGCCGCAAACGCTGTCGCCGCTGCCAAGCCCACCGCTATAACTGTCCGTTTCCTATTTCGATACTTGTCTTCCAAAATCGCATCCGTATGAGCTCCGGTTATTATTCCTGCCACCACATCATACGTCGCTTTTTGATCTTTAGATAAGTTTTCAGAAATATACTTTTTCAGCTCTACCTTTTCAGTCTTCTTGTCCTCACCGTCAGCACCAGTTTCTTCAATTTCCATAGTTCTATCAAACAAATCTCTATTTCGGTTAATTTCACTATTCTTCGAGCCGCTCCTACTCAACAAGGCCGCATTTCCTGCCGCCGCTCCGACTGCCCCCGCCAAACCTAGCCCACCAGTCGCCGCCCCCAGAAGCGCGCCCGCTCCCACGCCAATTCCTATCCGCAGCCACATCGGAGCCTTATCTAGGAACTTACCAATTCTTCTGATGACATTACCATTATCCATCCTGTCTTTCGTGGTATCTATCAATTGCTTGTTCTCTGCCGTCCACAGCTTGATAAATTCTGCGTTCACCTCCGCCTCAGTCGCTTCCGGATTCTTGTTCATAAACAAGTCCATCTTACCCTTCATTACCGCCGCTACATCATTACCGTAAGCTTCACGTGCCTCGTTGTATATCTTCTCCTGTTCACCACCCTTCTTCCGTCCAAACACCCCGCGCCGCTTCGCCGACATCTCCGCCAATTCCTCACGTGATATCTTCAGCAGTCTGTCACGCAACTCAACATTGCCCTCCAGCAACTCCAGCTCTTTAGGTGTCAGTTTTTCTCGCTCTTTTTTCTCCGCAGTTTCCGTCTTCTCTTTCGCCCATTTTTCATACAGAGACTTCAATTCCGCATCACCCAATGCCTTGAGTTCATTTTGTGTCAAATCGCCATTTTTCTCCAACCAAGCCCAATCGCCATATACCGCCTCAATCATCTCTTCGCGTGACTTCTCTCCCTCTTCCTTTTTTTCGCCTGGCTTACCGCCTTCGCCCTCGCCTGGCTTACCAGGATCATCATCTGGTTCAGGTGATTCCGGCGGCTTATTGGCATACTCGGTTTTCAGAATCTTCATCGCCTCGCCCAGCACAATACCGTATCTGTCATTTGCCTCTTGCGTCTTCCGGCGCAACTCATTTTCATATTCCCGCTGATCTTGTTCGTCCCTAATCCCCTCTTTCTTCGGCAAGTTCGCCAATATCGTCAAAACCTTACCATTATCTCCCGTCTCCAGAGCCTCCCGAATCGTCGCTTCGTCAACTTTGCTCTTGATTTCTTCCGCCGCCTTCTCTGCAAAACCCACTTGCCCCCGCTCTGCCAATCTCTCGTTCATTTCATCCGCATTGCCCTGCTGCCAAGTTTCGTATCTCTTATCTTCTTTTTTCTGCTCCATCCGCGCGCTCATCTTGGCAATCATGTCCTCCCCCTCCTCCGGCGTATATACTCCCAAGCGCACTTTCTCTTCAATCATCGCGCGGATCTTATCCGGCGGCTCCGCTTCCGATTCCGGTTCCACATTACTCTGTTCCCAGTCTTTCAATTTCGTATTTATACCCCTCAAACGCTCACCGTATGCCTCATTGTTTTCACCCGGCAATTTTGGATAAGAATCAAAATCCACCTCTTCCATCCGATCCTGGCGTTTTGCCGCCCGCTCTTCCTCATATGCGCTGCTCCAGTTGCTACCAGAAACTCTCTCACTCACCATTTCAGCCTCCTCCTCTTATTAGTGAATCCATCTACAGCTTTCACCTTATTTCCTTCCCTTCAAGTTTTTAACCATTACCTCTATCTTATCACACCGTTTCTAAATCCACCAATAGTGGTATACTTTATTTACTCGAGATCTATGAAGATTTTAGGCATCGAAACCAGTTGTGATGAAACCGCGGCCGCCATCATCGAAAATGGCACGCAAATTTTAAGCAACGTCGTCGTTTCTCAAATTGACATCCACCAAGCCTACGGTGGTGTCGTCCCCGAAATCGCCGCCCGTTCTCACATTGAAGCTATTCTCCCCGTCATTGATCAATCTCTCAAAGACGCCCGCCTCAACTGGAACGAAATCGACGCCATCGCCGTCACCCACACTCCCGGCCTGCTCGGTTCCCTCCTCATTGGCACTCTCACCGCCCGTACCCTCGCTATTTTGCACCAAAAACCTCTCTACCCCATCCATCACCTCAAATCTCACATCTACGCAAACTGGCTATCAAGTGAAAATGAAGGTAATTCTAGCGAGGCGTGCGGAAGAGATGGCCGCCGGCCATCTATTTCCGGCCCGACTGCAGCAACTGCGCCCCGTAAAGACGGGCGCGCACGCGAAAGGGCCTCGTCAGAATTACCTTCTTTCCCCTTGATAGCTCTGATTGTCTCTGGCGGTCACACTCAACTCATCCATATGACCGGCCACAATCACTTTGAAATTATTGGCACCACTCATGACGACGCCATCGGCGAAGTCTTCGACAAAATCGCCAAAATTTTAGGACTTCCCTACCCCGGCGGCCCCTCCATCGCCGCCGCCGCCGAAACTGGCGACCCCCATAAATATCCCCTTCCCCACCCCAAAATGCCAGATTACGATTTCAGCTTCTCCGGCCTTAAAACCGCCGTCCTCCGTGCCATCCAAAAGGAACTAAATTTGCCTATTTCCACTCCTAGTGGCGAGCTCGCCGCCAAACTATCAAAACAACAAATCGCCAATTTCGCCGCCTCCTTCCAAAATACCGCCATCGATATCTTAGTTGAAAAATTATCTCAAGCCATCGAAAAATTCCAGCCAAAATCCGTCCTCCTCGCTGGCGGCGTCGCTGCCAATTCCCTTCTCCGTGAAAAAGTTAAGGAGAAAATACCTGAACAGAGTAATTCTAAGAACGTAGCAACTCCCAAGAAAACCCTGCCCGAAGCAGGTTTTCCTGGCGACCAAGCTGGTTCTAAGAATTACTCTGTTCAGCTATTCTTCCCTTTACCTAAATTTTCTACTGACAACGCCGCCATGGTCGCCTCCGCCGCCTATTTCGCTATAGAAGCCGGCGAAAAACCCACCGACCCCTACAGCCTCGACATCTCTCCCCGCTCAAAAATCAACTAATCACTCTTTTTGGTCTTATTCATATCAAACAATGGTTTTTGATCTTTCCCCCGCATCACTTCCCTAGCCTCTTCCAGTAATCTATTTAAAGCCACTTCGGAGTTTGCCGATCCAATGTGCTCTGTCCGCACTACTTTCCCACCCTGCTTCCAACACACCTGCACTCCAGTCGCCCCACTTCCCGTCTTAAACTTCCTTATAAACGCCATTTGCCACCATTATACACTTTCGCACAAATCCACAAGCACTTTAACTATTACTAACCTGTTTATTAGCAACCATTTGACTTAGCATCCCATTTAGCATACTATAGACCCAACAAGCCATAACCGGCTTGGGAGAACAAAAAGTGCATAACACAAAATAATTTGCACCTACTGTCAAATATTTCACGTGAAATATCGCTCGTGGTTATATTTCATGTGAAAGTTTTGATATAAAAACCAAGAAAAAGCGGCTCCCAACAGGGAACCGCTATCTTGCATAGGTAATTAAAATGAACCGTAATGATCGCCACACGCATCATAACTAACCCCATGACTTCTCTTATTGAAAATTTCTACATCAAGGGATAGATTATTCTGCGCGCAAACGGTATCTATCGAATAACCAAAAATTGGCTCACAACGGCAAAAACTAAGACATAAATCCAATTGTTGATTATGCGTCAGTCCATCTTCCCCGCATTTTATCACGAAGCAAATGTCCGGAATCCCCCGATCCCATCGACTCGCTTCAACAAAACGCACCAAGACATCTGTTGGATCCGTATTAGCCTCATTCGCCTTATTAAAAGCCTGAGATAAAGCTATCTGACAAACCTCCCCCAAAGTCTCAAAACCAATCTTTTTCTCTACGCCTTTCCTATAATGAATCTCCAAATTTGGCATTCCGCTCACCCCCTTTACTTTCCCAAATGATTTTGTCTATTTGCGCCTGCGAATCCACTAACTCCAAATACGCCGCCATGGGATCTTCCCCGGCAGCATTCTCTGCCGCTTTCTCACGCTCGTACATCTTTTTCATAGTCGCTATCGTCTTGCGCACAGTCTCTTGGTCATAATGGATCGGGGCTTCACCGTCGCAGACGCGACGCACGTCGCTAATTAATCTTTCGAACGCTTCAGCATCCTTCTTCGCGTCATTACCACTTACATTAGGCCTTTCAGAACTCATAATTTTCACCTCATTTCAATGTTCTATCGCACTCTCAACGTGCAAATATGCCTCCCCATTATATCATAGTCATGTATAAAAGTCAATACCATAACCGGTACCACAGACATGCTACAATTAAACCATGAAATTTAGTAAAACTTACGAACCTAATCAATTCGAACCCGATATTTACGCCCTCTGGGAATCATCCGGCGCCTTCCGGCCCGCAGAGCAGGGAAATCCCTACTCCATCGTCCTCCCACCTCCCAACGCCAACGGCAATCTTCATATCGGTCACGGCCTTACCGTCGCCGTTGAAGATTCTCTTATCCGATATCACAGATTAGTCGGCGATTCCACTTGGTTCCTGCCCGGTGCTGACCATGCCGGCTTCGAAACTTGGGTCGTTTTCGAAAAATACCTCGAATCTCAAGGCGATAGTCGCTTCAACCACAGCAGGGAAGAGCTCTACCAAATGACCTGGGACTTCGTCGCCGAACAACGCGGCAACATGGAGCTCCAACTCCGCGCCCTCGGCGCTTCTCTCGATTGGTCTGCCTTCACCTTCACTCTTGATCCCAAAGTTATCGACACCGCCTACACCACCTTCAAGCAGATGTGGGACGATAACCTCGTCTACAGAGGTGAAAAAACCGTCAATTTCTGTCCCAAACATCAAACCGCCTTCGCTGATATCGAAGTCGCCCATAAAGAAGAGCAGGGCACCCTTTACGACATCGCCTACCCCCTGGCCGACGGGCACGGTGAACTCGTCGTCTCCACTACTCGCCCCGAAACCATGTTTGGCGACACCGCCGTCGCCGTTGACCCAGATGACAAACGCTATCAAAACATAATCGGTAAGTATGTCAAGTTACCTCTTACCGACAGAGAGATCCCCGTCATCGCTGACGATTTCGTCGACGAAGCCTTCGGCACTGGTGTCGTTAAAGTTACCCCTGCCCACGACCACATCGATTTCGAAGTTGGCAAACGCCACAACCTCCCAATGATCTCTGTCATCGGCGAAGACGGCAAGCTCACCGAAGCTGCTGGCGCCGATTACGCCGCTCTCACCATCGAACAGGCTCGCGAAAAGGTTCTAAAAGACCTCAAGGCCCAAGACCTTCTCCGCGGCCGCAAAGAAATCACTCACTCTGTCGCCCATTGTTACAAATGCAACAGTATCCTCGAACCCCTCCTCAAAGAACAGTGGTTCGTCAAAACTGAACCTCTCGCCGCCAAAGCCATCGAGGCGCTCCGCGAAAATCAGATCAAATTCTATCCTGCGTCCAAAAAGCAGGTCGTTATCAATTACTTCAAACAACTCAAAGATTGGAACATCTCTCGTCAAATCCCCTGGGGCATCCCCATCCCAGCCTTCAAAGCCAACGATGGCCAATGGATTTTCGACACCAACACCGACCAACCCTTCATCATCAAAGACGGCGTCACCTATTACCGCGACGAAGACACCTTCGACACCTGGTTCTCCTCTGGTCAATGGCCTTACATCACCACCAATCATCTAGAACAACCCAGCCCATATTACCCATTAGCCGTCATGGAAACCGCCGCCGACATCCTCTTCGCTTGGGTCGCCCGCATGATCATGTTTGGCCTCTATCGCACCGGCACCGTCCCCTTTAAAGACGTCTACCTCCACGGCCTCGTCCTCGATGAAAAAGGCCAAAAAATGAGCAAAAGCAAAGGCAACGTCATCAACCCCATCGAAATCATCGGCAAATACGGCTCCGACGCCTTCCGTATCGGTATTCTCAGCTCCAGATCCGCCGGCCTCCCTCAGGCCTTCTCCGAATCCAAAGTCGTCGCCGGCCGCAACCTCTGCAACAAACTCTGGAATATCTCCCGCTTCATCCAGCAGATGGTAGATGAAGGTGATTTTAAAGAAGCTGTGGAAGAGGGGCGCGCTGCGCCCCTACTTCCAGCCGAACGCGAGGGGCGAAGCCCTGTAAAGACAGGCGCTTCCCCCGAAGTGTCTTCTGAAAAATCACCCTTCACTACCATCAACATGGGCGAAGACTGGATCTGCCGCGAACTTGACCACTGCAAAACCGAACTCGACAAACTGATAGGGAAGTACCGCTTCGCCGAAGCCGTCGAACTCCTCTACGACACCATTTGGAACAAATACGCTGACTGGTTCCTCGAAAGCCAAAAAATCTACAAAAATACCCCTCTCCTCCAAAAAACCCTCGAACACATCCTCATCATGCTCCACCCCTTCGCCCCCTTCCTCACCGAAACCATCTGGCAAACTCTATCTTGGACCACCGACCTCTTAATTACCCAGAAATGGCCCGCCAAGCTCCCTTACGACCCTATGACCGCCGAGCAATTCGAAACCCTAATGATTATCATCTCCACCGTCAGAGGCCATCTACAGAGCCTCCCAGGCGGTCAGAAACCCAATCTTTTGTTTGGCAATGACTCTTTAGTCAATGACAACCAAGTTCTCATCCAGTTCCTTACCCACGTCCCCGCCGTTATCCCAGATGACACTCCGCAAGGCATGCGCATCGCCCTCCCCAACCGCGAGATCTACCTCGACATCGACGAACAAACCCTCAAAGAGTACAAGCAAAACCTCGAAAATAACATCCTAAAGCTCGGCGCCGAAATTAACACCTTAGAAACCCGCCTCCGCAACCCCAACTACCGCGATAAAGCCCCCAAAGAACTCGTCGAAGAAACCCAAAAACATCTCGAGCAAAAGCAAACCACCATGCAGCGCCTCAAGAACGAACTCACCTTAATCTAGTTCATGCTATACTGACCTCGTGAATCCACAAAAATCAAAAAGCATTTCCAAATTCCGTACAGAGAAAATCTACGAGCCGCCCGCAAAATCCGAACCAGATGACGACTACAAGCCAGAATACGACCCCATTAACCGCCCATTTACCCCTGTCAAATCACACTCACGCGCCCCCATCACCCCAGACGAAAAACCCGAGACAGATTCCAAAAAACACCCCTTGGTCTACGGCCTAATAGCCGTTGCGCTCCTCCTTCCTTTTGTTATCCTAGTCACTGCCCTCATCAACCCAATCGGCGAGTTTTTTCAAGATTTTCAAAAATACACCACCTCTCTCTCAGATAGGCCATCCCTCACTCCACAAGAGCTCATACAGACTCTTAACCGTTTTTTCGAGCAACGCAACAATCATTGATCTTCTGAATCAACCCCTCATCCTATGCCGCTAACTCAATCGCAACTTCTCCGCAATCTCCGTCATTTCCCCATCTGATAACTCCAACACCCGTCCGTGCTCCCAAGTCGGATCCAGCGGCATCAAATGCACATGCACATGCGGCACATCCGTCCCAATCACTCTCAGCAACACCCTCTCTCCCAATACCTCATCCATATGCTTCGCCAATTTCTTCACCGTCGCCCACAGCGCCGCATAATCTTCATCTGATAAATCATAAAACTTGTCCACTTCCACCTTCGGCACCACCAGCACATGTCCCGCCGATTCCGGATGAATATCCAAAAACGCAAACGTCCGCTCATCTTCATACACCTTATAGCTCGGTATCTCACCCCTGATAATCTTCGTAAAAATACTACTCATTTTCCCTCCTTACTACCTCTATTCTATCACACCATTCCGCTATTGACTATTTTCATCATCTGTGATATAATTAGAGGATAGAGTCGCTCTCAAAAGCGCCCTACGCACCCATTACATCTATGTTTTTCGCCTATTGGTGCTTCAAAATTAGAAAGGAGGTGCCAGTATGGCACGAGATCCCTATGCAGATATCTTCAAGCTGTCCGCTGGCCACGAATTGGAAACGCAGCTCATCGACGTCTTCGGCATCCATTTCACCAAAAAGGGCAAAGTACTCAGCACATCAGAATTCCGTTTCGCTACCTCCCAAGAGGACAGAGAACTCGGCACCGATGCGTTTATCTACGGCTTGCCTTGTGACTTTACCTGCAATTTCGCCGGCAAAAATCACATGATCGACCTGCACATCAACGTCGACCTGCCAGGTATCGGACTTGTCCGCTTCGGCGTACGTACCGGTAATGGCCGCGTCAAATTCGAAACACCGGTGCTAGTCATCGGTATCGAGACCGAAGGTTATTTCAGCAAGAGCTTCATCCCAAACATCATCGACAGTATCAGCCATAAGATCGACGACATCATCAATGTCGGCCAAGAAGCTTATTGGAACTGTTGCGATGAATTAAATTTAGCCTGAAAGAGGTGGGCAAAATGACGCAAAACAAGACGAAACCCGATATAGCCAGGAAGGTCGTTTTCCTCACCAAAAGCGGCCATCCCCCCACAGCCAAGAGTATGAACGAATATCTCAGCCTCTTCGCCGCCGCTGCCGGCCTCAAACATGGTCAGACCATGGAACAGCAAGCCGTCGGCGGACCCATCTGGAACGAACAACCCAATCTGTTGGCAGATCTCATCGAGCGCAATCCCGATATCGTCCGTATTGCCGTCCTTGACGACAAATCGCAATGCCAACTCATCAGACCAGATTTACTTTCCGTCTTCGCAGACGCCATCCGCCACAGCCCATCGGAAACATCATGGTGCATCGCCATGAATCTTCTCAACCAAACATAGAGCACCCAAAAAGGACCGGTTCAACCGGTCCCTTTTTTATTCCTCGCCAAACACCTCCAACATCTCCGGCGGCCAGTAGTGCTTGCTGTCGTCCAAATGCTCATTCCAGCTCAGCTCAACTTTCTTATCAAACTTCACATCTCCCATACCATCCCACCCGCTCTTCTCTGGACCGTAAATTATCTCCGTTGGATTAGTCGGATTGTGATTTATAATCCTCAGTCCATCCTCATCCGCTACCACCGCAAAGTGTTCTCGCGACACTTTGTTCGAATACGCAAACCGATCAGCATGATGGCTGCGTCCAATCTCCACCGGACCCTCCCCAATACGTATCCCTTTCAGTCCCTTGCCTGCTTCTTGCCTAAACGTCTCATCCACAATCATATAATCCGCCAAATAAGAACTATTATCCCCTGGCATGATCATTTTCGTGCCATTTGGCCCATCCGCCGGCGTCTCACGCAAATCGAGTATCATGAACGTTTTATCCCCCGCCTTTATTCCCGCCAAAGTTGCTACATTTATCCCCTTCAGTTCCAACATTTGCTCCCGGTTCAATAGCGGTTCGTGACCCGCCAAACTCATCGTCTCACCCGGAGCCATCTGCCGTCTCTCCACCCCGGACTGCTCCCAGCCCTCGTTTATCGTCTCATTTTTCATACTTATACTCCCTTATCCCACCATTCTAACACAGCCTTCTTGTGGTACAATTCAAGGTGGAAGCGTGGCCGAGTGGTTGAAGGCGCACGACTCGAAATCGTGTGGGCCGAAAGGTCTCGGAGGTTCGAATCCTCTCGCTTCCGCCAGAGTGAACGTGAGCCTCTTTTGAGGCTTCTTTTATTCGGAAAAGCTTGGTTATAACCTTGTCTCCGGAGTCGGTCTAGGTGGATTTGAACTTTTTAAGTAATGCGGGCTGTTTAACGGCGATGGAATTAGCGTTTTTCTTGGTTATAACTTATGTGTTCTGTTCTGGTATCCGAGGACTTTAATATTGTGTTAGTATGAATGCATGGATAAGCAGGATGATGTCGCACGGAGCAACGCTGTGCCCCTGGTGGGTTTAGGGAACGATTCGATTCCGGCGGAGGTCATAGCTCCTGGTAAAAAAGATACGAAAGAGAAAAAAGTTATTGTTGCCCTTATAACTACATTAGTCGTGGTAATTGTAGTGGCCGTGGCCGTGATTTTGTTTGGGGTGCTGCCTTCCATAAAAAGGACTGGTGCAATCACGGAACGTTGGGATGAGTTCATTGGTGTAGCAGCAGAACACTTTACGGTTGAAGAGATTGGGAGGGATATTTCTAGTGGAAGGCTTTCTTTCATGATCGAAGGAGAATATTCTTTTGACTATGCGTGTGAGGTGCAACCACTTAACATATCCACCGGATACGGACCACATTGCGACATAAAAGGTTTGGGTAGCTCGGACTCAACTTCCTTTCTAGACTTCTTTATGAATATGCATAGTGAACGCATAAGTGCGCTATTGGCAGAATATAGCGACTATCTAGTTCCTTCTGATGGGCGCCATAGAGATTTTACCGTCAATAATTCTGGAAAACTAAGGGAGCTTTTCCTTAAGATGATGGAGTTACCTGGGATGCGGCAAGCTTATGGTGTATGCAAGAGTTCTAACCTGTCCGGACTTTGTGATGTTTCTGTTTCGCGGAGTATATACGTTAATGTGACAGGTTGGGGGCGCTCAGATATTTTTACATGGGCAATGTACGAGGCTGAAATATAGAGCGTCTTTGTAAAGTTTGTTACTAATGTAGTTCGTGTCTCAGAATTGATGTTTATAGATTGTTATAACTTGAGAAACTGTGTTCCGCCAGGGTGAACTATGACCTCTTTTGAGGCTATTTTTATTCGGAAAAACTTAATTATAACTCTGTCTCCAGTGTTAGTCTGAGCGGATTAGAACTTTTTGGGTATTTTCCTCTGTTGAGCGACGGGAAATAGGTGATTTTGGTTGGTTATAACCTATGCGCTGTCTTGTTGCTTTCGTAGGTTCTGGTGATGACTAGGGAACTACGAAACATGGTAGAATAGAGTTATGAAAGATAGAAAAATACTTTTAATTCACGGCTATAATGGAGTGCCACAAGTGTTTTTGTGGTTGAAGGAAGAGCTTGAGAAGCTGGGCTACTTGGTCGTTATGCCAGAGCTTCCTACGCAAGAAAACGTGAGGTACGATATCTGGAAAAACGAATTCGAAAAATACAAAAAGGATTTAGACGGAGAGTTAATCGTAGTAGCGCATTCTGGCGGTAACCCTTTTATTATCAAATATCTGAACGAGAACGATTTGGGGATAAAACTTTATGTGGGTCTTGCGGGGTTCAGCGATAAGTTCGTTACGGAAGGCAGGAAAGATTTGGATGACGCTGTTGAGAGCTTGGCGCCGACAGACGAAGAAATTAATAATTTTAAGAATAACGTAGATGCTAGATACGCTATATATAGTGATGATGACCACATTATACCTCTTGAAATACTAAAAAAGCATGCCGACAATATTGGCGCAGAACACTTATTGATATCCGGTATCGGTCATATGGGCAAAAAGAGTAATTTGCAGACTTTACCACAAGTATTAGAGATTATTGGGCGAACTAGTGCTTAAAGTAGTATAATTCAATCGTTAATCGGTGGAATATTTGTTTGTCGAATTATTACTAGACTTGTAGATTGTTATAACTTGAGAAACCGTGTTTCGTCTGAGTAGATTCGAATTTTTGAATATTTTGAGTTATTTAACAGCGGTAGGAGATTGGTTATAACTTGTACGCTGCCTTGTATCCCTCGTGGGCTCTAGTGATATCTGAAGTAGTGTCTTGAAAGCCACCTCTGCTTTATTGACTTTTTTAAGTATGTGTGCTATAATAAGAATGTGAGCTGGTAACAGTTTACAGATTAGAGTGAGGTGTACGTATGGCGGTTTTAAGACCCATATATGGGTCTTCTTGTTTCTAAACAAGAAGATTCCACTCCTTATCTACGAACTTTTACATGATGACTTACAGAGGTGTTTCCGCCCTACACGCTTATATATCAGATGTAGGCGACTAGGGCGAAAACACGAGTTCTCGCCTATAATTGAACTATGAGGAGGAAACAGATGTGATAAAACCGCAAGAGCTTACACGAGCGCCGAACCAGATTTATGTCCCTATTCCGTACAAAAACCCTAAACTTAACTGGGAAGGCCATATCAACGGGATTAAGCGCTGGGCAGAAAAGTTCGGCATCAAGCTGGGAGAAGATTACGGATTCGGAATCGAAATCTCAGAAATACCCGAAAGCATCGAATGGCACACCGAGGACGAAACCGGAGGCTTCTTGATTGACTCAAAGCTCGGTGCCGTTAAAGGACGAGTCGGCGTGGTCAATAGGACTGGAACGGCCGAAAACGGCACAGTGTCTTGCAAAATAACACCTGGGATACCGGTATCTACATCACTGAATTACGAATAAGGGAGGGGAAATAATGGACGGATTTATGAAGCAGCAAGTTACAGACTTCACTGGTCTGGTGGATCGCGAGATGACGGCGATAAAGCAAGCGGCGGACAGGATCGTTGATGCGACAAAGTTTTGCGATGAACTCGACAGCAAGGAAGGACTAAGCTTTGCGGAAAAATATGTGCAACTGTATCTGAATAAGATCTTTGATTTCATGGACGAGATTAAGGAAATGTCAGAGCAGGCGCCTTTGGCCGCGAAAGCCCTCTTCATGGTTATAAACCATTCGATGTCGGCTGTTCCTGCGCCCGCCACAGAAGCCGAAGCAGCCGAGCTGTTAACCCACATCATGCTTAGCAGCGCCGAATGAACTATTAAGTAAGTCATTACGAACAAACCGTCAGGCGCAGAGCGCCGGGCGGTTTTTCTATAGATTTATTATGTTTGTTATTATTAGAGCTGGAACAGTTTTCTTCCTTAAAGATGGTTATAACTTGAGAAATTCTGTTCCGCCAGAGCATAAGCGTAATAGCAAAAGGAGATTAGTATGTCCGCTAGCGAGTGGTACAAAGGCAAAGATGGCAAGGCTGAACATCTGGTTTATCTGAATAGCAAAGCAAAAGAGCTAGAGAAACTTTTGGCTGGTGAAAAAACTATGATTATGCGCGGTGCTGCGGGCAAAAAGTCACCACTTGGTGGCAGAGCAAAAGTAAATGACACTGTCTATTTTGTGGAAACTGGCGGCGATATGACTGTCACATGCATGGGTGTCATTTCTAAAATTGTCGAGAGCGAGAAAATGACTCCTGAAGAATCCATCGGATTCGTGAAGAAGTTTGAGAAAGAATTAAACTTGTCCAAAGAACAATACGACAGATGGGCAGGCAAAAAATATCTAGCCGTGTATGAGATATCAGATATTAAGCCAATCGAACCGTTTACTTATCGACGCGACAAGAATATGGATGACTGGATTATTACTGACGATATTAACAAGATAAAGGTATAATTAGGTAGGAAGATTGTTTGCGTCGGAATAACTTGGTTTATACTCCGTTAAAACCTGCGAAATTGAGTCCCGCCAGTAAAACGAGGGACGCCGCAGGCGCATCCCGAGTCTTCCGCCAGAGTAGGCTAAACAAACCCCCGACAATCTGTAGTAATACAGTACGTCGGGGGTTTTGCTATTCACGCTGCAATGTTTAGTTATTCGTCCTACAGGTCGGCGAAACTCCAAGGACATCGTAAATCTCGCTTTTGCTCATACCGGTTTCAAGCTGTTCGTAGACATAGTCGCTGACTGTCTTATTGAACGAAGCTATGCTCACAGCATAGCCGCTATCGTCAAAGCCAATCGTAATGCCATTGTGATAATCGCAGTTTTCTGCAACGCCGAACAAATCATCCAAAGCATCTCCCACACCCTTCGCCAATAAAACATAGCTGATAAAGAAAATCGCAATCCCTGCAACGGATAGAATCGTACCAACCAACGCCATAGCCTTTCCGCCCATCTTGTTCGCAAAACCCATAATTGTGGCAATTAAGCCCAAGATTAAACCAACAATTGCGATTATCAGCGAGAAAATATTAAGGAAGGGTATCCACGCTCCGCACACCGCTACAATACCAAGCACTAATGCTGCGACCGCCAAACCTTTGCCTCCGCCCGCCGGCGCAGCAGCCATTGGCTGACTTACATTTGGAACCGGAGCCTGTGGCGCTGCCGCCTGTTGTGGTTGACTACTATTATTTTCCATACAAATTCACCTTTCTTTTAATAACCACATTATAACATAATCATTATGACTATTTTTTTACTCTTCTTCGGATCATCAACCACGTCGCCATACCCACACTGGCGCCGACAATCAGTATGATATGCAAATTCTGTCCCATAACCCTTGCCCCTTCATACCAAAAGAAACCCGTATCTGGCGCTGTTGGTGGCGTAACTGGAGGCGTATATTTGACGATTGTAGACGTAGAACAATTTATACAGTTTCCTTCAATGGCCCCATTAAGCCCAGCTGGAGACACTATGTTGTTCATCACCCCGTTTGCGCCCACAAGATCCGACGGGATAAGCACTCGCACCATATAGGTAATATAAACAGTTTGATCGACTGCGAGTGACCCGCTCCAATTTAAAGTCTTGCCTTTGACTAATGGATTATTGGCAGGAGTACCGTCCGGCTCGCCCCTATAAGAAGGTGCGTCATAAGAAGCGTAGTTGTCTGCGCCAATCACGGCATCATCGAGCACGTCCGAAAGATCATCCTCTATGTATATCGGATACCATCTCGTATAAGGAGAAGTTCCGGTATTAGTTATAGCTACAGTGTACACGACCCAGTCATTTGGCGTAGTTCCGTCTGGAGTTATCTCGGTTATCGGAGTCTTGCCCCAGTTTGTGACAGTCTTATCTATCGTATACTCCGGATCGCCAACGAGAGTCTGCGTCGAGCAGTCTCCTGAACAACTTCCATCCGTACCAGTTACGGTCAGGTAGTTATTCAATTGCAAGTTGCCTTCACCAGTCACCGTAACAGAATATGTCACAATCTTCGTGCCTCCAGCCAGGAGATCGCCGCTCCAGTTCAAAATCATCCCAGATAGCCCACACGTTTCCGACCCATCTGCAATATCAGTTGCACAATCTCCGTTATAAAACGCGTCATCAAGGACGTCTGACATATCGTCAATAAAGGTTGCTAAAGTAGTAGAACTAGTATAATCTTCTTCGCCGGTATTCTGGAGCGTAATTTCATATGTGACGACATCGCCCGGACGGACGTGGCGCGGATTGTCTGAAGTCGCCGTTTTGCTCACGATGTATCCATCAGGCGCAGTACAGTTCCGTACCGTGGGAGGGGTATTATTATCTGGGTCTGGATCTGCCTCATTGCCAGTCACGGTAGCCATGTTATCAACGCAGAGACCAAACGTTGTTGGAGTTGACACTGTAATATTAAACGATTGCGAGTCCAAAGCTGCTAATGTACCCGAAACACAAATAACTGTCCGACCAGTAGGATCGTCCGGCGAAATGTAACAGTCAGCATCCATAGATATTACTGTCGTATTAGCATCAATTACATCTGTAATATAAAAGCCGCTGCTTGCAACGCCGAAAGCGTCATTATTCGTCACAGTAAGCGTGTAAGAAATATTCGCACCCGCCACATACTGCGTCGGATCACCACCAGTATCATTTCCCGTGTCAGCAGTTTTTTCTAAACTCAAATCAATCGGCTCTCCAGCGTACGACGCGCCATCATTTGTACTGCTTGATGGTCCAAATAGCATAGCGCCCTCAGCAAATACTGGCGCAGCAGAAGCGGGATCCGTGATAACGATTTGGTGGATGTGTCCTGTTTGGTTGTTAGAAATACCAAGATTGCCGTTCCCATAGAGCCACTGAGCTCCAAAACTTGCACCATTCCATTGGATACTTGAAAGCCCGCCTAGACTAAACCAATCTAACACCCCATACCTAGCGCTGCCCGGAGTTACGTCAATACGATAAATCCCATTAGGAAAAGCTGCCGTGTTCCCACCGCCACCGTAGACTGCCCATATATAGCTATCACCAGAAACAGGATCTTCCATACAGACCATATCGGCAACATTTGGAAGCGTATTCGTCCCTCCATATCCAGCAGTAAGATTCAGCGGCACCGCAGTTGGAGTTACGGCCGCAACATTAATAGAAAAAATCCTCGTCGTATTCTGTGAAGGGGCTATCCATAAAGTATTTGGCGGATTACAGGTCCCAATCGTCCCGGCGTTATAAGTCTGCGAACCTGACAATGCCGGCAAATTAGCTATTGACCCTCCAGGCCCAAGTCCCGTAGTTGCACCGGTCGAGTCTATCTGAATTAGGCGATTTGTTCCAGTATTGATAGCATAAAGGAACATGTCCGTAGGGTTGAAACCCATGGCATTATAGGTAATTGTTTGTACTGGGCCTATGGTAGCAAAGTTCGCGGTATTTGTGCCTGGAACTTGGACGGCCCCATAAAGTCTGGTTGGGCTGCCCTGAGAGACGAAAATCATACTTGGTCCATAAGGAAATGGCACAGGTGCGGCATAAGCTGGACGCTCTTGTTTAACCATAAAGCCGACAAAAAGAAACACAAAAGACACCACCAGTAATCCCGCCGCGATAGATGCTAGATTTTTGCCTCCACTTCGCTTTATTTTATTGATACCCGTTGCCATACAAGGTTCCTTCCGCCATTAAAGCTTGTGATTATTCGCACTCATTATAGCACAAACAAATACAGTGATAATGTATGTAGTATAATCCAGCTCGGCCTGTGCTTCCGCTAACCCCTGCCTAGTTAAGTAAGTTTCGTTTTTCATTTTTGTGACTCCCTTCTTACTTTTTACTTTGCAATTTCAGTGTGAGCTGTCAAGCAACTTGAAAGTCAACTACTTTTTCCTACAGAGGCCGCCAACAAAAATAAGTCCTAAAACTTGGAAACGATCCACAAAAAGAAGTCATTAAACTAGTTTAATGACTTCTTAAAAGGATCGTTTCCGACGTGGTATGCCCGATACGATTCGAACGTACGACCTTCAGCTCCGCAAGCTGACGCTCTATCCAACTGAGCTACGGGCACATGTGTGGATAACAAACCGTCGCTTTCACACGACGTCTTTTATCCACCTCGAAAATTAAACGAGCATTGTGAAAATCACAACACCTCGCATTATAGCACACCTCGCGCCCCCGTGGTATAATCAAATTATGGAAAAAGCCACTAAAAAATCGAGTTTAAAACCAAAACTCCAAAAGGCCAAGGTGAAGGTGGCCAACACTATCCATGGCAAACCTGCCAAGGATCTCAAAATCATCGCCGTTGCCGGTCACACCGGTAGTGAAACGGTCGCCCATTTTATCCACGAAATCCTCAGCGCCCACAAGGTACCAGCCGCCCTTATCACCAGCCCCGCCGACAGCCCCATCTCCACCCTCATGCTCTATCGATATCTCTCAAAATGCCTCAAAAGCGGCGCCACCCACGTCATCATCGAAGCCCCCGCCGCCTCCATCAAAAAACAAGTCTTCTATAAGCTGCCTATCCACATGGCCGTCCTCACCAACACTGTCTCTCCCGACATCATCGGCACTGACATCGCCGATCTCGTCGCCCAAAAATCCACTCTTTTCCAGGATTCGCCTCATTTCATCGTCCTCAACCGCGATGACCCTCAATATGACCACTTCTCAACTTTCGCCGCCAAAACCGCCACCACCACCTACGGCCAACACCGTGAAGCCAAAACCCGCATCAATCGCTCAAAACTCTACAAAAAGGGCACCGAAGCCAGTCTCGCCCACGATTCTGCCACCTTTGATGTCGCTACCTTCGCCATCGGCGAAGAAGCTGTCGCCCTCATGGCCGCTGCCGCTGCCGCTGCCAACCTCCTCGGTGTCCCAGATGATATCATCGTCGAAGGCATCGCCTCCTACGAACCGTAACGTGCTATACTTTATAAATGATTAATCAAAAGCTACTTGTCTCCGGCACCGATTACTTCAACAACACCGCCCACATCAACCCCTACTACACCAACGACGTCATTGATCAAGCCAAAGCCGCCCAGGAGCACGCCCTCCTCGTCAGTTGTTTCAAGCAGGCCGGCATCGAAGTCATCGAAGTTCCGCCACCCACCGACTGTCAGGACGGCGTTTATACAGCTAACTGGGCCATCGTTCACAACGGCACCGCTATCCTTAGTAATCTCCCTAGCGTTCGCAAGCCCGAACAGCCCTACGCCAAACAGGTCTTAGAAAATCTTGGCCTAGCCTGCATCGATCCCACCGCACCTCACCTCTTCTCCGGTCAAGGCGACTCTCTTATCTGTGGCAACCGCCTTTTCGCTGGCTCCGGCTACCGCTCCACCCCCGAAGCCCAAAAAATCGTTGCTGATGCCTTCGGCCTCGAACTAATTCAACTGCACGCTCTCCCCAAACTCAACGACACCGGCAGTCCCTTCTGGAACGCCGCCACCAACAATTATGACTCCTTCTTTTACGACCTCGATCTAGCCCTCGCTGTCATTGACGAAAACACCATCGCCTACTGCCCAGAAGCTTTCGACGATCCATCTCGGCGTAAACTTGCCGACCTAGATATCGACAAAATCCTCGTCGACAGGGAAGAAGCCGTCACCGGATTTGCCTGTAACCTCGTCAGCACCGGCCAAACCGTCATTATGTCCGCCCACGCCCCCAAACTCCAAGCCGAGCTCCAAAAGCGCGGCCTAGCCACCCTCACCCCAGAAATCACCGAACTCAAAAAAGGCGGCGGTTACATCCGCTGCGTCTCCCTCATTCTATCCTAGCTACTGATAATTCTAAGAAGGGTTGACAAAACGCACAAAGTTTGCTATAATGAAAAGATACGTACCTTAATTTTACTGTTAAAAACAGAGGAGGTTTACCCATGGCCAATACTGCAAACCATACCAAGAATCCCAATGCTAATGTTCCTGCCTGCACCGACGGTATGTCTGCCCAAGAAGTATTCGGTGCCACCGCGCTCGCCCGACAACTTGCCGAAGACGAAGCGGCGCGCATGGTGCGCGGCCAGCTCGCTACCGAATCTCTGCTATACTTCGTCGGCGAAATTATGGCCGATCTGACAGAAAATGGCACCATATCCACCGATTTCGACTTCGACGGCCACATCAAATCCGTCAGGGTGAGTACGCCCACTATCAATCTCTACTACAATCCCATCCTCCCCAAATCGTCCAACACCAACAATAAACAGTAAAACCCCGCAAAAATGCCGAACTACAAGTTCGGCATTTTTCATTTCTATTTTTTACCCAAAACCTTCTTCAACGCTTTCCGAATTTCCGTTTCCTCATAATATTCATGCTCCCCATCCGCCCGCTCAATCGATTTTTCATTACCCTTACCCAAAAACAACACTGTATCACCCCTCCGCGCCATCTGACAGGCCATCAAAATCGCACTTGGCCTATCCAGTTCCAAAAACAAATCTATATCATCCTTCTTGCCGCTCTTTCGCGCTCCCGCCGCAATCTGCTCCAATATCTTCATCCCTGGCGTATCTCTGTCATCTTCTTCCGTTAAAATCACTATATCCGCATATTTGCCCGCAATTTCACCCATCGGCTCACGCTTGCTTGGGTCGCGCCGCCCTCCAGCCGAACCAAACAACACAAACAACCGCCCCTTCGCTGCTTTTTTCATATCCGGCAACAACTTCTCAAACGCGTCCGGCGTATGCGCAAAATCCATAATCGCCGTAAAGTTCTGTCCCTCGTCAATTTTCACCATCCGCCCCTCCACGCTGTCCAACGCTTTTATCCCGCGTTCAATTTCTGCCTTGCTCAACCCTAGCTTTTGCCCCACGCACACCGCCGCCAAAGAATTATAAACATTAAATTTACCCGCAATCTGTGTCTCTATATTCATATCACCACATGCATATTTCACCCCATCCTGTTTCAGCTCTATCTTTTTAGCCCTCACGCCCCCATTTTTTATACCATAGGAAACATATTCGCTCACATCACTTTCAAAATACTTTGCGCTTTTATCATCCGCGTTTATCACCCCAAACCCAGCTTTCTTGAACAATTTCCGCTTCGCATCCCGATATCGCTCAAATGTCCGATGATAATCCAAATGCTCGTGCGTCACATTAGTCATCACCGCAATCTCGATCGGCACTCCCACCGTTCTAAATTGCGTCAAAGCATGCGACGTCATCTCCAGCACCAAAAACTCTGCGCCCATATCTACAATCTTTTGGATTCTCTTATTCAGCAGGGAGCTAGGCACCGTTGTCATATGTTCAACTTGGTTCTGCAGCTTCTCCACCCCCCACGCCACCGTACTCATCAACCCAGTCTTCCGTCCTGATTCATTTAACATCTTCCAGATCATAAAACTGGTCGTTGTCTTGCCATTTGTCCCCGTCACTCCAATTACACGCAATTTTCGTCCCGGAAATCCCCGCCTCACCCCCGCTCCCACCGACCTCATCCAATGGTATGGAAGCACCAAACTATCATAAAACGGAATTTTCTCCTTCATGCCCCCATTATACGCGAAATCTTAAAACTCTCCTACTTGGCCGCAAAAATATTTTCTAGCACTCGACCCTTGACAGTGCCAATTACATCGATTACAATGACTTCAAATTAGCAATTTAAGGAGGAACCATGTCTATTAAGCCCCTAGCTGACCGCGTCGTTGCCATTAAAGAAGCCGCACTCGAGAAAACCGCCTCTGGGCTCTATCTCGGAGAAGCTAAAGAAAAACCTAGTTATGCCACCGTGCAGTCCGTCGGCCCAGATGTTAAAGCTGTCAAAAAAAGCGATAAAATCATCTTCCGTGAATATTCCGCTACGGAAGTTAAAATCGATCAAACCGACTATCTCATTATTAAAGAAGAAGATATCTTAGCAACACTTTAAAGGAGTATCCCATGTCAAAAAAAGTATTTTACGATGAGCAGGCACGAGAAAAAGTCCTCGGCGGCGCCAAGGCTCTCTGCGATGCCGTCAAAGTCACTTTCGGGCCCAAAGGTCGCAATGTAGTTATCGAAAAAAGTTACGGCGCACCTACCATTACCCACGACGGCGTTACCGTTGCCGAAGCCGTTGACCTCGGCAACGACGATGAGTCCACATTGGGCTATCAAGTCGGCGCCAAACTGATCAAAACTGCTGCCCAAAAACTTAATAAGGTCGCTGGCGATGGCACCACCACCGTCACCGTCCTCACCTACCACATTATCGCCGAGGCCAACAAGCTAATCGCCGCCGGGCACAATCCCATGCAACTCCGCAAGGGCATTGAAACCGCCGGTGCTGAAATTATCAAAGGTATCAATAAAACTGCCGAAAAAATCGGCGGTAACTCTGAGAAAGTTGCCGAAGTTGCTACCATCTCCGCCGGTGATTCTGCCATTGGCAAACTCATCGCCGACGTCATCGCCAAAATCGGCAAAGACGGCGTTGTCACCGTCGAAGCTGGTCAAGGCCTCGAAATGGAATCCGAAGTCGTCGAAGGCTTCAGCTATGATAAAGGTTTCTCCAGTGCCTTCTTTGTCACTGATGCTCAGCGTCAAGAAGCCATCTTTGACAAGCCTGCTATCCTCATCACCGACAAAAAAATCGGTGCCGCCGCCGACCTCCTGCCATTTCTCGAAAAAATGGCTGCCGACGGCCAAAAAGATCTCGTCATTATTGCCGAAGAAGTCGAAGGCGAAGCTCTCTCTGTTCTCGTCCTCAATAAATTGAAAGGTGTGTTCAATACCCTAGTCCTCAAAGCTCCAGCCTTCGGTGATCGCCGCAAGGAAATCATGGAAGACATTGCTATTCTAACTGACGCAACTGTCGTCACCTCTGACAAAGGCCTCAATCTCGAAGATGCCGGTCTCGAAGTTCTCGGTCATGCCCACAAAGTCATTGCCACAAAAGACGAGACTACTATCATCAAAGGTGATGGTAAGCCATCAGAAGTCAAAACTCGCATCGCCCAAATCAAATCTCAGGCTCAAATTTCCACCTCCGCTTATGAAACCGAGCAGCTCGAAAAACGCGCTGCTGCACTACTAGGCAAAGTCGCCGTCATCAAAGTTGGGGGCGCCACCGAAACCGAAATCGACGAGAAAAAATTCCGCGTCGACGACGCCGTCGCCGCCACCAAAGCTGCCCTCGATGAAGGCATCGTACCCGGCGGTGGCGTTACTCTCGTCAATCTTGCTACAAAGCTCAAAGACGACAACGCTGGCAGCACTATCATTAAGAACGCCCTCAAAACGCCTTTCGTCCAAATTGTCGAGAATGCTGGACTCAATTCCCAAGCCCTGCTCGATAAAGTCCAAGACGCCAAGGACGGCTACGGCGTCAACGTCATGCAGCCAGAGCAGGGAATTATTGATCTCAAAAAGGCCGGCATCATTGATCCCGCTCGCGTTACTCGCGAGGCTGTCCAAAACGCTGTCTCCATTGCCGCTACCGCTATCACCATGGGCGCACTTATCGTCGAACTGCCCGAAAAAGAAACTCCCAACCCCGGCATTGGCGCCGGCATGGGCGGCATGTATTAGCCCACAACAAAAAATGACCCCTGAACCGGGGTCATTTTTTTTATAAACAAACTATTGATTAGCCGCACCAATCCCTAGGCTATCTATTGTTTCGACTATAAACAACAACGCTTCAGCCTTGTCTTTTTCGACCGCAATCTGTATCGCCGCTTCATATGCCGGCTCAATCGCTGCCTTATCATGCGTTGCCGCAATAATCTCCCGATAAATCTTAAACCTTGCTTCTGGCGACATATCAACCTTATCCACTAGCGGACGCAAATCTGTCAAAGCCTTCGTCTTCACCACGCCAAGATCAGGATCTCCATAAGCCGCCTTTGGTTGCTGGGCAATACCGCTTTCCACTGGAGCCGCTGGCTCCTCAACCGCTTCTTCCGCCGGCTCTGCACTATTCGCTGCCACTTTATCAGCCACCGCCGAAACCGCATCCAACTCCGTCCCAGCCCCAGTAGCGCTAGTTATATTGTTTATGGCCTTCTGCAATTCATTGTCGTCGGCTTTGGTTGTCGTCGGTTCCATACCCACCTCTCTTAATACTTCTATTTTTCGTTATTGTATCACGCTTATGTTAAATACGCAAAAATCTCACTATTTTATCCAAGAAATCCATCTTCACCTCTTCCATCGGCAACCTCTCGCCGAATATATCCACAATCTGTTCGCCCTGAGCTTCAGGGAAATAAACCGTTACGCGCGGCGAAAAACGTTTCCTAGGTATCAAAACAATCGAAAATCTTTTATCGTCCCTCATCACGCCAAAAGCCTTAAATTGCCCAAAATCATACAACTTATTCCCCTCCGATAACCCCTTGTTACTCAAAGAATAATGCAGCATCCTCGGCGGTCGTGAAGAATAAACAATTATGGCTATCACACTCACAACAATCAAGGCCAAAAACGTCCATTGCTGTAACCAAACCGCCAACGCCGAAAAACTCAAGCCGACTATTACCAACCCAATATACCATCCAGTATTTTTATCCCGCACAACATATTCCTGCGCTTCCCAATTGACAATCGCTCCAGTATCCTTTTCCTTGTCCTTTACCATAACCACATTGTAACATGATAAGTAAAAACTTAGGAAGTCTTTCTGAAGAAGCTGTGGAAGAGATGGCCGCTGACCATCTACTTCCAGCCGAACGCCGCGACTGCGCCCTGTGAAGACAGGCGCGCACGCAGAGTGTCTTCTGAAGAAAGACTCCTAAGGTTTTAGAAATTCATGATAAAATGTATCTGTCGGAGGGTTACCCAAGTGGCTGAAGGGGACGGTTTGCTAAATCGTTAGGCTGGGGAAACCTGGCGCGAGAGTTCGAATCTCTCACCCTCCGCCATTTTTGTTGTAATCTGGCAGATCCGTTGCCCAATCGCCGGGGCTAGTGTCAGAATATATGATAGAATCCTGCCCCATCTGCGCTTTTGTCCGCAACAAGCTCTCGGCAGGGTTTTTCTTTGCTATGGCCACTTGTTTCTGTATACCTAGCTTATCTAACTGCGCAGCGTAATATTTGCGCATCCGCTCTGCCATCTTAGGACTCAATTTTTCCATTACATTAGCAAACATATTCACGATCGTAAGAGATGCAGCCCCAGTGCCTCCTTCTGTATTCAGCCCTGCCAGAGTATTGACTGTTTCTTTAGGTAGGCGTGTCCAGAGATAACCAGTCTGCTTGCCGTATCCGTCAGCCCGCTCGACAATTTCGGTAGAATTAGAGAATACCAACTCCACGTGTGGTATCTTCGCGGTATATTCTTTCTCCTCAGACGGACCCAGTGATTTCTCCGCCAAATTATAACTAATTATAGGCGCGATCCCGCCATTTAAAATCATCGAATTATCAGGGAATACATCGTGCGCAGACCGCAAGATACTTGGAGAAAGCGTAGCAAATATAGCAGAATCCGCTACTTCGTGTTTATCCAACAAAGATTTGATATTTTCCAAATATTGGTTATGGGTTCCCGATGACGGGCCTAGTTCTTTGAGTTCCAAAACCATCCGATGATTTTCATTGTCTTTTTTGTACTTCGCAAACATCTGAAGACCATCTTCAAGCGAAAGCCGACGACTATACTGCTCCACCTGTTCGCTGTTTAAATTATGTATAGGCTTAGAGAAAAAGAACCGTGCACCAGCTCGCGGTGAGTGTGAAATCCAAGGCTTGCCATCCTTGTCAAAACGTATGTCAAGCTCCGGGATACTCGTGCCGCTCTGCAGCTCACGTTCCAGTGCGTCTCTCGTATTAATCTTTTTATGATTGACTATGGAGTATTCAATTTGATTCTTCAGCGACTTATCAACATCTCCCAAAATGTTTTCCATCTGCTTGAAGAGCGATTCGACCTGCAAATCAATATGGGCTTCGTCTTCTGAGCTATCTGTCGTTTCACTTGACACGCCGATCGCATCAGACTCCCCGCCCGCGTCATTTTGTGGCTCCGTACCATCCAGCTCCGCCAGCAACATAGCCATTTTCCCAAACTTCCTATACATCCTAGCCCGCTCCTCCAGCCGCTCCTTGTGCTGTCGGCTTCCATCTCCTGCCAAATCCTCCCACCCAGTGTCACCCAAATTCTCGCCCGCATTAACTTCAAAATTCATATTTCAATTATACATAAATTTCATGCTATACTATTCACAGCTATTTAACTGCGAGAATATATCATTTATGAAAAAAATTTTTAGTAAAATCGGACAGGTTATCACCGGAGCTAGCGCCGTTGCCACCCTTTGGGCTGGCCGCGTCATGGCCGCTGGCAACCCAGCGCAAGAAGGCGCTGAAACCGCCAAACCCGACGGCGTGCCCACAGAACTAATTGGACCCGACGGGGTTTTCACCGAAATCACCAACACTATCCTTTTCGTCGTTGGCATCATCAGCATCGTCATGCTCATCTGGGGCGGTCTCCGCTATATTCTATCCGGAGGCGACAGTAAAAAAGTCACTGATGCTAAAAATACCATCCTTTACGCCATCATCGGCCTCATTGTGGCCCTCCTTGCCTATGCCATAGTCAACTTCGTCATCAATGCCATCGGCGGCGACACCGCCTCCAACTAATCGCCAGATTTTGCCAATACTATCACCGACACATTTTTCGCCCCGCCTTTTTTCAATGCCATACACACCGCCTCCAGGCTTGCTCCAGTCGTGCAGACATCGTCCAACACCAAATAATTCCACCGTTCATCAACTTCTCCCACCAACATATACGCCGATTTAGCCTGCTCGCGCCTGCACTTCGCGCTCGCACCCACCTGCACCGTATTGGTAACCCTTCGCACCAATTTTGTACATTTCCACTTTCGAAGCTTAGCTAGTTTTTTAGCTATCAGCCACGTATGATCCAATCCTCGTTCCCGCACGTGTCGAGCTATCGTCGGCACCGGCACTACCGCCGTATTTTCAGGCAAATAGGGCAGTACCGCATCCATCATTTCTGCTATCGGCCAAGCCAGTGCCCTAATCGACTGATACTTTAGCCCGTCCACCAACTTACCTAAATTCTCACTCCGCCTCCCCACCACCCATGAATGCTCATATGGCAAATCGCAGGCCAAACAAGCATTTTCTATGACCGCACCACATCTTAAACACCTATTCGCATTGCCACTACTATTGTAAAATTTACAACACTCACACAGTATTCCCCCCAATTTTCCACATAACAGACAGTAATGCGGGCAAAATAACTCACATATTGCCCTCACTGTTGTATTTTTTACACTAAAAATCATGGAATCCCTTGATTTTAGGTGAAGCGCTCCATATAATAAAGCATAATAGAGTAAGTGGAGGAAGATCAAAAGCTATGGCTCGTAACAAGAACGAAGACATGCTGATGGAAGATGAACTAGCAGCCGCATTTCTCGACGACAATGCCGAGGATGTTGCTCTTGTAGAGACAGAGGAAATCATGTCCGCTGTCGACTCCAATATGGAACCATCAGAGCAGGGGGATGATGGGTGGGATACAGAAACCGAAGATATCCCAGGGCAACTTGCCGTCGATGTCTACGAAACCGCCGAAAAATTAATTGTCAAAGCTCGCACTGCTGGTATTTCCCGCAGCGACCTAGATGTTTCTATTTCGGATAACATCCTGACTATTTCAGGCACCCTCAACGGTGGCGAAGATGATAAGGCTACCAACTGGCACATCCAAGAATGCTACTGGGGAGAATTCAGTCGCACAATTGCTTTGCCAGTCCAAATCAAAGAAGACGGCGTCGAAGCCGTGCTCAAAGATGGTGTTCTGACCATCTCCTTCGAGAAAGAAAAAGTCACTGATCGTAAGAAAATAACTGTTAACTAACCGCCTCGACCCGTTTCAAGTCCACCTTGTCGACGACAAGAAACGAAATACCCCTCTCTCGGAGGGGTATTTCTTATATCTTATTTAAGTTTAGAATATGCTGCTCAACACAAAGTTCACAATCGCAAAGGCCAAGATCGCTACCACTAAACCAATAATACCGTACATAATTGTATCTTTGGCTTTTTTCACCTTGCCAGAATCACCTTGAGAAGTAGAGTATTGAATACCGCCAAGAATTACCATGACCACAGCAATAATACCAACTACGAAAATCACCGTGTTGATAATAGTCTGGATAATCGAGTTCAGGTTAGCAGTCTCGCAACCATCCGGGTTTGATGCCAATGACGCCGCCTTAGTACAATCTGCCGATGTTTTACCCCACATATCATATGACGTAGCACTGATTTTTATCTTCGACGCGCCACATTTCCTAGGAAAACGAGCATCTGGCGGAGTCTCGCCGTCAGAGCTATTGCCAATATAAACGCCCGCATAATCACCGGTCTGGGCACCTGTAACACAGGCCGCCGCAAACGCTGGCATCGCGACAAATACTGCCATCCCTAACGCCAACACCCCTCCTCTTACAATATTCTTTATCTTACTCATCTTTTAGTTTCTCCGTTCTTATTATTACTTTTTAATCTTTCCTAAAACACACTGCTTAACACAAAATTCACAATCGTGAAAGCCAACAGTGCTACAATTAAACCAATAATACCGTACATAATAGTATCTTTTGCCTTCTTCACCTTGCCAGAATCACCCTGAGAGGTCGAGTACTGAATTCCACCCAGAATAATCATGACCACAGCAATAATACCGACTACGAAAATCACCGTGTTGATAATAGCTTGAATCACATTCATTAAATCCACGCTGCCACCATCTGGATCAACTGCATCCGCACCCGCCGCCGCACATCCTGCCGACGATGAAGCCGTCGAGCCATCCGGGCACGTCACATCAGCCCAAGCTGGCAGAGCCACACCCGCCACGCCGACTACCATCAACACAGTCCCCATCACAATTTTTAATTTATTACTTAGTTTGGTCATTATATTATCTCCGTTTTTCTTAATTCCTATCATACCATGATGCTTACAGTTGCGCTACCGCATTATCGCGTCCAACGCAAAACTTACAATCGCAAAGGCCAAGATCGCTACCACCAAACCGATGATACCGTACATAATCGTGTCCTTTGCCTTCTTTACCTTGCCCGAGTCTCCCTGCGACATAGCGTAGTTGACGCCTCCCACAATAATCATAATCGCTGCAATAATACCAACTAGAAAAATCACAGTTATCACAATTGGCGCTATCACATCTTCCACGGATGACACGCCCCCACCTCCAGTCGCATCATTTATGCTATCTTCCACCGAACCGGATACATCTCCCAATATCATCAATATTTTACTCATTGAATTCCTCCCAAAACAAACGCCGTAATCGCAAATGCCAACAAAGTCACAATCAGCCCGATTATCGCGTACATAATTGTGTCCTTTGCCTTCTTCACCTTGCCAGGATCACCTTGAGAAATTGAATACCTCACACCACCAAATATAATCACCCCTGCCGCAATAATCCCCGCAATCGAAAACACCGCCATCACCGCACCCGGAACCTTATCAAATACTGTTTGCCCACCGCCACCTCCACATCCAGCCGCTATATATGCATCAGCATCAGCAATTGGGTCCAATTGACTGCAAATCGGATCTTCCCACGCCATTACCGATACGGGCCACAGCACCGAAATCCCCATCACCAAAACCAATAACATCATCAGAACTTTTTTCATCTCGCTGGCACCTCCCATTTCTCACCACTATCGCCATCATCTGCATCATCTGCATCCTCACTAGTACCGCCCGATCCTCCGCCGCCAGTAGGCGACCTCGTATCATCAAACGCTCCTGTCACAAACATCACGATCGCCGCTGCCGCTGTCGCAATAATCAAACCAATTATTGTATACGTAATCGTTTGCTGCGCCTTCTTCGTCCTCTCCGGCTCGCCCTCACTCGTCATATACTGAATTCCCGCCACGACAATTATTATCGCCGCCACCACGCCAATCGCAAAATACGCCCAACCTAACACTGCCGACACTATGCCTGCGCCCGTCATATCGCACGGGTCAATCATAATTCCAGAACCCGGAGGATCCTCATATGGCGCGCACGGCAAATTAGGACTACTAATCCCAGCCGCCATCGCCTTCAAAATCATACCTATCATATTCCCATCGCCTCCGTTATCACGCCGACAATCGTGCTAACTATTAACGACGCCAAAATACATATAATCAGCCCAACCACCGCCGATATCACCGTCCGCTTACCCTTCGCAATCCGTCCCGGATCACCTCTCGCCAACACATATAAGTATCCGCCATACACAATGAATCCAAGCGCCAAATATCCTACCAAATTAAACAGTATATTTAGTATATTCAAGACTATTGCCCACACAAACCCAGCCACCTCTCCATCCCCTTGTGGCGTCTTTATCACGCACTTGTCACCCTGAGCTTTTACCAAATTGTAATACCATGGCCGAAACGTCAAAAATGACGTTTGGCAATCATCATCCGTCAATGCCGATGCCGGCGTTGGCGACAGTAGCCCAACCCCCAAACCAACCGTTATGACAACCATTATTATCATTAGTAGATGTTTTATCATGCCTGTATTGTAAACCCTGGTATCAACCAATTCAAGATTAGCCATATCAAAGCCCAAACAATCAAGCCAATCACTATATTAAATATTCGACTCTTTGCCTTTACGATCTGCTCCTCTTTATCACGTGCCGTCATCCACTGAATACCACTTATCACTATACCAACCAAGGCTAAAATACCTATACCCATAGTCATAATGTTCAATATCAATTCCAATATCCTCCAGACTCCGTTCTCACCGCACCAGTCCGATGGCAAAATCCCCACACACTCATCCGCCGCAGAAACTGGCGAAGTCAACACAACAGATACGACAGCAGCCATAACCACTACGCAACCCAAAAACCTCAGCCATCTATTCTTTGTCTGAGACTTAAGATTCTGCTTAAAATCACTCATATCTATCCAAATTATAACACAACTAAAAAGCCCAACAAAAACACTATAAAATCTCTTGACTAAAGTGCTTATGTGTGCTATAATTAGCCAAGCCATGAAAAAGAGGCTTATTTATTTTCTGTGCTCCATATTTGCCGTGCTCGGCCTCCTTTTTGCTACACAAGATGTCTTTGCTGACCCCCCCACAACTAACCCAGATACCTCAGTTATCATTCCGGTTGACCCAGGCGATCCTAATGATGACATCACTGACGACCCCGAAACCGACGAGGAAGTCACCACTGACGCCACCTGCTATGACCAAGTCGGCGGCATTGGCTGGCTCATCTGTCCGGTCACCGGCACTCTAGCCAAAGCCATTGACTCGGTCTACGGGATTATTGAAAGTCTTCTCAAAGTCAATCCCATCTCTACCGATCAAGACTCTCCCATCTATCTAGTCTGGGAGTACATCCGCAACATCACAAACGTTATCTTCATTATCTTCCTCCTGGTAGTCATTTACTCTCAAGTGACTGGTTTTGGCATCACCAACTATGGCATCAAGAAAGTCTTGCCGCGCATCATTATCGCCGCCATCCTCGTCAATCTCAGCTACATCATCTGCGCCTTAGCCGTCGACGTTAGCAATATCCTCGGTAGCGGACTTGGCGCCGTCTTTACCAATATCTACGAAATTGCCACCGCCGGCGAAACTGTCAGTTATTCCGTCGGTGAAATTGCCGGCACCATACTTGGCACTGTCGCCGTTGGCGCTGGCGCCACTATAGCTGGTCTCGCCATCGTCGGCGGAATAGGCGCCGCCCTCTGGATGCTTGTCCCTGTCATCTTCGCCGGCATCGTCGCCGTCATCACTGCACTCATCGTCTTGGCTGCCCGCCAAGCTCTTATCATTATCCTCATCATGATTGCCCCTCTTGCCTTCGTTGCCTACCTTCTCCCCAACACCGAAAAATGGTTCAAAAAATGGAAAGATATCCTCCTGCAAATGCTCATTTTCTACCCCATGTTCGCCGTTCTATTTTCCGCCTCTCAGCTTGCCAGCTGGGTCATCATCAGTAGTGCCACCAACGTTTTCGGCATTATTCTCGGCGTCGCCGTTCAAGTCCTCCCCCTTTTCTTCACCTTCTCGCTCATGAAGATGAGCAATACCATCCTCGGCAACATCAGCACCGGCATCCAAAAATTCACCTCTCCTGCTCAAAAGGGAATTGGTACCTGGGCAGACTCGCGCCGTTCCACCTCAAAGGCCAGGCATATTGCCGCCAATCGCACTCCATCTGCTCGTCTCAGCAATTACTTAGCCTACCGCAAAACCCTCCGCGAAACTGATACTAGTGATGCGGAAAAGATCATAGAAGGTCGCGCCACCATCCGTGCTCAACGCAAAATTTCCGGTGGCTTCGATGCCAACGACCCAACTAAGGTTCTCCGCGCCAACCGCTACACTCGCCGTGCCAAGACTGCCAGCACCACCTCTAGCCTTGCCGACACTGCTAAAAGCGATACTTCTAACCTTCTTGGTGCTTACGGCTCTTCCTACGGAGGCGCTCACACTGCAAATCTCGCCAACTCTCGCCGCCTGCCACTTCGCGCTTTCGATAAGCATCTATCAAACGTCGACCAACGCCTCGCCGACGCCGGCGCCGAAGCCTACCTGCATGCCAACCGTACCGCCTTCACTGCCGAAAGCAACGAAGAGGCCGACTGGAGTTACCTATTCAAAACTTACGCTGATGCCGCCAATGGCGGATATGGCACTTATAATTACAGGCGCTGGCTCAATGCTTCCGCCGGCGAACTTGGTCCTGCCGGCATCAGTAGCGTACTCGGCCAAATCATCGCCAAAGCCGACGCTGCCGAGCAACGCCGCCGCAAATACGACCGCATCCTGCTTAACAAATATGGCCACGACAAACGCACTTTCCGCAACATGGTCGTCGGTTATTATGTCGATGATGATGGTTTCGCCACCGATAAAGACGGTGAGCATGTCATGTTCTATGATCCGATCTTACGCAAAAATCGCAAGGAGCTCGTTCCTGGCGAGCTACTCCTCAAGGACCCCTCAAAACTCGTCCGCTACGACGTCATCGACGAAGATGGCAAACCTTACTACGACTGGAAAGATCAAAAAGGCAATTTCCTCATGCGCGTCTACCGCGAAGACGTCCCTTACATGAAAGAAGCCTTTAGTAGTGACGATATCCCCATCAACGATCCTATCAACAGTCTCTACGCCATTCTTGCCGGCATTTATCCCGACGACCCAGCAAACGAAGGCATTGGGCTCGCTAACTTCAGCACTACGCTCGGCCGTGCTCTTCAAGCTGCCAACTACAAGGAAAAGACCGCTGGTATGGGCGCTCAAGCTATCGCCAGTATTTCAAGGCGCCAAATCAAGAACCACGCCCAACTCGGCATCGAATTTCTCGACAACATAAAGAAAACCGGTAAAGCCAGTAACTTTAATACTCAAGATGCTATTCACATCAAACAATTTGCCGCCTACCTTGACCCGGACAACTGGCCGATTCTCTTCCCGGAAGAGGGCATCATGAGCTATGTCAATGTTAACGGCGAACCTCTCGAGGGCTTGGATGAGGACGGCAATAAAGTCAAAGCCAACATCGCTACCTACGAAGAAAAGATGCGACAAGTCAAATCAAAATATCTTTTCCCGGTCGTCAAAAAATTCGCCACCTTCCTTGCTCGTGTCACATCTAATACAGTCGACAATCAAAAGCCTGGCGCCGGCGACGAGCTGGCTAAATTAAAGGATCTCCTCGATGAACATTGGAGCGGCGCAGAAGCTGTTAGGGAAGGGTTCACCGATGCCTACGCCCAAGATTCCAACTTTATAGAAACCTCACGCGCCGTCCGCCAACGCCTCCAAACTCTTCCGGACATAATTCCCACCCATGAATCTGACATTCGTCTCATCATAGACGAGCTCTTCAATGCAGGTAACGATATCGATTCCATCGCTTCCACTATCCGCTACCACTTCGGAGATCACCCGCGCCTTGGTGCAGCTCTCGAAGAATTCGATCAATTCATGCAAGATAACCCCTACATCGAAGAAGAGCAGCTCCTCGAAGCCGTCCTGGACATCATCCAGCCATACCTCAGCGACTAGCAAGCTCCAGTATTGTTTTTCGTGCCAAAACGTGATATAATATACATATCCTCATAGGCATCTTACCATGAAAGAAGGTGAAAGCATTGTTGATCACGCCCACGATCACATTAGTCCTCATCGCCCTGGTCTCCATAGCAATCGTCTATATCGCAGCAGACCAAGTAACTAAATACTGCAAAAATCGGGAACGTCCCATCATGGCCGATTCAACCACAGATTTCGTCGTCCCCCTCTGCTGTTTAGCCCACATCGTCGCCTGCGCTTTCTTGGCATTTTGGACTTCCTACGGGCTGGTTTTCATCATTATCGTAATGGTCGTCTCAGTACTAGCCATTGCTATAGTAGCCCAACTCAAACAGCAGGACAAAGCAAAGGCTGCAAGTAAAGCTCGGACAGAACAAGAGAGGCACCAAAAACAATGGGATCTAGACCATTGCAAGCACCTCAACGTCAAAAACTGTGTCTGTTTATCCTGCGGGAGCAGAGTACATCGTCCTAGAATATACCTCGGCAAAAGTGGATCATATCGCGAATGGAAGTGCCAAACCTGCGGGACAACCGGACGAGACAAAGAAGATGACGACAATTTCCTCCCCCTCAGATAGCTACGCGTCTATCTCAAGCCCTCCATACAGGAGGGTTTTTCTTTTTACGAGTCTTCATCAAAATGATTGACCTTTTACGCTAAATATGATAGAATAATAAAAGGAGGTCCTCTTGCAATCGCAAGGGGACCATCTTGCTATTTAAAATTCTTGTGAAAAGGAGCACCAACCATGAAACAGTTTAGTGACGCCGCAAACTCTAAAAAATTACTCGATCAAATCATCGAGGAGCTCAGAGAAGAAACTGCCTGGTCACGCCTCTATCAAACTTGTATTGACGCCGCCAGCGCTGGACCAAATTCCCAAGCGTATCAAAACTTCTTCGGCCCTATCGTCGACGAATTCGGAACAGCCAGCATCAGCAGCGTCATTGGCAAGATCATTGCCAGACTTGATGTCGCCGAGCAACATCAAAGACAATGTGCCCGGATCCTGCTTGACCGCTACGGCCACGACAAACGCGCTTTCCGCAACATGATCGTCGGCTACTGCGTCGACGATGATGGCTTTGCCACTGATGAGTCCGGCGAATGTATCACATTCTACGATCCGGTCCTGCAACGGCATCGCAGAGAACTCGTTCCTGGCGAACTACTTCTTAAGGACCCCTCAAAACTCGTCCGCTACGATGTCATCGATGAAGACGGCAACCCCTACTATGACTGGAGGGATCCAAAAGGGAACTTCCTCATGCGCGTCTGCAAAAATTATGCTGCCCTCATCAAGGAAGCGCTCAGTACCGATGATATCGCCCTCAATGATCCGATCAACAATCTCTACGCCATCTTAGCGGGCATGTACCCTGAAGCACACGATGGCATTGGTCTCGCCAATTTTAGCTACACCATCGCCCATGCCCTACAAACTGCCAACTATCGAGAAAAAATTGCCGGTATGGGCACCCAAGCTATCGCTTCTATCTCCAAGCGTCAAATCAAGAACCACGCCCAACTCAGCATCGAACTTCTCGACAACATAAAGAAGACCGGCAAAGTCGGCAACTTCAATACTCAAGACGCCTTCCACATCTACCAACTCAATACCTTACTCGACCCAAAGAACTGGCCCATCCTTTTCCCGGAAGAGGGCATCATGAGCTATGTCAACTTCAACGGCGAACCTCTGGCTGGCTTGGACGAGGACGGCAATAAAATCAAAGCCGACGTTGCTACCTACGAAGAAAAAATGCGGCAAGTCAAAACAAAATACCTCTTCCCTGTAGTCAAAAAAATCGCCGTATTCTTAGCCAACTACACCGAGACGGTTGCCGACAACCAAAAACCCGGCACAGCCGACCAGTTAGCTCGGACTAAACAGTTGCTCGACGACCACTGGAGTGGCGCCGCAGCCATCAGGGAAGGGCGCATCGACGCTTATGCTCAAAACTCCAGCTTCCTCGAAACTTCCCGTGCCGTCCGCCAACGCCTCGAGATGTTGCCCAACGTCATTACCACTTGCGAACATGATATCCGTCTCATCGTAGACGAACTTTTCGGCGTCAGCAATGACATCGACGATATCGTCACAACCCTGAGGTACCACTTCGGCAGCCACCTTCAACTCGGTAAAGCTATTGAGGAATTAGACGACTTCATCCGTGACAACCCATATGTCGAAGAGGATGCACTCCTCGAAACGGTCCTTGAATTACTCCGAATCTACCTCGATGACTAACTCACGAGAGTCAACCACAAAACCCGCCACCCGGCGGGTTTTTCCTTTGCAAAACAATAATGCTATAATTAATACATATGGCTCAGTACAAGGTCCCCCAAGACGTTGAGGCCGACGATAAACTTCTCGGTCCATTTACTTTTCGTCAATTTATTTACCTCATTATTGCCACCGGCATGATTGCCCTCGCTTGGGCGCTTTTCCAAGTTTTCCCGCTCCTAGTCATCATCCCTGTACCCATCATCCTTTTTTTCGGAGCTCTCGCCTTGCCGCTCAAAAAAGACCAGCCCATGGAAACTTATCTAGCCGCTCTTGTTTCTTTTTATCTCAAGCCCCGCAAACGTTTCTGGGAACCCGGCCAATCCGAATCCACCATTCGCATTACCGCACCCAAGAAAGTTGAGGCCAGCCGCGTCAAAGACATCAGCCAAGCCGAAGCTAGCCATCGTCTTTCCTTCCTCGCCGAAATCGTCGACACCGAAGGTCACGCTATCAAGGGCCCCGCTTCTAGCCCTATCCGGGAAGAAGTTTTCGCCGAAGCCAACAACACCGCCGACATGTTTGAGCTTTCCAATTTCGACACCCACAGCCTCAATCAAATCATCAAAAATGACACTGCTGAGCGACACCAGGCTGCCGTGCAACAAATGAAGGCTGCCATCGAAAACGCTTCATCCCTCCACAATTCGGACGCCACTATCCAAAAATTCAGTGAACCCGTACCTCCACCCGTTTCCGCGCCTAACACCAACAGCGCCATCGTCCAACCGCTGGCTCCAGCGCCACCACCCGAAAGCGTCATTGTCCAACCCGAACCACAACCCAAATCCCAACCAGCTCCAGCTCCGACACCAGCCCAGCCTCATCCTGCTCTTGTCAATCTCGCCAACGACAAAGACCTCTCCATCCAAACTATCGCCCAAGAAGCCAACCGTCTCCAACAAAAGCACGACGACGAAGTCGTCATCTCGCTCCGTTAATCCTCGCCTATCATTTTTCATCCCACTTGTGCTAAAATAATAATATTATGAACCCGCAGCAACCTGTTCAGACAGCGCCCGGCGCACCAGCGCCTGCTACAGCTCCCATCGCCTCCGCCCCCGCCGCCGAACCCACCTCCGCAAACGTAGAAGCTCCTAGTAGTACGCAAGCCACCTTGCTCATTTCCGAAATCCGCGACTCCATGGTCATCATGAAAGACGGCTCTTTTCGCGCCGTCGTTGCTTGCAAATCCATCAACTTCGACCTCATGTCCGAAACCGAACGCGAAGGCGTTGAGTACTCTTACCAAAACTTCCTTAACTCGCTCAACTTTACTACGCAGATCCTGATCCGTTCTCAACGTGTTGACATCGGTCCTTACATCGAACGGCTTACCGAAATCCGCCGCAACAACGACAATATGTTGCTCGGCGTTCTCATGGACGACTATATCAACTTTATCGACGTCCTTTCCCAAGAAGCCAACATTATGGATAAGTCATTTTTCGTTATCGTTCCATACTATTCTTCCCCTGATGCTGAAAAAATCGTCCAACAAACTAAAAATCTCTTTAAATCCTTCAGTAAAAATAAAGGCCCCATCATCACTAAGATTGATCGCGCTACTTATGACAAAGCTAACTCCGAAATGAATACGCGCATCGAAGCTGTCATCGCCGGACTATTCCAGATTGGTATCCAGTCCGTCCGCCTCAACACCAAAGAACTCGGGCAGCTCTACTATAACTTCAACAACCCAGACACCGCCGTACGCGAGCCGCTCGGTGATTTCCGCCAAGTCACCGGACTCTATATCAAAAAAGGTGAAAAGGAGGCCACCAATGGCTAAACTTACCGCCGCCGAAATCGCCACCCAGGCCCAACTCCAAGAAGATGAGCAAATCCAAAAAGCCTTCGAGACCGGCATCACCACGCTCCGCGACCTCATCAGCCCATCCAGCATCGAAATTCACAGTTCCTATTTCCGCCTCGGTACCAAGTATGGCCGCACCTTGTATGTCTACGGCTATCCTCGCTCTCTCTATACTGGATGGCTCAGTTCCATCATTAACATTGACGAAGTCATCGACATCTCCATGTACGTTTATCCAGTCGACACCGGAGTCGTCATGAAAAACCTCAGCAAAAAAGTCACCCAGCTCGAAGCCAATATGTCTATCAACTCCGAAAAGGGCAAGATTCGCGATCCCGAACTCGAAGCCGCCATCAACGACGCCGAAGAGCTGCGCGATCAACTTCAGCTCGGCGCCGAAAAGTTTTTCCGTTTCGGCCTATACATCACCATCTACGCCGATTCGCTCGACGAACTTCAGTTTGTCCAACACAAAATCGAAAATATTTTCGGCCAACAAATGATCTTCAGCAAAGTCGCCAGCAGTCAGCAAGAGCAGGGCATGAATTCTACCATGCCGCAATGTACCGACCAGCTTCAAATTCGCCGCAATATGAATACCGGTGCCATCTCCACCAGCTTCCCCTTTACGTCTGCCGATCTTACCCAAGAAAAAGGTATTCTTTACGGCATCAATATGCACAATAACGGTCTCGTTATCTTCGACCGCTTCAGTCTTGAAAACGCCAACATGGTCGTCTTCGCCAAATCCGGCGCCGGCAAATCTTTCACTGTCAAACTCGAAGCTCTCCGCTCCATGATGGTCGGTTCCGAAATTATCATCATTGACCCTGAAAACGAATACCAAAAACTCGCCGACGCCGTTGGCGGCAGCTATATTCGTCTCTCACTCAACTCCGACGTCCGCATTAATCCCTTCGATCTACCCAGAGTCATCGATACCGAAGACGCCAACGACGCTCTCCGCGCCAACCTTGTCACTCTTCACGGTCTCTTCCGTCTCATGCTCGGCGGTACCCAACTCGGTCCCGGCGGCGTTCCTATTGCTGGACTCGGCCCCAATGAAGAAGCCGATCTCGATCAGGCTCTCATCGACACTTACGCTCGCGCCGGCATCACCTCCGACCCCCTCACTCACAATTCCACGCCACCCACCATCATCAATCTATATGACACACTGCTCCACATGGGCGGCTCCGGACCCCAGCTCGCCCAGCGTCTCCGCAAGTACACCTCCGGCACTTTTGCCGGCATCTTCTCTCAGCAAAGCAATATCGATATCAATAATCAGATGGTCGTCTTCAACATCCGCGACCTCGAAGATGAACTCCGCCCCGTTGCTATGTATATCGTTCTATCTCACGTTTGGAACACCGTCCGCGCCCAACAGAAAAAACGCCTGCTCATCGTTGACGAGGCCTGGCAGCTCATGAAATATGAGGACTCTGCCAACTTCCTCTTCTCCCTCGCCAAACGCGCTCGCAAATACTATCTTGGCCTCACCACTATTACCCAAGATGTCGAAGATTTCATGGGCAGCAAAATGGGCCGTGCCATCGTCGCCAACTCCAGCATCCAACTCCTCCTCAAACAATCTGCCTCCGCCGTCGACGTCTTATCTGATGTTTTCAAGCTCACCGACGAAGAGCGCAAGCGTCTCGCCAATTTCCCAGTCGGCCAAGGCCTCTTCTTCGCCGGCCAAAATCACGTCCATATTCAAATCATTGCCAGCGAAACTGAAGAATCTCTCGTCACCACCAATCCTCAAGACAAAAGATAGACTTTTCCACCAGCAAATTATATAATATATACATATTATGGCCTCCACACCAGATGATTCACGCATGGCAAAACACGATCCATACCGAGATATGGAGCATCACCAAACACGACCTAGCGACATTAAACACGGCGACGCCCAAGACACACTCAAACAAGCTGAATCATCTGCCTCTTCCGTCTCCAAACGCTCCGTAGATTCCCGTTCCGCCGAAGATGTCACGCAGAACAGCCCCTTCAAAAACAACGTCAAGGGTCGACCTAATTCATCTACTAAAAAATCTAAAAAAGGCTTCTTCAAAGGCAAAGGACCTCTCACTTTTATCCTCTTCCTTATATTTGGCGGTGGCGCTCTCTTTTTCTCCGGCCAATCTATCCTCGGCCCCCACATTTCTAATCTTTACACCCAAGCTACCGACGTTCAATTCACCAGCTACAGCCTCCGCAATCAACGCCTCTTCAGCTTCATGCTCGACGGCGGCTCCCAAATCCGTGTTACGCCTTTCTCTCAAAAATTTACCGTATTCACTCCCTACATGAAAGGGCGTCTCGCCAATAATGGTATTGAAGTCGGGCATCTCGACGCCGACGGCAATTTCCTATCCGGCGACGCTTTCGCTGGCAAATCGCGCGCCCTACTTTTTAACAATGAGGTTATTCCTGCGGCCGATTTTACAACCAGATACGCCCAAGATGCCAATTTCCGTGAGGCTTATTACAAAGCCAAACGCGGCCGCGTCGCCGGCTTTTTCGACGACGCCTCCGATTGGGTCTATCGCAAGCTCGGCCTCACTCGCAATATTTTTGATGAATTTAAAACATCCGGCGACTCTACCGCCGACACTGACAATTTTAAGGATACTCTCGGTTCCCATCTCAATGGCACCGACACCGACATCAATACTGTCGGGCATGTCACTGATGACAATGGTACTCCCAACGATCCCTCCGATGACGTCACGCGCCCCGTTAAAAATGGTGACGACATCAATGTCAACAAGATTGACGGTGAAACTCCTGAAATCAAAGCCCGCACCCTTGCCCTCAGTCTCGTCAATAAAGTCAGCAATGCCGGTAGTATGTTTTGTACTGCCATGCGCGTCGCCAATCTTGCCAACATTGCCGCTTTTGCCGCCTCTACCGCCAATTCCATTAACTACTTCATGGGGCTAACTGAAAATATCAGCAAAATGATGGCTGGCGAAGGCGATGCTTCCGCCATCAACGACGTCCTCAACTTCTTTACTACCTCGACCACCAGCGATGTCTCTAAAACTGACGCTTCTGGCAACACCGAGACCGTCCAAGTCACTGGTAGCCCCCTGCAAAGCAACGGTGCCCGCATTATTCTGGGCGGCGTTGTCCCCACCAAATATGAAACCGGCGCTTATTCCTTAGAGTCCATTACCTCCGGCGCCAAACGTACCGTCCTAGTCAACGGTGGCACCACAGTTGCTTGTGCCGGCGTCCGCGCTGCCTCTGCCGTCATTTCTCTCGTCGCCACCGGCATCCCCGGCGGCGCTATCGCTCGAGTTGTCATCGGCATGATTGCCCAAACCATCGGCGGTATCGCCATCACTGGTATCATGGCTGCCATTGTCTCTGCCATCGTCCCCACTCTCGCGCGTATTCTCTTCACTAATGTCCTCGATGCTTACACTGGTATACCCGCCGGCGAACTTTATACTCAGGGAGCCGCTGCTGCCAACGCCCGCGTTGCACAAAACTCCAGCGCTTATACTCCAGGGTCTTCCGCCGCTATCGAGGCCAACGCCCGCGCTACCTCCATCGTCCTAGCCCAAGAAGCTGAAATTGACCGTAAAAACCGCAGTCCCTTCGACATCACCAGCAACAACACCTTCCTCGGCCATATTGTTGCCGGTTTCTGGCCACTCCTTACCAGTTCGTCTCCCACCGCACCCATCTCCACCCTTAGCAAACTCACGTCAAATGCTATTAGTAGTCTTCTCCCCGCTACCTTCGCAGCTGGTGCCGCCAATCCCACCTACACCACCATCTACGGTGATTGTCCAACCCTCGATGAAATTGGCGTCAAAGGCGACATTTACTGCAATGCCATCTTTACCTCCGACCTATCTACTATCGATACTAAACCCGACGATGCCATCTATGAAAATCTTATTTCTCAAAACCTCAAATCCGACGGCTCCACCATCAAAGATGGCTCCGAGCTCGCCAAATTCATCACTTTCTGTGCTAATCGCGAATCACCTTTCGGCATCACCGATGCCAACATCCTGAACGCCCTGCAGACTACCGGTGGTATTATTCTTAATAATATCCCCATCCTCAACAACGTCATCGATCTCGTCAACGCCTCCGAAGATATCGCCAATATGGATTGGGCTACTGGCAAAAACTGCGTCAACACTAAAGAAAATCCCCGTTGGGAAAATGAATTCAAATATTATCAACGCTACGTCGAAGATGCTCGCATCCTCGATCAGATGGGCGCTTTCGAAGACAGCGAAAATCCCGTTCTCGCTTTTCAAGAGAGATACTTCGAACAACACCCCCTCGATAATTCTCCCCAGGGCTACCTCGCCCGCATCACCGGTATGACCAAAGACGACGTTGCCTTCTTGCTTGAATTCATCGACTATTCCAATTTCCTCGCCGAATACGACCCCACTGGCCTTTACCCCGTCCTCGCCACTGTTAAAGAGGACGTCAAATTATCCTTTACTTCCAATCTCCTGTCAACAGAGCAGGGGGTTACTCTGGGGCATGTTATTTACGCTGATGTTCGCAACAGGAGTTACGCAGCATGAAAACTCAGATTCCATTTTTAAAGACCGTATCGAAACCCAAGAAAACCCTGCCCAAAGCAGGTTTTCCTGGCGTGGAAATGGGTCGTAAAAAATGGAATCTGAGTTTTCTAGCAGCCGCAGTCGTGTTGCTATGTTCCATTATCATGCCGTCAGTCTATGCCCTCGACGATTCCACCCTGGACATGTTCGATCAAAACGGCATCTATTACTACAATCCCAGTGGCAATAACGGCTGCGTCTCCATTTCCACCACTCTAAGAGGCAAAGATATTATCGAAAAAACCTGGAATTTCTTTATTGACCAAGGTTTCAATGACGCTCAAGTCTCCGGTATCCTCGGCAACGCCAAGGCCGAATCCGGCTTCAGCCCCACTCGCTCTCTCAAGGGCACTTATTGGGGCATCTTCCAATGGGGTGGCGGACGACAAGCCGCTCTATTCGAAAAACTCCGTGCCGCCGGTCTCGGCGCCTACCTCGACAGTGCCTACTGGCCAGCCGGTGCTGACAAAAACATCCCTGCTGCAGACCTCGACGCTATCCTCCAAATCTCGCTCGAACATGCCATGTCCGAACCAGACTACGATTGGCAAAATGAACTCAAAAAGGCCCACACGCCAGCCGAAGCCGCCGAAATCTTCCTCGTCCTCTTTGAACGCGCCATCGCCTCTCCCAAACACCCCGGTTCCGAAATCCTTTATTATGCGCCCTTCGCCGGTCTTGAATACCAAGGCGCTGCTGGTCGCCGCGACAACGCTGCGGCCTTCTTTAAGCAATACTCCGGCAACGGCATCAGCAACTTCAGCAACCCTACCGCCACCGACGGCGCCAATGTCACCATTATCGGCGACTCCATCGCTGCCGGCGCTACCACTGCACTCCTCGTCAAATTCCCAGAGCTAGCAACCCACAACATCAGCGTTGCCGTCAGTCGCACTTGGGCCGAAGGTATTGAAATTGCTAAAGCCATCCCCCTCCAAGACATTGTCGTTTTTGCACTCGGCACCAACACGCCAAATCTCGCACAAGCGGACATCGACTCTGCCATGTCCGCTATCGGCAACGGCCGTCGAGTCGTCTTTGTCACTAATTACGGCCCCGCCGGCTATACCTCCAACAACGCTCTCTTCCGCCAAGCTACCGTCAATTACCGCAATGTCATTATCGCCGATTGGGCTACGACCGTCTCCAAAGCTCCGCAAACTTACCTGCAAAATGACCAAGTCCATCCCAATTCAGCTGGCAACAATCTCTTTGCTGAAACCATTTTCAAGGCCATCAATAGCAACACCAACGCCAATGGCTGCAGCGTCACTGGCGAATTCATCGCCCTCGTCCGAGCCTACGCCTGGCCCGACTTCCATCCCCCTCAATTTGTCGATCGTATGCCAGCCTACGCCAATGCTGTCACTATTTCCATTAGTGAGGGCCGTTATGTCGGCGGCTCTGTTGCTGGTGTACCCGGCATTGACTGCGGCGGTTTTGTCACCGTTCTAGTTCAAAACAGCGGCCTCGCCCCAGAATATAACGGATACAATAGTAACACTGGTCCTCAAGAAAAATGGGTCGTTGATAATGGTTGGCTCCTGGTCAACGGCAGCCCCACCACCCCAGTCGACACTAGTCTTCTGCAACCCGGCGACGTCGCCTTTTCCGGCGGTACTGGCTACCAAAATAACGGTCACACCTTCATTTACGTCGGAGAAATCCCCGGCTTCAATAGCGTCATTGCCTCTGCATCCTATAGCACAACTGGCGAAAGCGGCCGTGCGCCCATGGCAGGCAGGGAAGACCTAATCGGCAGCGCCGGCTCACCCGTACGCTGGTATCGGAAAAATTAATCATGAAACGCCTTACCGCCAACCAACGCATCAAGTTAGCAGTTGCCGCTTTCCTTGGTTTAGTCGTCCTCGCCATCATCTTCACTGCCGTCATTTATGTCTCTCGCATCGGCAAGGTAGCTGTTATCACCAAATATGCACCCTACAATGCCTCTGTCTACCTCAACGGTTCTGAAATTAACAACAACGCTACCAATTTTTTAACCCCAGGCACCTATGAACTCACCGTTAACCTTGAACACTTCGTCACCAACACTGAAACTATCACCATTACGGAAGATACCGAATATATCCTCGGGTCCCTCATCTTCGCCGACGAAGAGGGACAAGTCATCACCGCGGAGCGCAAAAAAGACTTCCTGGAAGTAGAGGGTATTTTTGGTAAACTGCTCACCAACGCTGGGAATAAAATCCGACAAGAATACCCTATTTTAGATTTTCTACCCATCAATAATGCCTTTTATTCCATCAGCTTCGCCTACAAGGACGACGGTTCCCCCAAAATCACCGTCCAGGCCCAACCAACCATGGTTGATGTCGCCGTCCGTAAAATGCTCTCCTTCCCAGACATCACTCTAACCGACTACGACATCACCTTCACCACACCCAACCCTTTTACCTCGCCCGCCCCCAACAATATCTCCGACCCTTTTACCTTCATCCGAGCCAGCTTCCCTAATATCATCAATCATTATCAATTCGGGCCCGGTCGCAATGCCGGCGAGTATTACTTGACCACTATCTACACTTACAACTTCACCTCCGATGATTCCTACGCCCATTTCAAAGTTATTCTCCGAAAAACCGGCGACTCTTGGACCTTTGCCGCCACACCCCAACTGCTTTTCACCACCAAAAATGCCCCCTCCATACCCGTCGAAATCTTGGATTACGCCAACCGCCTCTAAAGTTTTATCCCTACTCCCATCTCCTTCGGCACGCTCGTCCCCGAAATAATCACCTGATAGCTCTTAAAGTTATTTATCAAATGCTTCTGTCGTCTCTCATCCAACTCCGAAAAAATATCATCCAGTAGTACCAACGGGTCTTTATTGGTTTCTTCTCGGATAATCTTCGCTTCAATAAACTTTAGTGCCAGAATCATACTCCTGACCTCGCCTCGCGACGCCGACCCGTCTGCCTTCTCATCATTAAACCAAAACACATAATCGTCCAGGTGCGCCCCAAACGTTGTATGCCCCACATAACGATCCCTCTCAAATGTCCGGTTCAATTCCGCCAGATACTTACTCTCATTGCGCTCTTTAAAAACAAACTTTATCCCTATCGCATCCTCATTCCTAGCTATATCTCTATAAACATCCGTCAACCGCTGATTAATTTTTTCTACAAATTCATCCCGCCAGACACTTAGCGCCGCGCCATATTTCGCCAACATTACACCCCAAGAGAATACATCGTCTCGCGTCACTGATTCATTTTTCAATACATCATTACGCTGTTTTAACGCCTTATTGTACTTTCCTAGAGCTAAACCATACTCTTCATTTAATTGCGCTAAAAGTTTATCAAAATAATCTCTTCTTCTGGATGGCGCCGATCCTACCAAATATAAATCATCTGGCTCAAACAGTATCACTGGATATTTACTTTTTTTTGGCAATCTCCGCGTCTTTTTCCCGTCTACCTCAAACTCCCTCGCCCCGTTCCACCTTACTACTACACTACTCCCATCACCCTTCACTAACTCCACCCTATAATATTCTTCACCCCGCCGCACCATTTCCGTATCCACCCCCTTAAAAGACCTCCCCCGTAGCGCCAAATAAACCGCCTCCAATATCGAGGTCTTTCCGCTGCCGTTTTCGCCAATTATCAACGTCGTCGGCTTATTGCAGTCCAGCAAGAACTCCTCATGGCTCCGGAAATTCTTTAACCTAACTGTTTTTACAATATTCATCTAGCTCTTTAGTGGCATAATTATGTGAGTATAATCTTTATTCTTTGCATTTCTTATTACTACTGGAGACAACTTGCCGGAAAAACCAAAACTTAAATTTTCTTCGCTAATTGCATTTAATGCATCCATCAAAAACCGTGAATTTAACACCACCTTACCGTCTTCACTCACTACTGCTTCGATGTACGAAGTATTCTCGCCCAATTCCGACGCCACCGCGCTGATCAAGAATTGCTTATCAATCTTCTTCGTCTCGCACACCACTGAACCCCCAGACTCGCGCGCAAACAAAGCCGCCATCTTTGTCATCCGCATAAATTCTTCCTTACTTAGATCCACCACTACATCTGTCTTCTTCGGTATCAGCTGACGATAATCCGGAAAATTTCCATCAATTATCCTGGACGTAATTTCGATTTCGCCCAACCTAAACCGTACCTGCGTATCATCGAACAATATCTCAATTTCCTCCACATCATCCGTGATTGACCGCAACACTTCCTGCAGGGAAGTGGTTGGCACAATCGTGAACACTTCGCTCACGACCTTCTCAATAAATCTTCTCTCTGCCAGCCTATAGCCATCTGTCGACGCAATATATAGCGCCCCTTCATATGTATTAAAATATACACCCGTTAACGCTGGTCGCGTCGTATCGTTACTGCTTGCTACCACTACCTCAGTAATCGCACCCTTAAAATCCTCCACTCCCACCTTGAACATTACAGCCTTTTTCTCATCAATTTGTGGTAATTCTGGAAAATCATCTGCTATAATCCCATTCATAACTGATCTATACTGGCCAGCTTTTACCGTCAGTTTATTATCTTTTGTCACAATCTCCACATCCACCCCTTTCGGCAAGTTCGATACAAATTCCGCCAAAAGTTTTGCCGGCACCGTAATTGTTCCTTCCTTTTGCACCTTCGCACTCAAATAATCTACCGTCGCCAGTTCTAAATTGGTTGCAGTCAATACTAATTTATTATTTTCAGCTCGTATTAATATATTACTTAAAACTGGCAAAGCCGCTCTTGTACTGGCCGCTACTCTACTTACAATATTCAGAGCTTTTGCCAACCTTTCTTGTAGTACTCTTACTTCCACATTCCTCCTTTATTTATATCCTTTTTAAAATCAATAGTAGTAATAGTTGTCTGTGCAAAATATGGAAAACTTCCACACCCACAGATAAAATTGAGTAAATTTTTTGTGTAAAACCTTCCACTTTTTTCCCACAAAATAATTTTTGTATACCAATTTTCCACTGCCCCGCACCACATTTGAATAATTTTTTTAACAACTACCCAAACTATCCCCAACTTTTTCCCACACATATTCACGGCCTTTTCCGCCACTTTTCCGCAACTACGCATACAATTTCTCCCGCAAAGCAGCCAACTGTTGTCGCAGATGGAAATCCATCTTCATATCAGTCTTAATCTTTTTTATACCATGCATAATTGTCGTATGGTCCTTATCAAACTCCCGGCCAATTCTCACCGTGCTCAACCCCAATTCTTCATTCATTAGATACATTGCTATTTGTCTTGGCGTTTTTATCTGCGCCATCCTACTTGTGCTCAATAAATCTTTTGACGTCAAATCATAGAACTTGGCCACTCGATCTATTACTTGCTTCGGCGACATTGCCTTCGTCTTGCGGTATTGCTCATTATCTAAATAGCCATCATTAATTATCTCGCTCGGGCTCACACCTCGCATTTCCGCAAACGCCATCAATCGTTGCAGTTGACCTTCCAATTCACGAATATTAGTCTTTACATTTTCCGCCAAATATTCAATCGCTGACTCCTCAATCTCCGCTCCCATCAATTCTGCTTTCGATTTCAATATTGCACACCTCACTTCAAAATCTGGCATTTGAATATCAATCGGCACCCCGCCCATCAACCGCGACGACAGCCTCGCATCCACATCCGCAATCTGCATGGGCAACCGATCACTACTAACAATAATTTGCTTGTTTTTTTGATGTAGCTCATTAAAGGTATGGAAAAACTCAATCTGGCTTTTTTCCTTGCCGGTAATAAATTGAAAATCATCAATAATCAAAACATCTACTTTGCGGTATTTATCTGTAAACCCACTCAGATTTTTCCGCATCGTCTCTACGAACTCATGGTAAAACTGCTCAATCGTGGTATATAGTACTCGCATATTCGGATTTCTCGCCACAATTTCATTTCCAATCGCTTGAACCAAATGAGTCTTTCCCACTCCCGGACCGCCATATATAAAATATGGGTTATAGCGCACGCCCGGTTTCTCCACCACCGCATGTGCCGCGCTCACTGCCAAATTATTATTGTCTCCCACCACATAATTATCAAACCGATATTTCGCATTTAACCCAGTCTCATTATTCGCTACCGACCTCTCTAACTTCGGCCTCACTGTCATCGTTTCAGTACTAGGCAACACCTCGACGCCACGCCGGATCGTCCTCCTCTCGCCCGCACCAACAATAAATTCCAAGCTCTTATAACTCATGCCGGCACCGCTCAGTGATTTCTTAATCACATCATTATACTTCCGCTCCATCTGCGTCTTGATGAACACGCTCGGCACCCCAATCACAACTTGGCCATCCTTCATCGAAATCAGGCGCGACGTCGAAAAATAAGTACCATAAGCCATTTCCGACACGCTTCGTCGAACCTCGTCTAGCACTCCCTGCCACTCGCTCTGCATGAGCTCATTCCTCCTTGTGACCTTTGTTATTAACAATTATACCGATTTTTCCACAGTATAATAGGCGCTTTTCTTATTTTCTAATAGTTGATTTCCATAACAGATACGATTTTTCCACCAGAACCTGGCCAATAGGGTATCACTATGTGGAAAAACAGTTGAAAAAAGTGGAAAAATGCTTTAGTATTATACTAAGTTAGTAATAAATTCAAGGACCTATATGCCCAAAAGAACCTATCAGCCCCACAAGCGCCAACATAAAAAAGAACATGGCTTTATGAAGCGCAACAGCAATAGCGCCGGTAAAAAAGTGCTATCTCGCCGCCGCATCAAAGGCCGCGCTCGACTCGCCGCTTAGCAGGGAAGTACGATTTTAAGCCGTCCGGCAAACCACCTGACGGTTGCTTTGTGTTAAGATGATATAAACTATGCTTGCAAAAAAATATCGATTTCATTCTCGCGGCGGCGTCCGTTACACCTATAAACACGGCACCGTTGTTCGCCAACCCAAAATATCACTCACTTTTAACCACAACTCCCGCGGCAAACAACGTTTTGCAGTCGTTGTCAGCAAAAAAGTCCTCAAATCTGCCGTAGCTCGCAACCGTATCCGCCGCCGCGTCTATGAAGCCATCCGCGAACAACTCCCCAGCCTCAAAAGTCCTAATGATCATATTTTCACCATCTATTCCAAAGACATTAAGGACATCAGCTTTTCAGAGCTGCAAGCCATCATCTCGGACTTATTGAATCAATCAAATTAAGGTGTTACAATATTAGAATATGTTTGATTTTCTAGACATGATTATTGTGCGCCCAATCGTCAACCTTCTTTTCGTTATCTTCAACTTTGTCGGCGATTTCGGTCTCGCCATTATCATCTTCACCATCATCGTCAAACTTGCCATGTGGCCGCTGATCAAAAAACAACTTTACCAGACCCGTATCATGCGTTCGATCCAACCAGAGCTTGCCGAGATTAAGAAAAATTGCAAAGGCAACCGCCAACTTGAATCGCTTCAGATGATGGATCTCTATAAGCGCAAAAACATTAAACCCTTCCGCTCTATGCTTACCCTCTTTATCCAACTCCCCATCTTTATCGCTCTCTTTACTGCCATCAACGTCATGGTTCGACCCACCGGTGTCGACACGCTCTCCGTCGAGAAATCCGCCTATTCCTTCGTCCGACCCCTGGATCGCGTCAATACCCTCGTTGATCAACAAAATGAATACTTTGCAGCTAGGGAAGTTGATCCCGAAACTACCGAATACCAATTCGAACCCAAATTATTCGGCCTCGTCGACCTTTCCGCCCGTGCCGGCTTCGCCGACATCAGCTCCATCACCATCATGGTGTTTGCCCTAGCCGCCGCCGCTACCCAATACGTCATGGCTCGCCAACAGACACCATCCAAGAAGAAAACCGAGAAACGCAGCTTCAAACAAATCATGAAAGAGGCCGCCGAGGGCAAGCAGGCTGACCAGACCGAACTTAACTCCGTTGTCTCTGGCCAAATGACTAAATTTATGCCCATCATGATGCTATTCATCATGATTAACCTGCCCGGCGCCATAGTCTTCTATTATCTCCTTAGCAACAGCGTCACCGTCATCCAGCAAAAGTTTATCCTCAATCGCGGCCTTACCGAGATGGAGGTTGCTGCCGACAAGAAGATTCTTAAAGAATTACGCACCGCCGAAGAAGCGGAAATTGTTGCCACTAAAGATAAAAAAACCAAAGAAAATATCACGCGCATTAAAGCATCAAATAAACGGAGAAAGCGTTAATGCGTACACTAAATAATATTTCACGTATTTTAGCGGGGGAATTATGAATCAAGATGAAAGTATTCGCTTTGCCACCAAATATCTAGAAGATCTCCTGTCCTTTTTCGGCATCAATGTAGCTGTTTATTCCACTATCGAAGATGACGTCATCCAACTTTCCGTTCCCTCTACCAGCCTAAATTCATTATTGATTGGCAAAAATGCCGATAATCTTCGCGCGCTGCAGCATATTGTCATGACCACCCTCATTTCTCGAGGAGCTGAAGTTACTCGCGTCAATGTCGACGTTGCCGATTACAAACGTCAACGCGCCGATAAAATCAGCGACCAAGCCGAAAATTGGATTCGACAGGTCCGTGAAACCGGACAAACCAAAACCTTAGACCTCAACGCTGCCGACCGCAGGGTAGTGCACAAACTAGCCCAAGATTATTCAGACATTGAGACTCATAGCGAAGGCGAAGGCCGCGATCGCCGCCTCTTTATTTCTAAGAAATAGAGCAGGGAACAACCAACCAAAATCACAGCCCGGCTCTACGGAATAAATCCATTATAGCACAAGCAGTTCAAAAAGTCAAGCTCTACTCAGAACTGTGGAAAACTTCCTAGTCCTCAGCCGCGTAGCCATTGCCAATCACGACTATAAAATCAGCTTTATAATTTGTCAAGGAATCTGGAATTTTGGTTGAAATTACAACATTACTATAAAATTTCTTTAGCGCCTTCGCCGTTCCAGCCATGCTCTTATTCAACTGATAAATCTTCACGCCTTCCACCTCGCCCAACGTACTCGGTGCATTTGCATTTTGTATTACATTATAACCTTTGTTTTTCAACTTAGTCCCCTCGCTCGCTGCTATCCCCGAGGCACTAGTCGCGTTCATTACAACAATTCTGGCATTTTCAGACATTACCGGATCCGAGCTCAACTTACGTGCCACATACTCATGAATCTCCGAATATTTCCCCACTCCAGCGGCTGGATAAACGTAAGAATACCAATTCCCATTACTAGCCTCCAGGGAACCAGTCGTCAACAACCTAGATCCATCGTCGGTGTCTTGCAGGGATACCGTCTTCATCCCTCCCATATCAATCTTCCCCATAATTCTAAATAACGTTTTCAATTCTATGTCCTTAAAATCCGACCTCAGATTATCACCTATCGCGCCCTTTATGCTCATCATTGCCATAAAATCGGTTGCAAAATTAGTCTTCTTTGCCTTCATGATTGTGGCCTGAATAATTTTTTGTTGAAATTGTTCCCTGCCGAAATTACTTCCACTCCCATAACCGCCATATGCATTTCGCGCTCTCGCTACTCCCAACGCATGTTCCCCATCCAAATGTGCTACCACTCCGTTTTTATAATCTATTAACCACCTCTGTTTTCTTGCATCCCAATAATCCCGTAAACCCCTTTTGTCTAGAGTCTCAATTGCCACCTCGTCGCCCGTCCAGTTGGTCCCTTGGTAAACAAATGCTACATCAATCCCATCCAAAGCGTCTACAATCTGCACTAACGCCTGCCAGTTGACATGAACAAAATATTGGATTCCAATACCCAGTACTTCTTCAGCCTGCTTTGCTAATTCCCTTGCCGCCAAGCGCTCATATTCGGCTCTGCTCTCTTCCGTATTTTTACTTTTTAAATAAGTACACCAATAGACCTCGTTTATCTTAGAAGTTGCCGTGCACGTCCTAGCCTTTAGATCCCTTGGCAAACTCATAGTCCGAATATCTCCCGAATCTTGGTCCAAAGATGCCACCATGATTGTGTCGGTCAACTGAGAGCCAGGATGATTAGAGTCATCCATCGAATAGCCTTCAGTGCCAAAAATCAAAATATTAGTTCGTCCCGAAATTGCATCAACCTCCAGTGGTGTTTCCGGGTCCGCAAAGATTGTGTTCCACAAACTGCCCCCCGTCGTTCTTGATATTAAATCATTACCCTGAATATACAACCAAACCACAGCCGCAATCGCCAGCACTAACAAACCGCCAAATGTCCATAAAGCTACCTTAAGAATCCTTTTGCCCAGCGGCTTCTTAGGTTTGTCCTTCTTCACTTTTTTCTGTTTCTTAGATTTCTTCTCATCTTTTTCTATATGCTCGCTCACTAAGTTTGTCGGATCATCATCTTTTACGCTGCTCAAAAAATCCCTAATAGCTTCATCATGTTTACCATCAATCTTTTTTTCAACATCTTTTATTTCCACCCGTCGCCCCACCGGCATCGTTTTGGGCATTGGCTTAGCAGTCCTCTTTCGCGCACTGCTCCGTCTCGTCAGCCCATCAATTGACTTATTTTGCATCCATCTATTCTACCATAAATGAGCCTAAATTCCTAGAGCTCTATACCCAAAATTTTTGCCGCCTCAACCAATGTCGCTATCTTTGGATTATCTGGGTTGGCCTCCGTGAGAGAGACGATTTTTTCCTGAAACAAACCAACAGTTTCCTCATAAGTCCGAGGCTTAATTACCTCAAGCGAACGTGCCGATTTTGGCACTTTTCTCAAAAACCCCGCCACCACGCAATTCTCAATATGTTCTGCCACCGCCGATACCGACTTCAGGTGCATAGCGTGCATAATTTCCCGATAAGATGGGCAATACCCATTTTTCTCCGTAAATTCCCCAATAAATTCTAGCAGCGCAGTCTGTTTTTTGGTCGGCGTGTTCATAGCTTCATTTTAACAAAATTAGCAAATTCTTTTCTGAAATTACCATCCGAAAAACGCTTTGCCGATTTTGCAACTTCCCCTCTATCAAACTTGCTCTTATTAAATTTCTTAATCGCGCCTATCAGCGACGCCACCGTTTGCTTTTTAAATAACACGCCATTTTTCCCATCATCAATATAATCAACCGCACCCCCTTCCCCAAAGGCAATCACTGGCGTCCCCGCCGCCAATGCCTCAATCGGCGCAATCCCAAAAGGTTCTAGGCTAGGGAAGATATATCCCTTTGATTTTCCAAGTATCTTCTTAATATCTGCTGCGCCCATCGTCGGCAAAAACTTAATTTCCGGCTGTCCGCTAGCCAATTTCTGCAATCTTTTATGTTCTGAACCGCCGCCTACTAAAGTTAAGGGTTCACTCAAATTCGCACACGCCTTCACCGCCAGGTCCAGCCGCTTCCACGGCACTTGTCGACTAGTTGCCACAAAACCCCATCGTTCCGATTTTTTGCCACTGCCAAAACCCGCCACATTTACTGGTGGGAAAATTACCGTCGATTCGCGGCCATAATACTTTTTAATTTCCGCTTTTGTATAACTTGAAGCCGTCACAATAAAATCCGGCCGTTGTGCAAATTCAAAATCAATTTTGCGCAACCTGCCAACTAACAATTTCAGTCCAAGCCTAGCTAGCGGATCCAAAAAACCAAATCCCGGATTCCGCAAATAATCATCATATTTTTGCCAATAATACTGCGTTGGAGCATGCAAGTAGCAAATATGCACCGCATCCCCTCGCTTTTTCACGCCCTTTGCTTCTGCCCCAGACGAGGAAATAATCAAATCATATCCCGACAAATCCAGCCGGTTGAAATAGGCATTGCGCAAAAAGGGAATAAATTTGCGTAGTCCCGTCGGGAATATATTTAGCCGCCCCGTCCGCACGTCGGCATCAATAAACCAATCAATTTTTTTCGGACGATAAACTGATGTAAAAATTGGCGCTTCAGGGTATAAGTTATGAAATTCTTTTAATACTTGTTCTGCCCCGCCAATACCATCCAGCCAATCGCAAACTAGCGCGACTTTCATTTTGCGCCCCGGCATGTCACCACCATCCAAGCCGTCTGCAGCATGATCTGCAAGTCAAGCAAAAACGACCAATTCTGTACATAATACACATCCAAGTTACGGCGTTCCTCAAATGATATGTCGCGCCTGCCTGACACCTGCGCCAAACCCGTCAGCCCAGACTTTACAGACAAAATTAAGTTTTTATTTGGATATTTATTCAACTCTCCCGGCACCAATGCGCGCGGCCCAACCAAGCTGATAGTACCTTTCAGCACACTGTATACCTGCGGCAGTTCATCCAGCGATGTCGCCCGCAAAAACTTCCCAAACTTAGTCACCCGCGGATCATTTTTCAATTGGTCACCGTTTGCACGATATTTCTTGCCCAGCTCTGGTTTTCCCATTTTCGCAAACGCCTCTTCCGGACTTATATTACAATATTCTGATTTCATCGAACGCAGCTTATAAACATAAATCTTTTTTCCATATATCGACAAACGTTTTTGTTTGAAAAACACTTTGTCCTTCGGGCTGCTCAATTTGCTAATCATCATCAAAACCAATAAAACCGGCGAACTAACAATTGCCAGAATCCCGCCAAACACAATGTCGCTCACCCGCTTCACCAGCCGCCCATAACCCATCAATGGCGTCGTCTTAATTTGAATCGTCGGCAAAGTACCTAAGAATTCAATTTCATTATTCCCCGACAATATAAACTCCTGATCCGGCACAAACATATACCGCAAATGATTATCCACCGACATCTGGTAATTCTTCTGCAAATTCACGTCGTCAGTTTGTACTATGATATCCGCCTTCGTCTCCGCAATCGCCGACGCCACAGAACCATATTTAAATTTTCGTAACTTTTCTGGTATCGTCCCCGCATTTGCCACAATTGCCACGATTTTATAATTTGACTTGCGATTCTCCACAAACTCTCGAATCAATGACCGCGTTGCCGGACTATCACCCACAATAATTGCTCTTAGCGCCCCCTTCCCTCGCCGCAGCAATGCTCCCCTTACTCCTTTAATAATCCAGCGGTTCATCAGCAACAGCACAAAACTAAATAGCAGGGCATAAATCGGCACTAACTTTGCCGGGAACATATCATAATCCGTGAAATACGCGAAACTAATCATGATCGTCATACTTACAATTGACGCCAATAACAACCTTCCCAACTCTTTTACGCGATGTTTATATACCTTCCCATCATACAGATCAAAAAAGAAAAACACCGCCAGCCAAATTGGTATCATCACCACGATTGACATGATAAACGACATCGAAGAAATTGGTACAAACGGTCGATCCGTCAATGTCACGCGCAGAATATAGGCAAAAGTAAAAGATGCCAGCAATGCCAAAATATCGCCGAGCGCCAAACAAACATGAAAAACAAAATTCGGATTCCGCTTCATATCCTATATCATAACATATTTTATCGAAAAATGTATCTGTAGCCCAAATAATTCGTGATCGTTCCAGCGCAAATCCCAACTACCTTAGCCAACAAACTAATCACGTCATCGGTTCCAAAAATGGTCACAATTATCCAAATAATTCCCGACTGCACCACCCAAGCCGAAAATAGCGATATGATCACAAACCTAGGCGCCGTTTCCCGTTTGCTTTTTTTTGATTGCCATACAAACTTATAGTTTAGCCCAAAGCTTATTGTCAACACTATCACCGTCGAAATCATATTGGCCACTACTGCAAAAAATCCCAAGACGCTTACCAGCAGTCCATAAATTGTAAAATCCAGTACCGTATTCACCCCGCCCACCATCATAAATCTCACCTTGTCTCTATGTCTTACATACAAAGGATGTTCTACGATTCGTTGCTTAGGACTTCTTTTTTCCATCCAAATTCCTTGACTGCTTTTTGTCGACAATAAACAGCGGTCTGCCTTGAGTTTCCGCATGAATATGCGAGATATACAGCGCCGTAATTGCCTGAGAAATCAGCAGCAACCCTACCAAGAACGTAATAAAAATCGCCAACATCGTCGGACCCGTCCACCGCAGCCCCATTGGATCTCCCATAATAAACTGCTGGATAATTACAAATAGTCCCAATATGCCCGAAAGAAATGTGATAATCGCCCCAAACCAACCAAAAATCACCAACGGTGTGCTGCTCATGCTCACAAAACTATCAATCGCCAGACCGAACAATTTCCGGAAATTATAACTTGGCTTTCCCGCCAATCGATTGCCATAAACATAGTTTATATATTCCCTGCGATAACCCATCCAATCAATCAGCCCTCTTGTGATCCGCCCATGTTCCGTCAACTTATTATATTCATCCACTACTACCCTATCCAGCAGACGAAAATCTGTACTGCCCGGCACTGTATCCTTTGTGCCCAACAGCCTCAATATCCAATAGAATAATTTCGAACCAATTTTTGCCACCAGTCCATGTTTTTCAAACTTTCCCCTCACGCCAGTCACCACTTCCGCGCCGCCATGCCATTTTTTAATAAAATCCCAAATCAAACTTGGTGGCTGCTGCCCATCAGCATCCATCGTGATTACCGCATCTCCAGTGGCCTCGCGCAACCCTGCCGTCAACGCCATTTCTTTTCCAAAATTACGCGACAGGCTCAGTACTTTCACGGACTTCTGATGTGCCGCCAATTCCTGTAAAATCTCCAGAGTCTTATCTTCGCTGCCATCGTTCACGAAAACTATTTCGTAATCAATATTTATTTTCTTCACCTCCGGCAGAAACAGCTCATTATAGAATTTCAGTAACCCCTTTTCCTCATTGTAAACCGGCACCACAAAAGATATCTTCATACTTCTATTATATAATAGAAGTACCATGAAGCAAAAAATCATCCGTTTCCTGAAGTTAGAAAAAATCTCTGTCGATTTTCGCACTTTCATTTTCTTGCTCATGCCCCTGATGATTTTCTTCAGCTTCTATCCCATGCTTAATTTTGGTCAGAGCCATGGTCTCAATTTTGAAATTTCGCTCATTGAAATTTACCTAGTATTTTTCGCCCTCATCAACCTCGGACCAATTTGGCGCAATCGTCGCAATCTCATCAAAAACAAAGCCGTCCGGCTCATCTTTACTTTTTGCTTACTAAGCACCATCTCGCTTTTTTGGGCCCCCAACCTCATCAAAGGGGTGCTCATATCTGGCATTATCTGGCTATTATTCGTCTGCTTCCTTGCTTTTTTGTCGTACAAAAATCTTCCCAAAATTATCCCAGCACTTTTAAAAATTCTCATCATCAGTGCTTGCCTCATGGCCATTTTCGGACTTTTCCAAATGTTTGCCGAAATTATTGGTTTGCCACAAAGCGTCTCATTGCTTTGCGACGGTTGTCTTGCCAACCAATTTGGTTTTGCTCGTGTTACCGGATTCACCATCGAACCGCAATTCTTTGGTAGCCTTCTGCTCATACCAATTCTCCTATTGCTTCAAAAATTTATTAACCATAAAAACCACCATGCTCTCAATATCTGTCTCGTGCTTTTACTCGTTGCAGTTTTTCTCACCATGTCGCGCGGCGCCATCTATGCTCTCGCCACCGGCGTCATCGCCCTCATTATTATCAATTGGCAAAACTTCAAAAAGGGCCTCATTGCCTTACTCATAATTATCGGATCCTTCGTCTTAACATTGTCCATCCAAGGTATATCTGCGCAACTCAACCCCAGAATCAATGACAATTTTTACGCTGCCGTTTCGCGCACCATCCATCAATTATCACTTGGTATTATCGACATTAGATCATCCGACCATGCCTCTTCCTCCGAAACACCATCGTCCGACGCACCTATTCAAGGTGGCTACGTCGAAGATTCCACCGATACCCGGAATTTCCTGTCCAGACTTGCGCTCGAAATTTGGCCTAAAACTCCAACTAACATCATCTTAGGTACCGGCATTGGCAGTACCGGCTTCATCCTGCATCATTATTTTCCCGACCAAATCGGCGACACCGAAATCGCTCAAAACCAATACGTCGAAACCTTGCTCGAAAATGGCCTCATTGGCTTAATACTTTTTGTCATACTAATCATTCTCCTATTCCGAATATCGCACAAATACAAATTCCTCTGGGCTATTTTTGTAGCCTTTCTCATCCAATGGTATTTCTTTTCCGGCTATCCCAACGCCCTGCACGTCTACTTATTCTGCCTCATCTGTAGCACCGTGGTCCTCTCATTGACTTCTAAGCCAGCTTATGCTAAACTAACAACGGAGAAACCCTATGAAAAACAAAAAGCGCCTAAAGAGAAATAAGCTCCCTATCGTCATGCTAGTTTTGTTGGCTCTGATCGCAGCCGCCGTGGTCTTCTATTTTTTAATGCTCGTCACTAAATCGACCGAAAATTCATCTTCTGAAATTGATTCTAGTATTAATTATAATCCCCCCACCCAAGATGAAATTAGCGCCGGTGAAAACATTAAAAAAGATAACGAGGACAAAAACGCTCAAACCATTGCCGACTACTCAATCTTTATTGTCGACGCTTCGCAATATGGTCAAAGCATAGAAGTCAAAGCCTACGTCGAAAGCCTTATTAGGGATGGCGGTACCTGCACCTTTACTTTTTCAAAAGGCCCTACCGTCGTCATCAAAACTTCCAGAGGATTTGCCGATGCTACGCACACCAATTGCGAAACCCTTACAGTACCAATTTCCGAATTTCCGGCCTCCGGCATCTGGTCCTTGCTCATTACATACTCCCTTGGAGGCATCACGGCTAACTCTTCCAACTACGACGTAGAGGTTACGAAATGACGAGAACTAAAGTCCCTCTCATCCTGCTATCTTTGACAATTCTCTGCGTTACCTTCACCTTCTTCATCCAAAACAACAATGGCGCCGCAGCTGCCGACATGTCAAAATTCAATCCGGGTCGCATTATCGACGACGCAGTTTTTTACAACAAAGACACCATGACCGTCGAACAGATTCAGGCTTTTCTCAACAATAAAGTCCCAATTTGTAACACCTACACCCACCCGACCAAACCAGAAGAAGCCGCCCCTTGCCTCAAAGATTATCGTGAGACTACGAACACTAAATCTGCTGACGCTTTTTGCAATGGCTATGGAGCCATCAATCAGTCGGCCGCCGAAATAATCTATGGTGTGGCACAAAGCTGTGGCATCAACCCTCAGGTTCTCATCGTAAAGCTCCAAAAAGAGCAAGGATTAGTCACCGACACTTGGCCGCGCGATTCATGGCTAGCCCGCCAAAACGGCGGAAATCCTCCATATCCTCAAGTTAATTTTCAATATCGTTCCGCCATGGGCTACGGTTGCCCTGACACTGCCCTCTGCGACTCGGTATATTATGGATTTTTCAACCAAATTTATTACGCCGCTCGTCAATTCAAGCGCTACCGAGCTGATCCAACTGGGTTTAATTATGTTGCCGGGCGCAACAACAATATCCCCTGGCATCCCAGTACTGGTGTTTGCGGTTACTCTACAGTATTTATAGAGAACCAAGCCACCGCCGGACTATACAATTACACCCCATATCGCCCCAACGCTGCCGCACTTGCTTCCAGCTATGGAAGCGGCGACGCTTGTTCCTCATATGGTAATCGCAACTTCTTCTCTTATTTCACAGACTGGTTTGGTAGTACAGTTGGCATGTCCGTCCCAGACGAACTGCAAGAACGCTATGAATTATTGAGTGGAGCCATTGGCAAAGCAATTGGCGTGTACCACAGAGAATCCGATGGTCGCGTCTGGCAGACTTTTGAGAACGGCACCATTATTTATCACCCCAACACCGGAGCGTGGGAGATCTTAAACGGCACTGTCCACAATAGATGGGCCGCGCTAGGCGGTAGTTTAGGTAAACTTGGCAAACCCAAAAGTGGCACTAACTCCGAATCCGATGGTCGCGTCTGGCAGACTTTTGAGAACGGCACCATTATTTATCACCCCAACACCGGAGCGTGGGAAGTGATGGACGGGGCAATTCATACTAAATGGGGGTCCATTGGTGGCAGCTTTGGCGTAATCGGAAAACCGACCAATGAATTTCAAGAAAAAGATATATGGAGTTGGCAAGATTTTGAAAAGGGTGGAATCATAGCCAAAGGCGACAAAGCCATTAGTATGCAAAGCCCCGAACTCTATAGCGGCTGGAAGGTTGCCATAAATGATTCGGTTGATATTGGTTTTCCGATCACCATGCAGCACTATGAGCCAGACGGTCGCATCTGGCAGACTTTCGAACACGGCACCATAATATACCATCCCGACACTAAAGCTTGGGTCGTGGCGCACGGTCCCCTCCATGACTACTGGGCCAAAAATGGCGGTAGTCTTGGCAAAATTGGCAGGCCTATCGCTAACCAATCGGAATCAGATGATGTTATTTCACAAAAATTCCAGAACGGCACCATCTTCTACGACGGCTCAACCAAACAAGTTTATTGCGCCCCTAGCTGACCTTGCTTTTGTTCACAGACTCATCAATCTTGTCAATTTCTTTTTGGTAAATATTGTCATCAGCCACATATTTATCAAATAACCCTTGATATTTCTTAATACTAACCTCATCGCCATTAGTTTTCGCCCAATCCAAATTCATCACAATATATTTTTGCTTTATCAATTTCATTAAATATTTTTTATTCTTTGGATTCATTTTATCAACCACATTATTCAAGATTGCCTCATACTGACCAAGCTGATTATGGATCTTCCGTTTATTATTTAGTACGTCTCTGGATACGCTATTCGGATTAACCAAACAATAAAACAAACTCTGGTCAATGTAATGTGATTCAAAATTATAAAACATCGGCAAGCACATCTGCCATTGTTGGCCAGCTCGAGAATGGAATAAATTCCTGTCAGCTACCGAATCAAATGCTTCTGTATTCAGGAATATCCTACCAAAATGGAAGTTCCTCTCTAACATGGAATTCATAAACAAATGTTTTTCATGCGGATCAGGACTGGAGATTGAGAATAGTGGAAAATCCGTTCGACCAACCGCAGAATCAATTTCCGATTCTGGCACAAAATACCCATCATGCCGCAATATCTTATGATTAGGGTTCTGCTTGAAATATTTCAAAGCCGCCTCTATAAAATTAGACGCATAAAAATCATCTGAGTCATTCCAGCAGAAATATTCCCCATCTAAATATTTAATTGCCAAATCATACCCTGCGCCAATCCCTCGATTTTCTTGTTTTAAATAAATAACCTCTACGCCTTTAGCATTCAGCACCGGCACATAGTTCAATAGTATCTGCTCAGTATCATCAGTGCTACCATCATTCACGATAACTAACTGAATTTTATGATTAGTTTGATTCAATATTGAGTCTAAGTACCTAAAGAAATAATTTTCACTGTTATAACAGGTCGTGATAATACTCACGACGCCCTTTTGATACTCCCCCGGGCGAACAGGTTTAGCTGCTACGATAGCGCCATCAATCTTGAAGCGCATTGCCTGCTCGGACAGCTTCATGGGAGATTTCTTTTTTAATTCTTCATAAACTTGTCCTAACTTCTGAACATTTTTTATGTACCTGGGCATAGTCTTCACCAAATGGGCCTTAATTTTTGCGCAGTTCTTATCCAACCACTTGAATGATTCTGTTATTTCGTCACCCGCCTTTATTGCATGAATATTTTTCACATAATTTTCGTCAGTTCCAAAAATATCCTTCGCAATACCGCGCGATTTTACAGAATAGCCCAATACCAACGTTGGGATATTCATCGAATATGCCGCAATCGAACAATGCGTCCGCGCCGCCACCATCATATGGCACTGGCTAATGATATCCTTTATTTGCATAGTGTTATATTGCGTCCCAATCAATCGTATTCGCCCGGTAGTATCGCTAAAATGGTTGAAGATATTTTTCAGAATAGATAAATCATCGTTAAAATCTTGTACTACATGAGGTATGAGAGCAACATTATAATCGGTATTCTTCATAATATACTCAACTAAATTTATTATGTTCCCATAAACCACATCCTCATCATCATTTTTCGAAACCATCGAACTAACATTTATGCCAATAGTTTTAGGACGCAATTTAAGGTCGCTAGACTCCTTAGGCAGCGTAAAAGCACTATCCGGAATTAGGTGTAGATTCTTCGTCAAACCAACTTCCTTCAACGCTTCATATGTTATAGTCTCGCGCGCCGTTATCAAATCAAACTGACACAGATCGCCCACTATCTCGCCATGGTTCAAATTATCGGGCTCTATGCTGCATCCAATCAGCGCGGTCTTCACGCCTCTCTTATGGAATTCTCTATTATATTTTGCCAATTGCGGTATAGGATATCCGCAATAGTTATCTCCACCAATCGACATAGCTATGGATCCGGCCCTATACGATACATTTAACTCATCCGCCCTCAGTTCCGATTTTTTAAAAAACGCCACCCTATCGAGCAAATGGTATTTTTTATCTTCCTCCGGACGGTATGAATAAACCACTAGGTCGTCTCGTTTTATCTTACAAATATCCGCGATCGTTCTAACCAACGCTTCGCACCCATGGTTTCCACTTCCGCCATGGTAATACATTATATTGCCGGCTTCGTATTCTATGTCTCCAAGTTGGCCCTTTAAATTAGCTATATCATCACTGAGTGCCGCACGCTCCTGGCATTCGCGCGCATCTTCTTGTAATGCCACCACGGAAGCCACTCGATTCGTAACTTTATTTATGACTGGCCCCACAAAAGGCCGAGCTATTTTTTTCACCACCTTTTTAGCGCCACTTCTTAAATTAGACATACTACTCCCTTATTGTCATACCCCATTATAGAATATCTCGCCACAGACGCATAATTTTCTCTGGGGCAAATTCCTTAGCTTTCACAAACGCTGACTCGCCCAACATTTTTCTTTTCTTATCATCTTGTAACAATTCAACTATTTTATCTGCCATTTTGGCGCAATCACGACTCTTCACTAAAATACCAGTTTTGCTCAGCAATTCTCTCGCCCCCGATGCACTATCAAACGCAACACACGGCAATCCATAACTCATCGCCTCTGCCAACACTAATCCAAACGCTTCAGTATGCGAAGTCATAACATACACTGAGCTCTCGTAGTAATACTTTTCAATTTCACTCTGCTTCAGAAAACCAGGCATGATAATTCTTTTTCTCGCCACGCTATCGTTTGCCAGTTTCTGTATTCTTTGTTTTTCCAAACCATCGCCTACCAAAAACAATTTAGTATCAGGCAGTTGTTTATGCACTAATTCAAAAACTCTAATTAGATCATCGAAACCTTTTTCCGGCGCAAACCGACCCACCGCCACTAGGTTTTTCTCGCGTAAGCTCACCTTCTTTTTTGGCATTTCAGGTAACGGATTAGGTATCAACACGCACTTCACGCCGCCGATTCTCGTTTTATAAAAATCATACAATTCGCGCGTTGCCACCACTAGATAATCAAAACCTTTCACCGAATTTATCAAAGACTTAATATATTTTTTGTTCTCTTGATGAAAATTATGATCGGTGGCAATTTTGATTATGCCATCTTGCCGACAGTATTTCCCAACCAACTTAGAATAATAAGACCGTTCCGTTATGATGATATCCGTATCAAGTTCCCTCAGCACTTTTCTATTTAACAACCACTTGGTGTAGTTTATTTTTATCCGTCTAGGAACTTCCTTCACCAACCCGATCGCATCGCATTTTTTGAGCAAATTCTTAGCTGAAATCATTTCCGGAACGTTTGCCACCAGATGCCTCACTTTGACATTTTTTGGATATACAAAAGCTTCCTTACCCTTCTTACCATAAGTTGCAATTATCTCTACTTCGTAATCCTCCGCAAACATCCCAGACAGTGTCGCCACGAACCTCTCGATCCCGCCAAATCCAGTGGTCATAGTTACGATAGTTATTTTCTTACGCATCGGACTTCTTTTTTATTCGTTTGGCCACCTTATGTAGCGCATTTTTTACTCCCTCCCTGCGCATCAATTGAAATATTCCGATCACTTTATTTTTCGAAAATACTCCAGGCTTAGAATAGCTGATAAATATTTCTTGCGGCACATTTTTCGCAACCAACTTGCCCATTTCTCCCTCGCAATATCTTAGAGCTTTTTCATAGGGCGTATTTCTCAAATATCTCGACATCTGGCAAAAGAAAGCATATTCACTGCCATTTAGTTTTATTCGTTCTTTTTTATTCGTAGACTTGATCATTTTCAGCCATAGACTATCACCCTCACTTTTAACCAAAGGGCTTGTGTGCGACGCTTGTTTTGAGTGGTATCTAGACTTTATTGTTACACCCGGAAAATGCGCAAACTTATATGTTTTAGACATCCTAAACCACAAATCATAATCCTGTACGCATCGTAGTCTAGCGTCAAAAGTACCATACTTTTCATATGCTCTCTTTGGTATCAGCAACGTGTTCCCGTTTATCAATCCTCTAAACAACGCATACATAGGCTTGTCTTTTACTAACCCATGATTGATTGCTACATCCGTCAAAAACTTTGATCGCGCGTCAATCAAACAATAGTCAGAATATAATAGGATATCTTTACTCAACAACTTATTTTTCAACAAGAAATTTATTTCCTCTTCCACTTTCCCCGCTTCATAAACATCGTCATGCGACAGCCACGAAAAGAAATCTCCGCTCATATGTCTAATGCCCATATTCAGCGCCGTCGAAACCCCGCCATTTTTCTTCTTCAAATATTTAATCTTCGCGCCATATGATCTTGCGATCTCGTCAGTTCGATCCGTCGACCCATCATTTACCACGACCACTTCAATGTTTTTATAAGTTTGTGCCAGGGCACTATCAATCGCCTCGCGCATATATTTTTCACCGTTATACACCGGTATTACAATCGACACTTTGGGGTTTGTCTTCATTTGTTGTCCTTTTCTTTTCCAAACAATTTCAAAATCCTGCTTGGCAACACGGCGCCCATCACCTGCAATGTCAAATTCTGACGTCTATTCTTCTTCAAAATATCATACATCGCGATATTGTATCTGCGCAAAATCCCCTGCACATTATCTGAGCTGTAATCAATTTTGTGAGACAAACTAGCGTTCTTATAATTTGGCGCGTCTGGAAAAATACTCGCAAAATCCTGCTTCGGGAACAACATGCCATGCACTTTCTCCAACTTGCGGATCAACGATTTCGCCGCCGCATCAAAAACTATATTTTCGTATTGCTTTTCAATCCTCTTACTGTCTTCGTCCATCAAACTTTCATATAAATCCAAATTCCGACGGTAGTAATCTTCTATTCTATAATTTTCCAGCACCAATTTTCGTCCCAGCACGCCCCGTCTTCGCCTCTCCGTTTTATCCTTAATCAAAAATTCTATTGCCTTCCGCAACCCCTCGGAATCGCCCCTGGGAACAACATAGCCGCACTCCGGCGCAAATGTCGTATAAGGCAGGGCAGTACCATCAAAAATAATTACTGGTTTTTCACACGACATCGCCTCAATTGCCATAAATCCAAAACTCTCCTCTGTAGACGGCGCCAGAAATATATCGCACAAATTATATAATTCGACCAACGCCTCCTCGTCACTCACCACGCCAAGATCTATAATCTGGTATTTATTTTTCAAAGTGTCCAACAAACCAGTCTCAGAAACCGTTATGACCGTTACACTTTCTTTTATGTTCATAGCCAGCAGCGCCTTTTCGATATACTCAGTTCCTTTAAAAACCCGCTGTGCGCGGCAAAACAGCACTACATTATCTTTCGGTATCCCGTATTTTTTTCGTAACTTCACACCATCATTACGCTTCACGAACTTTCCGCTATCGATGCCAAACGGTATATAGTGCACTTTTCTAAGATCCTTCGTAATCGGTGATCTCCTAAACAGATCCAACATAAATTCCGAATGCACCACAAAGTCCGCATCTATCGAATTTAATATTTTCATCCGCTGATTATTCAACTGATGGCCATTTTCATTTACGAAATCGAATACCTCCAGCATTTTGATTGGCGTCTCATCGCCTCTGCGTTTTTTGCAATCGCGGCAGTCACAATCATCTGTCAGAAAGTACGTATCATGCAGATCCAACACCACCTTCTTATCGCGCGGTATCCGCTCCAAAAAAGCATTCGACAAAAACATATTATGGTACATATGAAAATGCAAAACATCCGCCTTTTTATAGTAAGCGGAATTTTCTAATGCCAAATCCGCAACTGAAAGCATCCCCTTTGTTCCCAAAACTTCTGCCTCCACGCCAGATATGCGATGTGTCAAATTTGCCACATATTGACTATTAAATAATTCCATCGCATTTTTATCTTTTGTTTCTTTATGATTCACGATCTGCTGCGCAAAAACATCTCCAGAGGTCTTGTTTATAAAACGCTGGATCTCGTATCCATTAAAAACCGCTCCATATAAATCCACATTATTCAGTTCTAATATATATTTCTTCTTCCGAGTTTCTTTTTTGAAACTCGCGCGTCCAGCGCGCCGCTCATAAGACCGTACAGAACTCGACAGCACCAAGCGCCCCATCCGTTTCCCGTATCCTACAGTTCTCCTGGGCATACCGACAATTCGCTGCCGCCGCAAAAGTTTCCTAAACTCCTTGTTAAATGAATTAGTTTTCTTCATCTCTGCGCTCTCAGCAACCGCGCACTTTCCCTCCAGGTTCAATGCCCAAAAAAACCGTCTCCGCACATTATCCGGCGCAAACCCTTCTCGCGCCTTCACAATATTTTCAACCATGCACTTGCTTTCGCGATTATAATTTTCCAAAATATCCTTTAGCGCCTGCTCGACTTCACTTGGTTCACTAGACGTAATCCTAAACGCACAGTTCTTCTTTTTACAAAATGCATCCACCGAAGAATAGCTTGGCGCGTGCGCTAAAATCGGCACACTTCCAACCGATAAATACGTCACCAGCTTGGACGGAAACGAAGATTCCGCCACCTTTTTTAAAGCGCTCACGTCAGAAAAAAAATATGGACAATACAGCAAATCCACTTTAGCCAAACTTTGGTTCAACTTGGCTTGAGGATAATTCCCCATCAAGCGCACCCGCCGCGCATCATACTTACTGAAATTAAAATCAGTACCCTTATTGCCGTAATGTTGGAAATAAATGTTTTTTCCAGCATACTTCCAATTCAATTTTTTTAATGCATCCAACAAAGCCCCGATCCCGTCACTCGCATAGGCTTGCCCCGCCATCGCAATGATAAATTTCTTGCCATCCTTTTTTACCTTTAGCGCACCATCTCGGATCTCTTCTAGCATTGTTGTCACTTCTATAAATTTTTTCTCACCAAATTCCTTCTCATAACCCTCCGACATATTGGACGAAGCCGTTATACATCTGCATGCACCGCCTATTAATTTTTTATATTTTGCTAACAATTTCTCCGTCCGCTCTTTACTGAATTGGCACACATACGCCCACCACTCCACTGGATCCCAGATTTGCAAAACATAAGGCACATCAATTGCTCCATGTACTTCCTTCAAAATATCCGCCAACGCTTCGCCCTGCAAAGGACACCATATTTTTGTAATCCCATTTTTCTCAGCATATTGTATACACTTCTGTGCCGTGCGCTTTACTAATCTCCGATACCTTTTCTCTCCGGCTGTATTAACGAAATTTTCTTTTGGTTTTTCAGTCACGCAAAAATCCACCGCACTATTTATCTCATCGGTCACCATTGGTGTTAACTCAGTATCTAAAACACAGAAACAATAGACCTGATGCCCGCAATTAACCAAAATCTTCACCAACTGATTTAGATGAATTCCGCCCGAATAATTCGTGCACGGCGGCATATCGCAGATCAACAGAATCCGTTCTGGTTTTTGCTTTTCCCTTACTTCTTTCCCCATACGCGCTTGTCTACAATTTCAGTATAACTTCTCATAATTTTCAGAACCTTATCCGACACATTCTTGTCCCTATAATCAGCCACCAATATTTCACTTCCAACTTCTGTCTCAGTCGCAATCTCAATTGCGCTGACTATCCCGTCACCGCTAATTCCACTTAGCACAATCGTACCTGCATCCAATGCCTCTGGGCGTTCCTGTGACAATCGCACCGAAACAGCCGGAAAATGCAAAATCGCCGACTCTTCCGAAATCGTACCGCTATCCGAAAGTACACAAAAAGAATTTTGTTGCAGTTTCACATAATCAAAAAATCCTAATGGCTCTAAGTTCCTAATCAACGGGCTAAACTCAATCTTCTCATCTACAATCCTCTTCATCGTTCGTGGATGCGTTGAAAATATCACTGGCTTCTTGTATTTTTCTGCCACACGATTCAACGAATCACAAACTATCTTGAAATTATCACCTATGTCTAAATTCTCTTCACGATGCAAGCTTACCACGAAATAATCGCCCTTCTCCAGCCCTAATCTCTCTACAACGTCCGATCCATCTATTTTTTCCTTATATCTGCCCAACACCTCCGTCATCGGCGAACCAGTTACGAACACATCATCTTCCCGCTTGCCCTCATTAATCAAATATCTGCGTGCATTTTCCGAGTAAGCCAAATTCACATCGCTCACATGGTCCACCACTCTGCGATTAATTTCTTCCGGCACATTAAAATCAAAACAACGATTTCCCGCCTCCATATGGAAAATCGGAATTTTCAGTCGCTTAGCAGAATAAGCTGACAAACAACTATTTGTATCACCCAAAATCAACAACGCGTCCGGCTGTTCTTTAGCCATCACGTCATAAGATTTCGCAATAATATTTCCCACTGTTTCCCCCAGATCCTTGCCAGGTGCATTTAGATAATAATTCGGCTCCCTCAATTCCAATTCTTTAAAGAAAACCTCATTCAAGTTGTAATCAAAATTTTGCCCCGTATGCACCAACACCACCTCAAAAAACTTCTCTAACTTTTTGATTACTTCCGACAACCGAATAATCTCCGGTCTCGTGCCTACGATCACCATTACTTTCATTTTTTTACCACCTTTGTTATTAATTCCGGGTACATCTCTGGATGAGACATGACCCAATCATGCATATCTTTTACCATTTCTTCGTAAGACGGAATCTGAAAATCAAACTCATCGGAAGATTTTACCAAGCTCTTATCACTTTTTTTATTATCGTCCGGAACAACCTCAATACCAGTATTGAAATATTTGGCGAACAACCTCAAAAGCTCATACTTGCTAATTTTCTCACCATTAACCGCGTGATGCAGCCCCGTCAAATTAGCCTCCAAACCTTTTTCAATGCATTTTGCAAACTGCAGAGTTGTCACGCCCGTCCAAATCACCTTCGTGTAACCCCCGACTTCACCAGATTGATTCGTAAACCATTGGAATAAACCAATGCCCTTCGGATTTTGATCAGGACCCACAATCGAAGTCCGCAGCGTCAACGTCCGGTCATTATTCACTTCGCCCAGAGCTTTCGACAATCCATAATAAGTTTCCGCATCTGGAAAATCATCCTTCGTATAATCACCACGCTCACCACTAAACACGCAGTCCGTCGTAATATGAACCAACTTAAAACCATTTTCCTCGGACAATTCATCAAGATAATTCGGCAAAAAACTATTTAATAAACTCGCCAGCGCATGGTTGTCTTCCGCCACCTGATTCAAGATCCCGATACAGTTTATCACTACTTCTGGCTTTTGCTCGCCAATAATCTTCTCGATCCCATAGACATTTTTATACGCATCATAATAATTCACTCCACGCTCATCCGTAGATGTCGTCACTACATCATGCCCGCGCTCCAAGAAATAAGCCGTGACCATATGCCCTAACATGCCACTAGCGCCGAGGACCAGTATCTTCACTATTCCATATCCTCCATACGCTTCAACAATTTAATCACTCCCTTTGTGTCCAACTGAGTCGTACTATCAGACGAATATCTCCTAACCTTTGCGGTTCTTGCCGTGACTGGAACATAGAAATCATCTTTGCCATCGTTACTGTAATTTAGGTCGCGGTCATCTGGTGACACCAAGAAATAGTTGCCTAAATCCTTCGCCCGCGTCATTTCCTCCCGCGTTACCAATACCTCATGGTCTTTCTCGCCGTGGCGCACGCCTATAATTTTGTAGCTATAATCTACACTGTGATACTCCGAAATCGCTACCGCCAACGTCTCAATCGTTGCCGCCGGAGCCTTCTGCACAAACAACTCCCCTTGCTTGCCATGTTCAAACGCATATAACACCAAGTCTACCGCGTCACCTAACGTCATCATAAAACGCGTCATATCCGGTGCCGTAATCGTCACTGGCTTGCCGGCTTTCACTAACTTCGTAAACAACGGAATCACCGAACCCCGCGAACCCATCACATTACCATATCGAGTCAAACAAATCACCGTTCCGCCCTCCGGCACGGTCTTGGATTTGGCCACCACCACCTTCTCCATCATCGCCTTGCTCATGCCCATCGCATTGATCGGATATGCTGCTTTATCTGTCGACAAGCAAATTACTTTCTTCACGCCGTTGCGAATTGCCGAATTCAGTACATTTTCCGTGCCATAAATATTCGTTTTTACCGCTTCCATCGGGAAGAATTCGCAAGACGGCACCTGCTTCAAAGCTGCCGCATGAAACACGTAATCCACTCCGCTCATCGCATACTCAATCGACGCCTTATCTCTCACGTCGCCAATAAAAAATCGCAACTTAGCATCGGCATACTTCTTTCGCATGTCATCTTGTTTTTTCTCGTCTCTCGAGAAAATGCGAATCTCTTTTGCCTCGATATCATCCCGCAAAAAGCGTTCCAGAACCTTATTGCCAAACGACCCGGTTCCACCCGTAATTAATAGAATCTTATCTTTGAATAATCCCTTTTTCATACTCACTAGTCTACCACATTATCTGTTATTTTGATAGCAAAAGCGCTATGCCTATTGACAAAATACAAGAAGTTTGATATAATAAAAGGATAGGGTAGTTGTAACTATCCGATTTTTTGGAGGTGGGACGATATGCACATTAACGTCAAAGAAGCTGTTATCCTCGAGTTTTACGCCCAGCAGTCCGCCCAGCATCCATCACAAAAGATGACGCTGCGCGTCGGCCACATCAAAGACGTGGTTCGACATGGTATGGACATTGCCGATGCTATCGGTTTGGACAAGCACGGCAAAGCGCTCGTTAAACTTATGACTTACCTGCACGATTATTACCAGGTTTTACAAATAGCCGGCAACGCGCCCGATCCGCATCTGCACCACTCCAATCTGGAGGCCATCGAGAAAGTCCTCTTCGATAATGGGCAGATTGACGAATATGCCGAAGGGCTCAGTGATTTCGACAAAGAAGTCATAAAAACCGCCATCGTGCAGCACGCTAAAATCACCGTCGAATTGCCCGCAGATGCCGACCCGCACTTCGTGCTGTTTTGCAACATCTTGCGCGACGCCGACAAATCCGCCATTTATGAGCTCATCAAGGAGCCCATCTACGTCCTCAAAAACGATTGGGGTTTCTCCGATGAACAGATTAAAAGCAGCACCAGTAAAGACGGCGCCACAGTCGGCGTCAGCCCGAAAGTGCTATCCGACTTCATGAGCGGTCAATGCATCCTCAATACCGATATCCAGACACCGGCCGACTGGTCCATCAGCCAACTCGGCTATCTGTACGACGTCAAGACGGATGTTGCTTTCAAAAGCATGTTGCAAAACGCCGCCATCCTCATCAGCTATAAACTGCCGTTTTCCGATGTGATCAACGACATCGTACGCGGTTGCTACTACCACGCACTCAACGTGTTGGTAATCAAAAGATAAGCTTCAAAAAATCCCCTCCGCGAGGGGATTTTTCTTCAATTTTTAAACAATTCCAAATATTCTTCCGCTATTTTTTCCGGCTTGCCAATCCCCGCTATTTCACCACCGTCAATCAACATCGCGCGGGTACAAAAATTCCTCACCGCCGCCATGTTGTGCGTTACCAAAATTACCGTCTGTGACCCCTTCAAAGATTTGAAATATTGATTGCATTTTTCCTGAAACGCCGCATCCCCTACCGCCAATACCTCATCCAGAATCAAAATATCTCCTTTCGCCCGGATCGCAATCGAAAATGCCAACCGCACATACATGCCGGAACTATAATTCTTCAATTTCTGGGCCATAAACGGTTCCAATTCTGCAAAATCCACGATATCTTCATACATCTCTTCCATTTCTTCATTTGAGAATCCCAACAACGCCCCGCTCAAATAAACGTTTTCTCTCCCCGTCAATTCCGGATTAAATCCTACCCCCAGCTCAATAAATGACACCAAAGTGCCATTAACTTCCACCGAACCCTTTTCAGGCACATAAATTCCCGCTAACAGTTTTAAAAGCGTTGATTTCCCGCTGCCATTTCGCCCAATAATCCCCAAAAATTCTCCCTTATAAACCTCAAAACTAATACCCTTCAGTACTTTTTGTTCCGTGTATCCTTTAATGCCTTTGAACCGGTTCAAAATCGCCATTTTCAACCCAGCCGCTTTATCTTTCGGCAACAAAAATCGCTTGTGCAGGTCATTAGCTCTCAGTGCAACTTCCTTACTCACCTATACCTCCTCCGCAAAATACTTGGATTTTTTTCGGAAGTACATCGACGCCAGCATCAGTATCGTAACCACCAGAATTATCGGTATCAATCGTACGAAACTATTACCCACAAAACTCCACACTGTCACCGCTTCGTGCGTGATCAAACAGTAACGCACGTCCTGGATGATCTGTGCAATCGGATTTAATAGCAAAATCTTTGCCACTGTCCCCGACATCTCAGCTACCATCGTAATCGGATAAATAATCGGTACCGCATAAAACATTGCCTGCACCAAAACATCCCAAATACTGGAGATATCTCGAAACTTCACATTGATCGCGCCAAACAAAAATGCCAAGCCCAGCGACAGGGCATACATCTCCAGAATCAACAATGGCACCAACAGCCATGTCCACGTCGGCACCACTCCGTTCAACAAGGCAAAAATTATCACCACGCCTAAGTTGATTGCGAAATTTATCAACGCCGAAACTGTAGACGACACCACCAAAATATACTTCGGAAAATTCACCTTTCTCAGCAAATCGCCCCTTATCACAATCGCCTGCATCCCCTGGCTAGTCGATTCTACAAAGAAGTTCCAAAACACAATACCAGCCAGTAGATACACCGCAAAATGCGGTATATCCCCGCCGATTCTCAAGAAATTCACAAACACCACGTACAGCACAGCAAACATCATCATCGGCTTCAACACCGCCCACAAATACCCCAAAGTCGACCCCTGGTAGCGCAGTTTGAAATCCGTCCGTACCAGCTCTTTCAACAAAATCCGATTTTTGCGATAAAAAATATTCGGCAGTTTTTTCATACGATGCTATGATTATAGCACGATGAAGACCAGAAACCATGCCTTTGATATCTTAAAGATCTTATCTGCATTTGCCGTCATCATCATCCACGTTTCTGCTATCTTCCTTCGCGAATCAGGCCACGACCTCGAACCCGTCGCCATGGCTCTCAATACCATCGCCCGCTTTGCCGTCCCAGTCTTTGTCATGATTTCTGGCGCCCTCTTCATAAAAACCAAAGCCGACCTACCCCTCAAAGTTATCCTCAAAAAATACGTTTTGCGGCTAACCCTCATATACGTCGGCACCCTCGCCCTCTATTTCATCCTCTACTCAATTTTCCCCATCCGCGAAGGTTGGTTCGGCGGCCTCTCACACGTTGTCGAAAGTACCAAATCACTCGCCTACCAGCTTTGGTTCATCCCCATGCTGGCCGGACTCTATATCCTCACTCCGTTCCTGAAACACTTTAAAGAACGCAAACATTTCATGCCAGTCCTAGTTTTCGTTGTCATAGTTTCGATATTTTTCTTCTGCCAGCAAACCATCAGCCTATTCTTCCAACTCGGCGACTTCAAAATCTTATACCCCGTCCGTGATCTCATTAGCGTCGCCCAATCCTTCTTGCCGGCCATTTCACTTTGGGTCGGTCTTTACCTCATGGGTTATTACCTCACGGAATATTCGCTCGCCTTGCGCCATCGCCGCTTTATCTACATCTGTTCGGCTGCCCTGCTCGTCATCAATATCTCACTATCTTTCATTTTCTCTCTCAAAGGCCTCCGCGTCGACACTGTCGACGTCATCCATGACCCGCTCAACATCGTCTCCATCCTCCTCTCGTTCAGCCTTATCTTACTAGCCATGCACAATCGATATATCCCCAAATTAAGCCAGCGTGCCAAATCAATCATCGTCACGCTATCCGGCTTCACGCTCGGCGTCTTTCTCATCCACATCTTATTCATGGATCTGCTTTTCCGCCAAACTCTGCCTTGGTTCCTGGAGCAGCCAACTGGCATCTGGACCATCCTCATCTCCATCGGTCTATTCATCATCTCCCTTTGCGCCACCTTCATTTATTACGCAGTTATCAACTTGGCCAAAAAAATCCTCAAACCCAATCGTACCACCTAGTTCTTCTCTATTATGCTAAAATTAACTCATGAGCTCACCCTTAGTCAGCATCATCATACCCTTCTATAACACTGGCAACCGCGCTCAAAAACTCATCAAAGATGTGCTCGATCAATCTTATAAAAATCTGCAAATCATTTTCGTCAACGACGGCTCTACCGATAATACGCTCAACCTCCTAGAAAAATCCGCCGAACAAGACAAAAGAATCACCCTCATCAACCAAAAGAATTCCGGCTCTGCCGCCGGCGCCCGCAACTCCGGCCTCCAAAAAGCCACCGGAGAGTTCATCATGTTTGCCGATTCAGACGACGAAATCAGCCAACAATTCGTCAAGAAGATGCTCAATAAGATTCAAACTACCAACAGTGATCTCGTCACCTGCGGTTTTAAATACCACCGCCTATCCACCAGTACCACCACTGAGGCCTTCACCAATCCCGTTGCCAAACAACGCCCCTCCGAAAGCCTGTCCGCCTACGTCATCCGCCTGCTCGGCAACAACGGCCACCTCTATTCCGTCGTCAATAAAATCTTCCGCACCGACCTCATCAAACAACACCAACTAAAATTTGATTCCAAACTGAACTTCGGCGAAGACCTACTTTTCGTCCTCACCTATCTCAAGCACGCCAAACAAATATCCTTCCTCTACGAACCACTCTACACCTATCACTACGGCACGCAGACTAGTACCGTCAAAAACTCTTCTCTAAAATACGAAAACTGGCAGCAAAATTGGCAGTTCCTCACCAAATGGTTCCGACCCCACAGCCCAGCCGAAACCGACTGCCTCAACTGGATCAAATACCGCTGGAGTTACTCTTATTGCCTCGCCGTCTACCGTTCCAGCAAGCCGCGCAGCCAAAAATACGAACTACTCCGTGCCGCCGTCAAAGACTCTAATCTCCCGCCAGTCGGTAGCCCCAAAAACATCGGGACAGGGAAATATCTCCAGGAAAAATTTTACCGCGTCGCCCGCAAAAACCCCAGTACTCTCTACAAATTTATCGCTGCCGTTGCCAAAATCAAACAGGCAGGCAGTTCATGAAAAAATTCTTCATTACTCGCCGCTTCATCCTGCCTCCCACCCCTGCTGCTGACGTTCTTGTCCCTATTCTCTGCTCGTTTCTCGCCATAATTCTCGGTACTCTGTTGTACCTAACTCTGCCATCCCAAACCTCCGATGTCGACTACGAAATCATCACCTACGAATATTATCCTCCAGAAGCCAATCTCGTCTCCATACTCACGCACTCTAAAAAATCCGTCGCCGGGCGTATCACTCAGCACTCATCCACCTGGACCTTCAATAAAAGCTCCAAAACCCCCTATACCCTGGCCCAAATCTTTCGCGACCCCGCCATCCTCGGTGAACTTACCCCAAACCCCATCACCGCCGAAATCCTCCAAGACAGCTTTGCGATTGACCGCGCCAATCAAGAGCTAATCACCAGCTTGGACGGTACCGAGCAGCGCATTAAATTCACCGACCTGCAAGGCCGTCTCAATTTCGAATTCTCCGAACCCATGTTCGGCGTCAACCCCTTTACCTATAAAGACGCCGACCACGTTGACTGCACCGTCTCCAAATGTCTCGCTCTCACCTTCGACGACGGTCCCAGCGAACACACCGATCGACTCCTTGATATCTTGGCCTATACTCATGCCAAAGCCACCTTTTTTGTACTCGGCCACCGCGTCAATGCCTTCGCTGGCCAAATCATCCGCGCAGCGCGCGAAGGACACGATATTGGCAGCCACTCCTGGATTCATCGCAATCTCCCCCGTTTCCCGTACGCCACCATCCTCAACGACCTCACGGCCACCACTAACGCCATCCAACCCTTCTCTGGCCAATTTGTCCGTTTCTTCCGCCCGCCCTACGGCAGCATCAATCGCAACGTCAATACCGCTGCTGCTGCCCTCAACCAGCAAGTTGTCCTCTGGACCGTAGACCCATGGGATTGGCAAAATAAAGACGCCGCTTTCGTCTGCAACGACGTCATTGACCATGTCCGTCCCGGCAGCATAATTTTGCTCCACGATATCTATAGCACAAGCGTCGACGCCGCCCAATGCATCATCAACCGCCTCTCCGAACAGTATACCTTCGTCAACCTCTCCACCCTATATAAATAGCAAAAACAAGATATAAGCATTGACTTTTTAGCCAAAGTATGCTACAATTAGCTTAGATGCCCACTCCTAGAGAGCGGGTGTACTTTTACAAAAGAGAAAGGAAGGTGATCCCTCTATGACAAACAACTACTTGTCATACGGGAAACCCCGCGCAGAAATCGACATTATCGCACGCACCAACGCGATTTACCAAGATCTCATCTGCATCAGCGACATTGACGGCGTTTATAACGCCACCAAGAGCCTGAAATTCTACGATTTGACCCTTACGGCCATAGTCGTACTTCAGCCCCTCTTCAAAGAATTCAACTTTTTGACCGGTCGCTATGCACAACTATTCATGAACGACGGCATCCCTCGGCTCCGCGCCCTGGGCTGGAACTTCAACAAACCCTGTTCCGTTATTGCCGAAATGGGCGGTGTTTCTATTCGCCCCACCGATCGCATCTCTATACCAGAACATGATCTCGCCAAGATGATCATCGAAAAACCGGAAGACCTGATTGTCAACAGCGACAAGTGGTGGGCAGCTACTGCCCACGCCCCCAAAATCACGCCGGCCGAACGTGCCGTCATCTACGTAGCCTATAAGCGCGTTTTGGAACGCTATGTTCAGTCTGGCAACCTGGAGCATCTCGGTATTTCCCGAGACGCCGACATTGACGCTTTGGCACCGAACATCTACGATCCCGAGTCTTTCAACTTTTTCAAAGGTACGCTGACTACCAGTATCGTACCTCAAGAGTACAAAGACCTCGCCTTTGCCGTACACAAAATCATTGGCGCTGACGTCTCCGAAGAGATCAATCGCGACCTCGAACCCTACAATACCACTGCCGCCCGCAAATTGATTGCCGTCAACCATCTGGATTGCGTCGAAGTGCTGTTCGATAACATCGCCAAGCTGCCGACTACCCTCGACATCATTAGCAATTTTGAGGACTCAAGTTATACCGAGCTCAAAACTGTATTGACCATGGGCGACGCCTACAAGGATATCGATATGGCGCGCGCCGCCGTTCAGCTCCATAAGCAGTCGATTCATTTCCACTTTGGTCATGCCGCTGATTTCGAGAAAAACCTGCGCGAAGATGTTCGCGATGGCCTCACGGCCCCCGATTTCACAGTGTTATTCCCCGAATATGACGAATCTTGGACCTACAATCCCGGACTGACCTCTGTCAATACCACCGCCACCGCGCTGTGGTCGTTTATCAAGGTTATCCGCGAAAATGGACACGCCAGAAACTGGTTGGATCTGCTTCGCAAAATCAACAACGCCAAAGTCATCACAAAGGATGATGCCGCTATTCCTACTCTTTGAGTACAAGGCGCCCGCAAGGGCGCTTTTAACTTGCCCTAAAATCCTACCGCTTTTTGGTAATCACTCCATGGCGCTATCTCCGGCAACACCAACCCAATCTTTCGCGCCCGCTCATAGATTTTCTTCCTCTCCGCCAATACGTCATCCATTTTGTGCTTGTTCTCCAAATAATCCACCGTTCTCGCCACCGCAATTCCAAAAGATTCCTTTGTCGGATCCGCCATTGGCGAGTTATATCTGTCCAATGTCGCGGCCTTCACCGAATCCATCACACTCTCCGACGCATTGCGCACCGCCAGGCTGAAATTCTCCACCGGATTACCATTGCCATCCCGATACTCTGCCTTCAACATCGATATATCATTGCCGCCATCACCCATCGTAATCACCTCTTTCACATCAGGTAACGCCATATCTATCAATCGCTGGATCGTATCATGCTTCGTCCCCTTTATCACCTCCACCCAGTGAAATTTACCCGTCTTCTCACTCTGCATGTTCAACATGCACGGTATGCCTAGCCTCTGAAATTCATCATACGCCCTCTGCACTGCCTCAGGATTCGGACTCATCATCTGAATCTTATAATTTTGCCCAGGTATCGCCATCACCTCTTCCGCTGTCGCTTGTTTCGCCGACAGTCCAATTCGTCCCTCCTCATTGCGCACCGTATCTTTAATCCCCACCTCTTTCATCGCCGCCTCAGATTCTTCTGTAAAATTAGAAAAAAGATACTCTTTCCCCTCCAAATCCCGCTTATTTTGCATCCAAGTCAAACCATTTTGCTCCGCAATTGCGAAAGCCTCATGCACCTGTTCATCCGGTATCACGCTCTCATAGATGTGCTCCCCGTCTCTGTTAAAAATCTCCGCTCCGTTGTTGATAATAATAAAAGGCAAATCCAATCGCTCCACAATCCCCCGTACCGACTCAAACCTCGCCCGCCCCGTCACTGGCACAAATGTTCCGCCTCCGTCCATAAATTCCCGCAACCTATCTGCATTTTCCGGATCAATCCTCCCCGAATTATCCGTCAGCGTCCCATCAATATCCGTAAAAATTGCATCTCCCGCAAACACCTCTCGTTCCGTCTCCATCTCTTCATGCTCCACCGGTGACTGCGTCATTTTCTCTTTAACGTCATCAACCGCTTTCTTCGCCCGCTCCGAGTCAAACGGTGGATAATCCTCCATCTTCAGTATTTTTCCCTTATTCTCATCTGGTGCCCCTAATCTCTCAAAATCCATCATTTTCCTCCATCTTATAACCATTTTAACACAAAACACTTAAGCATTGACATTTTACATCAAGTGTGCTATAATGGAGAAATAAGGTTATATCCTATCAACAGAGGTAGACCCTAAGCAATTTAAGATGTTTTTATGCTTTTTTGTCAACAGATAGAGAGCGCTTTCAGGGTATGATGGCAATCACCCCCATGATACCCCGTAAGCGCTCCCTATGGCCCCGATCTCGGAGAGAGAGTAGCCCTACTATAGAGGTGATTCCTATGAAGACCTATCTGCTCGGACACGATGCCCATGGTGATGCTCGACTTTTACCATCTGCCCCGTCGGATTGCGAAAGGATTATTATAGCCGGAGATATGGTCGCCAATCGTCCGTCAATCTCGGTCGATCCAGACTCATGGTTTCAAATTGTCAAATATTATTTTGGCATGGGCAGCAAACAAGGCGCACTTGGCAATGGTTTCCTCTCGTCCGCACACGCCGAAGCCGGCATGCAGGTCGCTCTCCGCGACATCTGCGGCGACGCCCAGTACCAAAGGATATCGAAATGGGTCAATATTGCCACTATTCGTGGACGATCCCCATCACCATATCCACGACCCAAACACAACGGTGTTTACTTCTCGTGGTTAGCCAAACAAGCCCCAAATCTTCGTAGCTGGATTCATAGTCAAGTTGCGGATAGCAACTCAGAAATGGTCGATAAGATGGTTCAACAATGGCAAAATGCTCAAATTATACTCATCAAAGGTAATGGCGAGTATGGGTCCATGCTCGGATATGCCGTAGACGATCCGCATAATTGGAATCAAGAAGTGTTGGCCGATTGCGACCCTCTTATAGAACCATTTTTGCAGTACGCCAAGTGTTATGGCTGGACCATTGTAGATGACAAGCCGCTCAAGCTTGACGATATCGACGCTACTCTCCTTGGAGAGGGTTGGTTTCGTTGGGCCAAAACCATGCTGGAAGCCGACCAGATCGACTGTATTATCGACAGTATCCCGACCGCCAGCAGGTTGATTACGCATTATCCGCCGCTGTTCGACCCAAAATGGTACAAAGATGTCAAAAATTCTCCAAATCTGCCAAATCAAATAACACAAGACTTTGGTAAAATCGTCGATCTTATTCTGGACCTAATGGACTTTACTCAACTAACTTGTGCTCATTTGCACAACAGGCACGACGTGGAAGAATATTATCTATCCACAGATATCCGCATTATGGGCTTAGGCTCCATCTGCAGCATCTAAACATCCCGCCCCAAGTTAACTTGGGGCATTTTTCTTCCCATGCTAAACTTTACATATGGAAAAAGACACTTTCGATTACGAATCAACCTCGCCAGACAGAATCGAGCAATGCCACGCGCTGCTAGACAACTGGCTAGATCAATTCCAAGAACAATCATCAACTGAACCACTTGAACAGTCCAAATTTCTCCTCATGGAAAACCATCTCCGCGCCGTCGTTGACAATATGGAAACCCTCGCCGACATCGCCGAAGTCAGCGAAGAGGACAAGGCCATCGCTGTCTTTATTGCCACCATGCATGACAAATCTCGTCTTACCCAAGCTCTCATCGGCGACGAAGATAGCAAGGATCAAATCAATGGTCGTCCCCATGCCGCTATGAGCGCCATCCAGGCTCTCGGCAAGGGCAAAGCACACGAAATGTTGCAAGATAAGCTTTGGGGTCTTTCAGAAGACGACGCTCGCTGGGAGACCATCATGAACGGCGTAGGGCAGGGCATTGCCTATGAATTATTCCCTGATTTAACCGAAGGCGACGAAACTTGGGGCTGCCTTTTCCACGGCATATCCTTGCATATGTATCCCAAAGACGGCGTCGAGTTGTCAGATCTAGACTATCTTACGGACCGCGAAAGATTCTTTCTCGACCTCACCGTCAACGCCGATGCCGCCGCTAACTTGTCGCACAAGTTTACCGACCCGGATCTCACCGAGCACCTCATGATCGTCAACGGGCACACCTTAGACGAACTCATCAATTCTCAAATTTCCCCAGACGTGCTCCGGCACGCCCTCGAAAAAAATGCCCCCATCGATTACAAAATCATTACCCATGACAACCGTAATCAAAACGCTGCCGATTGGTTCGTAGCCTGGATGTTGCACGTCCACGGTGTCACTAGCCCCGATGTCGCCGCCGCCTTGCTCGACAAGGGCAGTCTAGCCACTATGGCAGAAATCGTCGACTATACCGACGCCGACACCCGCGCCCAAATGCAACAAGTATCTGCCAAATGTATCGCCCATCTCGAAAAAGTCAAAGCTCAAAAATACCCAGAAGAGTTCCCCTCAAGCTTTAACGCCCCGCTTCCTCAATCTGCCTAATTTCTTTTTCGAACAATTCTCGCACCTAAACTGCGGATGCTTATCTTTTAATCGATCATAATTACTCGTCTTTACCAACCTGTAACCCTTTGCCACTTTCCCGCAGTCTTCGCACTTCACTTCATCTCTGATTTCCCACAGCGGGATCTTGTAATCTACCTTAAAAATAAATCTATCCACCCAAAAGAAAATCAAACCGCCAATCAGATTTGCAATCACCGTTGCCCACGTCACGTTCCAGTCGTTCAGCCATAACAGCACCACCGCCAAAATCGGCGTTGATAACTGCCATCTAAAAAGATAAAACAAATATTTCTTGACCACTAGCGGGACTTCTTCTTGCCCTTTTTCGCTCGGCTCTTCTTCACAATTACTCCAGATTGATCTATCGCTTTCGGCGACAATTGTCGTCGCATTGCTTTGCCAAACACCATATTGCTGCGCGTATTCTCGGCTTCTTGTTTTCGCTTACGTGCTGCCGCGATAAAGAAGATGAAGAACACAACTACCCCAAACAATAATCCGCTCAACAACACTCCAAACGTCTGTACCGCATATCCCCCGATATACAAATATCCGCCATTTGCGCCAGTATCCGGCGGTTCAGGCGGTAACGGCAACGACCTATAATCAATAAACACGGGCAGAGTCACATTTGGTCCAATGCTTTCTACGCCGTCCAGCTTCACTGCCAATTCATACAAACCTAATCCATCCGGCAAATCTACCTGCGCTACAAATTCCGCATAAGTCGGTTCAATCTTATTGTAAGACCACAATACGTTTCCATGCTGATCTTCAATCGTCACCAGACCAACACCCTCCACGCCCACGATCATGGGCACTCGTGAGTTATAGGTTACAAACGGGTCCGCCGTCGTACCAGAACCGGGCAACGGCTGTTCCGGCACAAACTTGGCAACACAGTCGCACTCCGTTATTGGTTGGATGGTAACTTGCTGCCACGCTGCATTAGCGTTGGCTGTGCCATTTGCTACTGCAATGCCCACCAAAATATACATTGCCACGCCCAGTGCAAACGCAATCAAAGAAACCGCAATCGCCTTTATCCAATAACGATTAGTTGCTGTTCGCATGTCTACTTCCCTCCAGCTCTCTTCATTTTCTTTTTCTTGCGGTCATGCACAATCGTAAAAATGACTACTGCAATACACAATAAGATTACTATAACCAACCAAATCGGGATAATAAAAGTCCACTTCTCAATCTCATAAGTTTCGCCCAAGGCCGTCACTGTCTGCTTAGTCTTGTAAATGCCCATACCAGCATCAATCCAGCTGTCTGACGTTTTGCGCTTAGACTCGGCAGCAACAATTCTGTCCTGGGGCTCTGCATCTTCGTATACCAAACTGCCAAAAATGTTATAAACCTCAATTTTCACGCTAGCGTGAAAATTCAACCGCCCGCAGTTTTCAATCTCTACCGTTGTCTTCAACGGTCCTTCGAATAACCAAAACGGTATTGATTGATTTATCACCTTAGCGCAAGCATCACCCTCGCCCCCTGTCGCCCCCGTCGCATTTGTACCAAAAATATTCACGCCAATTGAACGAATTGCCTGCACGCTGCCCTCGTCGTCGCGATATTCTTGAAAAAACATATTCATGTATTGTTCGCCAAACGGCGCATTGCTAGGCGTTTTGGTTGAAAATTTTACATAACACTCTTCCTTCACGCGCATATGTACAAATATGGCTCCATCTTCCACTCTTGTAACTTCACAACCTGGCTCCAGTGTAATTGTGGTCCAATCCACAATCTCATTGCGCGGCGTGCCAAGCATCGTTGTCTCACTCGAAAATTCCAATGGCGCAATACCAATTTTCAAATCCGTTTCCTGGCTGCCCACGTTGCGCACTCGGAACCTCTCGCCCGTAGTCGATCCTGGCGTCAAATTGAACTCTACATAGGCCGGGCTAATCGCAATCTGAAATTCCTCTCCCTGAAGTTCAATATTGTCATTTATAACGGCTGCAACATCTCCAACCGGCAGAACCAAAGCTCCAATTACACCCACAATACCAATTCCGGCAAGCGCTCGCACAAACTTCATAAAATATTAACCTCTCTTTTTGTTGTTACTGCCCAAATTATAATGGTTATGCCAGTAGTCGTCAACCAAAATAACCTCCCGAAGGAGGCCATTTTGCATAAGGCGTTTCTTAAACCTTAAGGGCTAACAGCCGCAGATAGCAGGTAGTAGATCGTACCATAGAACTCGTTCGCACCTAACGTACCGTCGGTAGAAGCCGAGTAGGTTGGGGTAATCACTATACCACTAGTAGCAGTACCAGTAGCAATAGTCGAGAGTGTGGTAGCCAGCGCATAGCTTCCAGCCATTGAGCCGCCAGAACCACCCGTCACCGCAAGAGCAGCGCTCCATGTGTTAGCTGTACCGGCCGTAGCAACCCCAGTGCTTCTATATTCATAGCCAGTGGAACTAGTTCCGGTCGTGAAACCAGTCGAACCAAGCGTCGTGCCAGTAGCGCCAGTCGTAGACTCAGCACCAACCGCACCAGTCACAGCCTGCCACTCAAGCTCCCAAGCCTCCGTTGATTTAACGGTCAGAGTGCTAGCGCTCCAATCGTCATTAGTTGTCAGTGACGGAGTGAGCAAGGCATTGCCGCCAGTACCGCCAAGAATCAACTCTTCATCCGGTGTAACCGTTACCTGATGCCAAGCCGGAGCAGGATCGCCAGGATCAGCAAAGGTCGGTACCGCAAGAATTGCGAAAGAGCCAACAATCGTTGCCACACCCAAAGCGCCAGCAATTATCTTCTTTGACATATTTTCCTTTCTAAATTTTTATTTTTTTGTTAGTACACGTTCCATTATACACGTAAAAATGCTAATGTCAATACTGATTTACGGTGCTGCGTTGTTGGACAATACGTAATAAATTGTGCCATAGTAAGATGTCATGCCCAGCGCACCGCTCGTACTAGCCGAATAAGTTGGCGTTACTGTCGCCACTACCGTCGGACTGCCCATTGCTACAGTCGACAGGGAAGTCGTCAACGTCGGCGTGGGTGCCAGAGAGCCCCCAGATGCTGCCAGCACTGCACCCCACTGATCACCAGCGCTAGCCGTAGTTTGCGGACCAGCATAAGTGTAGCCTCCGCCGCCAGTAAACCCGCTCGTACCCAGATTTGTACCACCAGCGCCCACGATAGACGTAGCGCCCAAATTCCCAGTCACAGCTTGCCATTGCAATTTCCAAGTCACCGTGGACTTAATACTCATAGCCGCCGATTTTGAATCGATAGCAGAGATCGTCGGATTAAGCGTTACATTAGTATTAACAGTACCACCCAAAATTATTTCATCCTCCGCCACCAAATTCACCTCGTGATCATCATACGCATCTGCAAAAACCGGCGCCATCCAAACCGCACCGCCAATAATCACGGCTGCACCCAAAACACTAACAGTCGCCGCCTTTGATACCCCCCCTCTTTTTCTTTCGCTAATCATAACTGTTTTATATCAACCATTGTACACGTAAAAAACATTATATCAAACCCATTTGACACTACAATTCTGTTGCATTTTGGTATAGCAAAACGAAAGCGCTTTAGGTATAATAAAAACATGTAAAAAAGGACGGTATTTAAAGATATAAATCTATGTTAATCCTACCACGCAACATCCCAAGCGCCATAGACAGGCGATTTCGGCAGTCGAAGCATCCCAATTTCTTCGGTCTCGCTATTGTTGGCCTTTTGGCATTTTTTGCTACCTTGATGATTATTCTCATCTCTAGGGCTGCTGGAGGTACCATCATCCTCACCCCGCCCACCGGTCCTGCCACTGGCGGCACATCCGTCACAATGGCAGCTGACCCTAACGGTCCCCAATGGTCAAACCAAGTTCTCAATTACCCCTTTGGTGGTACGGCCAGCACCACAGGCATGGAGCAGCAATTCATAGTGCCAGTCACTGGCAACTACAAATTGGAAGCTTGGGGCGCACAAGGCTCCAACACGGCTACTGGTGGCTTAGGCGGTAAAGGTGGATATTCTACCACTACGGTCCGATTGAACGCTGGGCAAACAGTTTACATTGCCGTCGGTGGTGCCGGTGGCGTTGATGCTGCCGGCTGGAACGGTGGTGGCGCTGTTTTTGCCGGTGGTACTGGTGGCTCTGGTGGCGGTTCGACCCACATGTCTCTTGCTACTGCAGCATACACTACTGCCAACCGCAATGGTGCCAGCAACTTAGGCAACGCCACAGTGCGTTCAGCCACCAACTTACTGCTAGTAGCTGGTGGCGGTGGCGGTTCGCAGGGTGGTGGTCCGGCGACTTGTATCGGTGGCGCTGGCGGCGGCACAACTGGCCAAGCCGGTATCAATACTGGCTGTACCGGCGGTACGTCCGGCGGTGGCGGTACTCAATCGGCTGGTGGTAGCGCTGGGAATCCTGGCGGCAACCCTGGCACACAGGGTTTTGGTGGCTTTAGTACTCAGCAAGGTGGTTCCACCTATGGTGGCGGTGGCGGTGGCGGTTACTGGGGCGGCGGCTCCGGTCAGGGTGGTCGTGGTGGTTCTGCTGGCGGTGGCTCCGGTTATGTCCCAACTACCATCAACAGTCAAGCCGCAACCGGTAACAGTTCAATTGCTGGCAACCTTTCAATCACCGATCCGGATGGCAGCACTGTTACTGGCCACTCCGGTAACGGCTACGCCCGCATCACTATTCTTGAAACCGGCCTCTACGTTAAGCCAACCGTTCAATTCGGCACCGTCACGATTGCTGATGCCAACGTCACCTGGTGTAATTACAACGGATCCATTTGCACCAATGGCGGCGCACCAAATACCGTTACCTTTACCACGCCTCCACGCAATGCTCTGCCTGCTGCTAACAATGTGTGGTTAACCTTTGATCCAACCACAACCGGCACATTTACCTATTGGACGCCAGCCACATCCTATACCAATCAATGCACTATTGACAGCGGCTCTACTTGGGGGACACAACGCAATATCTCCGCTGGGGTGGCTGTTACTTGCCGCATTGTTCTGAATAATGCCTTTTCTGGCACCATTAGTTTAGCCGATAATTACTCTAGTACCATTAACCCTAGTTTGTCCGGCAGTTTCGCCAGCAGCGATACACGTTTTGATGGTACCGACACCTTTACGGTCGACTATAACGACACTTATACCTCTGGTGGCCAGATTTTGGAATATACCTATACCTCGCCGTCATGGAGCACTCTCATTGGCTATTGGGATCCGAGCGGCAGCAACCAAGCCAATCTGATGCGACCAGGTATCAATGCCACCCCAACACCCAACAACGGTGTTCCAGAAATTGTCTTGGCCGGCGACACTCTAGTCTTGAGCATCCTTGCCGAATCATACAAAATCAGTAGTAGTAGTAGTAGATTCTGCGAAGGCTGTCAATCCACCTTCACCATCACTACCTACGGCGCAATCTACTCGGGTTCCGTCACCCTGAGCGAAGATCTCAGCAATAGCGACAACCCCAGCGGTACCGCCGGCACATTCGTTTCGAACAACCCAGGCACTCCGAACATTGTCACTTTCGCTGGCAATGGTGCCGACCAAACTTTCACCTATACCCCCGAAACTACTTCCATGACGCCACACTGGACCAGAATCAATGGTACTAGCGCCGGGCCAGCCATCACCAACAATTATATCGATATCAATGTCACCCCAGCGACCATGCGTATTATCGGGCCAACCTCTTTGCATCGTGGTGAATATGGCGACTATACCTTGATCGTATACGATCCAACTATCAGTTCAGTAGGATTGGCAGATTGGCTCAATGGTTCCGGTAATGCTGCTGATGGCACCTTCGCCGATATATCAAGCAGCCCTAATCCTAGTGGTACTTTTAACTCCAGCACCAATACCTATAACTTTTCCAGCTGTGTCACTACCGGCACCGATGCTTGTGTTCGCACTTTTCGTTACACTGCATACAGTAGTCTCTCTGATGCCGCTTCTTATGTAAGCATTGAGGCCGAATCCGATACTCTAGAATACACCTTCCTCAACGTCGATATCATTGCCAATAAAATTACATTTTCCTGTAGTGCCAGCAATCCCAACTGCACCATTGCTTACGTCGAAGAATCACAAGTCTATAACCTCAGACCCAACGGTGTATTCACCGGATCAATTAATATCACATCAGAAGATGCTGGGGCTAGCTTTAGCCCCAGCAGTACCATCTCATGGTCCAATAGTTCAGCTGCCATTGGCGTTGTTTACACCCCCAGTGCTCCTGGGCGCTATATATTGTCGGCGAACGTCACTAGCAGTCCCGACCTTAATATGAACGGTAAAACTTTTGACAGCAACACCGCCGATTCGCTCAACGATTACATTTGGGTAATCGCCGACCAAACGACCTTCTTCACTGGTGACGATACTATCCCCAATGGCGGCAGCGGTACCTATACTTTGGCTTTGAATGGTCCCTTTGTAGGCACAGTTATACTATCCGACAATGACACCGTGAACGGCATACCTCAAGGTGGATCGTTTGACAATGGCGGTATCTGCAACTTTACTTTTGCCAACTACAACCCCGACTCCAACACTTCGACCTGTACTTTTGTCTACACGCCAACTATCGAACCAGAAGAGCGCACCATTACTTTAGCGCCAACTTTTCCGCCCGAGTTCGACCGTCCGATGGACATCACGCCCATAGACATTACTGTTTACGGTTTTCCGGACATCAGGTTTATCAGTCCAAGCGACGGTCCATCTATCGGTGGCAACACGGTGTGGATTACGGGTGCCGGGCTGCAAGGTGTTTCATTCATCACCCTTGGCGGGATAATTGAAAACGACGAAGTTGTCGGCGGCATACCATGTACCAATCTCAACATCCTGTCCGATGAAATGGTTACCTGTGTGGCACCAGCTCATACTGCAGGTACAGTCAATGTGTTCGCAAACAACATTATCCCGCCGCCCGACATAGATGATACCGATCCCAACGATCCGATAGAAATACCCAGAGATCCCGTGCAATATACTTATTTCAACGTCGCAACCGACTTCATAAACGAATGCGACGAAGACGGAAACGGCAGCTGGACTACCACTCCCTACGTCGTACCTGGAACCACAGTAGATTGTCGCATAGTTCTAAACGGCCGTTGGACTGGTCCCGTGACGCTGTCAGATGATTGGCACGAAACTATAGATCCAGGACTATCCGGCATCTTTACGTCCAGCGATATTCGCTTTGACAGTGGCACCAACACATTCGATGTTCTGTACGGAGACACTGCCGATAGTACTGGTCAAACGCTTGAATATACTTGGACATCGCCTCCGTGGGGTGATGATTCCTCTGGACTCTTTCAATATTGGAACCCCAACCGCAGCAACGAGGATGACCTCTGGTGGCCGATGATTAGTGTCGACATCCCAATCGATGAATATTACAATATATGGCTTACTTCTACCACGGACGACGTAGTCTTTGGCTTGCTCGCTCAAGCCTACAATATCTACCCAGACGGCAATTACTCTTACTATTGTATAGATTGTGAAGTTGACTTTATTGTGTCCACCTACGGCGCACCATATGAGGGGACCATATCAGTAACAGATATCCTAGCCGATAGCGATGATCCATATGGCACTCAAGGTGTTTTCTGGGCCGGCGGCGTGCCTGATAACCCTGGCGTCATGAACTTCTCTGGCAGCGACGGCGCAGACAACAGCTTTAGCTACATCCCTGCCACTACCGCCGAAGGTCAGGACACCTTTATTCGATTGCAGGGTACCAGTTCCGATCCAAATATAGCAGACGTCTTCTATGATATTTTCCCAGTCCTAAATCCCGGCATTACCATTACGCCTAGCGCAGGTTGCAGCTTCATCGCTCGCAACCAAGTCTGTACCTATACTTTGTCGGTAGAGTTTGGCGCTGGCATGAACTGGAGCGGCACCGTCAGACTCAGCGACATATTTAATATTGACGACTCACCCGGAAAAGGCGTCTTTGCCGATGTCTCTGGTATTAGCGACTTCAACCCTAGTGGTACCTTCAGCCCATCAACTAACACTTATCTTTTCACTAGCTACGGCGGTGAAACTTACGAGCGAACCTTTACCTACACCTTGCGCGACGACAGCGTAGTTGGGCCGCTCTTCCCCAGTCATATTTTGCAACTCACGGCAGAATCCAATATTCCAAATAACCAAACGTTCACCAACTTATTCATTTATGCCGACCGCATCAACACTGACTGCTCTCTCAGCTATCCAAATTGCAAAATTGGTTATGTTGGAAAATTGCAGGGTTATTCCTTCTCGCCAAACGGCGCAATGATGGGGACTGCCAATGTCACCGCCAGCGATGCCGGTGCTCTCGGTATGCTAACTTGGTCCACAATCTCTGCCAATACGCACATTTTGTATTACACTCCAACAACACCTGGCCGCCAAGTACTTACCACCACCATGGAACCTGGCGCTACACCAGCATCTATGTCAAATAAGAGTTTTGCCTCAAACGATCCAGAATCGCTTAACGATTACATTTGGGTGATGGCTAACCAAATGACTATCACTGGCCCAAGTTACCTTAGGTATAATTCAGCTGGTAATTTCACGCTAACTATGAATGGGCCATTTATCGGCACCATAGATCTTGATGACTACATAGGCGCCATGAGCGGACCCGCCGCCGGAGGCGCCATTAGTCCAACCTCTTGCACATTTGCACTAATCGACTATAACTCCACCACCAATACTACCTCATGTAATTTTACCTATACCCCATACCTCTTTGAGGACATGACCACCGTAGTTCTGGAACCGAGCATTACTAGCTACAGCGGACCTCTTGCTATCAACCCGCTTTCCGTCACTGTTTACGGTCGTCCGATTATTGACTCTGTATCTCCCGATTCCGGCCCCACCATCGGCGGCACCGGCTTTGACGTCTCTTATAATCCTAGCGGAGTTATTACATTGACTGGTACAAATCTGGCAACCGGAAGCTCCCTAAACTTCGACAGCTTATTCATGGGCAATATACCAGTCCCTCTCGGCAACATCAACATCATTGATAATGACAATATTACTTTCATCCCGCCGCCCAACTCTGCTGGTGGCGTAGATATCGTCGTGACTGCTGGTTCTCATGTCTATCATCATCCAGATTATTACACCTACATACCGGAAGTAGACAGCATAAGCCCCATCATCGGTCCGACCACTGGCGGCACTGGTTTTGGCGCCAGTTATAATCCCAATGGCACCGTAACTATTACAGGTGCTGACATTACGAACTCCCCCCGCTATTCTGATGGCACAAAACAATACTATGGCCTAGGTTGGCTCGACTTCACTGATATTCAATATATAAATACCGGCGTCAACCAGCTCGGCAATACCAAAATGACCCTTGACGCCACGCGCGACAGCGGCATGTACGCTGCCGGTGTCTTAGTTGCAGGCCAGTACTTCTCCATCTATTTGCCAGACTCCGGCTTTAGATTGCCCAGTGCGAACTACGGCAACGTCAACGTTACCGCCGGCGGCGCCATGAATTCTGGCGACCGCATCCTAGCCACGCTAGAAGCCGACGGCACTTCGGCCGAATTCACTGTTAGCCTAAATGGCGGTCCCGCCAACGTCAACACTCTCAACCCCACCACGCTCCCAAACACTCCCTACAATATTTTCCTTGGCAGCGGCAACAACGGCGCTGGTCCCGCCGTCGGCATGGCTGGCAGAATCTATAGCTTTACTATCGAAAAAGACAACCCGGCCGACAGTCGCAATTTCGTCCCAGTCTGCACTATGGATGGTATTACCGGCGGCATGTTTGACACTCTTCATAACGTCTTCTACCCTTCAAATGCCGTCTCAGCTCCGTTCACTTGTGACAATTCCAGTATCACTCCTCCTACTGTCGTATTCGGCGGTACTGCCGCATCACCCACCAGCGTCACCGTAATCGACCTCAATACCATCACCGTCATCCCCCCCTCCCACGCCGCCGGCCTCGTTGACGTAGATGTCATCGTCAACGGCATAACCGCTACCTTGACCGATGCCTACACTTATCGCATGCCGCTTACTATCTTCGCGGTAGATCCGCCCTATGGTCCCATTGCCGGTGGTACTGCACTTACCATTACTGGTGATAGTTTCGTCCCATTATCCGGTAGTCCTACTTATACCGTTACGCTAGACATCGAAGGTACCTCGGCTAACTGTGCATCCGTCAACGTCGTGAACAATAATACTATTACCTGTACCACCACAGCCTATCCAGCCGGACTTGTTTCTGTGACCGTAGACAACGATATCGAAATCTACACCATGCCTGCTGTGGCTGATCCAGCCGGCAACGGTATGCCCACCTTAGATAATCAAGGTCGTTCCACCGGTGGATTCCTTTATGTTGGTGACACCGCCATCGATCTTGCCCTATCCGCTGACTCAGTCGACCTCACGGTCACTCTATCCGTTCCCTTTGATGAGGATTATATTATCGCTGCGGTTTCTACTAACGCGGCCAATGGTTACAGACTATACATGGAGAGCACCGGCTCTACTCTAGTTTGCTCCGCCAACGGAACAATACCCGCCATCCCCTCCACCTCCGTAAATACCATCGGCAACGGAACTTGGGGTTACCAAGTTGGTACATCAGTCAGCTCAACCGGATGGGCCGCCGCTCCAACCACCTCAACTCAGATTGATTCCAGCTCCAGTCCCACCTACACTACTCCTGGCCCGCTCGCTTCCCGCGACACCCGCATCAACTTCGCCGTTCGCAACGGCAACCCCACCCCCATCAATACTACCTGCCCAGAATACTCCCAAACTATTACCTATACTGCAGTCGCAGACCCATAAAATTAGTCAATAAAAAATAAGAATAAGCTTTACAAAATACCATACCGGTGCAATACTTATACTAACTGCGTGTGTCATAAATAATATATATGGAGTAGCAAATGCATATAAAACACAAACGGCTCTTCGCCATTAGCCCTCGGCGGCTCAAATTTCTTGGTACCTTCCTAACTTTAGCCATACTGCTGTTTATCATCATCCGAGTATTGGCTGCGTCAATCATATCCGTAACCCCAAACACTGGTCCCAGCACTGGCGGGACAAACGTTATTATTACTGGCACCGGATTTACCGACTATACTCCATCTGTACCTATTAATTTCCCTTATACTGGATCCTGCCAACCATACACAGTACCAGCTAACGGTTCATACCAGCTAGAAACTTGGGGTGCACAAGGCGGTACCGCTGGTCCATTTGCCGGTGGCCGTGGCGGTTACTCTACTGGTATCGTAAGCCTTACTGCTGGCACTACTTTATATATTTGTGTTGGTGGACAGGGGACAACTTCTTCGCGGACTACGTCCGCACCCTGGCCAGGCGGATTTAACGGCGGCGGCGGTTCAGCCCGCAGCAATAACGGTAACGGCAAAGCTACAGGTTCGGGCGGCGGCGGCACTGATATCCGCATCGGCGCCAATTCATTATTTGCACGCGTAATTGTAGCAGGCGGCGGCGGCGGCGCAGCCGATCAGCAATTCGGAGCTATTCCTGGCGCAGCCGGCGGCGGGCTAAGCGGCATCACCTCGCCTAACCCTGGTGTCGTTGGAAGCGATTCCCCCGGACAAGGCGGCACACAAACAGCCGGCGGCAACAACGGCATCGCCTGTTCCGGCGGCGGATCTTTCGGCGCAGGTGGTATTCCTTGCGGTATTGGCGTGACTGATCGTTCCGGCGGCGGCGGCGGCTGGTTCGGCGGCGGCACCGGTGTAACCGGCGGCGGCGGCTCCGGTTTCGTGTACACGCAAGCTAGCGATGTTAGCTCAGCTACCATTGGTGGCACCTATCTTCTCAACGGCAGTTATTATCTATCTAGCGCCCAAACCATCGATGGCGCCACTTCCGCACCATCCTCGACTGTTCCTGGCGGTAATCAAGCTGGTCAACTCGGCAATGGCTTCGCCCGAATTACCCGATTGCCATACGACGTCACAATTGATGGCGCCGGTTGCGATAACATTGTAATTGTCAACGATAACCAAATCACCTGTACTGTTCCCGCGCACAGCGCGGGTCCAGCCGATGTCGTGGTCACCATTGATCAGTCTGTCAGCACTTTGACCAATGGCTACACCTACACTGACGAATTAACCATCTCCGGCCCAGACAAAATCGTGAGCAGGAGCGGCGCAGAATACGATATTTCTCTCGAGTATCCTTATACTGGCACCGTAACATTGGATGACGGCGGACTTGGCGGTACATGGACTGGCCCCAACGTCATCAACGGCAATCAAATTCAATTCAATCATAATGCATTAATCCACGTGATTTATGTACCGCCAACAGGTTTTGGCGGAGACATCACTCTCACTGCCAATTCCGGCGTAAGTTATGTTGAAGACGCATCAAAAGACGTCAGTCTCGCAGCCGGCTCATATCTGCTTACTTGTTTTGACGACGAAAGCAACCCGACTAGCCAGCCGTTTATCATACCTGGGACCACGCTTGATTGTGAAGTCACACTAGATGGCCCCTACGAAGGCACCATCACGCTTGCAGACATAGTTAGCGGTACCGGCAACAGCAGACTCGGCGGCGCATTCGCCAGCTTAGACATGCGATTTGACAACGACGTATTCACTACCACTTTTGCCGACACCGACGATGAATCTGGTCAAACCCTCGCGTTCACCTACACTTCGCCCACTTGGGGGCAAATTATGGGCGAAGACGGAGGCTACACTGGCATCACCTACGATAGCCTAGATCCCGCAAACCGGCAAAACGTATTCTGGCCGACATTGACCGCAACCAGCTCGCCCGTCTTAACCAGCTCGCAAAACGCCATCCGCATCGGGCTTCTGGCGCAAGCTTACACTATTGAATCAACTGACACCCCAGCGATTGATGCACCCGGCAGCAACGGCTGTCTGAACTGTAGGGCCCGCTTCACTATCTCCACCTACGGTGCTCCATATTTCGGCGAGATTACTGTAACCTCCGAATATATTCCTGCCGGAGAAACTACTCCTGTCACTGGCGGCGGCCTATTTGATGATGGCCAAACATCCGTCACCTATCCATTTTTCGGCGACGGCGCTAGACGGCCATTTGCCTTTACGCCAAGTGAAATTGGAGAGTTTACAATTACTGGGGTGAGCGATCTTCCAGCCATAGCCGACGACGAAATTACCTTCGATGTACTCAACTCGCATATCTCTATCGTCTGCGATCCAATTTATCTCACCAGAGGCCAGACCACCGACTGTACTTTGCGACTGATAGTCACCGACAGCGATGTCCCCGGTATTGAAATAGATATGCAAGACATCTTCATGTACGGTTCCATAGAAAATAACGGTAATGGCGTATTTAATGACACTTCAAATGATTCCGGCAATCCCACCAGTACCCTCAGTGGCAACGTCTTCTCGTTCTGCGGTGGTAGCAGCAATCCCCAAACCACCGGCGAATCCTGCGATGACCCTAGCGAAACCTATATCCGTACCTTTACCTATACTTTGCCCATTGATACAGATTTCCATTTCGCAGAAGTACGTATACAGGGCAGCAGTGAAGATTACATCCCAGCCGAAACCAGTTGGCAAATACTTGGCATTATGCCAGATACTATGACAATATCCTGTACAGAAGCTTATCCAACCTGCCAGACTTCTCGCGTCGGCTTCAACCAGCTACTCAACATTGAACCAAACGGCAAGTTCGTTGGCAAAGTCCAACTCAGCGACGATGATGGCGGCGTTTTTGGCGGCAGCGGCAGCGGTGATATCATTGAGTGGGACTACAGTGGCTACAGCAAAGATTTCGACTATGCACCCGTATCTCCTGGCATAAAGACCATTACGGCTACCGTGATTGAAGTCGACGACAGCTTGCCCATCGGCATCCAAGTTGGCGACGAATACACCTTTGAAGTCACCGTATACGCCAACGAAATGACAATCTTCGGCCCAGATTTCGTAGCATTAGACGACATATGGGATTATTACCGATTCGGACTTTCTCTCAACGGACCATACGAAGGTACGGTTACCTTCTCGCTATGGCAGATTAACGGCGCAATCGAGACCCCTCTGTTGCCTGACAGCTTCCCAATGACCGGCGACAATATCATAGACAACGAAGACGGCACCTACTCTTGCGCCGTAACTCTCGCTATGTATGACGAACCGACCAATACCACCACAGCCTGTATGGCTGATAACGGCGGCGTCGGTACCGAGTTCGAAGGCTTTAACTATTTCGAAATTCGTGCCACCTCAGGCTCTTACATCCCCGATGTCGATAAAACCGTAGGTATTATTGCCGGAACCGTATATGATCTTAGCAGCGGTTGGCCGCCAGACATGGTCCATGCCGGATACGACGTTCTATATGATGGTACAGACGCCACCACTGATACTATTGTCGTAACGATTGGTACGCCAGTTAATTTCGTGATGCAACCCAACGCCTTATTTGCCGGCACCTACTCTGTCGATATTAGTGGGGCAACTGGCGCCGCCAGTCCGGATACTGTTGCAGTTACTGCTAGCGAATGGCCAGCGACCAACGATCAGACCCTGCAAACCAGAAATCTCGTCTTTACTCCCACCGCCACCGGCTACATGACCCTGACCTTTGATGCTCACCGTGACGGCACCAGTGCGCCCAATGATCCCCAAGATTTTGGCACCAAGACCGTAGAGCTCCTAGTGCTAGCAAACACCGCCTCAATCACTGGTCCATCTTCGGTCACGCACGGCAGCGATGATTTATTCACTTTGATAGTTGATGGACCATTTATCGGCACATTCTACATTGACGAATCAATCACCCCCAGCCACCTCAGCCCCTCCTCCTGCACCTTTGATCTAAACGATTATGACGAGCCCAGTAACACTACTTCTTGCGTTTTCGACCTTGCATCATACTTTGATGACGAATATGCAAACTTTGTCGAAGTGTTTGCCGTCTCTGGGTCAATCAGTGCAACCAAGACTGTCGACATCATAGCCGATGGCTACTCTGTGACAAATAGTTACACAACGGACCCCACCGAAACCTACTTCAACGCCAAGATTAATAATCCCATTATCTTTACAATCACGCCAAACGCCAAACACGAAGGCGAGTTCATCATCTCTCAGAGTCCAGTTTCTGGCACCCTCATCGGCTCACCTATAGCGTATACGTTTGACGAATTCGCTGACTTGGATCAAAGAACTCCGCTGCCTAAAACCTTTACCTACACACCAACTAAATTCGGCACGGTTGTCCTCACTATCGATACTGATCTTGGTCCGCAAGATATCACACTCAATATCTTCGATTGGCCAGTCATCGGCGGCCCCGATACTATAGTAAAAGGCCAAACTAGCGGCGAATATACTCTTTCTGTCATGGGCGCATTTGATGGTCCAATCGACCTAACCATCTGGGATGCGATTACCGAAACACAAATTACGACTGCGACTATCATTTCCAATACTAACGGCAGGATAGACGACACAAACAATAATTGTGACTTTGCCCCATCTGATATAGACTCCGAAACAGGCATTACTACATGTACTTTCACATTTGAATTACCCCCTTCATTTACGGGCAACTACATAGAAATCCACTCGGATGATCCCAATGTAGCAATCAGCGGTCTGGTAGCTGACGCTCACGGTGTAGCCGTCATAGCAAATGATTTCGCCGTTACTCCAAGCTCGGTGTTAAATGCCACCATTAACCAACCTCTTACCTTTACCATCACGCCAAATGCCTTATACGACGGCACATTTACCCTCCACGCCCCAGCCGGCGGTCCATTTAGCGAGCCTTCCATCTCTTTCACGCCAGCCGATTGGCCAGATGATCAATCTGCTATGGATGGAAAAGAATTTACCTACACTCCACAACACCACGGCCAAAACAACATTGAAGTTTGCAGCACGGACCTTGGTTGTCAGACTATCAATATCCTAGTTCTGGCCGACGACATGAGTATTACCGGCAGCTCTGCTATCCAGCTCAATAACACTTCAATGACCGGCAGCTACACCCTGACTATTCCTGGTCCCTACGAAGGCACCGTAGAATTTACCGTTACCGATAATGCCACTGGCGCACCCATTTCGCCCCTATTATTCAGCAACGACGGCTACTGTACCTTCACCACTGACGACTTCGAAGACATAACGCCAGGTTCTACAGTGTGCTCGTTTACCGTAGATTTTCCGGCACCACTCACACCGACCAAGTGGGTTAAAATTACCGCTACCACTGCAGACGGCGACAAAGAACTTACTACTGCCAACACTCTCACAGCTATCACTGCAAATGATTACGCTCTATCTCCTAGTACCAGTCAAACTGTAACTGTAGGCCAATATGTCACATTTACCATTACGCCAAATGCAATCGCTACAAGTTCATTTGGAATTAGCACAAACGGTGCCTCCACCCTGAGCACTGCCGCAGTCGGTTTTGCCATGATTGACTATCCTAATACGAGTAATGCAGACGTCAGCAAAACTTTCCGAGTCACCACTACCACTCCTGGCATCGAAACCATCACCGTTACTAGTCCGCTAGGCACAAAGACTATCCAAATTACAACTTTGGCATCCGAGATCGGTATTACTGGACCGGATAGAATCAAACAGGGCACTACCAGTAGTCCTTTCACCCTAACAATTAACGGTCCATACGACGGTACAGCTACCATCTCGACCTACTTGCCAGTAGCAGGCGGCAGTACTAGCACGCCAGTTCCGGGCATCACAACATCCATCAGTTCCTGCACATTTGATATCGCAACACACTACAATGCAGTAACAAATACCACCAGTTGCTCCTTTACGGTATCAGTACCGCTAGCATACGCTCTGGCCAATTACGTAGGCATAACCGCATCAGCTCCAGGATTGACCGGCGACCCAATTGTAGCGATTACAGCTGATAGCTTTACCTTAGCACCAACCCCAACGACAACTGGCCAGGTTGGCACGCCAATTACCTTCACTATAACGCCAAATGGTTTGTTTGAAGGCACATTTAACCTAAGCGATGGCGGTGCCGGCGGAACATTTAGCCCAACCAGCATGGTATACAACTCTTCAAGTTGGCCGGCCGTAACAGATCACACCTTGCCAACTGGACGAACCTTCACCTATACGCCAGCAGTACCAGGCATCGTTACTATCACAGTCAGCGACGCAGACGCCACAGCAGCCGGAATCGGCAACCAACAGACCATCATTACGGTTATGGCAAATGGCGGCGTTTTCGCCGGCGGTACAATGATTGAACCAGGCGACAGCGACACATATACCCTAACAGTAAACGGCCCGTATGTAGGTGACGTGAATTTGGATTTGTATCGACCAGGTGGCGGTGGCACAGATTTGACCGATGCTGGGACGTTCAGCAATAGCGGTGTATGCTCCTTCACTCTTGCAACCTATAATTCTGTGGCTAACACTACTACCTGCACGTTCACGGTCACTTTCCCAGACGAGGGCGATTTAATGGACGCCTTTGGCGGCACCAACTGGATACGAATCAGAGCCAGTGGCGCCACCGGTGTACTCATACCGCCCCTCACGATTGGCGTAACAGCAACTAGCTTTGATGTTGAACTAGAAACAGATCCTCCAGTGGTCGGTGAGCCAATCACCTTCAACATCACTCCAAATGGCCTATCAGAAGAAACATTTATTGTAACTGACGAAAATGGCATCGAGGTTGACCGAGTCACATTTGTGCCAGGCGACTGGCCGGCCAGTCCAGATCAAAGCCGCTATAGTCGGCCATTCCAGTTCACATCAGATCGCGGCGGCAATAGGGAACTAACAGTCTGTAATACCGACACAGATGTTTGCGAAACAATCAGATTCACAGTTCTAGATGAAGCACCGGATCCACCCGACACAGGCTTCTTTAGCACAGGAGAAGCATCTTTTGTGGTTGCTAGCACCAGCGGACTGCTAATCGCAGGTGTTTCAACCTTCCTATTCCTCGCCCGTCGCCGTCGTCGCCAGAAATAAACATAAAAAAATGAGCCATTTGGCTCATTTTTTTATGGCTCCCCGGACTGGACTCGAACCAGTAACCTCGAAGTTAACAGCTTCTTGCTCCACCATTGAGCTACCGGGGATTACACCGCCTATCTTACTATTTTACTGACGATTCGTCAATTACCGCTACAATCGCAAATCTATCTCGTTTATCCCCCTGGCTATGTGAAAAATAATGTTCATGCGTCGTCGTATCCACATCCGACATCTGGGTATTCATCTCGTCTACCCCGGCTCGCATCAACTGTTCTATTACGGCCTCCTGCAAACTAATCCCGCCCAGATCATATATCGGGTAATTGCCCTTTCCAGCTGACGGACTTAACCAAGCCAACACATCCTCTGGTTTTGTCCCCGCCGCTTCCATCATATATTGTACTGCCTTATACGCCCCATCCTGTAGTACCGTATGCCGTCCGCAATGCACCACCATTATAGCTGCGTTGCGTTTATCGTATAACACCATGCCCAAACAGTCCGCCAAAGGTAAAAATAGCCCTACGCCTTTCCGTGTCGTCAATAGCCCATCGCACCGCTTCACTTTCCCACCCAGCCACAGTCCATTTTCTTCATCTGCTTCCATAAATTGACAAAAATCATCTGTATCAAAACTAACCCGCACAAAATATGTTGATTTATTATTCAGCCCCATCGCCCCCAAAAATCGCTGCCGGCTAAGCTCAGTCTGAACCATATCATCGGGGTCAATCACCTTCATATTACCATCTGTCTTATCGCTCAGCCCCACCCTAATTCCGTCCATCGCCAATATTTTCATCCTCTTATGTTACAATATATACACTAACGGAGGAAATTTTATGTGTGGAATTGTAGGATACATCGGGGATAAACGCCAAGCTCAGGATGTGCTGCTCAGCGGTCTCAAACGCCTAGAATATCGTGGTTATGACTCATCCGGCATCGTAACGCTTGATGATAGCCATCAGCCTCATCTCGCCCGGGCCGTCGGCAAAATTTCTGCTCTCGAAGATGTATTAGCCGCCAAGCCGCAAGCCGGACACGTCGGCATCGGTCACACTCGCTGGGCCACCCACGGCGGCGTCACCGAGAAAAACGCCCACCCGCATCGCGCAGGCGATATCTTCTTGGTCCATAACGGCATCATCGAAAACTACAAAGAGCTCAAGGCCAAACTCAAAGATCACGAATTCACTTCTGACACTGACACCGAAGTCTTAGCTGCCCTCATCGACAGCCATTACACAAAGGGAACCAGCCTTAAAGACGCTGTCGCTGAAGCTCTCAAACAGGTTCGCGGCACTTACGGCATTGGCGTACTATCTTCCCGTGAACCCGATACCATCGTCGTAGCTCGGCTTGGTTCACCACTCATCATCGGTCTAGGCAAAACTGAAACCATTATCGCGTCCGACGCCTCCGCTTTGCTTGGCTATACTCGCGAAGCTATTTACCTCAACGACGGCGAAATTGCTGTTTGTACGGCCGACAATGTTGACGTTTACAACCTCAATCTCAAACCGCAGAGTCATTCTCCGGAACAAATCGAAGGCGACCTTGAGCAAATCCAAAAGCACGGCTACCCCCACTTCCTACTTAAAGAAATCATGGAGCAGTCCCAGACTCTCAACAATACGCTAAGCGGCCGTATCAACCTCAAAAACGGCACCATGCATCTTGGCGGTCCCAACCTCACTAACAAAGAGATGCAAGATATTCGCCATATCGTCATCGTCGGTTGCGGCACTGCCTATTACGCCGGCCTGCTCGCCTCTTATTATCTCGAACAACTCATCCCGAATCTTACCGTCGAAGTCGTCATTGCCTCTGAATATCGTTATCGTTCCTTCCACATCCCCAAACACTCTGTTGCCCTCATCGTCTCCCAATCTGGCGAAACTGCCGATACCCTAGCCTGTCTGCGTGAGATCAAAAAGCGCGGCATCAAGACTCTTGGCATCATTAACGTCGTTGGCTCTACTATTGCTCGTGAAGTCGATGGCGGGACCTACGTCCACGCCGGTCCCGAAATCTCTGTTGCCTCTACCAAAGCCTTTACCGCCCAAGTAGTGGCCATGTTGCTCTTTGGCGGCATGATCGCCGGATATCAAGGAGGTAATCCCCAACTAATCGCCGAACTAGTCAAAGAACTCGACATCTTACCTAAAGAAATTGAAACTACCCTTGAAACCCACGCCGAAGCCATCAAACAACTTGCCGAAAAATACGCCAAGTACGATGACGCTCTCTATCTTGGCCGCGATACTGCCTATCCCATCTCCCTTGAAGGTGCTCTCAAGCTCAAGGAGATTTCCTACATCCATGCCGAAGGCTATGCTAGTGGCGAGCTAAAACATGGTCCCATCGCTCTCGTTGACGACACCACTTTTGAAGTTTTCAACATCATTGACAATTGGCTCTTCGACAAGTCCATCGGCGGCCTCGCCGAAGTCCGCGCCCGTGGCGGCAAAGCTCTCGTCCTCACCGACAGTAAAAAAGACATCGAGTGCGACGACATTGTCCGCATCGACACCAAAATCAAGCATCTCGTACCGTTGCTCCTCAACACTCTCCAACAACTCTTTGCTTATCACGTTGCTGTCGCTCGCGGTAATGACGTTGACCAACCGCGCAATCTAGCCAAAAGCGTCACTGTTGAGTAATATTAAAGCATGAAGAAACTTCGCATCATCTCATTTATTATCACTATCAGCCTGGCTATGATAATTGTCGCCGGTGTTATTATCCAGATCTTTTCCGCCCGCCCGCTGCTCGATATCACCTACGAGGTTATTGCCTTTATCTTCTCCGGTATTTGTGTTATCGTCGCCCTCCTCTCCCAAATTTCGGCCTATCGCGAACGCAAAGAATACTCCAGAATCATCCACGAACTCAACGAGGTTATTGCCGACACCGAAGAAGAAAAAGCTATCAATGAAGCCGCCAGCAAAAAGCTTGACGAACTTATTGCCCTCGATCACCGCATTTATGGCCGCATCACTGGCAAAACTAAACGAAAGGCTAAAAAATGAACGATTTCCCTTATCTCAAAAAAGATGATGTTTATCTCGATGCCGCTTGCCAATCCCTCCGCCCTCAACCCGTTATTGACGCTCTCAATAGCTACTACACTGGCCATAATTCTTGCGGCGAACGCGTCAAGTACAAATGGGGACGCATCACCGACGAAAAAGTCGAAGCTACTCGCGAAAAAGTCCTTAAATTTTTAAAACTCAAATCTAAAGATTACTTCGTCAGCTTCACTCTCAACACCACTTACGGCATCAATCTTATCCTCGACCAGATCCGTCTCAGTTTTGTCAAAAAGGTCATGACTTCTGATATCGAACACAACTCGCCATTTCTTTCCACCATCGCCTTTGCCCGCAAACATACCGCAGGCAACGTGCACATGGGCAGGGAAGTCATTGTCCGCAATCCCGACGGTTCTATCCCCATCGAGAAATACGACTTCACCCGCGCCCTTGTGGTCGTCAACTGTGCCAGCAATGTCGACGGCCGCCAGCTGACCAACCTCTCGGCACTTGAAAAAGCCATCCACAAGGCCGGCGGTATCCTCGTCATCGACGCCGCTCAAGCCATGGCCCACTCATCCGAAATTCTGCACAAAACCGACGCTGACGCTATCTGTTTTTCCGCCCACAAAATGTACGCGCCTTCCCTCGGCGTTATGGTCGTAAAAAAATCCATGCTCGAAAAAATCGACACCACCTTTATTGGCGGCGGCATGGTCGACGACGTCGATCTCGACACTTATCAGCTTTCCGCCAATTCCCCGCAACATATCTACACCAAATTCGAGTCCGGCCTCCAAGCCTGGGGCGAAATCGTCGCTTTCGGCGCCGCCATTGATTGGCTAGAACATCTGCCCAAATCTGCCCATCAAAACCTAATGAAATATTCCCAGCAATTATTCGATTTTCTATCGCAGAGCCCCAAAGTTCATCTCGTCAATACTACCCCCAACCCCACCATGTCCTTTTACATCGAGGGCGTTGATTCTCACTTGCTCGGCGCCGCCCTCGCTGACGAAGGCATCATGGCCCGTACCGGTTATTTCTGTGTTCACTATTATCTAGACCATATCATGCATTACCCGCCTCTTATCCGCTTCGCTCTTGGCTACCACACTCGCCCCTCCGACATCGAAAAAACCATAGCTGTTCTGAAAAAACTTTTGGCCTAAAAAAGCCGAGCCTCAGCCCGGCTTTTTTATGTCAAGCTATTTCTTGATAATCTTTATCCCGCCCAAAATCGGTACTGGTTTCTCCTTGCCGCTCGCTGCATTAACAATGCCGATAATTGCGATCACTCCAATGCCAATACCGACTAGACTCACTAGCAGATTGACAATCCCAATTATACCTAGACCGCCGCCCAGCATATTGCCTAGGCAAGACCAAGCATCTGGGCAGGCAATTGCCCAAACAATAGCATTGACGATCCAGCTCAAAAGACAGAAAGCTACCCATACTAAGAGCAGATTCATACCCTGAACAGCGTGGAAACGCACATATTTATTCTTTTTCTCCGAAAAATACGGGATTAAGGCCAAAATAGCAAAATAAGATAGAATCGCCATACCCTTTCCAGATTCAATCTCGCTTTGCTTAGTTTTATTACTTTTTTCGTCCGTTTTTTCCATTTATACCTCCTTTTTCTTCCTCAATTCTATCACAATTCTGCTTAAGCAAGCTAAATAGGACCTTCGACAATGTGCTATGATTAAACCATGGTTTGTATTGCGGCATTTATTATTCTCTGTATTTTATCTGTTTTTGTTGCTATCCTTTCAATTTTCCGTCGCGACCTCGGTAAAAAATACTGGCAAACCTTCAAAAAAGCTTGGGGCTGCGTTGCCAAAAAAGTCACCCTCCAAAAATGCGAAACTCACTTCAAAGAGGACATCAAAAACTCCATCCTCAAAAAAGTTATTATCAAAAAACCCAAACTAGTTAAACCCATTTCCATCGGCATCGAAATTACCGCCGTTCTCATCGTCGCTATCACCGTCTGGTCCCTCGTCACCGCCGTCAAATCCGGTCTTGCCCTCTGGACTTTAGGCACCTGTGACGTCGTCCGCCCATCTGCTTGCGTCATTGGTGCCGAAATTTGCAGCATCGACCAAGAAGAACCTAAAAATCCCATCGAGGCCGTCGGCCGCTGGTTCGCCGACTGGGGCGAAATCTTCTCTGCCATCCCCGACAAATTCCGCTCTTGGGATGTCGAAAACTTCCCGCTGCATGGCTTTTTCATTGGCGATATTAGCGAAGACAGCGTTACGACAGCCATCGATATCCTTGACCCCGGCTGCGTCGTCTGCCTCCAATCTTTCAAAAACCAGCTTAGTAGCAGCTTCTTCAATGACCACAAAACCCTCATCGTGCCTTTTGCCATCGAGAACCCCGACGGGTCCTATAAGTTCAAAAATTCCGGCCTCATTGTTCGCTATCTCTTAGCTATTTCCGACTATGGCGTTTTGCCGCCCGCACATGATGTCCCGCTAGGCCTCTTCCCCTCTGCAACATTGTCTGTAGAAATCATCAAAAGAATATTTACTACCTACAATGACGACCACATCATCTACCAAACCGTCTTCAACGAACTGCTCGACGAAGCCGCAGCCGAGGCATTATTGCAAGTTTGGTTGTCTGAATTTGGCTACTCAGATTATCAAATTTCAGAAATTACCAATCTTGCCCACTCCGAAGCCATCACCGATCAAATGACCGAAAATTCCCAAATCATCCAAAACGATATTCGCGCTCGCGGCATCCCCACCATGATTTTCGACGGTCGTCGTCACACCGGCCTTTTCAAGGCCGAATAATGCTACAATAAGCAGTAATGGAAGACAACATTGCTATTATCAAAAATTGGCTCGGCAGCGGCAGCATCAATATTTTTGGCTTGCCCCTATCTGGCAAAGACACTGTTGGCATCAAGCTGGCCGAAGCTCTTGGCGGCAAATACTTATCTTCCGGCGTCATCCTGCGCGCCGCAGAACCAACCAACCAAGCCGTCCGCGACAATCTTGCCATCGGCCTCTGGGCTCCAACCGATCAATTCTATGATCTAGTCTTGCCTTATTTTGATCGAGAAGACCTCAACGGCCTACCCCTTACGCTTGGCGCCATTGGCCGCTGGAGCGGGGAAGAACAAACTATTATAAATTACGCCAAGTCAGCCGGACACGAAATCAAAGCCGCAATTCTCCTCAATATCTCTGAAGCTGATATCCACGCCCGTTGGGAACAACTGCACATCTTGCAGGATCGCGGTACCCGCACTGACGACAAAGACGTCAAAGCCCTCAACAACCGCGTCAATGAATTCAAGACCAAAACCATGCCTGTCATCCAAACTTACCGTGATCTCGGTATCCTTATCCCCGTCAATGCCGATCAAAGCAGAGAGGCTGTTTACACTGAAGTCGTCCAAAAACTCGCCGATTTCGCCCTCAACACCCCCGTCGAGCAATCTTAATCTCGCTTCAACATCACCGTAAACGCTTCGGCTGGAATATCTACCTTCCCGAAACGTTTCATCCTTGCCTTGCCTTTTTTCTGCTTTGCCAATAATTTCTTCTTACGCGACACATCGCCGCCATACAAATAACCTGTCACATCCTTACGATATGCCCCAATCGTTTCACGCGCAATAAATCGCGCCCCGATTGCCGCTTGTAATGCCACCTCAAAATTTTGCCGGGGAATTACTTCTTTTAATTTTTTCGTCACCACGCGTCCCAGCGCCTCCGCCTCAGAACGGTGCGCCATCACCGACAACGCATCTACTCGTTCTCCAGCCACATAAAAATCTACCCGCACCAAATCCTCCGCCCGATAATCCTGTAGCTCATAATTAAACGAACCGTAACCAGACGTCGAAGACTTTAATTGATCATAAAAATCCGTCAACAAATTCGCCATCGGCGCCTCAAAATCAATAATTGCCCGATCATCCATGTAGGACAGACTTTTTTGCCGTCCACGTTTCATAATAATCAAATCCAATACTGCGCCCACATAACTTTTCGGCACAATAATCTCGCCCTTTACCCACGGTTCGCGAATTTCTTCCACCTTCGTAATATCCGGCAAATCCGAAGCCGACTTGATGTCCAATTCTTCACCTGAACTCAACTTCACATGATAATCCGTCGACGGATTTGTCACCACCAAATCTAGATCAAACTCCCGTTCCAACCGCTCGCGAATAATATCTAGATGCAGCAGTCCCAAAAACCCAATCCTAAGGCCAAAACCCAATACTGGCGAATTCTCCGGCTCAAACCGCAGTGCCGAATCACTCAACGCCAATCGTTCCACCGCCTCTTTCAAATCCGCATACTGGTCGTTACTCACCGGGAAAAATCCCGCATACACAAACGGCCTCACGTTCTTATACCCCGGCAACGGCTCAACGATTACGCGCGGCTCACTCATTTTTCTCCTCTTCTGCTTTCTTCTCCTTCTCCATATCCGCCTTTGCCTTCGCCACCAATTCTTGCATCTCTGCTTCCACCACTTCCGGCGGCCTATTCAATTCATCTGATTTTTTCTTCATCCTATTTCTCACTATGCCCACCACCAGAAAAGCTCCCACTATGATTGCTACCCCCGTTAGCATTGCCGGCATCAACCCATCCATTATTTTGCCTCCTTGAGATACTTCGCTAGCGTTACCGTGTCTCCCACCTTTGCCTCCCTTGTAGTTTTTAAGTTTGTCACAATATATCCAATTTCCCCCGTCAACAGCTCCGGCTTGGCCACCATTTGCGGCGATAATTTTCCCACCTCCAGCGCAATGCCATTGGCGCTCGCCGCCATCATCCGAATAGTTTCATTTTTCCGCAAACTCCCATCCACCACCCGCACATACAATACTACTCCGCGATAATCGTCGAAATACGAATCAAAAATTAACGCCCGCAGCGGCCCATCCGCCACCCCGCTAGGTTCTGGCACCCGCTCCACCACTGCATCCAATACTCCCTCCACCCCCTCGCCGGTCTTGGCCGAAACCTTCAAGATATCCTCAGCCTTGCAGCCCAATAAATTCACAATCTCCGAGCTCACTTTTTCCACGTTCGCCGCCGGCAGATCAATCTTATTGATCACCGGTACAATCACCAAATTCGCTTCTACTGCCAAGTACACATTGGCCAAAGTCTGCGCCTGAATCCCCTGGCTAGCGTCCACCACCAACACCGCCCCCTCGCAAGCCGCCAAACTCCGCGATACCTCATAGCTAAAGTCCACATGCCCCGGCGTATCAATCAAATTCAATTCATAACCCTTATAATTCATCTGCACCGGAGTCAATTTGATTGTGATACCCTTTTCGCGCTCCAATTCCATCGAATCCAGTAGTTGCGACTTCATCTCACGCTTATCCACCGTTCCGGTTATTTCCATCAATCGGTCCGCCAAAGTCGACTTGCCATGGTCAATATGCGCAATAATACAAAAATTCCGTATATTCATTAAGCAATATTATAACATCTTTTCATGAAAAACCCGCCTATATAGGCGGGTTTATTCAGTTATTCTTGTGTCTCAGCTTATCTGCCTAAAGATATCTTCGGAAAAGCTCCAAAATTTCATCCAGGAGTTCAAGCTCCGTAATATCCGGGTTGTCGTTCACGAAATCCTCAATGTCCCGCAGAGCACCCTCCAGGTAAGGGTAATTGATCATATGGTACCCGAGCATTTCGACAATGTAATCAACATCATTGCCGACGTCAAAAACTTCTTCTACGAGAAGCCGGATATCGATATCAAGAGCTGGGATAAAACTAGATAAAGCTTCGAAGCGTCTGTGGATTTCGTGAGAAGTGTCCATAGAATTAGCTTCTTGCATGGTTTTCGCACCTCCTTCTTCACAAGATTTTAAAACAACTATAGAAACTGCCGCCTGTTACCGGCAGGAAAAGCCCTATCCCTTCATTATATCACACATAGCAGAAAAAGTCAAGATATCTTACTGAATCAGCACGACGATCAATACCAAACTCGCCAATACCACCCGATACCAACCAAAAGTCTGTAGCGCTCTCCGCTTTTGCAGATACCTCAATAAGAACCGCAGCGCCACCATGCCCGCCGCAAATGCCACCAAATTCGACAGTAGCAGCATCCAAAAATTATCCATAAAATAAACCCGATCTGAGCTAGAAATAAACGTCTTCAGCACCACTCCGCACATCAGCGGGATACTTGCCAAAAACGAATATTCTGCCGCCGATTTTGAATTTAACCCCATCATCCGACCAGTCAAAATCGTCGAGCCGCTCCGCGACACTCCAGGTATCAAGGCCAAAACCTGCGCCAAACCAATAGTCAATGCTCGCGGCTTGGTCAACTGATTCTCATCCTTCAATTTGCTGATTCTCGGCAATTTATCCACCAATATCATCAAAATCCCCATCACCCCCATCGCCACTCCCACAGTAATCAAATGGCCGAAGAACGGTGTTTCCTCAATAAATTTTGATGCCAGCAACCCAATCGCCCCTGCCGGTATCGAAGTAATCAAAATATTTACCGCCAGCCGGTAGTTTTTTCGTTTAAACACATCCTCCAAGATCCGCACAATGCGTTTCCGGAAAAAGATAATCAGCGCCAATAAAGTTCCGATATTGATAAATTCCAAAAACAAATGAAAATTATCACCGTTCGCTCCAATCAAATTCTGCATAATACTCAAATGCCCCGAGCTGCTCACCGGTATAAACTCAGTCAGCCCTTGCGTCAGTCCCAACAAAATTGATTCAAAAGGATTCATCTATTCAGTTTAACATACCCAACCACCCCTCGCGATGTTACAATATTCCCATGAAGGAAGGTTTAGAGCGCAATCAAGAATCTCCCGTTCTCACCTCTTGGGACAATCTTGATGAACCCGCCCTCCCATCTTACGAAGACCTCCGCGACCAAGAACGCGAATCCGCCACCGAACAACTCAAAGTACTAAGCAAAGAGTATCACGCTATCGAAGTCGATTTTGCCGAAAAATACCCAGAGGCCCAGCAAAAATTTGCCGATGATCCCGAGAAACAAGCCAATTACGACAAGTTCTTTATTGAAAAATATGAGAGTAAAATTTCCTGGAATCGCCGCGATGCTGCCGCCAATGCCCGCCTCAGCAACCTTATTATCTCTCCCTATACCCTGGCGCAATATGACAACACGGCAATCGGCAGTTATGACAACCGCCAAAAATCTGTCGAAGTCCAAAGCGGAATCCTCTTTACCGAACGCATGCATGCCTTAGAAGATGCCATTGAACAATCTGGCGGCAACGCAGAGCACTCTCGGCTCTTACGCCAAACTTGGCCTCGCGTCGAAAAGCATATTGAATATCAGCACAAGAGCAATGAAGAAGTCGGCGCTGACCCAGATTATTACGATCGTATGCGCACTGACGCTCATAATTCCATGATTGAACAGCTCAATGACATCAATGACTTGGCCAGGCAATACGGCACACGCCCGTTCACTTGTCGCAATTTCATTACCAGTCGCCACCACAATCGCAAAGCAGATGTCGGCGGCAGATTAGGTGAGATTATGCAAACCGACCGCGTCATGGTCCAGCAATATTTTGACATTGCCTACGCCGCCGCCGCCGCAAAATTAGCTAGCGACCTCGAGAACCGGAAGGACATTAAAGAAAGACTATTTCGTTGACATTTTCATCAATCTGTGATATAATGTACTTATATCTTTCATCTAGAGAAAGGAGTGTCCTCATGTTATGGACTCCAGTAACAAGAAAGAGATACGCAGCTTCATTAAAGGGTTGAGCCAAGATAATTTCGAGCAGCTTTTCGGCGCTATGCGTAACGAAGAGTGGGGGCAAATTCTCATCGGTCATCTCAAGCCGAGATACATAAACCGCATCCGCACCGACTTGCAAAGTCTGAAATTTATCCCCCGCCAACTTATCATGTCTGACGCTTCCATCGTTCACTTTGTTGCCATCGCGACCCATCGGTTCCAGCACAAAACGGTCAGACCTTAGCACCATAGGCCGCCTATCACAGGCGGCCTTTTCCATTGTCTCGTTATCTTGTATAATACTCTGTATGACCGATCGTCAGCGCGAAATCCTTTTCGCCATCATCGAAGAATATGCTGAAATGGCTGCCCCAGTCGGCAGCGTGACTTTGGCCAAACTTTTTGATGTCAGCTCCGCCACCGTTCGCTCCGAAATGGCCAAATTGGAAGATCTCGGCCTTATTACTCAACCTCACACTTCTGCCGGCCGCGTCCCCACCGACGCCGGCTATCGTCTTTACGTCAACTCCCTCCAAGACAACATCGACCAAGAAATTGACGCCGTCGACAGCATCAAAGACCGCTCTACCAAAGCCCTTGAAGTCCGCATTAGCAGTCAAACCCGCGCTGACCGCGCCATCCGCAGCGCTGTCGACAGTTTAGTTGAACTCACCGGCAATCTCGGCCTCGCCACCATTGGCGATCAGCTTTATCTCGCCGGCCTCAGCAACCTTTTTGCCCAACCCGAATTTCTCGAGCGCGACCACGTTCGCGCCGTTGCTAAACTCCTCGACAACCTCGAACCTTGGCTCCGTGAAGCCGCTCCTGGCGACCCGCTCAATGTTTTCATCGGCAGGGAAAACCCCGTCGGCGCTACTTCCGGCGTCTCACTCATCATCAGCAAGTTCCGCTCACCCTTTTCTGATCAAAGCTACATCGGCGTGCTCGGTCCTACCCGCCAATCTTACATGCGCGTCATGTCGCTCGTCCGCCGCGCCGGCTATATGCTAGAGGATTCGCTGTGACCAAACCAAAAGATACCGTAGTTGCCGAACTCACCGCTGATTTGCAGCGCACTCGCGCCGATTTTGAAAACTTTCGCAAGCAAGCCGACCTCCAAAAACAGCAATACGGTGCCCTCGTCAAAATCTCCACCGTATCCAAACTCCTCCCATTATTAGACGACATCGAACGTGCCATCAGTGTCCATCCTGACATCTTGGAACCCATCACAAAAAATCTCGACAAGACTTTAGGCGAACTGCAACTGTCCAAAATTCCTTCCGAACCCGACACGCCTTTTAACCCCGACCTCCACGAAGCTGTTGCCGTCGAAGGCGACGGTGACACCGAAACAATTTCCGAAACTCTCCGCCCTGGCTATAGTTACGCTGGCGAAACTCTCCGCCCTGCCATGGTTAAAGTCCAAAAATCCAATTAATTAAGGAGGTCACACATGAAAAACCTAGTTTTTCCTGAGGGGAACAATGAATTTATCAAAACTGCTGCCGAGCAGCTCAAAAGCATCTGCAACCCCATCCTGCTCGACGGCGATTTAAATGCTGCCGTTCAAATGGTCAAAGACGGCGAAGCCGACGTCATTGTCGCCGGCATCGACCACTCTACTCGCGACGTTATCCTCGCTGTTCGCGACGGCATCGGCGTTGCCGAAGGTCAAAAAACCTTCGCCAGTCTTTTCGTTTGCGATTTTCCCGACGGCCAACGCTTCATCCTTTCCGATGGCGGCGTCTGCAAAAACCCCACCGAGCAGCAGCTTGCCGATATCATCATTTTGAATCATTTTGCTGCCCAAAAAATCCTCGACACTACTCCCAAAATCGCCATGTTATCTTTCTCGACTTTCGGCTCCGGCGGCAAAGACCCGTCCATCGACAAAGTCGCTGAAGCTATGACCATCGCCCGCGAAAAACATCCAGAAATTTTAGTCGATGGCGAAATGCAACTCGACGCTGCCGTCAACCCACGCATCGCCGCCAAAAAATCTGGTGATTCTAAAGTTGCTGGAGAAGCGAACGTTCTCATCACTCCCGACCTCAATTCCGGCAACATCCTCTACAAATCTTTCGAACAATTCGCCCACGCCACCGTCGCCGGCCCCATCCTGCTCGGCTTCGCCAAACCCGCCTCCGACCTCTCCCGCGGTTCCACCGTCGAAGATATCGTTCTCACCGCCAAATGCGTCCTCGCCCTCGCTGATTAAGCATGTTAGAATAAGCTTATGCACGGGTTGGGCATTGATGTTAATCAAATCAAAAAACGCATCCGTTTTTGTAACTATCTTTCCGTTGCCCAAATTTATCTCAAAGACAATTTCCTACTCACCCGCCCACTGACAGAATCCGACATCAAACCTAGATTGCTCGGCCATTGGGGCACTTGTCATGGCATCAACGTCGCCTACGCCAACCTCAAATCTTGGCACAAAGCCGCCCCCATCAAGCCCAACTTCCAATTCATCCTCGGTCCCGGACATGGCTTTCCCGCCCTCCAAGCCAACTTGCTCTACGACGACGAACTGGCCGAATATTACCCCGATGCCACCCACAATCTCCACGGCATCGAATATATTTGTAAAGAATTTTCCTGGCCCTACGGTTTTCCCAGTCATGCCTATCCCGGCACTCCCGGCGTCATCACCGAGGGCGGCGAGCTCGGCTATGCTCTTGCCGCAGCTTATGGCGCCAGCTTAAATAAACCAGACAATTTCATTGCTGTTCTCATCGGCGACGGCGAACTCGAAACCGCCACCGCCCTCGCTAGCCTCAACCTTCACAAGCTCATCAATTCGCCCTCCCACGCTCAAATCCTCCCCATCCTCCACCTCAACGGTTACAAAATCTCTGGCCCCACCATCTATGGCCGTACCTCCGAGCGCGAATTGCTCAACCTCTTTCGTGGCTTTGGTTACGATCCGGTCATCATCAACGGCGACGACACTGAAGAATTCCAAATCGCCCTCCAGCAACTCAAACCCAACACCTTCCTTATCATGAAAACCGCCAAAGGCGAAACTGGCCCCAAAGAACTGGATGGTGAAAAAATCGCCGACAATTATCTTTCCCACCAAGTCCCGCTGCCAGATGTCAGAACCGACGCTCATCAACTTCTCATGCTCGAAAATTGGTTAAAAAGCTACAACTTCAAGGAGCTCTATGATGAATTTACCAGATAGAGTTGACCAGCCCGGTGCCGAAAAATATTCTTCCGCTCGCATGTTCGGCGCGCTCCTCCGCGACGAAATGGCCCAAAACCCCAACTTTTTCTTTTTCTCACCCGACGAAACCTCTTCCAATAAACTAGATGAGATTTTCGAAGCTTCCGATCGCGCCTGGGCCGAATCTACTAAACCTTGGGACAAATACCTCCAACGCGATGGCCGTGTTATCGAGCTGCTTTCTGAAAACACTCTTTTCGCCACTCTCGCCGGCCACATCTTTAGCGGTGGCCAAGGCGCCATGACCAGTTACGAAGGCTTCTTCCCGATTATCAGCAGCCAACTCGATCAACATCTCAAATTCCTCCAACAAAGCAAAGAACTCAAGTGGCGTCCCAAATATTCTGCCACTAATCTTCTCTCCACTTCCACTTGTTGGCGCCAAGATCATAACGGCTTCACCCATCAAAACCCCACCCTTATCTCATCTCTTCTCGCCAAACCATCCAATCTCGTCAATTGTCTTTTCCCAGTCGATGACGTTGCCTCCGCCGCCGCTTGGGAATTCATGACCCAAACCAAAGATGTTGTAAATCTTACAACATTTAACAAAACCAACGAACCTCGCTGGATCGATATCAATCACGCCCGTTTCCAACTTACCAACGGCGGCTGTTCTGTCTTCCAATTCGCGTCCGATCCTGAACCTGACATCATCCTCGTCTCAGCCGGCGACATCGTCACCAAAGAGCTGCTCTACGCCCGTGAAATTATCAAGCAAGAACTCCCCGACCTTCAAACTCGCGTTATCAACATCGCCGCCCTCAGCTACCAAGCCATCGGCACCACTCAACACAAACTCAAACAACAAGATTTTGACGATTACTTCACCACCGACAAACCCATCATCGCCAACTTCCATGGCTACCCCGAAACCCTTCGCAGCATCCTCGCTCACTACGCCGACGCCAAGCGCCTCGACGTTCACGGCTTCGAAGAGCAGGGCAGCACCACTACTCCTCTCGACATGCTCACCCGCAACCGCGCCTCCAGGTTCGACCTCGCCATAGCCGTCTTCAATCAAACCAACCACCCTGAACTTGTCGAAAAGTATCAACAGCAAATCAACGAAAACACCGAATATATCAAGATCTACGGCACCGACAAGTATTGATTACATCTCCGCGTTCGTATGCACTGCAGTCACATCATCCAAGTCATCGATCGCATCCAAAATTTTTTCCACTTTCGCTAAATTATCCCCCTCTACTGGCACCATGTTATTTGGCACATATTGTAGCTCGGCAGACGAAATCTCAAACCCGCCTGCCAACAAAGCCGAACGCACCTTCGCCAAATCCCCGCCAGCCGTATAAATTGTTGTTCCATCATCCTCTTCAACCACATCTTCCGCCCCACCATCCAGCGCCGCCATCATAATCTCATCTCCCTTAGCCGAGGTGAAAATCACGCCCTTACGCGCAAATTGGAACATCACCGATCCTGGATCCGCCATCCGCCCGCCATTTTTCTCCAAAGTATGCCGCACCTCCGGCAAAGTTCGATTTTTATTATCCGTCGCAATTTCGACAATAATCCCAACGCCTCCCGGGCCATACGCTTCATAAGTTTCCTCAATCAAATCCGCCGCTGACTTATCCGCCGCTCGCGCCACCGCGCGATCCACATTCGCCTTAGGCATATTCGCCTGTCGTGCTTTTTCCAAAATCATAGCCAGCGCCGCATTAGTCTCCGGGTCAGTCCCAGCTCTCGCCGCAATGGCGATCTGGTTACCAATTTTTGTGAATATTGCGCCGCGCTTTGCGTCGACAACGGCCTTATGGCGCTTGGTCGTTGCCCATTTGCTATGTCCGCTCATACCTATAAAATCCTTATTTCCTCCATTATATCATGATATAATATCTCCATATGAGCAAATTAATATTAATTACCAACCCCGGCAGTGCGTCCCGTAAGTACGCCCTTTTTAACAACGAAAACTTTTTGGCTTCCTTCCATTTCGAATATGAAAATGGCAGCGTCGTCTGTAATATCAAAGACATCGATGACGGCAGTAAAGCCATCAAGCCCGACTTTACTGACCTCGCCGATACTGTCTCTCACATCGGTGAAATCCTAGAGCAAGAAGGTTACATCAATGATCAGCACAAACTTTCTGCTATTGTCGCCCGCCTCGTCGCCCCTACTGACTATTTTGCGCAGCATCACATCGTCGATGACGAATTTATGAAGCACCTCGAAATTGCCAAAGACCGCGCCCCCCTCCACACGCCTGTCATCGCCGCCGAAATTACTCATTTCCGCCAAAGTTTCCCCGACCTCCCCATCATCGCCATTTCCGATTCTGCTTTCCATGCCAATAAGCCTGAACTCATGAAATATTACCCCTTCGATACCGATCTAGCCGACAAAACCGGCATCAAACGCTACGGTTATCACGGTCTGTCCGTCGGCTCCATCGTTCATACCATGAAATCCGAAGACATCCTGCCCGAAAAGCTCATCGTCGCTCATCTCGGCTCCGGTTCATCCATCTCTGCCGTTTTCAACGGTATCGCTATGGATACTTCCATGGGCTACTCGCCTCTCGAAGGTCTCATGATGTCTACTCGTTCTGGCTCTATCGACGTCGACGCCGCCATTGCCCTCAAACACGAACTCGACCTCGACGACGAAGGCCTCGAAAAATATCTCAACAAACAAGCCGGCTTGCTTGGTGTTTCTGGTTTCAGCGACGACCTGCGCGAAATTATCAAAAAGCGCGATGAGGGCGACGAAAAAGCTGCCTTTGCCCACGCCCTTTTTGTCTATCGCATCCAAAATCTTATCGGTCAGATGGCTGCCTCACTCGGCGGCGTTGATGCCCTCGTCTTTACCGCTACCATCGGCGAACGTTCTGGTGAAATCCGCCATTACGTTTCTCAAAAACTTGACTATCTCGGCTTCCGCCTCGACGAAGCCAAAAACAAAAAACCCGTATTCCATGGCAACTACGCCAACATTGCCGCCAAGGAATCTAAACCCATCTACGTCATCCGCACCGACGAAGTCGCCGAAATGATTCGCCTCGCCATCAAATTTATGGCATAACAAGAACACGAGAGAAAAGAGAGCTCGCTCTCTTTTCCGAGAGTTCGCAGTTAGCGTCATTTTATGATATAGTTTAAACACTATGAGAACACTAGTCAAAGACCTAAAAAACCATCAAACTGTAACCGTCTCTGGCTGGATCAATTCGCGCCGCGATCACGGTGGACTGATTTTCATCGATCTGCGCGATCACACCGGCCTCATCCAGTTGGTCATCAATCCCGATGCCAATGAGGCTTTCAATCTTGCCGAAACCCTGCGCGACGAATTTGTTATCACTGCTACTGGTAATGTCCGCGAGCGTGCACCTGAACTCAAAAATCCTAATATTGCTACCGGCGACATCGAAGTCGTCGTCGACACTTTGGAATTGCTCAACAAGTCCGAACCTCTGCCCGTTTCTACCCACGACGAAGGCACTCTTGCCGGCGAAGAGCTCCGTCTCAAATATCGTTACCTCGACCTGCGCCGTCCCCACATGCAAGACATCCTCAAGCGCCGCGCCGCTTACTACAAGTTCATGCGCGACTACATGGAAGAACACGATTTTATCGAAGTCACCACACCTATCCTCGCCAACAGCTCACCCGAAGGTGCCCGCGACTTCCTAATCCCTTCCCGGGTCCACCCTGGCAAGTTTTACGCTCTGCCTCAAGCTCCTCAGCAGTTCAAACAGCTGCTCATGGTCAGTGGTCTGCCGCGCTATTACCAAATCGCCACCTGTTTCCGCGACGAAGATCCCCGCGCTGACCGCCTTTACGGTGACTTTTATCAGCTCGACCTTGAAATGTCCTTTATTGACGACGGTGAAACTGTCCGCTCCACTATGGAGCCTCTCATCAAGAGTCTCGTTACCGAATTTGGCGGCAAAAAACTGCTCAACCAAGAAGTCCCGCGCATCCCTTACCGCGAAGCCATGGAACGCTTCGGCATCGATAAGCCAGATTTGCGTTATGGCATGGAATTAATCGACCTCACTGAAGACCTCAAAAACACCGACTTCTCAGTCTTCAACAAATCAGATTGCATCAAGGCCATTTGTGTCAAAGGCGGCGCCAAACTTTCGCGCTCGCAAATTGACGAATTTACCGAGCAAGCCAAACGCCTCGGTGCTGGCGGTCTGGCTTACCTAACTTACGCCAATGACGAAGTCAAATCTCCCATTGCTAAATTCTTAAAGCCTGCCGAATTAGGCGCAATTGCCCAGAAGACCAACGCCCAAAAAGACGACGCCGTCTTCTTCGGCGCCGGCGACAGGGAATTGGTCAACAAAGTTCTCGGCCAACTCCGCATTGCTTTTGCCGATCATTTCAACCTCAAAAATCCCGACGAAGTCGCCCTTTGTTGGATTGTCGACTTCCCGTTTTACGAGTGGGATGATGGTGCCAATAAACTTGATTTTGGCCACAACCCCTTCAGCATGCCCAAAGGCGGTCTGGAAGTCCTAGAAAACACCGAGAACAAACTAGATATCATCGCCGACCAGTACGACATGGTCATGAATGGTTACGAAGTCTGCTCCGGCGCCGTTCGCAACCACAACCCAGAAATTCTGTATAAAGTATTTGGCATTTTGGGCTACGACAAAAAATATGTTGAAACCAAATTCACCGGCATGTTAAACGCCTTCAAATTTGGTGCTCCGCCCCACGCTGGCTGCGCTTTCGGCATCGACCGTATTTTCATGGTCTTAAACGACACCACCAACATTCGCGATATTGTCGCCTTCCCCAAAAACGGCTCCGGCATCGATCTCATGATGGATTCCCCCTCTACTGTTGACCCTAAGCAGATTAACGAGCTTAGTCTCAAACTAAATTTTTAGGAACGTAACGACTCCAGAGAAAATCCTGCCTGAAACAGATTTCCCCTGCGACTAAGTTGGTTCCTAAAAATTTAGTTGAGACAAGCATAGCGTATGTGCTAAAATAGAATTGTAGCGAGAAGGAGTTATTAACTGTGAGTTTAGCCATCAAAAATCGCCACCAGCCCGTCAATATTTTTCAGGCTACTTTTATTTTCTTCGCTTCTTTCTCGTTCTCCTTTGTTGTTGGCTCGCTCTCCTTCATCCCTCAAGAATCATCTGCTGAGGGCTATACCGGCATCGATCTCACGCCAGCTCTTGCCATGACCATCAATCTGGCTGATTTCAGCCTGCCTGCTACTGAGACTTTCAGCATCAATGAATTTATCGAGATTGCCGACAATATCGACATCGAAATCAGCACAAATAATTCAAATGGCTTTGCCCTTACCATGTCCATCAGCAATTCTACCACTGGCCTAACCCATGCCAATGGCTTTACCACCATACCCAGCACTTCCAATTCATCAGCGGCCGATCTAGACATCAATACCTGGGGCTATAACATTGGTAGCGATGCCACTACCTTCCGCCGCATCCCCGGTCTCGGCAGCCAAACTATTCTCACCAGCACCAGTACTCCTACAGAATCTTCCACCACAACTGTCACTGTTGGCGCCAAAGCCGACACTACCTTCCCTTCCGGCAGTTATTCCAACACGCTTAGATTTACCGCCGTCACAAATTAACCTTTTTGGTATAATTGCATTATGAAGAAATTTCTAGCCTTTATTGTTTGCCTAGCCGCTTGCCTAATCATCGCCCCATCCGCCCATGCCGCTCAAATTTCCGAAGATCAAGCCGGCATCATCTCCATGACTTGCGGCAGCATCCAACTCCAACTTAAAAATCTACAAAAAGCTGACTCGCGCATCCGCGTTTATCTCGGTTCCAAATATGAATTCGTCCTTACCAATCTCATGACCAACCTCAATCTCCGCCTGGTCAAAAATAATCTCGCCAGCTCACCCCTATCTGCCTCTCAAACCACCTTCAACAGCGAACGCGAATTCTTCAAAACTACCTTCACGGACTACGCCAAATCCCTCGACACCCTCATTGCCACTGATTGCAAATCAAACCCTTACAACTTCTATGATCATCTCGAAATCACTCGCAGTAAACGTGAAATTGTCCGCCAAAGCTACCTCCGCCTCAAAGACGTACTGGCCGATCACCGCGCCGTTGTCGTAAATTTTAGGGACAGTCTATGAACGACGAACCTATCGATAATAACGGCGGTCGCCGCCTTGCCACGCTCGGCATTGTCTCCATTTTGATTGCTTTTATCACCTCAGGCATCAGCTTATTCCTCTACACCTCCTCTGGCGATATCTATCTTGATCGCTCTCGACCCGGCTTTATTTTTGATGACGAATCACCTAAGGACACCGAAGAGGCCAAACAAACCGCCATTTTCCCGCCCGACGGCCCTATCACCAAAGAAGCCATCAGCGACTATCTCAAGAAACTCGACGCCCTCGTCAAAGATATTTCTTCCGACCCCACTGCCTTCTCCTCTGACGCTCTATCCGATGAAGCTCTCAATATCGACGGTTCCGTCGACGACTAATTCCGTGCTACAATATCTCCATGAATAAAGTCACTCTAGTCATCATTGGTATTATTGTTTTATGTTTTGGCGGCCTCGTCACTTGGTCTATTATCAGCTCGCGAGTAGATCCCACCGATTTCGATGCCTACGACTCGGCCTCTGTTATCGCCCCCTCCGCTAGCAATGGCAATATTGGCGATCACGTTCGCGGCAAAACTGATTCTCCAGTCATCTTTGTTGAATATGCCGACTTCCAGTGTCCCGGCTGCGCCACCGCCAACCCCAGTATTGATGTCATCTTCGAGGAATACAGCGATCGCGTTGCCTTTGTCTTCCGCCATTTCCCCATCAATGGCCATCAAAATGCCCGTGCCGCCGCTTCATCTGCTATCGCCGCCGGGCTGCAGGACCACTTTTTCGAAATGGTAGACATACTCTATTCCAATCAAGCCGTCTGGACTTATTCTAGCGGTGCTGAACGTACAGATGTTTTTATTAGTTTCTTCAAACAGATTTATCCAGATGGTGATGTCGACCAGTTCAAATCCGACATGGGCAGTTCCGAAGTTGCCAAAAAAATCAGTTTTGATTATGATCTAGGCGTCAAAAAGGATAAAGTTACTGGCACTCCTGCCTTCTTCGTCAACGGCAAATATATTGACATGTCCGGTGCAAGTGCCGCCGCCGAATTTCAAAATACTATCCGTGAAAGACTTGATGCTCAACTTGCCAAATTCAATCTTCCCACCGGCCCCGCTGTCGTAGACGAAGAAGAATAAAAAATAACCCCCGACGGGGGTTATTCTTACATTTCAATGTATTCATTCCATTGAAGTGTGTCCACTCGCAGCGTCCCCTTGCGGTTTCGCTTTTTCATGGATGTTCTCCTTCTTGTTAAATCTTGTCGCCCTAACGACCTGACCCACCTCGCGTGCAATTGGGAAATTTTGAGGCGACAATAGCGAGTATATCAAACCCAACTAGGCCATGCAAGCATAAAAGGTATCTAATTAACTCTTTAGCGCCTTGCGCACGCGCTCTGCCGTCGATAATTTCGGGTCCACATCAGCCAACGCTCGTGTCGCATCACCCAGCGTATAACCTAAAGCCATCAATGCTTCCATTGCCTCATCACTCTCATTAGCCTCAGCTTTTGCCTCGGTTCTACGTCCGTAATAAGTTGGCAATCCCACTTTATCCTTCAAATCCACAATCGCCCGATCCGCCGATTTCTTCCCCACACCACTTGCCCTCTTGATAAAATCCGCATCCGCATTGGCAATCGCATTACGTACCTCTTCTGGCTCCGCCAAAGACAAAATCGCCATCGCTCCCCGCGGCCCAATCCCTTGCACAGATATTAGTAGTTCAAACAACTTCTTCCCACTTAGTGATGAAAATCCAAACAATTCCTCCGCTTGCTCTCTCACATGATGATGCGTATAGACCTTTGCTTCATCCGACAAGGAAAATCTGTCCCAATCCAGCCGTGTCACCATTACCTCATAACCCACACCCGAAACATCAATAATCACTGACGAACCAAATTTTTCTACTACCTGACCTCTGATCTGCGCTATCATGTCTTTAGTCTAGCACGCTAAGGTGTTATCTTCTAGTCATCAGAGAGTGCGTAATTGCCGCCGCCAACGCATCCGCCGCATCATCCGGCTTTGGCACTTGTTTCAGTCGCAAATGCAGTTTCACCATTTCCTGAATCTGTTTCTTCTCCGCTCGCCCATAACCCGTCAAAGTTTGCTTAATCTGCAGCGGCGTATATTCGTAAATTGGTAAGTTTTTTTGTCGCGCCACCAACATTGCCACGCCCCGCGCCTGCGCCACCGTTATGCCCGTCGTAATATTCGTATTGAAAAACAGCTTTTCAATTGACACCTCATCCGGCTTTTCCTCAATAATAATTTCCAGCAGGGAATTGTAAATATCCAACAGCCTGTCCGGTAGCGGCGTATGCGGCGGTGTCGAAATCGTTCCCGCTGTTACCAAATTTGCCATATTTTTCTTATCGATCTCAATCACCCCAAACCCACAGATGCCTGTACCCGGATCAATCCCTAATATCCTCATGGCTTCATTTTAGCGTGTTTCCGTAATCTTTGCCCGCAAAATCGCCCAATCTCATGCCTAAACTGCAAAACTACATACAAAATCCCGCCTACCACCACTACCGCCAGCGTCCCATAAGCTACAAACGTCGAAGTATCCGTATAAGTAGTCGGCTCCACACCATACTCTGCACCATTATTTTCCCGAATTTGCCGACACCGATTCGTCTCCGGGTTCCTCTCGTAACCATCTTTGCAAGGCGTCAAAGCCGCCGTTGCCGTCGCAATTTTCTTGCACCTATTGGTCTCTGGATTTCGAAAATACCCCTCTGCGCACGGCGCCAAAATACCTGCCACCGTCTCATAAGATTTACACCGATTCGTCTCTGGATTTCTAAATTTACCTGCCGGACAATCCGGCAACGGCTCGTCTTCAAAGAAATTGATGCAGTTTCCCGTTAGCGGATTTATCACCTTACCCGCTGGACAACTTTTGAATTCTTGATAAACATTTTCCTCCCCTGGCGTTACCGCATAGGTCTGCCGCCAAATTTCTCCACCATCAGCCGCAATGCCAAACCAAGCATATGACACCGATTTCTTCTGCCCGCCATAATAAGTCAGGCTCGCTACCTCCGTGCCATCGCTATCAATCAGCAAAACCTCATTTGACGCTGTCGGATTCTTCGTCAATTTCAGTTCAGCATTTTGGTAAGCCAAATATTCGCCCGGCTGTAATTCACCGACCATCGCATAGGTCTGATTCTTGTACTTAATCCTACAATCGCCTACAGATATGATCTCGTCTGTCGGATTAAACAGCTCCACAAATTGCTCTCCGTAATCCACCTCAAAATAAGTGAAAATTTCCGAGAATATTAAGCCCTTGCAGCTTGCCAAATCCGTCGGCAACTCCTCTGCCGGTTCCTCTTCAGGCACATCATACACCAACGCCCCAAAATTTATCTCCGGATAATACGCTCGAAATTCAAACGCCCTACCATTGCCGCAATCATCCGCCAATCCATCCACTATACACCGCGCCAACGTCAAATTCCCCGCTTGGCTGGTAGAAAACTGGCCATATTTTTCACTGCATCCCGCACTTCCCCAACATACTTCATCCACTATCTCGCCATCGTACAAAAGACTCACCGTCCCGGTTGTTGCCGCCAAGTTAAATCTATATCTATAATCCTCCTCCGCCTCCGCAAATTGCGGCGACCCGTTATACCCCACCGCCAAAAATTCGGCGTTCAAAACCACCCCCGCCGACCAACTATGCACTGAGCTGTTCCCGCCGCTATTCGTATAAACTAAACTATATCCCTCCAACCTCAACGGTTCCCCCGCCACATTAAACAATTCCACAAAATCATAATTTTGCTGCGAACCATCCACTCCCGTATAGCCTGCATTTACCGCCAAAATCATCAGTTTCGGCGAAAGATCAAGCGCAGGTCCAACCTCCGGCACCTCTGTTATCGCCCCCACTGGCACCGCCATCCCGACACACATAATTACAGTTGCTAAATATTTGATTGATCTACAAATTTTTTTCATGCCCCCAGCATAAAAAACCGACCAATACTTAAAAAGCATCAGCGTGTTACAATATAGACATGAGCGAGTTCATAAGTATCGCCATTATCGTCTTGGCTGCTATCGTGCATGCCTCGCTTCAGCTTGGGCTTGGCTGCCTCCTCTTGCTTTATCACGAATCCGCCGGCAAACACATCCAAAGCAAAACCCGCAATCTCGTCGGCAGCTTCATTTCCGGCGTCGGCACCATCGCCTTTCTGCTTCTTGCCACCGCTTGCTTCGTCATCTCCAACACTTTCGACGGCGCCCTTTCCATCCAGATCCTTACTGCCGCCATCGGCATCCTCATCGCCTTAGCTATCGTCATGTGGTTCTTCTACTACCGGCGTGGCTCTTCTACCGAACTTTGGTTGCCGCAAATTGTCGCCAAATTCATCAACAATCGCGCCAAAGTCACCAACAGCAACACCGAAGCTTTTTCGCTTGGCGTCACGACCGGTTTTGCCGAAATGCCCTTCATCATCATCTTGCTGCTAGTCGCCGGCAACAGCGTGCTCGAACTTGATCCCATGTATCAGCCACTCATGGTGGCTTTTTACACAATTATCGCCATCATCCCGCTCGTCGTCTTCAACATTATCATCCGCACAGGGCACAACGTCGTTGAAATCCAAAAATGGCGCGTGCGCAACAAACTTTTCCTTCGCATTATTTCCGGTCTCGGTTTTCTCGCGCTCGGTCTCTTCATTTTCGCCTTTAAAATTCTCGACCTGTCATGAAAAAAACCAAAGCATATTCTAGCGCCGCCCTCAAACAGCAAATTCTCACCGACGCCAAATCCCTAAAAATTGCCGAACATTGGGCCGAAACTATGGCCGACAAAACTGTCAAGTACGTTGACGACTGGATCAAGGACCGCGGCACCGTTACTGAAGCCGACATCAACCGCGTCGTGCACAACCAGCTCAAGGAGCTCAACGCCGATCTCGCTTATATTTATAAAAATCGTGGTAAGATATTATAAATGGCCAGAGCAAAAAACGATTTCGACCTCATTGTCATAGGTAGTGGTGCTGCCGGTGGTGCCAGCGCCTTAATGGCTGCTGGAGCAGGGAAAAAAGTTGCCCTGATTGAAGCCCACAAATGGGGCGGATCCAGCCTCAACTATACCGGCGTTCCAATGGACGCGCTGTTTCACGCCACACATCTCTTAACTGAAGCTGCCGAAGGAGTTAAATTCGGCATCAGCAGCAGCAATCTGCGCTACAATTATCCCACCATCAATAACTGGAAAAATGTCGCCATGCGCCGCGCTGGCGCCGGCAGTAAAAAGGCTTTCGAAGATGCCGGCATCACCTGCGTAAAAGGCCGCGCCCATTTTCTTGGCTCCTACCAGGTTGGCGTTAACGACGTCCGCTTGACTGCTCGTAAAATTCTCATTGCCACTGGCGCCCAACCCCTCGATACTGGCATCAAAGGCCTGCATGACGTCAACTTTATGACGCCCGATTCCATCCTCGACCTCATCCGCCCGCCCCGTACTATTTTCGTGGTTGGCGCTGGTTCCACTGGCTGTGAAGTTGCCCAATATTTCGCCGAACTTGGCACCAAAGTTCTGGTTGCCGAAGTTGCCGGCCGGCTCTTGCCCAAAGAAGACGAAGAAGTCGGACAAGTCATGGACAATTGTTTCAACAAACTTGGCATCAAAGTCCTCACTCAATCTCGCGTCGTCGCCCTCGAAAAAGATTCCGTCAGTAAAAAAGTCATCTTCATGCGCGGCGGCCAAGAAAAGTCCGTCCGCATCGACGAAGTTATTTTATGTACCGGCAGTACTCCAGCTACCGATCTCGGCCTTGAAAATGCCGGCATCAAATACGGCGCCAAGGGCATCAAAGTCAACAAAAACCTCCAAACCTCCATGAAGCACATTTTCGCTGCTGGCGATTGTATTGGCGGTGATAGTTCTACGGAAAAAGCCGTCTTAGAAGCCGCAGTCGCCGTTTCTAACCTCGTCCATCGCCCCAAAGCTGTCGTCGAGTATGCCGGACTTAGCCGTATCACTCGCACTTATCCTGAAGTTGCTTCCGTTGGTGCCACTGAAGATGACTGTATCCGCCGCGACCGCAAAATCCGCAAAGTCGTCGTCCCGCTTTCCACTGTGGAAGCCAGCAACACCTCAGATTTCCGAGATGGTTTCGTCAAAATCATCACCGACCGCAACCGCAAAATTATCGGCGCCTCTATTGTCGCTCCTCGCGCCGGCATTTTAATTCAAGAAATCGCCATGGCCATCCGCCTCGGCCTCTATGCCTCTGACATCGCCGACACTCCCCACATCGCCAGTGATTGGGGCGAACTCATCCGCATCGCCGCCCGCCGCCTGTCTTAGGCTTGATAATTCAACGAAGCGAGCGAAAAGCTTGCTTTTCCGAGCGAGGCAGAATTATCTGCTGTCAGCCAAAGGCTGACAGCTTGACAAAAACTCAAAACTCAGATACAATACTACCCACGCCGCGGGGTAGAGCAGCCTGGTAGCTCGTTTGGCTCATAACCAAAAGGTCGTTGGTTCAAATCCAACCCCCGCAACCACGATTTTTTAAGCGCAGTTATTGCGCCTTTTTTATCTGTCTTAAGTGATCCAACGCCCTTTTTATAGCTTCCGGATCTTCCGGATCTATTTTGTAGTAACCATCCTCCGCCCCATGTTGAGTTAGCACCATTTTCTCAGATTGATACAGCGTGTCATCAAACCAGACAAATGGACGGGAAAAATCTATTGCATCTGTCTTCAATACTCCCCAATCGGTCTCCTTAAAAGTAGCTTCAATTTTATCAACCAGCTCACTCTGGTATATCCTACTCAGTGACTCGCCAGTATGATTTTCCCCGCCTTTGCAATGAGTCGTCAACCAATACGTTGTATCTGGAAAATGTACCAGCAAATACTCCAAAAACTCTATACAATCTTCCAGCGGACTATATGTCCCCAGTATCACGCCATCAATATCTAGGTAAATATCCATCACTTCAACTCCTCGGAAATAAAAAACTCATCCAAGATTCAAAATTCGACTTTTCCTCCGTCACGATCATCTGGGTTTGATTATACTTTTCCTTCGCCGCCTTCGAATTCTCCGGCAGCACCACCATCGTCTCGCCTTCTAACATCTTGCCTTGCTTTTCACGCGCCATCAACTCTTGGTATTCTTCCGTTCGGTAATATTCTCGTTCCAACTCCATGTTGGCTATTTCCAATTTCAATTTGGCTAAATGCAACTGCCGCGCCTCCAGTTTTTTCTCTAGTTCCCAATTGCGCGACATCGTGCTCACCGACGCCCATACCCAACTCGCACAAAATATCAACGCCGCCACCAACACCACGTTATTCAGAGTCAAATAATCCTTCTTCACTCGATACGCCAACTGTCGACCCTTATTTTTCAATCTGTCCATGGTTATCATTATAGCGCAAAGCTGTTATAATTAGCCGGTATAACAGCATGTTATTCGGGGGCGTAGCTCAGTGGTTAGAGCAGTCGGCTCATAACCGATTGGTCCCTGGTTCAAGTCCAGGCGCCCCCACCATAAAATTTTAGGAGGTCAAGTGCCACAACCAAATCATCCCAAACAACCCGAAAAAAAGAATCGTGTCGGCAGCGCCATGCGCATGGCTGCTTTTTGGATTTTAATTGTTATTCTCGGCCTCACCGCTTTAGCCAGTTTTTCCACCCCTGCCGCTGATGCCGCCGAAGAAAAAGATCTCACTGAGATTCTCGCTTTTGCCCGGGACGAAAAACTTGAAGAAATTATCGTTCGCGGCAACGAGCTAATCGTCACGCCCCGCGAAGGCACCGACTTGCCCCGCATGATTTCCATGAAAGACCCCTCCAGTTCGCTCAATGAACAAGGATTTGCCAGTATCATCGAAGACGGCCAAGTCCGCATCCGTATCGAAGAGCCCAGCAGCATTTGGGATAACGTTTTTGACATTGCACTCATCTTAGTACCGACTATTCTCATTATCGGTTTCTTTGTCTACATGATGCGCCAAGCCCAGTCCATGAACAACCAGTCGATGGGCTTCGGCAAGTCCAAAGCCCGCCTCTACGGCAATGATAAGAAAAAAATCACTTTCAAAGATGTTGCCGGCAACGAAGCCGCCAAACAAGATCTCACCGAAATTGTTGATTTCCTCAAAAAACCCAAGAAGTACGAAGCGCTTGGTGCTAAAATCCCGCGCGGCGTGCTGCTCGCTGGTGATCCCGGTACCGGCAAGACCCTCATGGCTCGCGCCGTGGCCGGCGAAGCTGGCGTCCCGTTCTTTAGCATCTCCGGTTCTGAATTTGCCGAAATGTTCGTCGGTGTTGGTGCCTCTCGCGTCCGAGACCTCTTCAATAAAGCCAAGAAAAACTCACCATCTATCATCTTCATCGATGAAATCGACGCCGTCGCCCACAAACGCGATGCACGCGGCGGGTCGGGCAGGGAAGACGAACAGACTCTCAATCAGATACTGGTCGAAATGGATGGTTTCGACAACGAAACCGGCGTTATCGTCATGGCTGCTACCAACCGCGTTGACATGCTCGATAAAGCTCTGTTGCGTCCCGGCCGCTTCGATCGCCACGTCAATGTTGTTTTGCCTGAACGCAAAGACCGCCTCGAAATTCTTCAGCTCCACTTCAAAGGCAAGCCCGTCGACGAAAATGTCGACCTCAAAGCTCTCGCCGCCAAAACTGCCGGCAGTTCCGGCGCCGACCTGGCCAATATCGCCAACGAAGCCGCCATTACCGCCGCCCGCGAAGGCCACAAAACCATTAGCAACGCTGATCTGACCGAAGCTTTCGAACGCGTCGCCATTGGCCCCGAGCGCAAAAGTAAAGTCATGACCGATGAAGAACGCAAAATCACCGCCTATCACGAAGCCGGTCACGCCGTCGTCGGCCACGTTTTGCCTGATTCTGATCCCGTTCACAAAGTCACCATCATCCCTCGCGGTCACACCGGCGGCGTCACCTGGTTCCTCCCCGAAGAGGACCGCAGTTACAAAAATATCTATGAACTCAAAGATGTCCTCGCTCGTGCTATGGGCGGCCGCATGGCCGAAAAAATCATCTTTGGCGACGACGGCATTACCACCGGCGCCAGCTCTGACCTCAAGCATGTCAGCCAACTAGCTCGCGAAATGGTTACCGAGGAAGGCATGGGCGGCCGAACCCGCAACCAAGTCTTTAACACCTCCGAGGTCAATTTCTTTGGCGACCGTGCCAAAGCCTATTCTGAAAAGACTTCCGAGGTTATCGATACCGAAATCGAAACCTTGACCCGCGAATCCACCAAACGCGCCGAACTGGTCCTCAAGGTCAACCAAAAATACCTTGACGAGCTCGCCGCCGCCTTGCTCGAAAAAGAAACTCTAGAAGAAAAAGAAGTCCGCGATATCCTCAAAGGCACTACCCTCCCACCCACCGCGAAATTACATTAACGTTTACTTTTTGACATTTTCTGATATAATTGTGTTGCTGAAGCGGCGTTAGATCGCCGCCGCCATATAAACGGCGTGAAAGCTCATGGGTGATCTCCGGAGCCATGAGATGGTAGCATGGTTGGTGCAAGTCCAACCCAGCAAAAAAGACGGTCAGAAATGACCGTCTTTAATTTTGGACAGGTTATAGTTATGTCCTGTGGTCAGGAGGTGGCACATGGCGATCCTTATGTCCTTTTGGCAAACTCTCATTTGTCCAATGGAAATTTCGGTCTCCGCGTTCATCGGCATCCCAAGAAACCCTGTAGCCATCGGCATATTTCATAGTCAAATGATAAGGGCCAACATATTTCCTATCCCAGAAGGTCTTGGCAGGGATTTCCATTGGCGAGTGATTACTACGGAATCTACCATAAAGCGTCGCTCTTTCTTCTCGCTGGCGTTCGAACCCTTCCTTACAGTTTTTGCAATACTTAGGCGGATGCGACCAGTCGGAATTAACCCGAATCGTGTTGCTGCAAGTCGCCGATGCGCAAGGCACGTCGCTCCATTTCGCTCGCTCTTGTAAGCGTCCCAGTCGTTCTGCTGACGCTCAAAAGCTCTGTTCATTTCTAAGCGGGCTGCCTGGACTTTATCCCAACTTGCGTCCATTTCCGCCCTCAGTTCGCTGCGCAAATCCCCCAATGGCTTCATCCGGTCATATGCAGCTTGCTTGTCGGCAAAAGCCTGGTCCGATCTTTCCTTCAGACGATCAATTTCTGGATTGCGTGGCATAATTACACACTCCCTTTTCAAAGAACAAATTTACCTCCGGAGTCACCCAAGAGCGTATTAACCGCAGAATAGCATAAATTTGTTATTATAGCAAGAATATTGACGCGCATGAAAAAGGGCGTTGCAATGGCAACGCCCTTAGTTGTTAGTCACGGACAACTTCCACATTCTTTCCGTCATATTTGATACTGTAGTTACCAGCAGCATCAACCTCAATGATAGCCCTTTCAACCCCATGAGGTCGTCCGAATCCTCTCATTGGGTCTTCAATCGACTGATCAGCCAGTCTGGGTATGGCATACAATACGAAATCCATCAGATAATCATACATGTACACATTAACCCCAGTAAAATAGATTCTTTTCGCCTGGCTGTCATTTATTCGGGTATCAGTCGCGTTGAACATCGTCGCGACAAGAGCAACATAGTCATTATGGTTTGCAGAAATACGATATCCCGAACCCAACATAATGCTTCTTGCCCAGGTTGTCTTGCCGCCGGCACTTCCACTACAGGACAAACGAATTACCGGATCTCCTAAATCGGGTTCAGTAACTTGGAACTTATCGATACCGTGCGCCGCACAGTATCCAATCATGTCAAATTCTGAATCGCTTATCCAGTAGTTTTCAGGGTCAATGCCTGGATTAACTGAAGGAGTCGACGTTGGATCGCTCACTGGATCGTTAGATTCTGTCGGCTTTTCAGGCTCTGACGGGCTCATCGTCCCACTGGTATTTCCACTCGTTATATCCGGATTACTCTTTGAGCACCCAGCTAAGGTGGCTACCAGCAACGCAGCTAACATCAATAAGACTAACTTTTTCATTTTAAGGTACTCCCCTCTCTTAGATTTGTTGAAGTAGCCACCAAGGCACTTCCATACCCTCATTATAGCATACCTTGCAGAAAAAGTCAATATCCAATATAATAATAAGCGGAATGGCAGAGTATGAAACCGACGGCAGTAGCGCCCTAGCTCCCAATGATCCCTATAATGAGATGGATCGTTCGGATATTCGCCCTAATCTTGGGATTATTGAAGGTGGCGGCAAAGGTGATGGCAAACCCAGAGGCAACTTAAGAGCACTCGCTCAAAATGGATTATCAGACGCCGAACGATCAGCCGCAAATCCCATATCCACCATCGCCGGCGGAGCCGATAAAGCACAATCTGCCGAACAAAACCAATCTCTCAGTCCACGTTTTACCGGTAAGGGCTTGCCAGGTCAAAAGGACAACAAAAAAGATGGTAAGAAAAAAGGCTTTTTCAAAGGCAAGGGGCCGCTTATTGCCATTATGACTCTATTAATCGGCGGCGGCGGCATCATGGCCGGAACCCAATCTCTTATGCCCTTTAGTTTAATCGCCCAATTTCAAGAAACTTTTGATTCCATCAAAACCGTCTCCGAACTGCGTTCGAATGTATTCTTCGAGCATCAATTGAATCCAGATCTAGTCAAAGATCCAATTCGCGCCACCATGTTTGGCAAACTCAAGTTCAAAATCACTCACCGGCAGGAAACTAAACTTTTCAAACAGGGCATAGAGGTTGAAAGGAATTTTAGATACGTTGACGGAAATGGCAATAACAAATCCATCACAGCGCTGACATTTGATGACGGTTCAGGTCTCCCCCCAATGATTATTGTCCCAGACGCCAAGATGCAAGTCGATGTTGATAATTTCATCCTGAGCGGCGGATTAACAGATGTTGATGGTTCTGTCATTATGCCGCCAGTCCATTCATTCAATGGAGCATTCGACGAAATACCCGATTTCCGCAATGGTTACATCAAAGGATCACGCACTTGGCGCGGAGCTGTCGGAGCCTGGTTTGGTAGAATGACAGTCAGATTCTTGCAAAGTAACCGATTAACACGTGATAGGTTTAAAAATTTTCAAGCTCGTGTGATGGCTGAAGAAGCCGGTAATACTAGGAGTGCCGCCATAGCCTTGATGCGTGACGATGTTAATAATCAATCCGAAGGAGTTGGCGTTCGCAATACTGACGCCGGCGAACAAACTACTACTGTAGAAAACAGTGATGGAACCACTTCTACTGAAGTAACTCCTGTGGCCGCAGCAGTACCTCCAGATGCTGGTCCCACCGGCTTCAAAGCCAAGCTAGACGCCGCTATTTACAAAGGCAATAAGGCGCAAATCGAAGCTTATCTCACCGATTTTGGCAACGGCATGGCTAAACAAGTCAGCGGCGCCGCCAACGCCGTAGTTAATGTTGCCTGTACAGTGTTTAATTTTATCGGTGCAGTAAATCTTATGTTAGTTGCACACGAAGCGCTCCAAATTATGCAGCTGATCACAGGATACTTTGAGGCCATCCAGAAAGTCCAAGCCGGTGACGGGGCCGATTCGCCGCTCAATGATTTGTCCAATGGTCTAACTACACCGGCAAATTCCACCTATGAAACCGACGATGGCGGCAGCGTTACGCTCACTGGATCTGCCATGGCCAGCAGCGGCATTACTTCTATTTATGGCAATAAACCAGTCAACAAACATGACCCAAGCGTCGACAGTTTTAATATTGGCACTAGACTGCAAACCATATTAGGTTTGCTTGGCACCAGCGTTACTAGCTTCTTGGGATGCGCCATCGCCAAGGCTGCCGCTAGCCTGGTTGATCTTGTGCTAGATGTTGTAGAAATTGTTACCTGCGTAGGAACATTTGGCATTGGCTGCGTAGTCTCAGCTATAAAAATGGCTATGACCTCCGTCGCTAGCAGTATTGCCATTTCTACTGCCATTTCCATAGCCGTGCCAATTCTCGCCCAGGTACTCTTCAAAGCCTTCTCCCGCGACATCATATCTACCTTAGCCGGAGAAGATCTAGGCAACGCCATTACCTCCGGGGCCAATATGTATATGGGGACAAATCATAGAATGGGCGGAGGTGCACCAACCAATCAGGATGGACTATTGCAATTTATTGCCGCCCAACAACAGGTAATTGCCAATGAAGCGCGTTATCAGCGCGAAACCAAAAGCCCCTTTGATGTTTCATCCAAATATACATTTATGGGTAGCCTAGTTACTTCCATCATGTCATTTACCACTCAGGCCACATCCTTCACGGGCATAATGGCTGGGATCGGCAATATTGTTGGCAGTTCTATCTCCACAATTTTGCCAAGCGCTTCTGCTCTCCATGCCGTTAAAATGGTTACTTCTTTTGGCGATTGCCCCGATCTCGAATCCATCGGTGCCGTCGGCGACGCATTTTGCAACCCATATATCGTTTCCGATATTAGTACTATAACGGGACTCGATTGGGACCCGGGCAGAGTAGTCGATAAAGTTGACGACCTCAACGGCTTGGTCAAAGTTGAAGGTGAAGTTCCGCAAGTCGCAAAAGGTTCCAACTTAGCAAAATATATTATATTTTGCGGTCAACGCGGCTCGCCATTCGGTGTTGCTGACCAAAATATCGCCAACGACATCTCATCAGACTCATGGACCACAGTAAGTACCGACGTCGCCCTTGTCAATACTTCAGCCAACACCACAATTGGTGCCATCCCAGTCTTAGGAGATTTTCTCGACATCGCTAGACAGTATGATCAAATTTCTAATTACGGATGGGTATCCGGCGAATCCTGCGTGCAAGGAGGTACCACAAATCCAATTGCTGTCGCATCACCTAGCTGGGACGAAACTAGAAATTACCAACGCTTCGTCGAAGATCAAGTTTTATCTGAAACTATTGGTCTTGTTGAGAAATCCGCTGTCACGGCCTTCCTCGATGATTACTATGCGGAACACCCCCTAGACCAATCATACGAAGGCATCCTAGCCCGCAAAACTGGCTTGACCAAAGAGACAGTCATCGCAACTTTCGAACAATTAGAATATTTCAACTTCATAGCTAACTATGATCCAACCGAGCTTTATCCAATGCCAAACTATCTAGCTCATTACGTCTTTAGTCTAGCCGACCAATTACCAGCTATCATTATTGCCGATCATTACACCAATCCTATACCGTATTTCGTCATATACGCTGACACACGTACAAGGAGTTATGCTGTATGATAAAGCATTCCAAATTTGATCGTTTTCTAAGAGGATTCTGTATTGTCGCAGCCGCCGCCATCATGGCCGGCCCTGCAGCAGCACTTACAGAATCGCAACTCGATATGTTTGCTGAAAACAACATCATGTTCTATGATCCAAGTCAAAGCAATACTTTTTGCGGTGCAGCTTCTTCCGATTGCAATATTATGGGCGACACAAAAGACGAGAAACTCTGGTCTGGTCTTCGCCACGTCGGGTTCACTCCGGAACAAACCGCCGCCATCATGGGCAACATGGCTCACGAAGGAGGCAGCCCCACCATACAAGAAGGCGTTTACAATTCTGCTCGCGACAGTAACTGCTTAACTCAAGAAGGCCAACCCTATACAATCTGGACAGATAGCACCAATGGTCTCCATCATGGCGCCTGCATGCAAGCCATTTATAGTTATTACAGTGCAGGTAAAGGAGTTGCCGGTATTGGACTCGGATTTGTCCAATGGACATCTCATAATCGACGTTTAGGATATCTAGAAGAAATACGCAAACTAAATCTTCTCAAATATTTTGAAGATGATGCCTATAAAACCTACGGACGCTACAACGACGAACAACTCCATGAAAAAATTATGCAAGAAACTGGCTCAGACTCAGATTACTGGGCGCTTTGGTGTGCCGCAATACATTTTGTGCGCACCGAAATGGACGGCGATTACTCGGAATTTTATACCAAAACAACCGTTGCAGAACTGGCTGGTTGGGTTTCCGCTCGTTACGAAGTATGCGGTTCATGCTCTCCCGGAGATTCCGGCTACAACAGCCGTATTGTTTCCGCTGAACAATATTTTGCCGACTACAAAGCCGGTAAATTCGACGCTATCGAATCCGGCGAAGCCAAGCCCGTCACATCAATTGGCAAAGAAGACGGATCCAACGTTACTATCATTGGCGACTCTATAACTAACGGTTATTATACGCGAAACGCCATCACTAAACTTTTACCCAAAGCCGACATCCACGCCCAAGATTCCAAATCCTTTGCCAACGGCTCTGACGCTAACCCATCAGGAGTTACCATTGCGCAAGAATTACAAAATACCAACACGCTTCGCAATATTGTTATCTTTGCTCTCGGGACTAACGATAAAGGCGGTATAGCAGACGGCGTGATCCAGAACCTCGTTGACAGTATCATAGGGCCAAGCCATATTATTTACTTCCTTACCAACTATGATGCCCAAAATCCCAGTATTTACGATAATAATAATGCCCAATTTACTTCCGCCGCTGCTACGTACGGCAACGTCAGACTTATAGACTGGCGCACTATAGTTGAACAGGCGAAAGCTAGTAACCCAGAGACCACTTATATTCTAGATGAGCAACCCTTATATTCGGTACACCCCACAATAGCCGGTAGCGAACTGTTCGCTCAAGCCATCTATGATAGTATAACCGGTGTAGGTAGACCATCTAATTGTGACAATATTAACAATCCCAACATGGCTATTTCTTACCTTCAGCAATTTATTGTCGATACCAACCGTCTTTATAATCGTAATTACGCCATACCTCGTACTGCAGCAATTGGGATGAATACTAATACGCCAGGGAGTGACGAGGAGGTTGTTGCGGATGCTATCATACAGCAACAATGGATCGATAGAGGACTCATCACGGCCTCAGACGAGCTAGGTGGCTGTTGGCGTGCCACCTTCTGCGGCCAATGTACTGCCCTTTCTGGCTGGTTTGTCACAATGATGACTGGCTATCTTTATGGCTCCGGCAACGGCGCCGAAGTCGTCGCCAACATGCTAATTGCAAATGCTGGACTACTAACAGCTTCCAATACCCCAGTTCCATTTAGCGTCTTCTCCGAAGATGGCAGTTCTGCTGCTGGCCATACTGGTATAGTCCTCGGTGTACTCAGCGACGGCACATATCTCACCATGGAAAATAATCAGGGCAACCATGACCTAAAAATTAAAAAGCGGGACAATTTCGCCGAAAAAAATGCCACATTCCTTAATCTGTCTTCAAAGCTAAAACTTGATCATCTAGGAACCACCTATGAATAACGACAATCAATTCAAAATAAGAAAAAGGGCCCTAATCATTGTTGCCATTATCTTCTTGGCCGTCTGCGCCTTTGCTATCTGGTATTACCTATTTACTATGCACAACAACATGATAGTTATCACAAACATTGATTCTTGCGCCGAACGACTCCCGGCCTCTCAACGAGACACTGTGTTCCGGCAGCTCTACCCGTTTATACGAGAACAAAACAGTGTCAATGGCATAGATTCTCAGCCCACATATCATGCAGTTATTCGTGACAACACTTGCAGAACTAAAGATTACGAGCGCGATGGCTTGAGAAGCTCCAATGCCAGATTCATCCTAGATATCGAAGAACTTAATCAATCATATCGCGTTAGTTTCAATTGGATTAAAACTGGAGATCCACAATCACCCGAAATTGATCTTGGCTCTACTAACGTCAACTGTCTTTTGGAAGAATATTTGATCTACGGCGACTTCAATTGCGATCAGAACCCCCTTATTCAAGCATCCAATAGCGGCAGGGAACCTATTTTGTCACTCATCCCGTATTTTGGAGATGGCTTCTCGCTATCCCCAACATTATCTGCCACCAGTAAAAGCGGATACAGCATTATCCTTACTTTTGACCCGCCACAAATCATTTACCTCGAAGGACCCCTCGAGCCATTTCTCGAAAGCCGCAGGACTATGATGAGGCAATTCCTCCAAGATAATGACATTAACATTGACGAGTATGGTATTATTGAAAACTTCAGAATAACTCGCTGATATTTTTGATGATACAATAAAAAGTATGAAGCGTCCCAGATTTCACTTTAAATCCGTCGTGGCCCTGGCTAATGCCAAACTGCCCATCAAGTCTGCCGCTATTTTGCTCGCCAGCTCAACGCTCATCTCCGCGCTCCTCGGCATCTTCCGCGACCGCTGGCTCAACTCGCTTTATCTCGACACTTATCCTGCTGGCATTGATGCTTACACTGCCGCCTTCACCATCCCCGACTTCATGTTTTTCATCCTCGTTTCCGGTGCTCTTGCCGTCACCTTCATACCCGTCTTCAACCAACGTCTCGCTACTGGCAACAAAAAATCAGCTTGGGAGCTTAGTTCCAGCATCCTGAACGTCATGGCGCTTTTCTGCCTAGTTGGCAGCATCCTCATCATGATTTTTGCCGATCCTCTCATCCGCTTCATTGTTGCTCCCGGTCTCGACGAAGCTCCCATGGCTCTTGCCATCAACATGATGCGCGTCATCGCCATCAACCCGTTCCTCTTTTCTATTGCCACTGTTCTCGCATCCATCCAGCAGGCCGTCGGTCGTTTTGTTTTCTTCGCCCTTGCCCCCGCCCTCTACAACGTCGGCATCCTCATCGGTATTCTAGTTTTCACTGGCGGTATCAACATTTTTGGCCTGCAAATTTTTGAAGGCGGCATCATGGGCGTCGCCCTCGGCGTTGTACTCGGCGCCGTCTTCCAAGTCATTACTTCGCTAATTGGATTATTCGGCCTCGGATTCGACTACGAATTCAAAATTTATTGGAAAAACCTGGGTTTCCGCGCCGTCTTAAAATTACTTCCCGCACGTTCCCTTGATCAAGGCATCGATTACGTCAACAGTATCGTCAACACCAACCTCGCTTCGCGCATGGCCTCCGGCGCCGTTCGCTCCTATCAGCAGGGCTTAAGTTTGCACTCTATGCCAGTTAACCTCGTTGGCGTCGCCATCTCCACCGCCTTCTTTCCCAAACTTACCGAAGAAGTCGGGCAGGGCAAAGAAGAGGATTTCCGTCAAACTTTCCGCACGGCCCTTCGCACCATCGTTTGGATGGCCATGCCTATTGCCGTCATCACGTTTTTCGCGCGCGGCTATATCGTCAACTTTATCAAAAATGGTGGCGACCCACTAATTGCTGCTGTCCTCGGCGCCCTCGTTGTCTCCATTTTCTGCCGCTCTGTCTTTCATCTAGCCACGCGTGGTTTTTACGCCCATCAAAATACCAAGATTCCTCTCATCATTTCCATCATCGCCATCGGACTCAATATTGGATTTGCCGTCTTCTTCACTATTTCCGGTTTCGGTCCCGAAGGTCTGGCCTATGCCCAATCCATCGGCGCCGCCATTGAAGTCACCATTTTACTCATCGTACAGCACATCCAAATGCGCGGTAAGTTGCTAAATCGCGAATTTTGGCGAAGCTTTTCCAAAACTATCTTCGCCTCTGGCATCGCCGGCGCCATCGCTTATTCCATGACCAAATTCTTCCCCCTTCTCGCCACTGACAATAGCTTCTTCGATACCTTCCCGAAATTCATGCTCATCGTTTGCACCAGCATCCTCTCCTATCTCATCGCTGGCTATTTCCTCGGCCTCGACGAAGTCAAAGTTGTTACCAGTAAACTCAAAAAAATCATCTTTCGCAACGTAGCTTAAGATGCAAATTATCTTTTTTGTATTGTATCAATAATCCACCTGAAGAAATCACCCAAACCACCCGGGATCTGTATGAATAAAGTCATCAAACCTATCAGCAGCGCCACTACGATTGTGCCACCCAGCAGCGATCCCAACCCAAAAAACACACCACGCACAAAATTTACCCGATAAATCCGCCCGCGATATTTATAAAAATCATAAAAAATCTCGCGGAGCAATGCTTCCTCGGCCCTCAAATCTTTATTTTCGAGATTTTGAACTCTTCGCTTTCTTACGCCCGCCACCAGTTGCCTTTCTAAATTCTTTCTCGGCCTTTGCAGCAAATTTCTTTCCCTCGGATTTTGTTTTTCGTGCTACTTTCTTACTCCCCCGCGCAATATCGGCTCGCGTCTGCTTGCCTGATTTTGGCGCCGTCAAAACACCAGCGATCGCCCCAGCCGCTGCCCCTAAAGCCGCACCCAAGAAAAACCCTCCTGCGCCGCTTTTTTTCTTTTTTCTTGCCATTTTATTCCACCCTTTCTAAGTTACTGTGGCTTCTTGCCATCTTTAGACTTAGTATATTTATTCACAAACGTTTTGACAAGACCCCCCACGCTAGTCATATCCTTTACGTTGCCCACGATATCATCCGCCTTATCTGCGATATCCTGTCCTTTGATTACGATTTTTTTCACTTCCTTCGTAATACCAATCAATTTCGCTACTAATACTATTGCTAAAATCAAAAATATCAAAAGCGCCGTTGATAGAAATATTACCAAAATCCACTCCGCCGTGTTCATATCTAAATACCTCCCATTTTCATAAATTCTGTGTACGCCGCAAAGTAATTTGCTGGATCACCGGTTGTTAGCCATCGACCTTTGCTGGGGATCACAAATACGTCGCCAGCCGCTGCCAACTTAGTAATTGCATCTACCGTCCACAACTCATCATCCAATCCTGTATTCTTCGGGATCAAATGTTCGAAAACTTCCGGTGTCAACAGATATCGTCCATATGAAGTCAAATTCGATGGCGAATCTGCTGGCGTCTTTGGCTTTTCTACAATATGGCTCAAAGTTTTCTTCTCTTTATCCTTCAGCGCGATCATGCCATATCGATTCCAAACCTCTTCAGGCATTTCCTGGGATGTAATGATTGCTTTGGCATCCGGATATTTCTCGTAAGCCTCCATTAAAGTTTGCACATCACCTTGCTTTCCAATAATCAGATCATCACTGTAAAGTACTATAAATGCCTCATCTTTATCCAAATACGGCTTTGCGCTCGCCACTGGTGAACCATTACCGTAGGGCAACACCGGATCTTGTTCAATCACAGTCACGTCGGCCATATCAAGCACCTGCTTTACCGATTCAAAACGATCAGTTTTACCTTGTGATTCTAGTTGTTTATAAACTTTTTCCACCGGATTGCCAAAATAGTCTTCATATACAGCCTTGCCCTCAGTCGTTGCCACGATAATGATTTCTCTAATCCCTGCCGCTACGCACTCTTCTACCACCAATTGCATTACTGGCTTGGCGCCCATCGGCATCATTGCCTTCGGTATAGTTTTCGTAATTGGTAAGAACCGGCTCGCGAACCCAGCGTCGGTAATCACAGCCTTCGTCGGTTTTTTGTATGTCATAGTTATCTCCTTGAGACTTCAGTATATCACGCGAGACGTTGCTTTATCAACTGATTGACAGTGCCAGGATTCGCCTTGCCGCCAGATTTTTTCATCACCTGTCCAACCAAGAATCCAATCGCTTTCATTTCGCCCTTTTTCACGTCTTCTGCCGCTTTCGCGCACTCAGCCGTCGCCAGTACTTCGTCAATAATCTGCACCAAAGCCTCCTCGTCATTTTCCTGCAACAAATTCATCTCTTTTGCCAGAGCACGCGGCGTTTTTTCAGTATTTTTCGCATCATACAGCGCCACAAACACTTCCTTGCCCGCGGTAGAGCTCAGTTCATTTTTCTCTACCATCTCAGACAACTCAGTCAACTCGGCTACCGTCGCCAACTCGAAATCTTTATCAACATTTTCTTCTGCCAGCAATAATCCGGAAAACCAATGTGCCACCCGCACCGCCAATGCCGTACTTGCCTTCAATACTGCCGCCAATCTTTCAGTTAACAACGGATAATTCAAAATCGCCGTCATTTCCGACTCGTCCAGATTCATCACTGCGAACAATTTTCGGTAATCACCCGGCAACAACGGCATCTCGGCTTTAATATCTTGCACAAACTGATCCGTCAAAACAATTGGCGGCACATCCGGTTCCGGCATGTAACGGTAATCCTGTGCATTTTCTTTGCTGCGTTGTCCAGTGGTTTTTCCAGTGTCATCGCTCCAACCTCGCGTTTCCTGTATCAGTTTCTCACCGTTTTCCAATGCCGCTATCTGTCGTCCATATTCATACTGCGCCGCACGCTCAATGCTCTTAAATGAGTTCAGATTCTTTATCTCAACGCGCGTCCCCAATTTTTCCGATCCCGCCGGAGCCACCGAAATATTTACATCAAAACGCATATTCCCGTGATACAAATTCCCATTTGAAACATCTACGTAACGCATCAAACGATGCAATTCCTCACAATACAATCGCGCCTGTACCTCCGAGTGAATATCCGGCATCGACACAATTTCTATCAACGGTGTTCCCGCACGATTCAAATCTACCAATGAATAATTATCGAAATGTGTTAATTTACCGGCATCCTCTTCCAAATGTGCATGCTCAATCCGCACTACTGACCCGTCTGGCAACTCTACCGAACCAGCACCAATAATCGGATGGAACATCTGTGTAATCTGGTATCCGCTTGGCAAATCAGGGTAGAAATAATGTTTGCGCTCAAAAGCTGAGATCAGACCAATTTCGCAATTCATTGCCAAACCAGCCCGCACCGCTTTTTCCACCGCCGCCTTATTCAACACTGGCAACGTTCCTGGCAGGGCATAGTTGCCGGGAGAGCAGCACTCGTTCGGTTCTTTATCTACCGCATCATTATTCACGCCAGAAAACAATTTCGTCTTTGTGTTCAGCTGCACATGGCACTCAATACCGATCGTCATCTCATATTTCATATTGCCCCCAAATCTTTTAGCGCTTGTTTATACGTATTCAAAGCGTGTCTCGCCTGATTGTAATCCACCGAGAAGCCATGCTCGTGCGCAATCTGATTACGCAATTTATGCGCATACCACACAGCATTTAACTGCGAAAACTTCTCTTTGCCAATTTTCTTCAAGCGCTCACCCATATTCTTGCCCGGCGCGCCCATTTCGCACATTGCTCGATCCAGCAACTTATCGCCATTTACAATTGCCGCATTATGCGACAGTTCATTTTCGCGCGTCAGCATATTTTCAATTTGCAAAAAATCGGATTGGTAATCTTCTTGGTTAAAAATCGTCCCACGCTTTTTGGTCGCCGAAACCGCAATAAAAACCAATATACCTACTATCAAAATCGCTGCTAGAAACATCACTAGTGAACTGTCCATTACATGGTCTCCTTTGCCAATTTCAGCAGAGAGCGATCACTGCATTGCGGGCCCACCAACTGCACCCCCACTGTCAAACCTTCCGTCGTCTCGCCAGCCGGCACAGAAATCGCCGGCAACCCTGCCATGCTTGGTGAAGCCAACATCAAATCTTCCAAATACATCTCCATTGGATCGCCAGTCTTGGAACCCAGCTTAAAAGCCGTCGACGGCGTAGTTGGACAGAGCAGTACGTCAAATTTTTCAAACGCCCTATCGTATTCGGCCATCAAAAGCGTTCGTGCCTTCTGCGCTTTCAAATAGTATTTTTCATACAATCCAGTCGACACTACATAATTCCCCAGCATAATACGCCGTTTATTTTCCATCATCAATCCCTCATCGCGGCTGCGAGTATACAGATCATCCAAACCCTTCACATTTTCCGCCTGGCGGCCAAAACGAATACTATCAAAGCGCATCATCGTGCTCGCCAACTCTGCCGACTGCACCACATAATAAATCGCCAATCCATATTTCAGAGTCGGCATCTCAATCTCTGAAACCTCATGTCCCAACCCCTTCAATTTATCAATATAATCATTTGTACACTTCAAAACTTCACCGTCTGCGCTATTCATAAAATCTTTTATCACGCCCACTCGCAACTTTTTATTCTCCGGCTCAGCAGACCAAAAATCATCCAACGACGTCGCATCCGCTTCGTCGCGCCCAGCCATAACCCCCATCACCAAATCCGCATCATCAGCCGTCGTAGCAAAACAACCAACCGTATCAATCGACGAAGACATCGCTATTACCCCGTAGCGGCTGACTGCCCCATAGGTCGGTCGAACGCCAATCACTCCGTTATATGCCGCCGGCTGGCGAATCGAACCGCCCGTATCAGTTCCGAGCGCAAATGGCACGATGCCCAGTGCCACTGCGACAGCAGAACCGCCACTGCTACCTCCAGCCGCACGTGTTTTGTCACGGCTATTCAGTGTCGGTCCAAAATAAGAGTTTTCGGTGCTCGCACCGTGCGAAAAGGCATCCATATTGGTTCGCCCTAAACAGATTGCATCTTCAGTCTCTAGTTTAGCCACGGCCGTAGCCGTAATCGGAGAACGAAAATTTTCTAACATTTTTGACCCGGCTGTCGTCTTGCCCTCAGGGCTCAAAAAATCGTCTTTCAGCGCATATGGCACACCAGCCAATCGCCCCACTTTCTCCCCGGCCGCAATTCGACGGTCAATCTCTTCAGCTTTCTTCAATGCCTCATCATTTAAGGATATAAAAACATTATATTCTTCAAATTCCTTCGCCTTATCTAGTGCCTTGCGCACCAAATCCACTGCCCTAGTATCTTTATCTGCAATTTTCATAATATCTTCGGCACCTTCAACTGATGGTCTTTTACCGCTGGAGCCAGTGCCAACAAATCGTCACGATCTGCTTCAGCCTTTTCCAGCACATCTTCCCGCCATACATTTTGCATTTTAAACACCTGATAAGTCAACTCCACACCCTCCGTGTCCAACTCATCCAGCCGCGAAACATAGTCCAAAATATTGCCTAGATCTTTTTCCAAACCTTCAATTTCCGCATCAGAAAACGACAAACTAGACATTTTCGACAGATGCAAAATTTCCTCGCGAGTAATTGACATATAGACAAATTATAGCACAAGATATCCCGCCGAAGACTATTTTTCGCAGAAAAAAGAGCCGTCCTGAGCGACGACTCTCCTTATTTTCTCTATTTTCCGAATAAACCCAGTTCAATCAGCGCCGCCCGGTACTCTTCCGGGTAGTTGTTAATGCTGCCATGCTTGGCTTCAATTCGCACGATCTCGCACCCGGCGAAAAACTCTTCAATCACCGCATTGTTCAGCAGCTCATCTTGGTTACTGATCACAACCTTGGTCAGATCAGGATTATCCGGACAAGCCGCTGGCAACAGCCAGATAGCAGAGAACTGATTGATCAGAGTTTCCAGCGAATAGTCGTGCGTCGGCGGAGAATCTGCCAGGTTAAAAACCGGCACAAAGCTCAGCCACCCCAGCGCCACATTTAGCAGTTCGCCGACCACGGAGGCCGAGATGCACGCCGCCTTCATGGGCGTATTCAGAAATTTCGTACCCATGCACGGGTTAATCGCATACAGCGTGTCGCTAGTGCGATTGCTGATAAACTGCCCCACCTGATTACCTAACGAAATTGCTACAAACGTAACTTCCGTTCCTTCCGGCAACGCTCTCCGGTCCCTCATGATGTAGTTAACGAATTGGTTGGGCTGATAGCCCACATTGCTGAAATTGACAAACGTAATGCCCCCAACGATATCGTCCACAATCTTCGCGCTGGCCTCATCGGCTTGGCCCATGTTGCCGGCGATAATGTAGGTCATCCTATTGTCAGTTGTCTCGCGATAGCAGATCATGTTCGGTTTGCCATAATCCAAGACGCATATCGCCCTAAAAGCGATGCAGGACAAAATATTCATTGCCAAAAGTATTATTAACGCCTTCGCCAAAATACCCATCACGGGTTCCCCCTTTCAGAAAACATAAAAATAGTAACGAGCAAAAGAGACAAAAACTCCCTTATCCCCTCATTATATCACACATTGCTCAAAAAGTCAAGATAGAACCCTGCTAGATCCCCGTTAACGGTTCAATATCCGCTCCGAGCGCCCGCAATTTCTTCGCAAAATCTTCATAGCCTCGCGCAATTGCATATGCATTTCGCAATACCGATTTGCCTGGCGCAGCTAGCATGGCTAGCAACACCACCATAGATGGCCGCAAAGCTGCCACCGCTACCACTTCCGCTGGCCGCCAATTAGTCGGCCCATGCACAAACACGCGGTGCGCATCCAGCAATTGTACATTGGCGTTCAATCGCGTCAGCTCCGTGATATAAATCGCCCGATTTTCAAACACCCAGTCATGAATCAAAGTCTGTCCTTGCGCTGTCGCCGCCACCAACGAGAAAAACGGCAAATTATCAATATTCAGACCAGGGAAAGGCATCGGATGAATTTTATCAATCGGTGCCACCAATTCAGACTCTTTTAGCGAAATATCCACCAGTCTTGACCGGCCATTTTCCGCCAGATATTCATCCGACAGCTCAAATTTCAAACCCATGCTCTCTAAAATTGCCAATTCAATCTCCAAAAACTCAATCGGCGCGCGCTCCACCACGATCTCCGACTTCGTCACGATCCCCGCCGCCAAGTACGACATCGCTTCAATCGGATCCTCTGCTGGCGCATAGGTTACATCCATATGGATTTTCTTTTTACCCTTGATTTGCAACGTAGTTGTGCCCACGCCCTTGATCTCCACGCCCAGCTTCTGCAGGTAAAAACACACATCCTGCACCATATAGTTCGGACTCGCCCCCACCACCGTGGTCGTGCCAGGGCACAGCGCCGCCGCCATCAGGACATTTTCCGTCACCGTATCGCCGCGCTCCATCAAAACAATCTTGCGATCGCCATCCCCCACATCCTCCACACTGGCTTCATAAAAACCAGAATTACAAACCGAATCTACCGACAAACCAAACGAGCGTAGTGCATGCAAATGCGGCTCCACCGTACGTGATCCCAGCGAACAGCCGCCCGCGTAGGGCAGGCTAAATTGCTTGAATTTATGCAGCAACGGGCCCATCAACATAATCACCGAACGCGTTTTTCGTGCCGCTTCCACATCCAAAGCGTCAATCTGTAATTCGCGTGGTGGTATAATTTCTAGATCTCTTTTTCCGTTAATCCACTTTGTCTTGACGCCAATCGAGTTGAAAACTTCAATGATCCGAAAGACTTCTTCAATCCGCGCCAAATGTTTTAATGTTGTCTTGCCTTCGTTTAGCAAGCTCGCACAGAGCAGCCCAACCGCCGCGTTTTTTGATGTATTGATAGTCACGCTGCCGCTGAGTTTTTTGCCGCCATTGATTCTGTACCCCTGTGAATTGCTGTCTGATATGGCGAGAATCTGCGTCCCCAGCGCCTTGCTGATTTTCTCAATCATCTCCAGCGACACATTCTGCCGCCCCTTTTCAATGCGGTTAATCGCCGACTGGCTGGTCCCCACTTTTTCCGCCAACTGCGCCTGCGTCAAGTTCTTCAATCCCCGCTCCCCCGCAATCACCTCCCCAATTTCTTTGTAATAATCTGATTGTTTTATCATACATAAAGTATATCACAAAATGCATACCTAAAGCCCATAAAAGCAACGTTTTGACTTTGACGACTGATTAAATCAAATGCGCCCCATTCTTACCGAGGCCGCACCATTAGTCTTGCTTATCAGTTCTAGGTTGATGATTCCGTCATCCGTTGCCTCAATCCAGGGAGCATCCTCATGAGATAGATTTGATAAAGATGTCGCAGACTCGTGTCCCAATTTTTCAATTATAATATCTATCATAATCTTGTCATCCTGCGAAAGACCATTGACTTCAACGCGAGGTAAGTATTTAGTTTGCATATAAGTAAAATAGATGCCTCGCACGCAGTCTAGCTCGTTTCCCCTAATCATTTCGTTTGTAATCGCCTGGAAAGATACTGGGACTGGTCCGTATTGCCTTTTCCAAAACTGTTCTCCTACAATCCCGGCACCGTTCCTTTTTAGAGCCAGAGTTTCTATGAAATAAATAAGCTTGTAAAAAACCGTTTCGCCAACATTGGGTCTTGCGCCTACCTCTCTAGCTAAATATAAAATGACATTCTTATATTTTATCTTATTCACCCCATCGGCGATTTTGTCGTTCGGAATTATTTTTCTCATGCCAGACGATGTCCCGGTCAGCGTTTCCACTCGCTCGCCAAACAACTCGCTGATAGCGTTCAGCTCTGACATTGATGGATCTCTAATTCCATCCTCCAGCTGCTTATATGCTGGCCGCGTCATATTCAACGCGCGCGCAGCATCTTCCTGACTTAAATCAGACGCGTCGCGCAGACTTTTTAGGTTGCTCCCTATACCCATATCTGCTCCTCATTCATTTTATTATTGCCAGTATAGCACACAACTTCACATTACACCAAATTTTCGTATGATTTTTACCGTTTTAGTATTTGATTTTTACAAAATATACTGTACAATGAAATTATCCGAAAGCCCCAAGGTGTGGGCACAAATCAGGGCTAACCGGACTAGGCCTAGTTAGCCCTAGAATAGCCAAAACGCCAGCAACCGCTGACGTTGGGCATACAAGTTTGAAGTTCTCGTATGCCTCCATTCTAGCAAATATTATTGAGGGCGGTCAACTACCGCTGTAAGGAGGTAACCTTTATGGGTTCTAGTTCAAGGCGTAAGCCATCAGACACACTGCGGATTCAAAATCCGTTAAATATCAACACTAATGCAATTGGCACTAAGGCTACTGGCGGGGGAACAGGCGGCTCTCCGCCGCTGGATATTAACAACGCATGTCCGATCAAATTCCGGGTAGAGCTATCAAATCAGGATGTAGATGAAGGCATCGAGCTTATTCTGGACGAAAATTCCCTCATCGCACCAAATATTGGTGAAGTAGACAAAGTGAGCGCTCGCGTTGTCAAGAGGCTACGCACATGTTCGGTACTTGGCATTTCATACTCAATCACCACTGTCATTGACGGAGACGTACATTATGCCGAGTTCTTCCAATCATAATTATGCGCAAACAACGCTGCTAGCATACGGTTTCTGCCAAGCCGATAGGATTTCTCCTCTGATCAGGGAAGAGGATAAATTGCTCGTGCGCTCCCGATGTCCCGGGAATCATCTGAATATGGTCGATTGTCACTGCGAGGATATCCATGACTTCATTGACGAGGTGAACGGATTAGATTTTGAGAACAAATCGGTTTCTGGACCACCCCCACTCGTAACCCAGAGCATCCCCATAGTTCCGAATGAGCTTTTTGATTATCCCTCCGAGACGATCCCTGATGAAATTGTAGGCATCAGGCTCGAGGATGTACTAAGCCCCAAGAAGCGGAGGAACAGCGCAAAGATTTTCCAGATCAGTGACGATGTGCGCGTTGACCTTTCGGCACTGGACAGGCCAATTTTCCATGGGAAAAAAGTAATTCTCTTTGCAACTGGCCCAGACGTCATTATCGAAGGGCTGTGGTGGCGCAGGAACGCGATTGATCTGTTTACAGAAATTGCAAAGGGAGGTTTCTATGCAGTGACTGGGATGAATTTCTCACTTTTCCTATACGAGTGCCCGCTCGGCCACTTGATTAACCTGAACAAATCATTAGTAGTCTGCGAAGAGCTCAGTCGTCTCGGCTTGTCAGTCTTACCGCACGTTTATGCCGTGAACGACACGCAAAGGGACATGTGGGTGGAATACCTACATTGTCGCCCCAATAATCGCACGGTGTTGATTAACACTCAAATGCAACGGAACCGAGCCTCGATGCACGAAACCGAGAAGACCATTCTTGCACTACTCAATGGCACGTCCGTCAATATCATCGTAAATGGATATTTTCCAAGCGACCCAAAACTCGCATCAAACGTGCGCGTAATCCATGCAAGTCAGCAGGGGCTTAAGAAAAAGGAAATTATAGACAGCGCAATAAGGCGGCACTCGTCTATGGAGAGGCTAATTCTTGCTGATGAATGCAGCGGGCTAGAGGGGCTTGAGCTTTGTCCTCGCCCGCGAAGAGGTCGGCTATTTCCAGGGGCAAGCGATGTATAGTGTAGTTAAACAAATCAGCTACATAGTCCGTGCAGGACTCGCTTATCTTGTCATTAATGATTCGCCAATAGCCAAAGCCGACATGCTGAACGAGTTAATATGGCAAATCTTACCCACCTTCGCTATTTTGATGGTTGTCAGCTATTTTATCGCGGGTATTTTCTACAAGAGGGAAGATGACCTACCTGCACTGGGCGCATTTATCTACTTTTTGATCTACTGCGTTTTATTGGTAATAGTGTGGGTGGTTTTAAAAATTTTGACCGCATCCGGCATCATCCCATTTTAATGTCTTCAATCAAAAAAACGCCCAAGGCGTTTCTAACAGCATTGATTTTGGTGAGTCGGGTGGGACTCGAACCCACGACACCCAGATTAAGAGTCTAGTGCTCTAACCAGCTGAGCTACCGACCCAAGATCAATGTATAGTAATTATACCATAGACCACCCTCAAGCGATAGGGGTTTAAGCATTTTCCTGCGCCACAGCCCCCTCCTATCTCAAAAAGCGTACAGTTCTTTTTGAAGGTTTATATAATTTTGTCGTATGTTTTCTGCAGCACCAAGCTTAGTCGTAGCATCTGACAAGGTGCGATATTTCAACTCAAGTAATCCGCGGAGATTTTCGAGCGATAGCTCATTCTCGCCAGCTTGCTCGTATGTGCCTAGTACGAAGTTAACAAATTCTTTTTCGCCCTCGCTTAGTTGTTCAAAGTAATAATCTCGCATAAGACTGATTCGTTCGCGACGAGTTATCGTATCTCGCGCATAGGCAATATACCGCAAGACATCATAGACGTCGCTATCGGTCGCGTCGACTAGTTCCTTCAACGCTTCGAGTTTATCCTCGTCAAAGCCGTGCATTGCTAAGCCTTGCAGAAGGGATTTACGAGTCCGCGGGTTAGCCCATTTCTCTCGTAAATCATCCTCAGAGACGAACAGGTCCGGTAATTCCCCAAAAAGCTTCTCTAAAAACTCTTTTGATGTTACTGGCTTGCCTTCAAAATAAAATCTCGTATTAACATCGTAAGTTATTTCTTGCTCTCGTTCACCTAGCTTGACGACAGTCTTCTCCTTTGGCTCTTTCGATTCGGAATCCCCTTCATATGATGGAATTGGTTCGTTAATCACTCCACCACAATTTGGATTATCTACTGGGCAATCTTGGGTAGGCGGTAATGGTTCGCCGTCCCATTCTGGGTCATTGAACATTTTATCGTTGCCATAGAAATCAACAATAGTGAAGTAATCTTTATTGTCAAAAATCCTCGTGCCACGCCCTATGATTTGCTTGAACTCTGTCATTGAGCCAACTCGTCGCATCAGTACGATAAACCGCACATTACGAGAATCAACTCCTGTGGATAGCTTCCGAGAGGTGGTAACGAGCGTCGGGATTATCTTCTCGTTATCCCTGAACTGTCGCAAAAACTCATCGCCCACTTCGCCCTCGCTTGCTGTGATACGTACGCAATAGTCAGGGTTGCTGTTCGTCTTCAGCTTGTTCACGCTGTCGCGAATCATTAACGCGTGTTTCTCGTCATTACAGAAAATAATAGTCTTCTGTTCTGGATTGATTTGCTCAAGCATAATCCTAGTCAAATCTTCTTCTCGCTTTGGAATGTAAATTGCGCGGTTGAAATCATTCAAAGTATATTCTTTATCTGGGTCTACCTCTCCACTTTCGGCAATATCGCCATCACTCAGATGATAGGTGTCAAATGAAGTCGTAATCGATTTCATCTTAAATGGTGTCAAAAAGCCGTCTTCAATACCGTCTTTGAGTGAATAAGTATAGAGTGGTTCGCCAAAGTATTCATAGGTGTCGATGTTATCAGTACGCTTCGGTGTGGCGGTCATACCTAGATGTGTTGCACCAGAAAAATGGTCAAGTACAGCTCGCCAATTACCATCATTTGTCGCGCCACCACGATGACATTCATCAATAATAATCAGGTCAAAGAAGTCGCTTGGGTACTGCTTATAAACTGGGTTGGCTGTTGGGGCAATTTCTTCTGTTTCGGTCTCTTCGCTAACTTCACCTGACAACATCCCGCTAATATCGCTCGTCATCGCCTGATAAATTGAAAAGAAAATATTGCCGTTAGTCGGCACTTTACCGGCTTTGCGAATCTCCTTGCCCGAAATACGGATAATCTCGCTCTCAAGTGGATTGAAATCGCCCATCGCTTGTTCTATAAGAGCATTGCGATCTGCAAGAAATAGAATTCTTGGTCGACGATCATCACCTCGCTTATTCCAGCGAGTCTGGAAGAGCTTCCAAACTATTTGAAAGGCGATAAATGTCTTACCTGTGCCGGTCGCTAGTGTTAGTAAAGCACGATTAGCCCCACCAGCTATTTTATCAACGGCAAGGTTGATGGCGTTTTCCTGATAGTAGCGCGGTGAGTATTTCACTCGCTGAAATGCCTCGGTCGCAACTTTAAGTTGCATCGGTGACATGCCAGAAAAAGTCAAATCAAAAAGTTCTTCGGGTGCGTGATATTTTTCAATATGATCGCCTGTCCCCGTTTTCATATCAAAGAAATATACGCCATGTCCATTCGTCGAGTAAACATAGCGAATGTTAAGAACTTTAGCATAATCCTTTACCTGCTCTAGTCCTTCAGTGATTTCTTTACCTTCAGCTTTAGCTTCTACTATCGCGAGCTTCTGGTTCTTATAGGCGAGGACATAGTCTGCTTTTTTGCGTTTTCCTCTTTGCCCTGCACCAATTAATCGACCGTCAGTGAAAGAATACTCCATTAAAACTTGGCTTCCGAGCGTTTCATTCACTCCCCAACCACTCGCCCGAATTTGTGGGCTTATTAGCTCAAATTTCGTGGTTTCTTCATTCATATTTCCTATAAATTATACCACAAAACGCTTGACTTTTACAGCGTAAACGCCTCAGCAAGCACGGATTGTCTTAGTTCTATAATCTTTGCGAGCTTTTCTATATATAGCTCGTTGGCCCTATTCACTCTAGCAAGTTTTCTGTCGAGTTTTTTTACAACCTTATCCTGCTCATTTAGCGCCGTATCTGGAAATGGAAAACGCCTTAAGTACCCCAAGCTTACAAATCTTTGCGTTGAGCCGTTTGCTTCTTTTCCCATTTTGTCGGCCACGAAAGGTGACTGTAAATAATATTTTAAGTATTTGCTGCTCTGATTAGCTTTGCTCTTAAATAATGCGACATTCTTTATTGCAAAGTTCGGCTCATGCTCAATGATTATTGGGTTTCCGATAGTTCCAATCATAGCCATCAAAACATCTCCGACATCAACCTTACTCCTGCCGTTAATCTTGGCGTAATCTTCTTCAGAAATGTATTTAACGTTGTCCATAGATAAAATACCAGTTCTTAAATTTTTCGATGTGGCTAACGGAAATCCCCTTGCGTGATATTTTGGCGAGTCGTGCGTTCCGTCGCGAACATCGAAAATATCTCCTAGTCGGCGTGTGTGTGTGTGTCGCTATCGAGCTTGAACGCCTCGGCGAGAATGCTTTTCTGCAAATCTGCCACGTTTGCGATATTCTGCCGCAAAAGCTTCTCCGCCTTCGTAATTCTGCTCAAGCTTTTATCCAACTTTGCCACAATCTTCCTCTGTTCCTCCATGCTCGGAATCGCGATCTCAATTTTTCCGATTTCAGCGGTTCGTAGCGATGGGTAAGACTGGTCACCGAGCAAATCTTTTGCATCAATTTGTATCAGAAAATTATAGAGATATTTTGTATCAACTTTGGTAATGTCAGGCACAATTGTCGCTAGGTGACTAACAACATAACCATCGATGCCCATAATCACCCGGTGATTCAGAAAGGTTGATGCCCCACTTTTCGGAAACAAAATCGTGCCTTTTGGGAAGAGTCGCAATCCTTTTATACCTTCATCATTAAGGAGATCCCTTGGCGTCTTTAAGTTGTCAGACAAATGAACGGCACCGACATCAGAAGTTCGGAAAAATGGGTACTTTCCGTTAATAAATAACTCTTTTTTCTGTGGTGCGGGATTGCCGCTTGAAATGTCTGCAATTTCATGTAATTTTACAATCTTCATTTCTTACCATTCTTCTTTTTAAATATAGACTTATTTTTACCTAGAGCTAAATACAGCGCAAGGAATATAGCTAAGAGATATACAAATACGGTGACAGCTTTCAAATCTTTAATAGCTTCTGTAATACCTAATAAAATCCCGCCAGTTAAAAAACTCAGCAGAGTAATATTCACGGCACTATGATAAATTTCTAATAACTTTTCTGTTGTAATTCTTTTTCGCCATGATTTTGGCATGAACAAAAACCGTCTACTATCGGCGTAGTATATCGCGACACAAATTAGATAAACAAACCATGTAACATTAGCTGCATTCAATATTAACTTTATAGCAAACCAGAAGCCGTCATCACCGCCCGTAAAAATCTGCACCGCAATAGACATCGCCAAAACTGCGACAGCAATACTTAGGCGCATCTCATTAGGCTTATTCTGCTCAGGCATCAATCTCTCCCAAAACCTTCGCGATCTCGTTATCGATTTTCTTGATCTTGTTCAAGATTTCTCTTGGTGATTTCAGCTCTTCGGCTTTAGTGACATTTGGGTTATTCACTCTGAGATCGAAGGTCTTTTTGTTGACTTCAGTAATATTAACTGTCCAGCTATTTTCGCTATCTACCCGAGATTCGTACTTTTCGAGAAAATCTGACATATCGTCAATATTGAGTGGGGTTGTTTTACCGAGCGTACGACCAAGATTCAGCTGGTAGTAGAAGATATCTCTTGTTGGCTCGCCCTTTTTGAAGAATAGAACAACGGTCTTCACGCCAGTCGAACTATTTGCCGAGAATATACCGCTAGGCAAGTCTAAGACCGTGTGTAGATTGAAGTTTGAGAGCAATTCTTTGCGAATCTGTGCTGTTGAGGTTTTCTCGGTATTTCCATTCGTGAGGAAGGTGTTCTTGATGACAATTGCTGACTCACCGCCGATACGGAGTTTCTTCATGAAATGTTGCATAAAAAGCTCGGCAGTCTCGGAAGATTTAATAGTGAAGTTGCGCTGGACTTCTGCATGCTCACTGCCGCCAAACGGCGGATTAGCGAGAATGTAGTCGAAGCGATCTTTGTCTTGAATATCGTGAGTATCTTCGGCAAGCGTATTGCCTTCGACCATATTTGGAGACTCCATGCCATGGAGAATCATGTTCATTGTTCCGATCAGATATGGTTCCGGCTTCTTGTTCTTGCCGAAAAACGTATCTTCCTTTAGAAAGCGAAGTTCGCTCGGGGTCTTTGCCTTGTCTCGGAGATATACATAACTTTCGGTCAAGAACCCAGCCGATCCCGCTGCGCCATCATAGATCGTTTTACCAAGCTTTGGATCTATAGCGAGTATCATTGCCTGAATTAGTGGACGAGGCGTGTAGAACTCGCCACTGCGACCAGCTCCGCCAAGTAATTTCAGGCGATCTTCGTACAAAGCCGACAAGTCGTCCAATTCTTCTTGCGTTTTGAACTCAAGCGGGTCAATCAGATCTAGGATTTCACGAAGATTGCGACCACTTTTAATTTTCTGTTCGATTTCAGAATAAATTACACCTATCTTATAGTGAACGCTTCTGGGGTCTTCGGTAGTAGACTTGAAAGATTTGAGGTACGGGAAGAGCTTCGTGTTTACGAATTTCATCAGGTCGTCGCCGACGAGCTGTCTACTTAAATCGGGTTTGCCGTTTGGGAGTTTTGGGCACGCCCATACATCCCAACTAAACTCTTCTTTGAAGGTCGGTTCGTATTGGCCACTTTTGAATACCGCTTCCTCTCGACGAGTATCCTCAAGGTCATCAAGATATTTGAGGAACAAAATCCAAGAAATCTGCGTTATATAGTCGTTTGCACCGCTCGTACCTGCATCTTCAAGCAGTATATTATCAATTCGTTTAAACTGTTGCTGTATACTCATAATTACTTTTATTATACCTTATCGCTCCCATAAGTTATACTAACTCCATGTCCTCCTCCCTCGACTTCGTCGAATACACCATGAACCAACTTGAAGGCATCGGCTCCCTCCGCCACCGCAGAATGTTTGGCGAATTTTGCGTATATGTCAACGAAAAACCCATCGTCCTCATCTGCGACGACCAAGTTTACCTCAAAATCATCCCCGAACTAGCGGAAATCATGAGCAATGCCGAAACCGGCTTCCCCTACGAAGGCGCATCAGAAAGATACATCCTCGACATCGACGACCGCGACCTCGCCCGCGAAGCCGTCACCATCCTCGAACGCGCCACCCCGCTCCCGAAGCCGAAGAAGAAACGCTCGTAACAAAAAAGATGCCCCTGGGTCAGATTCAGTCCCGTATGCATCTTCCTCACATTCTACCACAAAATAAAGAAGACTTACCTTGTGTTATCCAACACTGCTAAGTCTTCAGTAGCCACATTATAACAAGTTTATTTTGATAATTCAATAATCTTCCCATCCTTCCGTATCAGAATTAGTCGCTTTATATTCCTAGAAATCTTAAACTGTCGTTCAAGCTCTCGAGATATTTTGGTCATATGAAGTTTCGAACGCCGAGCATCAAATACTATATTTCGAGACTGCTTTGAAGCACGATAAAATTGATGCTGTATATTTCTCTTGCCTTTGCCAGTAGGGCTTTTTATTTCCCACTCCACGTTACCAACAATAATATCAGCCGTCTTTTGTGTCCTGCGCGCAATAAATCTAACATTAGCCTTGAAATGTCCCGCCAAAATGCCAGCAGCAGTCAGTTCGTGCTGTTCAGGTAATGGTTTGCCGCCGGGAACTTCAATTTTCATAACGACAATTCTACCGCGAGGCAACACTATAAGAAACCGCAACCTCAATCCAAAGCATCATGCTCATGCTTTCTCCCCGCCACCGCACCTAGTATAACCATGCTATAATTAATCTCAGAAACAAGGAGGTACCATGATGGCCAAGAAGAGCCAAGAATCGGTGGGCAGCGAAAAAACCAAACCAACAGGCAAAGACGAAGGCAAAAAACAAGCCCTAGAATTAGCGCTCGCCCAGATTACCAAACAATTTGGTGACGGCAGTATCATGAAACTCGGCGAAAGAGGCAACGTTGACATTGAACTCCTCCCCTCCGGCTCCCTCTCTCTAGATCTAGCACTCGGCGGCGGTTACCCCAAGGGCAGAATTATCGAAATCTATGGCCCCGAATCCTCCGGCAAAACCACATTAGCTCTTCACGCCCTGGCCGAACTCCAAAAACAAGGCGGCCAAGCCGCGTTCATTGACGCCGAACATGCACTAGATCCTGCCTACGCCAAAAAAATCGGCGTTGACACCGCCAACCTACTCATTTCTCAGCCCGACAACGGCGAGCAAGCTCTAGAAATTTGCGAAACTTTGGTAAGATCCGGCGCAGTAGATCTAATAGTAGTAGATTCCGTAGCCGCCCTCGTCCCCCAAGCTGAAATTGACGGCGACATGGGCGACTCCCAAATGGGACTCCAAGCTCGCCTCATGAGCCAGGCCATGCGCAAACTCACCGGCATCATCAGTAAAAGTAAAGCCACCGTCATCTTCATCAATCAAATCCGCATGAAGATCGGAGTCATGTTCGGCAACCCCGAAACCACCACCGGCGGCAACGCTCTCAAATTCTACGCATCCGTCCGCATCGACATCCGACGCATCGGCCAGATCAAAGACGGCGACAATATTTCCGGCAACCGCACCAAGACCAAAGTCGTCAAAAACAAAATCGCCGCACCTTTCCGCACCGCCGAATTCGACATCATGTACAACGAAGGCATCAGCAAGACCGGCGACGTGCTCGACCTAGCAGTCCAGCACAACATCATCGAAAAATCTGGCGCCTTCTTCAAATACAACGGCGAAACCCTCGGGCAGGGCAGGGAGCAAGTCAAAAAACTCTTCAAAGAAAAGCCCGAGTTGCTCAGTAAGATCGAAAAACAAGTCCGCACCAAAGCTGCCGCCGAAGCCGAAATCTAAAGACAATGCGAAAAGGCAGCCTTATGGCTGCCTTTTATGAAAAAAGAACTTAGGTAATTTGAACCTTATGGTTCGTCGTATAAGGCATCAAGAGGCACTTCGTATTTTCCCCCTATCAGGCTATGTCCCGAATTGACACCGCTCACGAACTGCACGGTGGCCGTCTTATCCCCTATTCTATGCATGTAACACAGCCATCCGCCTTCGGGCTTTTTCTGATTGTAGACTCGTCCCATTCCGAACGCTTTCGTAAGATCGCTATCATACAGCTTTATACTCTCGTCATCTCTGGAGACTATATCTCCATGGCGATTCTGCACGCCTTTGACTTCGCTAAGAAATTGACTTAGGCTCATGAGACACGAATAGCCGCCAACATTTACTTGGGTACGCATATCGGTGCACCTCCTCCCCTAGTTTTTTAAATGAGCCTACCTGTTAGTATGTTACAATTATATCACAAAACTATGGAAATTTCCACTATAAACTCAAAACCGCATAAGATCACGGCCATTAAGTCGCAGATAAAGAACCCCAATCGGGCTAATATCTTCATTGACGATGCCTTTAGTTTCTCCTTAAACATTTCTCAGCTTGCAGATTTTAAACTAAAGGTCGGGCAACAACTCGGTCAGGAAGAGTTCGATAATCTACGACAAGCCTCCGATTCGGGCAAACTTTATCAACGCACCCTCGAGTGGGCCTTAACTCGTCCCCGCAGCATCAAAGAGACCCGCGACTACCTTTTTCGCAAGCAAGCCAAAAATCCCGAACAAATCATAGATCAACTAATTGCCAAAAAATACCTCGACGACAAAAAGTTCGCCCGCGACTGGGTCGAAAATCGTCGCCTCGCTCGCGGTATCAGCCGCCGCCGCCTCGAACTAGAACTCCGCAAAAAGGGCATCAATGACCAAATCATCACCCAAGCCCTCTCACAATCATCCCGCGACGACGCCCAAGAAATCGCCAAGATTATCACCAAAAAGCGTGCCAAATATACCAATGATCCCCAAAAACTTATTCAATATCTGATTCGTCAGGGCTTTGACTATGAATCTGCGAAAACTGCGGTTCTCGAAATGGATTCACAAAATTCGGCGAAAACTCTTTAGCCTTCACCTCTTGCTTCACTTCAACTTTTTCATCTTCATTTTTCACCACAATTTTGTAGTCATCCACCTCCACAATTTGCGAACGATTAATCGTCAATTCAGGGTCCATCAACGCTTTTAGAGCCGGCCGCTTCACGATCAACTGATAAACTATAAAACTCGAGCTGTCCAGCGTATAATCCGCCACCTTCCCCAGCGCCTTACCCTTATTCGTCACCACTTTTAGACCAATCAATTTAAAATTCAACGACATTACTTTATCGATCCGCACTACGTCCTCACGATTCACAAACTCGTCTGCCGAATCCACGATCATCCCGCTCGGCGCAAATTCACGCACGCTGCTCATGTCCAAAATATCACCAGCCTCGCCCTTAACCAGCGGCCCGCTCAAAGTATAACCAACCACTTTCAGCCCATCCGGATCAATAATTGGCTCCGTCGTTCGTGCAATCTCCCCGCCCACATGCAAGCTCAGCACTGGATATCCCAAAAGTTTCGAACCAGTCACTAGCATTTTTCTTATCTACCTCTTTCTGCCATAATAATAGCATATGAGAAAAGTGCTAGCAATTTCCGGCGGTGTCGATTCGGTGTCCATGTTGCATATGATGCACAATGATCCAGACGTCATCGTGACGCATTTCAATCACGGCATCCGTCCCAACTCTGATGTCGACGAGGCCTTCGTCAAACAACTCGCCGAAAGCTACCATCTAACCTTTGTCTCCAAGAAAGAAAATCTTGGCCCCAATTGCTCCGAGGCTCATGCCAGAAATCGCCGCTACGAATTCCTAAACCAAGTCTGCCAAGAGCATCAAGGCGAAATTTACACTGCCCATCATCAAGACGACCTCGTCGAAACTATCGCCATCAATATTCTGCGCGGCACTGGCTGGCGCGGCCTCGTCCCCCTCGACAATCCCAAAATTCATCGCCCGCTCATCAATATGACCAAAAAAGACATCTACCAATATGCCACCAAGAGTAATTTAATCTTCCGTCACGACGCCACCAACACCGAAGATAATTATCTGCGCAATCGCATCCGCCATGCGCTCATCAACTTCGACTCAAAACAACTTATCAAACTTTATGAAAATCAAAAAACCCTCAAAACAGAGGTCGATCAAATCCTCCAAAACGTCCTGCCCAAAAACCATATCTACGAACGCAGCTGGTTTGTATACCTCGACGACAACATTGCAACAGAAATCCTTCGCACCGGCCTCGCTGCCGTCAATCGTTCCGCCACCCAGCCCCAACTCAAAGATTTTCTCGCTGCCATCCGCACTTACCAAACCAACAAAAAATTCAATCTCGGCAACAACTATCTCGTCACTATCACGAAAACCCAATTTAAGCTCGACTAGTATGATATAATAAACCCACATGAAGATTCAACGCGAGGAAACCAATCTTCCCCTTTTTATTCTCGGCCTTGTTATTGTTGGCTTAATTTTCACCATCACTATGAAAGCTCTGCCTTCATTTGCCGACACCAAAAACTCTTCCAGTGCCATCGCCACCGGCCAACATTTCGTATCAGTTTATGACAATGGTACAGATCAAACCGTCACCCTCAAAACCGACGCCAGCACCGTAACGGACGTCCTCGAAAGAGCAAATATCAGCATCGACACCGGCGACATCGTCGAGCCAGGCATGGACGAACTTTTGACCTCTGAAAATTTCCGTATCAACATCTATCGTGCCAAACCCGCTATCATCATCGACGGCATCAAACAATACAAAATCATGACCGCCGCTTCTGCCCCCACCGAAGTCGTCAAAGCCGCCGGCATCACTCTTCTTGAAGCAGATGTTGTAAAAATTACAACACTAGATAATTTCCTTGAAGCCGGATTACCTTTTGCCTACACCGTAATCCGCGCCAAAACTATCAATTTCGACTTTTATGGTCAGGAATTAGTCGTCCGTACCGGTACCAACACTATTGAAGAATTCCTAAATGAACGCAATATCTCCGTCACTTCTGCCGACTGGCTCTCTCTGCCGCTCGACACCAAAATTGAAGACGGCATGCAGCTCAAACTTGCCCGACAAGGCAAAACCACCGTAACCGTTGATGAAGAAATTTCCTTCAGCGAGCAACTCATCTATGATTACGCCTACAACATGGGTTACCGCGCCATCTCCAAAGTCGGCGTCGTCGGCAAAAAGGCCGTTACTTACGAAATCGAAATGAAAGATGGCCAAGAAATCTCCCGCAAACGCATCTCGGAAATCGTCACCCAAGAACCTGTTACTCAGCAAATTACTGTTGGCGCCCGCACCATTGCCATGAATCCGCTCACCAAACAAATGGGCCGCAACCGCTACACCACCAGTACCGGAATTCTACGTGAAGAAACCTGGTATGACCTCGACATGAGTGGAGTCATGAAAATCAAACAACGCGAATGCGGTGGCAGCGCCACCTACACCGTCCGCGCCGACGGCGTCAAAGTTGACGAAGATGGCTATGTCATTGTTGCCGCCCATCTAGATTACTATCCCCGCTGCAGCCTAGTTGAAACCAGCCTTGGCCTAGGTAAAGTCTACGACACCGGCTCTTTCGCCAACTCAAATCCGGAACAATTCGATATTGCTACAGACTGGTCCAACTGGGACGGCCGTTAATGCTCAAAAACAAAAAGTCTCTCGGCCAAAATTGGCTTACAGACCGGAAAACATTACTAGAAATAGCTGAGATAGCTTACTTTGGGACACTTTCGAGTCACGACTCGAACGAGAGCGACGAGGCCTGTAACGACAGGCCCGAGGAGCGCTCCCAAAGTAAGCTATCTCATCTATGCCTAGAGATTGGTCCCGGTCTCGGAACTTTGACCAGCGCTTTGTTTAAGTACTTTGATCGAATCATCTCTGTGGAATTTGACGAAAATCTAGCAGCTAACCTGCCAAAATCCTTCCCTGGCAAAAATCTTGAAGTTATCCATGCCGATATTCTGGATTATGACCTCGGCCAGCTACCAAAGGATTATGCCGTTGCCGGCAACATCCCCTACTACATCACCTCGCCCATCGTGCAGAAATTTCTCCATGCCGAGAATAAACCTAGCAAAATCACTCTCCTAGTTCAAAAAGAAGTCGCACAACGTTTGGCCGCCGGACAAGGCGACTATTCAATTTTAGGTCTGTCTGCTCAGATCTATGCAAAAGTTTCTCTCGGACCGGTTATCAAGCGCAATTTATTCACCCCCCCGCCAAAGGTTGACAGCCAGGTCGTCATACTCGAACCCAGAAGTAAACCCAAAGCTACCGAAAAAACTATGGCGCTAATCAAATTAGGCTTCAGCTCACCTCGTAAAAAACTCGCCACCAATTTGTCCGTTACTTTGCGCTTGCCGCGCAACGACATCTACGCCATTTTCAAACAACTCGGCATACCCGAAAACGCCCGCCCCGCTGATCTGTCAATCAACGACTGGGTCGAGCTGCACGAACTCGTAATATAGGTTGTCCACCACCGTTCGCTTATGTTAAAATAAACCATAAGCATGCGTTTTTCATCAGGTCAAAAAAATGGGGGGGGGTATGAATTCTCTTAGTTTTCGACGTTCATTTTTCCGTAATCTTTCTGTCTCATTAATCATTACTTTTGCCTTCTCATTACTTATCACTACTATAGTAGGCATTATCGTCAATCAACAATCTCCCACTAGCACTTCTGCTCTGCCTCCTACTCCAACTATCACCTGGCAAGGAGGCACAGACAGTAACTGGACTACTGCAAGCAACTGGGATACAGGTATTATTCCCGCAATTTCGGATGACGTACTAATTCCCTCGGCTAACGTTACTCTAGTTATAGCCAACGATACTGATCTAGAGATTAATTCTCTTACTCTTACTGGTAACTCTATCCTGACTATTCAGTCTGTTAATACTGGTACTATCCTCCTCCCTGCTAATCCTATTACTACTAGGCTGGTAGTAGATACTGACATCTATCTAGAGGATACTAGCCAAATTACACATCCAACCAACACTGCAAATACCACCACTCCATATCAAATCAACCTAGATATTGGAGGACTCCTAAGCATCGACACTAACGCCAAAATTGACGTAGCGGGGAAGGGGTATGCAAGCGCACTAGCTGGCAACGCTAACCCAGGTAGCAGCGGTGCAAATAATGGAGCATGCGGTTATAACAGCGCTGTTGGCGGCCAATATGGTGGCCAAGGTGGTCAGCAAGGGACCTGCGCAGTTGCTGCTTCTTATGGCAGCTTTATAGCCCCAACTGACCTTGGTTCTGGCGGGCGTGGGGCTTCCGGTTCGTCTGGCGGTGGCGGCGGTAACGCAACTCCTTCCTCTACTGCCGGCGGTGGCGCCATTCGCATAAATGCCGACTCCGTTGTTTTAGATGGTTCGATTATCGCCGATGGCTTAAATAATGCTGATGGTAGCACAAACACTGGATCATCATTTGCTACAGGGGCTGGTGGCTCAATTTATATGACCGCTAATCAAGTCTCCGGTGCTGGTAATCTTCAAGCCAGTGGTGGCAACCTAACCAGTTCTCTTGTCGGTGGCAAATATGGTCCAGGCGGTGGAGGAAGAATTGCAGTTATTACAACCGGAGTAAATTCTCTCATGCCTTCTCAATACCAGGCCACATCCGGATCCAGAGGAGTAGGCGGTTACGCTAATACGTTGGCCGGAGCTGCCGGAACAATATACGTTGTTGATAGTACAGCCCCGCAAGGTATCCTCACCGTCTTCAATGCCGATCGTGCCGCTGTTGATTCTTCTGCCCGAACCACCGTCGGTTCCAGTTCTCCCTATCAATTTGATGAACTGGTTATCACGAACGGCAGTCGGCTAAATATCACGGGAGATTTAGAGACAGGATCATATGTTTTTCAAGGCAACTACTCTCTTCTAAACCTATCTGGCTCATTTTCCTACACATCTTCGAATGATCTCATAATTGACACTAATTATTTCTACCTCACCGTAGGCAGCATAGTTAATACCAATACTAATCTCATAGTTCAAAACTCCAGCAATAGTCCTAGTAGTACAGCTACCGGTAACCAAATAGTCATCAATTCGTCTCAATCCCTCAATAGTGTAGACATCAATAATAATTCAGGAGTCTTCACTGTAACTGGAGCATTAACTGTAGCCCAAGGCATAGATATAATTGGCAATTCATCCACTAATACTATTTCAGGCAATCTTACTGTGGGCGAAGACCTCAGCCTTTCCGGCATCAGCGCCAACAACATCAACGGCATTGCTTCTGTTGCAGATGACATCATCATCGCCGACGGCACCACTACTATGTGCTCAGTCACCGCCACGACTTCTGGATCAGGAGCTGGACTCACCACTAGCCTAAATACCGTCAACATCAGCGCTACAAACCTTACTCTGAGCGGTAGTGCTGTGCTTACCCATTGCACTCATACGGCAACCACAACTAATCTAAGCACTATAAATATTAATCTTTCTGACACCCTCTCTATTGCCTCCGGCGCCAAGATCGATACTGTAGGTAAGGGATATACGGGAACAACGGCTGGCAATTCTAATCCGGGAACTAGTGGCGGCAACAATGGTGCATGTACTGTTTCCGGCACTAGCACTGGTGCTGTCGGCGGCCAATACGGTGGTCAAGGCGGAGCAGCAGGTACTTGCGCTGCTAACATTGCTGGCCCTTACGGTAACTTTATGGCTCCTGTTGATCTCGGTTCTGGCGGGCGCGCTACCTTTGCTTCCGGAGGTGTTTCGTCAACTGCCGGCGGCGGTGCCGTTCGTATTAATGCTGATGTTGTTGTCCTTGATGGCGTTATTAATACTAGTGGTCTGGACAATACTACCGCTGGCTCCGCTGGCACCAACTCCTCTCATGCCGCCGGTGCTGGAGGCGCTATCTACATCACGGCAGGGCAGGTATCTGGGTCAGGTAATCTCATAGCTAATGGCGGAAGTACTACTAGTGCCGTTAGTCTCGTCTATGGTCCCGGCGGCGGAGGACGCATCGCCATCATTACGACTGGTGTCAATTCGCTCACCACCTCGCAATACCAAGCTGCATCCGGATCTAGAGGTTACGGTGGTTATGGTGGCGCTCTTGCTGGTGCTGCAGGGACAATTTATACTTTCAATGGTTCATCGACCTATGGCACACTCATCATCGGCAATGCCGATCACTCCGCAGCCAACTCTACCGCGCAAACAAGTACGGTCCCAGCCTCACTATATCAATATGACGAACTGGTTGTCATAGAAGGTGGTCGCCTCAACCTCAGCGGCGATCTCGAATTTACTACTTATGACTTTCAAGGCAACTATTCTGCTCTTACTGTCTCTGGGTCGCTTGCTTACCCAACTTCTCACGATCTCATTATAGATACTAATAATTTCTATCTCACATTAGGCAGCCTTACTGACCCAGACACCAACATTATTGTCCAGGATTCTACTAATATCCCTAGCAACATGTCTACCGGTAATAGGATAGCCATTAGTTCATCACAATTACTTAATAGTGTGGATTTCAACAGCAACTCAGGCGCCTTCATAGTCAGCGGCAATCTTGCTGTTGCAGAAGGATTAAGTATAATAGGCAACTCATCCACCAACACCATCACTGGCAACATTGCAGTAGTAGACGACATCATTATCTCTGGCAATTCATCTATCAATACTATATCTGGATTAGTTACGGCCACTAATTTTGGCATTTTTGGTACTTCTCATAACAGCACTATAAATAATCGCCTCATCATCGACGATGACGTTACCCTAACTGACGGTACGACAACAATCTGTTCAATTACGGCTTCCACCTCAGGATCAGGTACTGGGCTTACTACTTCGCTGAATACCACTAATGTCGATGCCACTAATCTTTATCTTTACGGCACTGCTATTCTTACGCATTGCACCAATACTGCCACCGCCACCAGTCTCAATACGCTCAATATCGAACTTTCCAACAATCTCTCTATTGCCTCCGGAGCGAAAATCGATGTAGTAGGAAAAGGCTACGCCGGAGTACTAGCCCCCAACGGTAATCCTGGTAATAGCGGCGCCAACAATGGCGCTTGTTACGTCGGCGGCGGTGCAGGAGCTGTTGGCGGTCAATATGGCGGTCAAGGAGGTATGTCTGGTAGTTGTACTACAGCTGCCGGTACCTACGGCGACTTCATGGCTCCACTCGATCTAGGATCTGGAGGACGCGGCACATATGGTGTATCCGGCGGCGACGGACCCTTATCGACTGCCGGCGGCGGTGCTGTTCGCATCAATGCCAACTCCGTTACTCTCAATGGGATTATTTCCGCTAGTGGTCTAGATAACCCCAACGGCTATAATGATAGCCGCCACTCCTCCTCTGCCGGTGGGGGTGGGGCAATCTATATTACAGCTAGTCAAATTTCTGGAACAGGCAGTCTTCAATCCAACGGCGGCGGCACCACTAGCGCCATATCTAATGGTGCCTACGGTCCCGGGGGCGGAGGGAGAATCGCAGTTATCACTACTGACGCCAACTCTCTCACTACATCACAATACTCGGCCGTGTCTGGAGCTAGAGGCGTAGGTGGCTATACTGGAGCTCTAGCTGGAGCTGCTGGAAGTATTTATATCTTTGACGGCTCTTCTACCTACGGTACACTCATCATCGGTAACGCCAACCACTCTGCTGCCAATTCTACAGCGCAAACCGGTGTGCCAACTTCTGCTCCACTTATTGAATACGACGAACTAGTTATTATTGAGGGCGGCAGACTCTCCCTCACTGGCGATCTAGAAGTTACCAGTTACGACTTTCAAGGTAACTATTCTGCCCTCACTGTCGGCGGCTATTTCTCCTACTTCACCACTAACGACCTCATATTAGACACTGACAATTTCTACCTCACATTAGGAAGTATTGCCAATACTAATACTAACCTTGTCGTCAAAAATTCTAGCAACAATCCCAGTTACACGGCTACTGGTAACCGAGTAGTTATTAATTCCTCCCAATCGCTTAATAGTATAGATGTCAATAACAATTCCGGCATTTTTACAGCTAACGGTTCTCTTGTTGCAACTGAGGATATTATTATTTCTGGCAGTTCGTCTACTAACACCTTCTCAAATAATATTACTGCAGGCGGAAACCTAACGCTTTCCGGCATCAGCGCCAACAACATCAACGGCATTGCTTCTGTTGCAGATGACATCATCATCGCCGACGGCACCACTACTATGTGCTCAGTCACCGCCACGACTTCTGGATCAGGAGCTGGACTCACCACTAGCCTAAATACCGTCAACATCAGCGCTACAAACCTTACTCTGAGCGGTAGTGCTGTGCTTACCCATTGCACTCATACGGCAACCACAACTAATCTAAGCACTATAAATATTAATCTTTCTGACACCCTCTCTATTGCCTCCGGCGCCAAGATCGATACTGTAGGTAAGGGATATACGGGAACAACGGCTGGCAATTCTAATCCGGGAACTAGTGGCGGCAACAATGGTGCATGTACTGTTTCCGGCACTAGCACTGGTGCTGTCGGCGGCCAATACGGTGGTCAAGGCGGAGCAGCAGGTACTTGCGCTGCTAACATTGCTGGCCCTTACGGTAACTTTATGGCTCCTGTTGATCTCGGTTCTGGCGGGCGCGCTACCTTTGCTTCCGGAGGTGTTTCGTCAACTGCCGGCGGCGGTGCCGTTCGTATTAATGCTGATGTTGTTGTCCTTGATGGCGTTATTAATACTAGTGGTCTGGACAATACTACCGCTGGCTCCGCTGGCACCAACTCCTCTCATGCCGCCGGTGCTGGAGGCGCTATCTACATCACGGCAGGGCAGGTATCTGGGTCAGGTAATCTCATAGCTAATGGCGGAAGTACTACTAGTGCCGTTAGTCTCGTCTATGGTCCCGGCGGCGGAGGACGTATAGCTATCAACAATGGAGTCTGGATCAGCAGTATCGATGCTAATCATGGCCTGCTGATTGGGGGTAACACTGTAACTATCACAGGAGGAGGCTTTGCTGATGGTACAGGAGTAATTGGCCCCAGCGGTACTGGTCCTACTGCCTTCTTCTTTGGAGGAAAGCCAGCTACTAACGTTGTCTTTCTGGATGAACATACAGCTACTATGAGAGTACCAGCTGGAGATGCTCCTGGAGAAGTCGATGTCGTAGCTAGTAATAACAACAGTGATCTCGATGGCATTACACTCACAGGGAATATAACTGTAGCTGCCGGTACACGTGCAGCTGGAACTGGCACATCAGCAGAGGTAGGTACAATCTTCATGCGCAATTCCTTAGCCTTATCCGCCTATACCTACAATGATGCTACGATGGCTATCTACCTAGACGATATCTGTGCAGGAGTAGATGGACTAGTCCTTTCCATTACTCCACTACCAGGAGGAGGAGCTATCAGTAATGGCAGTTGTACAGCTAATGTCTTTTCAGGTGATCCTAATGGCTACAGTCTGTCTATCTCTACAGACGAGACTACCTGGGATATAGCCTATCCACTACAGCCTATAGGTGATGGCACAACTTCTGGCATCCTCAGTAACCCCATCGCTCTAACACCAGGTACTATAGGCTTTGCCTTTCCTACTACTCAGACTAACAGTACGGGTCTTGTCTCTTCAAACTTCAATACTACCTATCCGATTGTGCACTCACTAGCCAGTGCCTCCCATACTAACCTCTATGCCCAAATCCCCACTCTCAGCAGTCCCCTTACCATTAAGACTACCAATACGACTCATCCTAGTGGTGACTTTACTACACTCATCATAGGAGGCAATGCTAATATGACTATACCTACTGGAGAGTTTAGTTTTACGTTATTGTTTAGTGTTGTGGGGAATTAAAGGGATGAAATCTCAAAAACTTGAAACTTTTTAACATAAGCGTTAAAATAATTCCAAAGACAACCAAACAGATCAAACTAACGGAGATAATACAATGAATCCAGCTGCAAAAAATACCAATCCTGTACCAGAGCCAACTGGCGCAGCCACACCCGCTCCTGCTCCAGCAACACCAATCATAGAACCTGCTGACACCCTCTCCGCAACCGACGCTCCCGCTACTGATCTCTCCGCCGCCGATCCTTACACTGTTGTCATGCCAGCTACCCCGGCTGCCGCTACAGCAACCGAACCAGTCGCTCCAGTCATCGATACAGTTGGTCCAGTCTCCGCTCTTGATGACGCTCCAGCCGAAAAAACTGAAGACACCACTTTTACCCCTGTCACTACAGCGGCAGACGAACCAGTGACCATCCCGGAACCAGCCTCAGAGCTTGCTTCAGAACCTGCTGCATCAGTTGCTCCAGAGGAACCAGAATCGGAGCCAGTTGTAGCCGAACCAACCCCAATCGAAGAACCAGTCGCTCCAGAACCAACAGAGACACCGGAGGTTGAACCTGCGCCTGAACCCGAGACTGCTCCTCCTCTCGACGCCGCTACTCTCGACGCTGCCGCTGCCGAACCAGCCCCAGTCGCTGCCCCTATGGCAGTAGCATCGAAAAAGTCCAACACGACCACCATCATCCTAGTTGTCGTAGCCGTTCTTGCCATTGCTGGTGTTGCCATACTATTCATTATGCAGAATCTCTAATTCGACTTTCCCCAGATACCTGGTAAAATAAATATATGACTAAAACATATATCGCTACCGCAATACCATACGTCAATGGCGCTCCGCACGTTGGACACGCCATGGATTTTCTCATCGCCGATACTTATAGACGCTTTTTACTAGCACAGGGCGATGAAGTCCGCTTGCAAGCCGGTACCGACGAACACGGCAATAAAGTCTTCAAAAAAGCTGAGCAGGAGGGCGTTCCGGTCCAACAATTCGTCGATAAAAACGCTGCGCAGTTCAAAGAATTTATCCATCGCCTAGGCGTTGAGTATACTGATTTTATCCGCACTACCGACGAAGACCATATTCGTCGCTGCCAATTGATTTGGAAACAACTCGAACCATATATTTACAAAGATACCTATGAAGGCTGGTACTGCGAAGGTTGCGAAGGTTTCGTTACTCAAACCGAATACGATGCCAATAATGGCGTCTGTCCAGACCACCAAAAACCCTATATCAAACTCAGCGAGGAAAACTACTATCTCCGCCTTTCGGATTTCACTGATCGCATCAAAGAAGCCATCGAAACCGATGAAATGCGCATCGTACCCGAATCCCGCAAAAAGGAATTTCTCAATCTTCTTGCCGATGTCGCTGACGTCTCAATTTCTCGCCCCTCCAAGCAACTGTCTTGGGGCATCCCAGTACCAGGCGACGACACCCAAGTTATGTACGTATGGGTCGACGCCCTCGCCAACTACATCACGGTTCTCGGCTTCCCCGAAGAAGACATTTCTGACTGGTGGCCTGCCAAAGTTCAAGTCATTGGCAAAGACATCCTGCGTTTCCACGCCGGCATTTGGCCAGCCATCCTGCTTGGCGTTAATTTACCATTGCCCCATACCTTGCTCACGCACGGGCATATCACCGTCGACGGCGCCAAAATGTCTAAATCTGTCGGCAACGTCATTGATCCCATCGAAATCCTAGACAAACACGGCACCGAACCCTTTCGCTACTATTTCTTGCGCCACGTCCCCACTACCGAGGACGCCGATTTCAGCTGGGAAAAATTTGAATCTGCCTACAATGAACTTGCAAACGATTTAGGTAACCTTGTCCAACGTCTCAGTACCATGTGTCAAAAATACAGTATCGCCGGACAAGGATTAAGCGCAGGTCAAACCTCCGACAACAGATACGAAGACCTCATGCGCAATTTCGAATTTTCCAATGCCTTCAACCACGTTTGGTCTAAAATTCAGGACATTAATAAAGCCATCGATGATGCCAAACCTTGGGAAATCGCCAAAACTGGCGACCAAGCTAAGCTCCAGTCCACACTAAGCGACATGGTCAAGGATTTACTCTCCGCTTCTCAATTGCTTGCCCCATTTCTTCCTGAAACCAGCAAGAAGATTGACGATATTTTCACTGCCGCCAAAATTACTCCACCCGCCACCTCACTATTCCCCAAAGCCTAAATTTTACTTCATCCAGTATTTTTTGCCGCTCAGCAAATCATAATTAATCAACTCATATTCATACAGCGCCTTAGTCACTTCGGGAGCCTCATTACCAAACCACGCATTAGCCAAAACCGGCGTTTCCACACAAACCGTATCCATCAAATAAAACAATTCTGGCTTCTTCGCCCCCAGCACATTAAACATTGCGTTGCTCAAACAATTTGGCGTCGTAATCGACAACTGTTTTTGTTTAGGCCCGCCAGTGTCAAAATTAGTATAAACAAAGTACGGCACCAATCTCGCCAAATCTCGAATCTCTTTCACCGGATTATCATTTACCTGCGAAAAAATTCCCGCCGCATGATCACCAAAGAACAATACCACTGCCTTTTTTTCCGACTGATCTAATTCCGCCAGAAATTCCCCTAAATATTTATCAGAATTGTGCAGCATCTGGTAATATATCTCGAGCTCTTTACGCCGCCCTTCTTCAATGCTCATGTCCGTAATCGTAAAATCAGTCACAGCGTAGATGTCAGGATTATATGGCAAATGATTTTGCATCGTAATCAGCGTAATCACTTGATTTTGTTTAGAACTTTTTAATACGTCCAACACCTGCAAATACGCCGATCGATCATTTATATATTCTGACTTTCCCTCTTTTTCCTTATACTTCATCTCCAGCTCAGTAATAAACGTATCGTAGCCAAAATGATTCAGGGCAATATTGCGCTTGTACATTGACCCATTAAATGGATGAATCGCAGTAGTCTTAAAACCTTTAGCTTTCAGGAAAGATGCTACTGACGAAATCTCGCCTGCCCGCGGTATCAAATCTGTATAAGGCACCGTATTCGCCCAATAATTCGTCAGACCCGTCAAAGCTTCCATCTCGACGTTCGCCGTCCCGCCGCCGTAATCCGTCGAATACATGTAGCCGCTCGCATACTTAGCCTGCATCTTGCGTAGAGTTGGCAACATCACTCGATCGCTGCTATATGGATAAAAATCTCTAAAGCTATACCCACTATAAGAAATCGACGGGTCAAAGAACGATTCATTTAAAATTATGATCACATTAATATCTTCTTTGCCCAAATCGATTCTTTCGGCATTTGCTTTTTTCGCCAGCGCCTTATATTTAGCCAATATTTCCGCAATTCTTTCTTCGCTGTAACCTTCCGGTTCCTGCAGTTCAAACTTGCTCATGTTATATAAAAAGCCCAAAATAAAACCATTGTAATCATAGTTTCGCACTTGGTTCCAAGCCACCAGCTGCGTATTTAGCCAGCCAATATCTTCATACCTCTGTCCCTCATGATTCCTCACAAAATCTGTCAGACCCAAAAACAAAGCCGCGGATATTAATATCATCAACACTCGACTAGCAATCGCCCATCGCCTCCACCATTTTTTATACTTGCGGCGATGTTTCTTCAGATCGAACTTCTTCGTTGCCCAGAAATTCGCCAAAAACGTCAAACCCAGCACCAATAAAATGGCAATTATCATCTGAATCAACGCCCCCATGTTGATAAATTTGGACAGACTCGCCGCCTCGCTTGCCAAAGCAAAATCTTCTGGCAACAACGGAAAGCCGCGTACACTGAATTTATTAATATGCACATAAGTCAGCGCAATAATAAACGCCCACATCAGGCCAGCTGCCACTACCGGACGGCGCGTGAATCCGGTCAAAAATATCAATATCAGCAGCATCAGCAGCACGTTATACCAAAAAACTAATGGTCTCCCCCACATAAACTCCCAAGTTCTATCAATATTGTTAATAAAATATCGATACTGCAAAAACCAAGTTAGCGCTACTGCGGCTACCACCAAAAAAATTACTGTAAATATCATGAATTTCTTGTGCAAACCAAAATCCAGCTTCTTTAACTTATCTAACATCGTCCCTATATTTTAACACATTTCCCCAATATTTTTTCGGCAAGCTCATGCTTGCTTGTCTTTTTACAGCTATTAAAATTCGCGCCATGCGTTATCTTTTTCTGCACCGCATCCACCCATCTTTCATCATCATTTTATTTTCTATCGGTACCATAGTCGGTATTATTCTTGGATTCGTATTTGAACTCTGGATATTCAACTCTCCTATTTGGCTATTTGTCAGCCTCATCTTATTAATTATCAATTTCCGTTTTCCTCTTGCAGCTACGTTATGTCTTGCCATCCTCGCTGGTATTATTATTGGTAGTTTCCGTATTTCCCTAGACATCGGCGACCGCCAATATGTCGCTCAGTTCTTCGAACAAGATGTCAAAGTCACCGGCATTATTTATGAAGATCCCGAAACTGACGGCGGTACCACAACTTTGCGTATTGGCAATCTTACTTTCGGTGACGAACAACAGTCCAAAGCAGTCGCCGGAAGTCTTTACGTCAAATTCTATGGCCGCAAAAATCTCGAACGTTCTCAAAAAATTACCCTATCCGGCAAATTATTCACCGGCTTCGGATCCTTTGTTGGCGCCATGTATAACCCAAAACTTTTAGAAACCTCCTACCCAGATCCACCCGACTTAGCCCTGGGATTTCGCAATAACTTTGCCAATCTAGTCAGGCAATTCATCAAAGAGCCCGAAGTCGATTTATCATTAAGCTATCTTCTAGGGCAGAGAAGAACCCTGCCCGGACACCTGCTCGACGCTCTAAAAATTGTCGGGCTCACCCATGTCATTGTCGCCTCAGGTTTTCACCTCTCAACTCTAGTCGGTTTATCGCGGAAACTTTTTAAACGCATTTCTCGTTCCGCCGCTCTGTTTGGTGGCATACTGCTTATTTTTATCTTCATATCCATCGCCGGATTTACGCCCAGCATGGCTCGTGCCGGACTAGTTTCTGGCTTATCGCTTATTGCCTGGTTTTTCGGCCGCAAATTCCATCCCGTCAAACTCTTGCTCATCGTCGCTAGCGTCACTTTGTTTATTAATCCTTTCTACATCCAAGACCTCGGCTGGCTGCTCTCGATTCTATCATTTACCGGCATCTTAATAGTTGCGCCAATATCTACGGCTTACTTCTACGGCGAAACCAAACCTAGTTTCGTTGCCAACATCGTCATCACCACTATGGCTGCCCAAGTTTACTGTCTGCCTCTCCTACTTTTTCTTTTTGGCACTTTCTCTATTGTCAGTATTTTTGCCAATATTTTGATCTTGCCCACCATACCAGCAACCATGCTCCTCACTTTTATTGCCGGCGTTACGTCTTTTCTCCCGCCCGTCGCTGGTCTTATCGGTTGGTTAGCTGCCAAATTACTTGCCTATCACATCTTCATTGTAGAATTTTTCAGCAATCTCACTTGGGCGCTGGTCGAAATCCCAACCAACAATCCCTGGCTCCTCCTCTCGTACGTGCTGATTTTATTGCCCCTAATCTATATGCAGCGCAAGACCAAGTTTCGCTTCATTGATTTTAATATGATAGAATAATAGGCAGTTAACCATAAGGAGTAAAACAAGCATGGAACCCCAAGATGACAACACAACTCAATTTACCGGAACCCCCCAGAGTGAAACACCAGCTTTTTCTGAAGCCAAAACCACTGGCAAAGGCATCAAGGTTTTCGCTGTCTTTTCCATCTTTCTGATCATTGCTCTCGCTGCCGGACTGACTTTCTTTTATATGAAGTCTGACGAAAATAGTAAAAAAGTTGATGATTTGCAGGCTAAGATCGATGCCAAAAATGAAGAATTAAACAATCTCAGAGAAACGGCTATGTCAGAAATCGACTTTAGCGTCTTCTACGATGCTATGGCTACGGCCGGTATTTCCGAAGATGTTTACCTAATTGCTACTGATGAATCTTTCATCAAGACCAGCGCAGACGACAATTTCCAAATTGCTAGGTTTATTGCAGACGAACCGGAAGGATCGGGCTGGATAGCTTTCTTCTACCGCGCCTTGCCTGACGGCGACTGGGTATTTTCTGACTTCAGCGGCAACGGCCTTGCGTCCTGCGAGGATCTTACAGAAGAAGAAATCGCTGCCTTTGACGGCATTGTTGAATGCTTTGCGGGAGAAGATGAGACAGGAGAAGACGCAGAGTAGCCAATATTCTGGAATTGTGGCATAATCTTCGCATGATTATCCGCTCCGAACAAGACATGATAGCCTTCGGCTCTGAAATAGCCGAAGGTCTTGTTTCTCCCATCACTGTTGAACTGATTGGCGATATTGGCGTTGGTAAAACTACTTTAGTCAAAGGCATTGCCAAAGGCCTAGGCATTACCGAAGACGTCACGTCGCCTTCTTTTACACTTTCAAAAATCTACCACAGCCCAAACCAGCCAACTACTGTGACGCACTTTGATTTTTACCGCCTGACCAACCCCGGAATTATGCAAGAAGAACTTAGCGAGTCAATTAAAGATCCTAGCACAATCACCATTGTTGAGTGGGCATCCACCGTCAAAAACGTCTTACCAAAAAATCATATCGAAATCTTTATTCATTATAATGATGATAACACCCGCACCGTGGAGATAAAAAAATGAAACTTTACCTCGACACCTCCACGCCTAAGACCATTTTAAAACTCGATGACCAAACCTATAAATGGGAATCCAACCGCACCCTCGCTAAGGACCTGCTTAAATTTATCCACGACAAACTACTCGACAACCAAAAAGACTGGCGGGATATTACGGAACTGCATTTTTTCATTGGCCCCGGCAGTTTTACCGGACTGCGCATTGGCGCTACTATTATCAATACGTTAGCGCATGAACTAAAAATTCCCATCTTCGATCAAGACGGCAATCGACTTGAAATTGCCATCCCCAAATATGGCAAGCCCGCCAATATCACTAGCCCAAAAAAGTAAATCATGCTATAATCAAGCAGGAAAATTTAATTTTTGAAACATTTGTTAACCCGCTGGTATAGAGAAAAATACCAGCAAACAAACAATCAGGAAGGACTATATGGAAATAGTTATAGCAATTATCGCCGTTGTTGTTGGTGCCGGCGCGGGAGCTGGCGGTATCTTCGCTTACAACAAGAAGAAAGAAAAAGGCGGTAAAAATAAGGCCGATGATTTAATTCGCAAAGCCAAAAACGAAGCTTCTGACATCGTTTTGAGTGCCAAAAAAGAAGCCAACCAAATCGCCGAAAAAACGAAAGTAGAAGAAAGCGATCGCCGCAAAGAATGGAAGAAAACTGAAAATCGTCTTGTCGAACGCGAGAACGCTTTAGACAATAAACTCGACCAGCTCGATAAAAAATCCGAAAACCTTCGCAAACAAGAAACGCAACTCGAAGAACTCAAAGATCAGATTCGTGAAATCAAAGTCAAAGCTCAAGAGAAACTCGAAAAAATCGCTGGCCTAAGTAAAGCTGACGCCAAAGAAAAACTGATCCAAATGACTGAAAAAGATATTCGACAAGACTTAATGGACCTCGTTACCAAGGAACAAAAAGCCCTCTCCGAGAATTCTGACGAAACCGCCGAAGCTATTTTACTTACCGCCATGGAACGCATGAGCAGTGAAGTCACTGCCGATCGTACCATCACCGCACTCAAATTACCGGATGATGAAATGAAAGGCCGCATTATCGGCAAAGAAGGCCGCAATATACAGGCTTTGCAACGTGCCACTGGCGTCGACGTTATGGTCGACGATACTCCAGGCATGGTCGTACTTAGCTCCTTCGACCCTATTCGTCGTCAGGTTGCTCGCTATGCGCTAGAGCGCCTCATGAAAGACGGTCGTATCAACCCATCTTCCATTGAAGAGTCCGTTACCAAAGCCGAACGCGAAATCGAAAAAGAAGTCGTCCGTGCCGGAGAAGATGCCGCTCGCGAAGTTGGCGTCGTTGGTATTCCACGCGAAATTCTCCACCTGCTCGGTGAACTCAAATTCCGCACTAGCTATGGTCAAAACGTGCTCCTGCATAGCATCGAAATGGCACACATCGCCGGCATGATTGCCGAGGAAATTGGCGCCGATAAACGCATTACTAAAACTGCTACACTGCTCCATGACATCGGTAAAGCTGTTACTCATAAAATCGAGGGCAAACATGCCGAAATTGGCTCTGAACTCGCCAAGAAATATGGTATGAGCGATGCCATCGTCCACGCTATGGCCGCCCATCACGAAGACGTTGAAGCCACTTCTCCGGAAGCTATTATTGTTAAAATCGTCGACTCCATTTCTGCTGCTCGACCTGGCGCCCGTAATATCAGCGCCGAAAACTTTGCCGAACGCATGCGTGATCTCGAAAACATTGCCACTGGATTCCCAGGTATCGACAAAGCTTATGCCATTGCGGCTGGCCGTGAAATTCGCGTCATTGTCGAGCCCAAACAAATTGACGATCTTTCAGCTCTTAAGCTCGCCCGCGACATTGCCAATAAAATTGAAGCCACTATGCAATATCCAGGCGTCATCAAAGTTAACGTCATCCGTGAAACTCGCGCCATCGAATACGCCAAGTAATTATGGTATAATATAGCGCAGTCGGGGCGTGGCGCAGTTGGTAGCGCGCGCGGTTCGGGACTGCGAGGTCGCCTGTTCAAGTCAGGTCGCCCCGACCAAATTACAATCTGTAATCAATCACATAATCAACATCTGCCGTTCGCGACAGCTGCAGCGCCTGATAAGGCGCTTGATTTATATTCACGTCCAAAATCATATTTTGTAACGTTCGGAAACCCTCACGCGGGAATTCTAGATCTCCTTTTTTCGGCAAGCTCCCCACGAACCACACTATTTCATGCTCTTCCAAAAATGCATCCAGATCCGTAATCTTCCCCAGACTATACCACTGAAGTGGTCTATGTGACCCCCACTCGTATGTTACTAATTCATCCACAAAATATACCGGGTGCTCTTCGGTGCCATAAAATGCCAAATCATAGTACAGCCACTCAGAATTACTAATAATTGGTTGCCCAACTTCCGAATTCAACACCACGTATTCGAACAGCGACTTAGCATCTGAACGGCTATTCGTCACAAAATTAAAGTTACCCACACTATAAACATTTACCACTCCCACCACCGATGCCCCAATAAATACTACTGCCAACAACACTGGCACAATTTTTCTCCTAAACTTTATAGTCATTATGCCTATGCCCACAATCAATGCCAAACAAATCATCGAATAAATTGTATAGCGATCCACAAACATTGGCGTAAATGGCGGCATCGATACCAGCAGCAACAACACTGGCGGCACAAATGCCATCAATTTCAAAACCATTGCCTTCCTATCCAATTTACGCACCAAAAATATCAAACATCCTAAAAGTACCAGCATAAATACCAGCAACCATCCAGTCGTATCGGTACTGTTCCGATACAAAAATGACATTGTAGCGTAATCAGTCACCGTAGTCATATTCGGTGCTGCAATCCAGAACCCCTTCTGCACTTCATTACTCTGTGCCAGAAAAGCCGGCAGCCAGGGTATATACAAAACTACCGCCAAAACATAACTCATAATAATATTTTTCTGAAAAATCTTTTTACGATAAACGTAAATCAGATACGCCAAATGCGCCAAGAAAATCAAAGCCGTAAAATAGTGCGTCCACATACCCAGCGCCATCAAAACGCCATAAATTATCCAATATTTGCGCTTTTTCGTGTCAACTGCCAACTGTAATACATAAGTCGAACCAAAGATGATCGCTGCCGCCATTGTATACATCCGCATTTCTTGTCCATAGCGAATCAACATCGGCGACACAGTCATCAGAAATGTCGCCAACAGCGCTGGTTTCACACCAAACTTACGCTTCAACCATTGCCAAGCAAACACAATCGCAATCGCACCAAAGAATACCGACATAAACCTCATACCGAAATCCGTGCTACCAAAAATTCCCGACCAAAGTTTCAGCAGAAAATAATAAAGCGGAGGATGCACATCCGCCGTTGTCATACTCCAGATCTGGCCAGGGTCAAATCGCGTCAAGTACGCCCCATATGATTCATCAAACCAAACCGACTGCCGCAGATTTACGGCGCACAATACAATATACAATATCCCGAACACTGTAGGAGCCAAAATTTGTATTTTACGTTCATGTTTTTGCCAAAATGCCTTCATCCCTCTACTATACCACAACACAACGTGCTATAATGACCACTGTTAATCGGGGCTTGGCGCAGTGGTAGCGCGCACGGCTGGGGGCCGTGAGGTCGCAAGTTCAATCCTTGTAGCCCCGACCACAATTTATTATCGGGGTTTGGCGCAGTTGGTAGCGCGCCGCGTTTGGGACGCGGAGGTCGCTGGTTCGAGTCCAGTAACCCCGACCACAGCCAAGATCAACCTTGACTTTTTTGGATTTAAGGCGTATAATGAGGGATATAAGGTCATAAAAACAAACATCATTAAAAAGGAAAAAGTTATGAAAAAGGCAGTCAAGGCATCAGTTGCCGTCGGATCATTGCTAATGGCGATAGCCATCGTCACCGTAGGCGTGATATCGCTACTAAGCGATATTGTAACCAATAACGGGCTGTTTAAAGCCGTACCGAATACTAGCGGACTGGAATTGGACATCGGCGGTAGGTACGAAATGTATAGAGGAGGCAGCAATTATGAAGGTGTCGTTACCGAAAGTGGTGGATATATCGAAATGGCGCCCGGAGACATCATGGTGCTCAAAGCGACCATTACAAGTTATGGCCCCGCCAGCGCGTGGGTAAGGGACATCCTTGATTACGGAGGTTCAAACGTTGATTCATTTCTCCGTTATGGTTGCGGTGAATTAACGGTAGAAGATTTTCTGCAGCCTACCTTTGAGGAAGATCAAATTAGCGTTGGCTGCATGGCCGAACTCAGCGGGGACAGTGGACAATGGACTGGCACAGTACGTACCCCCACCCAAGTACTAAATGGTATTTCCGAAACAGAAAATGACAGCAACGCCCCGGGCCCACTAAAACTGGACACCAACTACTCAAGCGACCTATTCATCGGCACCACCAGTTACGAGGCAATTTTCACCGTTTGGTTCGATCCAGATATTGCTACCTCCGGTAACGAAATTATTTGGGTCGTCCTAAAAACAGAAGCGATGCAATATCGTGAAAACAATAGCCACGTGCCAATGAACTATAACGACGTAGACTGGCAAGAAGTGGTGCTATTACCGGTAGGCATCATCTATTAAATGCGTAAGAGCAAAAAAGGCTGGCTACTCAACATAGCAGTCATAATGGCGGTACTGACTTTAGTCAGTGCCGTCATTTTTGTTTTGCTAGCAGACGCACGAGAGGCATTTATCTTTGGATACAAACCAGTATTAGTCACCAGTAAATCAATGGAACCAGAATATCTGGTAGGGGGTTTTGTTCTCGTAGGACGCTCCGAGCTAAATGAGATCGAGCGAAAAGATGTGATACTTTTTAGAAGTAGCGACAAATTGATACTTCACAGAGTTATAGAAGTCCGCAGCGACGCGTTAATAACACAAGGCGACGCCCTCAGTGAACCAGACGGCAGCGTCGTGACGGCAGATGAGTTACTCGGCAAAGTAGTTTGGCATACCAACATAACTGTAGGTTGGACTTGGCAGGGAGCAGCCATATGGTTCGGGATAATCATCGCAGTAGTGGCGCTATTCGCTATCGCAGCAATGAACTGGAAACACGTACGAGCCTGGATCAAAAATAAGAAAAATGGACCAGACTCAGGACTATCAATTAATTAAACTAAATATAGCGAGATTATAATTGGCAAAGTTATTACCGACATCAACGTCGAAACTGCCACTAGCTCCGATGACTCGATCTCGTTGCCGCCATATTTTTTTGCAAATAGCGCCAAAGAGGTTGCCGTTGGCAATGCCTGAATCAACGTGCATATTATTACTACCTCAGTCGGGAAGTTCAGTCCCACCAACAGAAAGTATGTTACCGTCGGCCCCAATACCAGCTGAATTACCGCCGTTAAAAACAATCGCCACTTGCGGATCAGTGTCAGGAACTTCGCATGCGACAGTATAAATCCAATGCAAATCAAAGACAAAGGCGTCATCGCGCTCCCAACTAAAGTCGCACCATCCGCTATCACGTTCGGCACTTGGATCCCCACCAAGAACACCAACATGCCCAGCAGCACGGCAATAATATTCGGATTCAACACCGTATCGCGCACCAATCGCCAAGACAACTTCCGCTCAAACAAAAACACTCCATAAGAGAACAGGGCAATATTAAAAGCAATTATAAAACCACTATATGGTACCAGCCCAGCTTGCCCGAAAGTTGTCGCAATAATTGGATATCCCAAAAAAGTCGCATTATTAAAAACCAACGCGAATTGCGATTCGTACCCAATTTCGCCCTTATAAAACCATTTATTAAACACCACTTTCGCCACTACAATCAGCGCCAACAATACCAGTGCGCCACCCGCCATCCCCGCCAAAAACATATTCAAAGACTCTTCCGAATAAGTATTCGGAAATGCCGTGAACAACGCCGCCGGCATAAATACCATCAGCAGCAAATTCACAATCTGCCCATTGGTCTTGTCTGAAATCCACTTCAACTTGCCCAGCAAAAACCCTAAAGCAATAATTAGAGCTATCGTCCCCAATCGCGCATAAAATTCACCTAATTCTATATCCATATGCTTATTCTATCATACAAAAACAGCCCCCGAAGGGACTGTCCCTGTAAATACCAAGGGTATTATTTTTTCTTGGAAACAGTCAAGAAACCGTTGCGTGGGTTTTCATTGACTACGCGATCTGCTGGCAGATCAGTTGGGGTACCTTTTGCATTTTTTTCCACCTTTGCAAAGAAGTAAATGGTCTGAGGCTTGCCACCGCGAAGCGTTACCTCGGTCTTGTGCAGGTAAAACGTAACACCCTTTGAATTAGTATGTTTGTAAGCCATTCTAGCTTTCCTCCGTTAGTTTGTACTTTCATCTTATGACTAAGGTTATAGAGGTGTCAAGGGGTTTTATCTCTTTTTCAATAAAATAAGCGCAATTCGCAGTACGCACCAGATGACAAAGCGTATCAAAATTACAACAATCAGTATAATACACGCCAAGATTGCCAACCCTGACCAAGAGAAAGCCCAGATTGGCGAGGCAAAGTCTCGCCTATATAACACTGTTGGCGGGATCATCGCTCTCTGAAAGTCCTCGATCTCTTCCATCTCTGGGAATTTCGCCAACTCCCGGCTCATACACTCTATATATTGTCTGTTGAACCCCCAACCATATCGTCTTGCCAACTCATCACAGACCTCCGCCGCCTTCTTATAAACATTGCCATGCGGATTCTCGCCGGCATTTTCCAACGCCGCCTCCGCCTCCGCCAACGCCGACTTGGCCTTCCGTATATATTGTTGCTCCAGATAAAACGGTCCCGTGCCAAACACCACTCGCTCCACCCCATTTTCTTCAATCAGGTTTATCACAATATGCGAAAACGTATATTCCTTCAATCCCATCAAAGCGCTCAGGATCTCCTCGTCACTACCGTCTTTATCTGCCTGGATAACCGCATCGCGCAACTCCACCATGCCAATATGATCAAATCGCAACAAAGTCGCCGTCAAAAACATCAAAGGTATCAAAATCAAGATCAACTTCCAAGTTCGTACCCGAAAAATCGATTTGAGCGCCTGCTTTATTTTATTTCTTTGGCCACCCATAATGGTATAATTATAACATGAACGTCTACTTTTCTGGGATATCTGGCACCGGCATTGGTCCGCTTGCCGAGCTGGCCGTCGACGCTGGCTTCACTGTATTCGGCTCCGATCGCGCCGAAGGTGTCATTACTAAAGATCTCAGACAAAAGGGCATTGATTTGAAGATTGGCGACCAAGACGGCAGTTTTTTACGCCAAAAATACGAGAACGAAGGCATCGACTGGTTCGTCTACACTTCTGCCTTGCCCTCTGACCACCCTGAATTATTGCTTGCCAAAGAACTTGGCATCAAAACCACCAAACGTGACAGCTTCCTTAGTCACATCATTGCCGAGCACAAACTCAACCTCGTCGCCATTGCTGGCACTCATGGCAAAACCACTACCACCGCCATGATTATCTGGGCTTGCCATAAACTTGTCTTGCCCATCAGCTATCTCGTCGGCTCTTCCTTGCCTTGGGCTGCCTCTGCAAAATACTCAAAAACCAGCAATTTTTTCGTCTATGAGGCCGACGAATACGACCGCAATTTTCTAGAGTTCCACCCCTGGCTCAGTATCATCACCACCGAAACCTACGATCACGCCGACACCTACAAAACTCCTGCCGAATATCGTGAAGCCTTCGCAGAATTTAAAAACCACAGCGAACATGTCATCTCTACCATTGACGCTCTGCCGGTCACTGGACTTACCCTCGCAGGCGAACTCCGTCGCTACGACGCTCAGCTCGCCTTCTCCGCCGTCTCCATGATGGCGCTCGAAATGAACGCCTGCCTCAGCATCAAATCCAGCGACATCATCAGCGCTCTCAACTCTTTCCCCGGCGCTGGTCGCCGCTTTGAACAAATTGCTCCCGGCGCCTACAGCGACTACGCCCATCACCCCGAGGAAGTCGCCGCCACTGTCGCCATGGCCCGCGAACTCGTCGACCGCGACAAATATGCCGGGCTTATCGTCGTCTACGAACCTCATCAAAACACCCGTCAGCATCAGGTCAAAGACAATTACAAAGAAGCTTTCGCTGGCGTTGATAAACTATTTTGGCTCCCCACCTACCTCACTAGAGAAGACCCCAAACTAAAGACTATCACTCCCAAAGATTTCATCGCCAAACTCGACCATAAAGACATCGCCGAGCCAGCCGAAGCTAACGATCAACTAGCCCAGACTCTCAAGGATCTCCATGCCAAAAATAACCTCATTATCCTCATGACCGCCGGCCCCGCCGACACCTGGTTCCGCCAGATCTTTACCCCTTAAAACTTGACAAAACATAAGAAGTTTGATATAATGAAGAGATAGGGCTATTTTTGCCTAAATTATAGTATAATTACTTTATGTCTCCACTATTTTTCAAACTAATGGCAAAAATAGTGAAATCTCTTGACCCGAAATTCGAAAAATATCGCCCCAAAAAGGAGGCCTACTCTCCAGAAACCAAACAAGAACTAATCGACGTGCTAGCTCGCACGCCCAAAGATGTCCTCAGCAAAGAAGAACGCAAAGTCATCGCCGCCGCCATGTCCTTCTCCGAAAAACCCGTTAGCTCAATCATGTTGCCCAAAAGCAAAATGACCTTCGTCCACGAAAACGATTTTCTCGGCCCGCTCACCCTCAGCAATCTTTACAAATCCGGTTTTGAACATTTTCCAGTCATCGGCGCCTCCGGCCGCATCACCGGGCTCCTCCACACCCAGCAGCTCAACAGTTTAAAAATCAAAGAAACCGACCGCGCCCTCAAATATCTCGACGAAAATGTCTACTATATTAGAAATGATCACACTCTCGAAATGGCTCTCGCCGCCTTCCTCCGCACCAACTGTCATTTTTTCATCGTGATTGATCGCGCCGAAAATTCCGTTGGTCTCATCACTTACGACATGGTTGCCGAAATGATGCTCGGCAAACCCATCATCGATGATTTCGATGCCGACCTCCACGTTTCCGCCGTTGCCCACCGCGAGAAATTATAATACAATAAACATAAGTAATTTAGGAGTCCCGTCATGGCATTACTAAGCCGATCCGAGAGAGAGAGAGAGAGAGACTAAAAGCACCAACTCTGCTTTTGACAAACCAGCTTTATCGCAGAGAAAACCTGTTTCAGTCAGGGTTTTCTCTGGAGTCGCTACGTTTGTCAAAAACAGAGTTGGTGCTTTTACTATATTTCTTTCTTGTTTTGTTTTTGCCTTTA
>WRHJ01000003.1 GCA_009783305.1 Candidatus Saccharimonadota bacterium
AACAATACCTGGGGATACGATGTCGGAGCAGCTAGTGTAGTACTAGAAGACTTTAAAGCTATTCCTCTACCTGATGGTCCTCCTGATACCATTAATTCTTCCTCTACTCCCATAGAAGATGATGAAACTATAGTAACGTTTGGTGCTAAAGCAGATATGACTCAGAAGGTAGGAGTCTACTCTCAGATCATTACTTTTACTGCAGTTACTAATCCAGTTCCTCCTCCTACTGTAGTGAGTGTAGACCCAGACCCAACTAGTCCTGGAGAGACTGTCACTATTACTGGTACTAATTTCTATGCGGGAGGAGCTAGTAGTGGAGTACTCAGTGTACTCATAGGCCCTAGTAGTGTAGGAGGAGGCAGCAGTGCTGCTATGCGTTGTACTGATCGAGTCGTCATCAGCAATACAGAGTTGACCTGTACTGTCCCAGAACTAGAGCCTGGTATTTATCCAGTGATTGTGAAGACGTTTGGTGGAGCTAGTAATGATGATGTGGAGATTGAGATCGTTATTCTTCCTACTATGCAGGAGTTTACTACCGCCATGTGTGAAGCTATGCCTATCCACTACAATGCTACTGATCCATATCCAACGAACCCTACTAACCCTCCTGCAGGTTCTGAAATAGACCTAGTAGATGCAAGAGATGGCAAAGTTTACAAGATCAGAAAACTTGCCAAAATCCCTAGCCCAGTGAATCAAGCTACTGATGGCTGGTGTTGGATGGTGGATAATTTGGCGCTAGATCTTAGGTTGCCCGGAAACGTTCTCGTAATTCTAGACGACACTACTAGCGACATTACTTCTGGTACTTATGTTGTGCCAGACCCCATGAACCCTGGCGTGGACAGCAGCATTAATGCAGCAGCTCCTTGTCTCACCCTTGATATTAGTCTTTATCCCCATAAATGCGGTTTCGGTTATCGATACAACACGGCTACGGTCGGGTCTGCCACCGCCTTAACTTCTGGTCCCGCTCCTGATTCCGTCTGTCCCAAAAACTGGCGATTGCCGACAGGCGAACCTACCACCGGAGATTTCACTTTGCTTGCGACTGCTCTAGGTTGGGGCGGTTACAATGTAAATCGGGTTAACGATATCAATGGTTGGAGAGGAGTCTTCACTGCCAATGTCTCAAATTGGCCTCTGGGTCTGTACTGGTCCTCTACTGCCTCTGGTGCAACAACTAATGCTTATGTGTTGAATTATGGCCTACTCAACGGCGGTGTGACATATGTTTCACCTGCCAATTCTCAGAATCGTAATGCTGCAGCAACTAGCGTTCGCTGTCTGGCTAGATGACTTTAATCGTCTTGACGCGCCTATTTTGGCGCTTTAGAATAAAAACATAAGTAGGAAGTTTTTGGTATCCATTGACTTTTTGGGTGGAGTGTGATATAATGAAGGCATGAGGGTGTTTTATGACCCCTTAAATTCACAGGAGGGAAGTGATGTTCTTTGTCAACCAAGAAGAAACCAAGTCCGGTTGAGGGCCAGTTGACGTTCGACGATATATTTCGTGCGAAAGTTGAGGAGCTGAAAAAGCCGTTGATGCGAATCGCGCGAGCCAATGCTATTTTGGAATTTATTGACCGCGTCAATTATTCCAACATCAAGCTTGGCGCGATCGGCGGGTTTGGCGAAACGAGCTATATGTTCAGTTTCGATCAGGCCTATGGCGCCCGCGTTAACCGAAACGGTAAGTACGTGGAAGGGAAAAGCTACGAAAAGGTGGCCAACGAGGCGGCAGAGTCGGCGGTTTTAGCCGAATTGGCTGCGAACCGCGCCTGCGAGGCGTGCGAGTACGCCGACGGTTGTCCGAGAAAGAACAGACTTTATGAGAAGTTATGTTCTCCGGATAAGGTGGATGTGCGCAATACGCTGAGGACACGCATGAGAGCGGTAATCAAGAGCGAGGGTGCAAAAACCATGAGCTGCTTGAAGGCTGCGGCAAGTGTGAGGCCGAAAAAGGCTGATTGGGACTGGTAAGAAAAAAGCCGCCCGGCAAAGGGCGGTTTTTTCATGCTTTGATTTTTATTCTTCTTCGCTGGTTTCTTCGAGAGCGGAGAGGAGAGAATCTTCAACGTTCTTTTTCTTTTTCTTTTCGGGGGTTTTGGCAAGTTCGATATCCAGTTCGTAGCCGGTAAGTTTGCTGGCGAGTCGAACATTTTGGCCTTGACGGCCGATGGCGATGGATTGCTGGTCTTCGGTGACATAAACTTTGGCGCGCTTGCCCTCAATTTCGACTTTGGCGATTTCGGCAGGAGAGAGGGCTTCGCGGATGTATTCGGAGGCGTTGTCGCTCCAGTTGACGATGTCGATTTTTTCGCGATCACCGATTTCGTTCATGACAGCTTGGACGCGAACACCGCGGCCACCGACGAAGGTGCCGACGGGATCAACGCCAGGCACATTGGCGGCAACGGCAATTTTGGTGCGGCGGCCAGCTTCACGGGCGATGGATTTGATTTGCACGGAGCCGTTTTCGATCTCTGGGACTTCCTGGCGGAAGAGGTATTCGATAAATTCGGGATTGCCGCGGCTAAGGATGAGCTGGGCGCCGCGATCATCGCGTTCGATGCCTTTGATGAATACCTTGAGGCGGGCGCCGACTGTGTAATATTCGCCTTCGATTTGTTCGGATTTGGGCATGATGCCGGAGGCTTTGCCGATGTCGATGCGGATAAGCTTGGGTTCGACACGGGCGACCATACCAGTCATGACGGTGCCAATCTTGTCCTCAAACATGGTGAGGACGACGTCGCGTTCAGCTTCGCGGAGGCGTTGGATGACGACTTGCTTGGCGGTTTGGCTGGCGACGCGACCGAAGCTGGTGACTTTGTGCTTTTCTTCGACGATGTCACCGATTTTCTTTTTCTTACCAGCTTCCTTAAGGGGAATTTCAGTGGAGGGATTGAAGGCGACATCATCTTCGATGACAGTGCGCATGACGAAGGCATCAGCTTCGCCGGTGTTGAGGTTGAGTTCGGTGCGGACATCCATGTCCTTGTCGCCGTTATCTTTGCGCCAGGCAGCGGCAATGGCTTGCTGGATGACATCTAATACTACCTCTTTGGGGAGGTTTTTTTCTTCGCTGATAATGTCTACCATGCTAGTGAGTTGTTTGAGATCAATTAAATCCATAGTTCCTTTCATTAAAAACGCCGTCCCTTTCCGGGCCGGCTAATTAAGTATATTCATATTGTACAGGGGATAGCGTGAGGTGTCAAGGGGACTATTCGAAGAATTGGATGATGTGAGTGGGCTCTTTGGAGCCGACGATGCGAGCGGTGCCGAGGAGGTCTTTGGCAAGGTCAAGGTCGAGAATATATTCTTGATTGAGGAGTTGGCCGTCTGGTTGGCGCTCTTTGCCTAGATAGGCGTGATCGTGGTCGGTGATTTGGCGGATGAGGGCATTGGGGTTTTGGCGGAGCAGGGCGATGGTGTTGAGGGCGTTGAAAAATGGAGCGTATTGTTCGTCGTCGAGGCCGCCGGTTTTGAGCATTTCGGTACTCTGGAGGGGGGAGTTGAGGATGTTGGGATCTTCTTCGATGATGGCGTTGAAGTTTTGGTTTTCGGAACGGTGGGTGGCGATCATGTCATCAACGGCTTGGTCGAAGGCGGCAGGGTCGAATTCTTTGCCGGCGAGCCAAAGTTGGCCGCCGGGGGGCATTTTCTCAGGTCTTTTGGCGGGGGCACCGCGATCTTGGGCGATGGATTGGTATTCGGTATAGGAGGAAGGGGCAGGGAAGTTGGGGGAGGGGATTTCGTAAAGTTTGGGCGGGACGTCGGCAATAATCTCGAGGTTTTTGAGGGTTTCGGCGACGGGATAAGTTTTTTTGTATTTTTCGAACATATTTTAAATGTAAGCAGGGGCGAGAAATAAGTCAAGCAAGAGAAAAGCGGGCGATGATTCGCCCGCCTGATACGGTTTAGGCTGTTTCTTCGATGGAACGGAGGATTTCGGCGACGCGGTCGGTGAAATTTTTCATATCGGTGAGACCGGCGGCGTTGGCTGCTTGTTGAATTTGTTGCGTCCCTCCGGTGAGGGTGCCGACGAGATCGAGCAGGACGAAGGTGATATCGGCGAGCGCTTTGCTGCTGTCGAAATCGCCTTCCGCCGGCTTAACTTCTTGCACTAATTCGGCGATTTGCATCAAATTCATCATGACCAGCCGGCGTTCGTCTTGCGACTCGGTAAAATAAATGGGCTGTTGTTCCATTAATGTGCACCACCTCTGAGAAATTTAGATGCAAAGGCACCTATATCTCTATTATATCACAGATAAGCATAAATGTCAATAGGGGTGGACGTGGTATAATACAAGATATGATTAGTGGACTGGTGGCAATTGCGATGCAGACGTTTGTATTGGGGACGAGTATGGATGTGACGGCGGTAGCGGACGGGGTGGCGAAGCCGACGGCGAACGCATCGATACAAGGTACGTCAGAAAGAACAATTACTTATACAATTTCATCAAAAGGGGTAATTACGGGGAACATTGAAGAGTTCCGGAAGATTGTGGCAGAGACTTTGGCGGATAATAAGGGATGGAAGCGGGCGGGAGTGAAGTTTGTGGAGGTGGCGAGCGGAGGATCGATGTGGATGGTGCTGGCGGCGGGCAATGAGGTGGGGGCGTTTAATGGTTGTTCGGCGACTTTGAGCTGCGTGGTGTATCCATATGTGTTGATCAATGATGCAAGATGGATGAGCGGATCGGATAGTTATAATGCGCTGGGGCTGAGTTTGTCGAATTATCGGCAGATGGTGATAAATCACGAGGTGGGACATTATTTGGGGCACAATCATATTACGACATGCGAGACTGGTACGGGGTTGGCGCCAGTGATGTTGCAGCAATCGACGGGACTTTTGGGATGTTTGCCTAATCCGTGGCCGTTGCCGGGAGAGTTGTGGTATACCCGATGACGAGGAAGATCATTTTGATAGTAGCTGGAGTGCTACTGGCGGGAGGTTTGGCGTTTGGGGGGATGATGTTGTTCCGGGAAAAATTGGATTATGCGGGGGCGAGCGCATATGTGGACGATATGTTGGTGATGGAGATCAGCATACGGGAATTTTTAGATGCAGAGATAGATGTGTATGATGATGGCGCTGAGGAGTTGGCGGCGCGGTTCATTGAACTGACGAAGCGGATGTCAGAGTATTACAAAAGTTTGGGGGCGAGCAGTGCTTTGAAAAATAGTAAGGTGAAGGAGAAATATGATGAACTGGCGGGGACGATGGGCAGTTTGGAAGAAGTACGAGCGGTAGCGAAATGGTTAGTGGGTTTTATTGAGACGGGAGAGGCGGGAGAGGAAGCGCCAAATGAGTTTACGGTGGGGATGGCGGGAGATATGGCGGATTGGTTGCAGAAAGTGAAGGCGTTTAAAGAAAAATACGCTGGCGGCAAGGCGGATAGTTATTGTGAGATGACGGAAGAATATGGGATAATTATGGTGGAGGGGGAGGAATTAAAGGGGAAATATGAGGGGGTGACGCTGATGGATGTGGCGGGGGTGTCCGTGGATGATATTAAGGGGTGGTTTGATGGTTTGAAACAGTTGGCGGATATTTTAGAAGCGAAGAAATAGTTTATGGTAAGATGAGGAAATGAATAAGGCTTTTATTATTAATATGATCTGCGTGGCGGTAATTGTGGCAAGCGGAGTGGGGATGGGCGTAATGTTGCCTGGAGTAATAGACAAGTTTAACAAGGAAGAGGTGGCGCAAAGAGAGTCTGAGGATAAAAAATTATCTGATGGACAATCTGAGGGTTCTGATTCTAATTGTGCGAATATGCCACCGATTGCAGGCCTGATGAGAGAGGAAGCGCTTGATATATTAAAAACGAGCTTAACCGGAGAAAAATTTTATGTAATGTGTGATTTTGCGCCCAAGAATATTGGTGGTGCTGGTGTGGCGGCGATTTATTTTGGAACAGCTGGCGATAATGGAAAATTGAATAAGGTGGCAGGACCAGATATTTTGAGCAGGGGGCTGAGGGAAGTGATTGAAACGGATAGATCTGACAGCAGGTATGTTGTGACGAGAGGTAAGGAGTATGACTCAGATAAGTTCATGGTAGAATTTGTGACTTTTAATGAGAAAGATTTAAGTTTTCAGCGTTTTTATGATGGTCATATGAAGGAGAAGACGATTTTCCTGAATAAAGAACGAAGCTATGTGGAGGATACTTTGAGGATTTTTGCGCGGGCGAGTACTGCCATGTACAATGTGCTTTTGTTCAACTTGTATTCATATGAAATGGCGGAGACGGATGAGATGTATGAGTTTAAGTATTATTTTGTGGGGATGGGTCTGAATTACGAAATCAAAGGTGCTTATAATTACAGTTATGAAGTGACTTTGGAACAGGTGACATTTAGAGTTGATAGGTCGACGGGAGAACTTTCTGGAGCGTGGTATACCGATCAAAAGAAATTGAAGGCGTTCGTTTTGTCAGATGAAGAGGGTGAAGAAATAATGAATATGCTAAAAGTAATACATTAGTACGTGGGCGGCTGGGGAGGGCGCGTGTAATGGTATAATAGAGGGGCATGAAACGATTGATGATAGTTTACAATCCGCGCTCGTCGCGGTTTGGGCAAGTGCGGGATGAAGTATTGGCGGCTAGTCGAAAACTGAAGGGATGGACGGTGGGGAAGTTTGAAGTGGTAGATACGGATGTGGATGATAATGCAGCTAGGTTGGCGAAGGTGCTGGATGATGAAGATTTGGTGGTGTCGGCGGGTGGCGATGGGACGGCGACGATTGCGCTAAATGGGGTTATGCTGAGCAAGGCTGAGGGTGTGAAATTTGGGGTGCTCGGATATGGGAATTTTAATGATATTGCGCGGACGTTTGGGACGAAAAATTTGGCTGAGATTGTGGATGTGGTGGAGGGGAAGAGCGGAAGAGTAGCGGAGGCATGGGGATTGGAATGCTTGGTGGATGATAAACATTGGCGATGGGGGATGTGTTATTTTACGATTGGGTTATTTGCGGAGGCGACAGAGGTGTTTGATGAGGGGAAACACCGGAAGAAGTTGCAGAGCGGCAGGAAGGGTGTGATGTTTTCGTGGAAGATTTTGGTGGGATGGTATTTTAGAAATCGGAAGCGGGTGTTTATACCGAAGTTTAAATTAAATGGGCGCGGGGTGCCGAAGGATGTGACAGATTATGTGGCGTTGAACGGGAAGAGTATGGCGCAGGTGATGAAGGGTGGGAGTTGGTATCTTGGCAAGGAGACATTTTTGAGTTTGATGGGGAGGTTATCGAGTTTTTGGCGATTGGCAAGCTTGATGAGTAAGTCGATATTGCGACGGGTGCCGGGTGCGGAAACGAGGGGCGATGTGCTGGAATTTGCGGAGCCGGCAGACGTGGAGATACAGGCGGAGGGTGAGTATAAGAAATTGGAGAGGGTGAGTAAGATCGAGATACGAAAAGCTAAGAAGTCGATAAAAGTGGTGCTGAGGAATTAAGATGCGAGACGAACAAGCTACGAAAATCATGGAATATATGCGAGCGCATTGGCCGAGCAAAGTGAGGTCTGAGTGGCAGGTGGGAGATGAGATGTATGTGGGGATTGTGAAGAAGATTTTGGCGGATTGGACAGAGGGGGTAACGCGAGAGAAGAGATTTTTTAGAATTGCGGGGCAGTCGGGGTCAGGGAAGACGACGCAGTTGCTGCCGGCGGTTGAGGTGTGGTTTGCGGAGCAGGATTGCAGGCCGATTTTTGTGACGGCGGGGCGATTTGTAGATTATCATCCGTTTGCGGAAGAAATTGAAGTGGAGTATGGATCGGGACGATTGCGTGAGATGACGGATGAGGTGTCGACGATTTTGATGTTTTTGGTGCTTCGAGAGTTGATTAAGCGGGGGTACGATATGATTTTGGATGTGACGCTTTTGGATCCGTTAGTGGAGAGTTTTTTGACGGGGATGTTGAGAGAGGCGGGGTATGAATCAAGGATGAGTTTTGTAGCAGTGAGCAAGGTGATTTCGGACGAATTTATTGCTAAGCGGCAGGGTAAGTCTGGCAGAGTAGTGGCGAAAAGTACAGCGGCAGAGTTTTGGAGAGCGACTGATTTGGCGCTGCAATTTTATATTCGCGAATACCCGAAAATGAGGGTGTTAATTTATAATGCATGGAACAAGGAGCCGGTGTTTGACGGGAGGATGGGGGATGCTGATGTGATGAGGGTAGTGCGGAAATATTGGAAGATTGATGAGGTACCGGTGGAGGTGGATGAGGAAGCGTTGGCGCTGAGTAAAATTGAGTACATGAGGAAATGGCGATGAGTGATGTGACGCGGGCAGGGCAAAAATTAACGGGGGCGCTGAAGGCGCTGAGGATTGATTTTCGAGATAAGTTGGTGTTGGATATTGGATCAAGTACGGGAGGGTTTACGGAATTGGCGTTGACGAAGGGTGCTGCGAAGGTGGTGGCGGTGGAAAAGGGGACGAAGCAGATGCGGGGAGAGTTGGCGGCGGATGGTCGGGTAGATCTGCATGAGAAGACGGATATTTTTGATTTTGAGGCGGTAGACAAGCCGGATGTGATTTTGGCGGATGTGTCATTTGTGAGTTTGCGGAAGATTTTGGCCTATGCGAAAGGGCATTTGGCGGATAAGGGAACGGAGTTTTTGGTGCTATTTAAGCCGCAGTTTGAGGTGAGGGGATCGGAACTGAATAAAGGGATTTTGAAAAGTAGTCGAGTGCGGCGGGCGGCGATGGCGGATTTTGAGAAGTGGTTAAAGGCTAACGGGTTTGTGGTATTGGGCAAGCGGGATAGCGAGGTGGCGGGGCGATTTGGCAACGTGGAGAGATTTTACCATTTAGTGTTGGCGTGATACTGTTAGTGATAGTTGACTAAAAAGGAGGAAAAATGGAAGAAGAAATGATAATTTGCCAGAGTTGTAGTATGCCGTTGGCCAAAGATGAAGAAAAGGGTACAAATGCGGATGGTAGTAAAAATGAAGAATATTGCGTGTATTGTTTTGTGAACGGGAATTTTACGAAGCCAGAGCAGACACTAGAGGAAGCAATTGCGGAGAGTGAAGATTTTGCGGATGCGGCGGGGATGAGCAAAGAAGAGGCACGGAAATATGCTGAGGAAGTGTTGCCGAAATTGAAGAGGTGGCAGCAGGATTAGGGTTCTAGCTTGATATAATGGGGAAATGAGCGAAAAGTTTCCTAAGTCGGTTAGTTATGACGAGTCCGTGTTGGATACGCCTTATGAGTTTTTGGAGTCGAAAGAATTGTCGAGAGGGGTGTTGGCTAAGTTGGGACGAAGAGTTTTAGATTTGGCGGCGGTTAAGGTTTTATTGCCAAAACAGTATGCAGAGAGCCACACTAATCGGGCGCGTGAGCATAAATTTGTGCAAGAACAGGAGGATTTTAGACAGCAAGAAGTTTGGCGCCAGGAGGAAGAACAAAAGCAGTTAGCGGATGAAGCTCGACGAAAAGAGGCGGAAATTAGCTGGGAGGCACATTTGGCGCAGGCGATTGAGGCGCGAGAAGCCCAAGAAAGGGCAAGTGCTGAGTTTGCGAATCAGATGCGAGAGAAGCAGAGGGAACTGAGGGATAAAGCAGAAGCGCAGTTGAACGAGACATTTGTGGGGGTGGATGAGCTAGAGACTGCGTCAATGAATAATGATCAAATGGTCGGCAAGCGTAATATCGAGACGGCAAATGGCAATGCTTTAACAGTCTATGATTTAAATGGTTTTGAGTTTCGTTTTTTGGTGCACAATATTGGGTACAAAGATGTGGCGGGCGGCAATGTCAAAGGCGCATCACTGTCACGGTATTTAAAGGAGAATCCAGACTTTTGGATGAGGCATCAGGAAGCAATAAAATCTAGAGAGTATGGTTATGGCGAGTTGGAGGAACAGGGGGGAACGGCAGTTTCGATGAGTTATTTTGACACAGCGCGCAATTTATCTACGGCGACGGCGAACGCGGAAGTTGAGGGGAAGACGGTGAGGTATGGGTTTACTAGAATTCGGCCCGGGGGCTTGGTAGATGCATCGCGAGGCGATGCGGTTACGAGCCACAATGTCGAAGATCGCAAAAGTACTTATCTCCCAGATGTGGAAAATGTACCTGAGTATCTGGCTGGAAATGCTGGCAGGTCGGCAGCTGATTATAATGAGGTTTTAATTCGCCGATATGATGACGAGGGGAATCCGCAGCCGCCGGATTTTATAGAGACTTATGATGGATTCATATCCGATGAGGCGAAAAAGCATGCCGAATATTTCAAAATTCCAATCGTGAACATCAATCTTCGGTATTACGACACGAAACGTAGTATAATTTAACAGATATGAGTTTGAAAATTGGGGTTGTGGGGTTGGCAAATGTGGGGAAGAGCACGCTTTTTAATGCGTTGACGCATGCGCATGCGTTGGCAGCGAATTATCCGTTTGCGACGATTGAGCCAAATACGGGAGTAGTGGCGGTGCCGGATGCACGACTACAGGTGTTGGCGGATATTTATGAGACAGAAAAAATTGTGCCGGCGACGGTAGAATTTGTGGATATTGCGGGCTTGATTGCTGGGGCGAGCAAGGGGGAGGGATTAGGGAATAAGTTTTTGGCGCATATTAGGGAATGCGAGATAATTTGCCACGTGGTGCGTGTCTTTCAGGATTCTAATATATCACACATTGATGATTCTGTCAACCCTAAGCGGGATATTGAGACGGTGGAGACGGAATTGGCATTGGCGGATATAGAAACATTGCAGAAATTTTTGCCGAAAATACAGAGAGATGCGAAGAGCGGGGAGAAGGAAGCGATTGCTAGTGTCGAGAAGGCGGAGCGGGTTTTGGCGAGGCTGGAGAAGGGGGAGATGGCGGGTGAAAATGTGGAGGGATTGCAGTTGTTGAGCGCGAAGCCGGTGGTGGTGACATTTAATATGGATGAGAAAGAGTTGGTGGACGAGGGGCTTCGAAGGGAATTGGCAGCGATGGTGGCGCCACGGGCAAGCGTGTTTGTAAATGCGAAGTTGGAATCGGAGATGGTGGATATGGGCGAGGAAGAGAGGAGGGAATTTCTGGAGAGTTATGGGGTGGAAGAGGATGGTTTGGGGCAGTTGGTGAGGGTGGCATACGAGACTTTGGGGTTGCAATCGTTTTTGACGGCCGGGAAGAGAGAGGTGAGAGCATGGACGGTGCGAAAGGGAGCAACGGCGCCGGAGGCAGCGGGGGTGATTCATACGGATTTTGCTCGAGGTTTTGTGGCGGCCGCGGTGTGCAAATATGATGATTTGGTGAAGCTGGGGTCAGAGAAGGCAGTGAAGGAGGCAGGATTGATGCGGACGGAGGGGAAGGATTACGTGGTACAAGAGGGCGACATAATTGAGTTCAGGTCAGCTTTGTAATAGATTTGTGTTTATTTTTTATTTTAGTTGTATTATACTTATGCTATGAGTTTAACACACGGAGTGGGCGAGTTCTTCGCGCTAGATATAGGGACGCATGCACTACGGTTGGTGCAGTTGAGTGGTAGTGCGAGAACAGGGTGGACGTTGCAACGATTTGCGTATGTACCAGTTGATAAGGCAACAGTGCAAGATAGTTCTGATGCGGGGAAGCGAAAATTGGGCGAGGTGGTGATGAAGGCAGTGCAACAGGCGGGGATTCGCACGCGCAATGTGGCAGTGGGGATGCCGGCGGGGAAAACTTATACGACGATTATTGAGGTGCCGAATCAGGACGCGAAGGGGGTGGAGAAGATTATTAAATATGAGTTAGATCAGTATATCCCGATGGCAGTGGAAGATGCGAAGGTAGATTTTGCGGTGCTTGGGCCGAGTCCTAATGACCCGACGAAGGCAGAGGTATTATTATCGTCCGTGGCGGTGGCATTTGCAGAAGAGAAAATGGAGATGTTAGAATCTTTTGGATTAAATGTGGTAGCGCAAGAACCGGATCAGATTGCAATGGCACGAGCACTGGCGCCTCCAGGGGCGACGGATGGACGGATGATTATTGATTATGGCGAGACAGCGACAGATCTTGTAGTGACGTATGGCGGAGTGCCGCGGCTGGTGAGGACGATTCCGGGAGGTTTGTCGGTGTTGGTGAAGACAACGGCGAATTATTTGAGCGTGAAGGAAGATCAGGCGAGGCAGTTTATTTTGAAATTTGGTTTGGCGCAGGATAAATTGGATGGTCAGGTGTTTAAGGCGCTGGATTCGACGTTGGAGAATTTTGCGAGTGAATTGAGTAAGTCAGTGAGATTCTTCCAGACGAAATATCCGCAGATTAAGGTGGGCGGGATTATATTATCTGGTTTTGCTGGTACGATACCGTTTATGTCGGAATATATTGAGGCGAAGACGAGCGTGAGTACATCGCAAGGCAATCCGTGGCAATTGGTGAGAGTGACTGCCGATCAACAACAGGCCTTGTCGCAAGTGGCGTCAGAGTTTGCGGTGGCGATTGGTTTGGCGGAAAGGATGAATAATAAATAATGTTTGAAATTAACCTTGTACCGGACGTAAAAGAACAGTTGCTGAAAAAACAGAGATTGAGGAATTTAATCATCTTTATATCGATTATTGTGGCGGCGGGTTCGGCGGCGTTGGTGGCGCTGCTAGGATCGATTGTGACAGGGCAGAATATAGCGATGAGTAATCAAGACAGGGAGATTAAGTGTCGATCAGTGGGTCCGACTAGCCCGAATGAGTGCACAAACTACGGAACGGCGGTAATGAGATTCGAGAACCTAAATGACTATTTGACGATCCAAGATCAGATGAACAAGATTTCGGCGCTCAATGATGCTAAGCTGTTACTTTCTAGGGTATTTGGTATTTTGGATGTGATTTTACCGACGGGGGATGACGTGGTGCAGATTTCGGAGTTGGGGATAAATTTGCCGAATGCGACGTTGAACTTTGATGCGCAAGGTGATTCGGCGAGCGGGATTGATTACCGAGCTTTGGAGGTGTTCAAGAATATTATTAGGCTATCTTATTATGACTATGGTCGCTATATGCGCTATGATAACGAGTCAGGCAGTTTTGTGGAGATACCGACTACTTGTATGGATGAAATGGTTGAGAGCGGGATAGCTTATGGAATTTACCATAAGGGAGCGCCAGGATGTGAAGCGCCGGTACTTTCAGTAGAACAGCAAGAGAACATGAATAATGGCAGTTTGACTCCAGCTGATGAGGAAACGGATAATGCAACTGATGGTGAGACATCGCAAATAACGGACATCAAGATCAGACGGGCTTATAGGACGTTGGCGGATAAGGAAGAATACCAGTTGACTGACAATGTAGACGGGATAAGGTACTATTTCGAGAGTCAATGTATAGCTTATGACGAAGAGGGGCGGATTAATGAGGGAGAGACAAGGGAGACTTGCCGATTGTCAGCGGAAGCGCCGTCGATTCGAGATTCCTCAAATGGTAGAGATTCGGAAGGTAATTTGGTGCTGAGGTTTTCGGCAACGATAACTTTGAATAGAGAGGTGTTTAGGTTTATGAACAAGCACATGCGAATTATTGGTCCGACCAGGCAAAACGTGACGGATAGCTATACGCAGATTCGCGATATGTTTACGGAAAGGGCGGCAGAATGCAGTCCGGATGATGAGCAATGCAGGCAACAGGTGGTACCAAATGGCAACTAAAGAAGTAGCAATCAAAAAGAGGGCGCAAATTGATAAGGCCACACAGACGATGTTGATAGCGGTGGGTTTGGCATCAGTGGTGTTGGGCTGCGCGATGGTGTTGTCGGTTTATTTCATTAAATGGATTATCTTTAATACGAAAGTGATTGCTGAAAAAGATGCGATAATTAAAGACTTTGAGACAGTGCAAAAAAATGTGGTGACTTTGGCATCAAATGTGGAGGCGTTGTCGGAAAATGAAAACTTGGAAGTAGTGGCGCGGGTGCGTGAGAATCGTTGCATGACAATTGACGGTGGTCCGGTTGATACGGGCAATAATATTGAACTTTCGAGGATTTGCTCAGCGCTCCGGGTGATACCGGATGCCTTGCCGTCGGTACAGAATAATGAGGCAGTATACGCGAGTTTGAACAAATTGTTCTTGGAAACTAAGGATGAGTTTGGAGATCCGGTGGAGCCGGAGTCGATTACGCCAGGAAGCGGCAGCGGTGCTTATGGGCTGGAGATACCGGAAGGTTTGGGCGTGATACCGGTGGCGCTATTGATTGAAAATACGGCAGTAACGACGAGGGCGGTGCTGGATACGATTGAGCGATCGATTCGAAATTATGATGTTTTGACCGCCACGATTGCTTGGCGCAGCAGCGGCGAAGGCGGCCTGATGACTGACATGATTGAATTAAGAGGAAATGCCGCGGCGTATTATTCGACGGCGGTTGAGGCGGTGTTGAAAACAAAAACGATTTATGCCGATGACAGTAAGAATACAGGAGGAGTCAGATGAAGGGATCAAGCTTAGCAACAGTTGTGCTAATTGCGATCATATCGACGATTGTGGCGGCGTTGGTGGTTAATGCAATATTGGGTGATCCAAATGAAGAGTCGGTGACTGTGAGTTATATGGATGTGATTTCTACGGACGTGATACAGCCGGATCGGGAAGTCTTCAATAATAGGGCAGTTAATCCGACGGTTGAAGTGTATGTAGGCGAGTGTAGGCCTGGAGAGGTTTGGGATGAAGATAGACAAGCTTGCGTGGAAGCACCGGAGGGTGATGAGTCAGAGGCCGGAAACGACGAAGCAGAGGAGTAGTTATGGCGTCGATATCTAGGACGACGCAAGAGGAAGTTGCAGAGACACTGTCGAGTGACGGGTTGGCTGATGCCAAAATGATCAAGACGGTTATTGAGGAGACCAAGAAGACTGGCCAATCGATTTTGACGGTGTTGGTAGCGAAGGATTTGGCAGATGAGGCGACGGTGCAGCATGCAATGGCGCAGGTTTTGGGGATACCGTTTGTAAACTTGGATAATGTGAAGATCCCGCAGGATGTATTGTTACAAATGCCGCAAGAGGTGGCAGAACGTTCGATGAGTGTGCCAGTTGGCGAAGTGGCTGGACAGCTGTTGATTGCGATGCTGGACGTGGCGGATATTCAGAAGACGGACTATTTGTCGACATTGGTGCAGAAGCCAATTAAGGCGATGGTAGCATCAACGATGGGCATACAGCATGTGTTGGCGCAATATAAGGCGGATTTTAAGGATGTAGATCGGGCCGTTAAGGCGACGGATGAGGAAATTCGTAAGAAGGAAGCTTCGGGTGACGTTAAGACAATTACGCAGGATTCACCGATTAGTAAGGCGTTGACGACGATTTTGGAATATGCGGCGAAGAGCAAGGCGAGCGATATTCACATTGAGCCGCTGGAAGGATCATTAGTGATTCGGTGCAGGATTGATGGCGTGTTGAGGCAAGTGATGGAGTTGCCGAAATCGATTGAGCCGGCGCTGGTGAGCCGGATTAAGATTTTGGCGAATTTGAAAATTGATGAACATCGTATACCGCAGGATGGTCAGTTTACGGTATTGGTAGGCAAGCAAGAGATTGATTTGCGTATTGCGATTTCACCGGTGGTATGGGGCGAGCAGGTGGTGATTCGTTTGCTGGATAAGAGCGGTACGACGATGGAAGTTGAGAAGATGGGTATGACGGGCCGGGCGCTGCGGGCGGTGCTGGATGGAGTGAGCAAACCGAACGGGATGATTTTGACTTCTGGTCCGACGGGTAGCGGCAAGTCAACGACTTTGTATGCGTTGATCAAAAAAATTAAGGATGAGTCAATTAATATTATTACACTGGAAGATCCGGTGGAATATAAGATGGACGGAGTGAATCAAATTCAGGTAAATGTGGACGCAGGACTGACGTTTGCGTCGGGTCTGAGGGCGATTTTGCGTCATGATCCGGATGTAGTGATGGTGGGAGAGATTCGCGATGCGGAAACGGCAAACTTGGCGGTGCAAGCGTCATTGACGGGCCACTTGGTGTTCTCGACCTTGCACACGAATTCGGCAGCAGGTATTTTGCCGCGTCTTCTCGATATGGGAATTGAACCGTTTTTGATTGCGTCAACTTTGAATACAGTGATTGGGCAGAGGTTGGTGAGGCGGGTGGCAGAGAAAAGAGAAGCTTATCAATCATCTGAGCTGGAGACAAAAGAGATTAAACAGATTGTGGGGCCAATATTGCCGGAAAAGGGTGAGGATGTGGCAGCGGCGAGCGAAGATTTGGGATATCCGGGATTGCCATTGGCGACGGCGAAAGACTATACGCTGGTGAAAGGTTTTGACACAGCAGACACGCCGGGCGGCTTTATGGGGCGAGCGGGGCTATTTGAGGCGATTACAGTGGATGAGGACATCCAGAAGTTGGTGGTAGCGCGGGCGACGGCCGGCGACATCATGCGGGTGGCACGGATGAAGGGCGTGGTGACAATGCGTCAAGATGGAGTGTTGAAGGCTTTGTCGGGGGTTACGACGCTTGATGAAGTGAATCGCGTAGCGAGCGACTTGGCTTAAGTTTGAATTTTAGATTTTGTGCTTGCTATGGTTATTTTGCTTGTGCTAAAATCGGTGCAAGTGTGGGCAACCGAAGGGAGGTGCCAAGTGCAAAACAAAAACTTAAATACTAAGTATATTTTTGTGACCGGAGGTGTGATCTCTGGTGTGGGGAAGGGGACGTTGGCCGCGAGTATCGGCGCGATTATCAAGGCGAAAGGCCTGAAGGTGTCGATCCAAAAATGTGACCCGTATTTTAATGTGGATGCGGGGATGATAGATCCGAGGGAACATGGCGAGTGTTTCGTGACGGCGGATGGGGCGAAGACGGATTTGGACCTGGGACATTATGAGAGATTTCTGGATATGGAGTTGACGGGTGATTGCACTCTGACTTCTGGGAAATTGTACAAGATGTTGATAGACGACGAGCGGGCGGGGAAGTTTGAAGGTAAGACAGTGCAGATGGTGCCGCATGTGACCGGGTTGATTCAGCAGAGTTTTCTCCTAAACGCGAAGAATTTTAAGAGTGATGTACATATTGTGGAAGTGGGGGGGACAGTGGGGGATTTGGAACAATCGCATTTTATTGAGGCGATACGAGAATTTCCGGCGAAAGTGGGGAGGGAGAATTGCTTTTATGTGCATGTAGTTTTTGTGCCGTATTTGTCGATTGGAAGGGAATTTAAGACAAAGCCAGCGCAAAATGCACTGCGGGATTTGCGCGAATTTGGCATTATACCGGATATGGTGGCGGCGCGGGTGGATATGGAAAGAATCACAGGAACGGGGATGATACCGAAGAAATTGGCGACTTTTTGCGGGGTGGGCGAAGAGTGTGTAGTGGTGATGCCAAATGTGCGGAGTGTGTATGAAGTACCATTAAATGCTGTGAAAGGCGGGATGTTGGGACCGCTGGATAAATTTGTGGATCACGGTGATCCGGATATGAGTGATTGGGAGGAGTTGGTGGAGCGAATTCAACGGAAGCCATCGCAGATTTTGCGAATTAGGATAATAGGGAAATACGTGGAAAATCCGGATGCTTATTTATCGGTAGTGGAGGCACTGAAGGCAGCGGGGTGGGCGCTGGGAGTTGGAATTGAGATAGTATGGAGCAGTGAGGATAAAGAAGAGGTGGATGGGGTTGTGATAGCGGATGGGAAATGGATTTATGACGGGAAAGCACCTGACTTGAGGTTGGAAGGGAAGGGGCATCCAGAGTTCAGGAGTCGGCCGATGCGGCCACATCCGGTATTTGAGGAATTTATTAAGGGCATAAAATGATATGAAATTAAAAAGGCCCCTCAGATGAGGGGCCTTTCAGGAGGAATGGCGCCTAAACAGTGCGCCTACGTGAAGATATCCGAATTGGTGGGTAAGCGGATATAAGAGCTCAAGCGAAACGCTACTTATGTCCGCGCAAAGACAGCCGGTCGACGGTGCCTCTGGCGGTTGTTAGTAGTTTCGCGTCGAGCAGATCTTGAATTGGGTGAAGCAGGCTGAGAGCCCTTTGATTTTTTGGACTCTGTGGGGCTGAAGTCAAGTACAACTGGAAGCTGCATAATGCCGATGAAAGCGTTGAGCTTTCTGTCGGTTTCGATGTCGCGCCCGTGACCGTATCTTGTGAACCAGTCTTCAAGCTGGCTTTGGATGCGATCGAGCTTCGGCGTGTCGGCATTGCCGGCGTTGCGTTCGCGGGCGATCTTGCCTCGTGTTTCTTGGAGCTTCAGGGCTTGCTCAAGCTTTTTCTGGATAGACGGATTGTTCATGCGTGTAATCTTCTCCTTCCGAAATAAATTAAAGATCATTACCATTTGTGGTAATGATTATATTTTATCACGAATTGCAGAAAAAAGAAAGGGACAGCTGTGGAGTTTTGAGGATAATTATTGTATTATTAAGGGTAATGGAAGACATTAGAAAACAGATTGAGATGGTGGTGAAAGACTTGTTTGGGGTAGATGTTCAGGTGGTATTGTCGGTGGTGCCGGAGGGGGTGGAAGGGGATTATGCCTGTAACGTGGCAATGCAGTTGGCGAAGCAAGTGGGGAAGCCACCGCGAGAGATAGCAGAGGAAATCATTAGCGGGCTTTCTCGGAAACAGACGGGGTCACTCCTGTCGTCACAGGGTGACGCCCTTTCTTCATCGCAAGTGTCGTCACACTTTGCGAACGTTCCTCAAAAGCCTATTAATGATTTCTCTGTTTCCGTAGCAGGGGCGGGTTTTCTCAATTTTACGCTGAGTGATGAGATGCTGAGAGGGGAGCTGGAGGGGTTTGAAGTGGGAGGGGCGAGCGAAAAATATGCTGGGAAAGTGGTTGTAACTGAGTTTAGTGATCCGAATCCGTTTAAGGTGTTACACGTGGGACATTTATATACTTCGATTGTGGGTGATGGCTTGTCGCGATTGATAGAGTATGCGGGCGGCGAGGTGCACCGGACGAATTTTGGCGGGGACGTGGGGCTGCATGTGGCGAAGACAATATATGAGATTTTGCGTCGGGGGGACTTGGAGAGTTTTGATGCAAAAAGTGTGGGTGAAAAAATGGAATATATCGCGGAGTGTTATGTGGCAGGGACTAGGGCGTACGAAGGTGATGATGAAGCGGTGCGGAGTGAGATTTATGATTTGAATAAAAAAATTTATGAAATTGCAGAAAAAAATGAACGCGACGGTGATGCGGCAAAAATATATTGGGCGGGGCGGGAAGCAAGCTATGAATATTTTGATGGATTTTATGAGCGAATTGGCCTTCAATTTGAGAAATATTATCCGGAATCAACAGTGGCGGAATTGGGCCTTAAGACTGTACGTGAGCATGTAGGGGAAGTGTACGAGGAGAGTGATGGAGCGGTGATATATCGGGGCGAAAAGGGAGGATTACATACGCGGGTTTTTATAAATAAAGAAGGTCTGCCGACGTACGAAGCAAAGGACGTGGGGCTGATTGAACAAAAATGGCGGGACTATGAATTTGACGAATCGATTGTAATTACGGCGGCTGAACAAAAAGATTATATGAAAGTGGTTTTGGCGAGTGTGGCGGAATTTGCACCACAGTTGGTGGAACGGACGCGGCATCTGACGCATGGGATGGTGAAGTTGCCGGGTGCGGTAAAAATGAGTTCAAGGAAAGGTAATTTCTTGAGAGCGGTGGACGTGATAGATATGGTGGAAGGAGAAGGAGTAGAAAGCGTGGTGGCACTGGGGGCAATCAAGTATGCGTTTTTGAAAGTGAAGATGGAAGGAGATATTGCGTTTGATGCCAAGGAATCGGTGAATATGCAGGGGAATTCGGGACCGTATTTGCAATATGCATTGGTAAGGGCGAAATCGATTTTGCGGCAGGAAGCGGGGGAGTTGAAGGAGGAGACGGGGGAGTTAGGCGTGTGGGAGCGCAGATTGCTGTTGAAGATATTGGATTGGCGAGGAGCGATGGTTGAGGCGGTGGAAGAATTGGCGCCGCATAAGGTATGTTTGTATTTATATGAATTAGCGCAAGAATTCTCGAGATTTTATGAAAATAATAAGGTAGTGGATGGTGAAAATGAAGCGTTGCGCAGGAGATTGGTGGGTCAATATGCAGAGGTGTTGGCGGCAGGGTTGAACCTGCTGGGGATTGAGGCGCCGGAGAAAATGTAAGGAGAAATATGAGCAAGATTAAGGAAATTGGAGTAAAGGGAAAAGCAGAAGCACAGAGTTTTTGGGATTTTATAAGAGGACAAAGAGTAATTGGGTTTGCAGTGGGGCTAATAATTGGTACGGCAGCTTCAGTGACTGTGAATTCTTTGATAAACAATGTGATATTACCACCGCTAGGGTTTTTGATGGGGTCGGATGATGGGCTGAAAGGACTGGTGTTAGACTTGGGGGTGACGCCGTCAGGGGAAATGGCGGTGCTAAAGTACGGAGTGTTTTTGTCTGATTTGATTAATTTCTTAATATTGGCACTGGTGGTGTATTTAGTGATTAAGTGGATGAAAGTGGAAATGACGGGTAATAAAAAATGAGCAAGAAAGCAGCGCTTTTGTGGGTGGATTTGGAGATGACGGGATTATCTCCAGAGAAGGATCGGATTTTGGAGGCGGCAGTGATTGCAACGGATTGGGATTTAAATGAGATTGCGACTTACGAATCGGGGGTGAAAGTGGCGCGGAGCTTGATGAAGCGGCGGATGGTGGGTGAGTTTTGGGAGAAAAATGCGGAAGTACGGGACAGCTTGATGATGGAAAGTGCGAGGAGCATGAAATCTTCTAAAGTGGAGGACGAATTAGTGGCGTTCGTACGGAATAATTTTGGCAAGGAAATTTATTTAGCGGGGAATTCGATCCATCAGGACCGGAAGTTTATCGAGAAATGGTGGCCGAGGCTGAATAGTTTGTTGCATTATCGGATGCTGGATGTGAGCGCGTGGAAGATTTATTTTGAGGGAGCGAAAGGTAAGAAGTTTGCCAAGCCTGAAATGCATCGAGCAATTGATGATGTAAGAGGGAGTATAGAGGAGTTCAAGTGGTATCTGAAACTGAAATCTTAGAGTTGGCGCGGAGCTTGGGGGAGTCGAGCGAGGAGGAAATAGTTGAAGAACAGGGTCAAAACAGGAAAACTCTGCGGATTTTTAAGCGGGAAGGGCACATATTTTTGGTGGTGTGGGAGGATACAGAACCATTGCGAATTGAAGTGAAGTGTGATGAAAAGCTGGGTAAGTTATTACGAAAAAAGTATGAAAGCGTGTTGGATTCGAAGATGTTGGGGCGAGGCGGGATAGAAATAATCTGCAGCGGGCAACTAACTGCTGATGAAGTGGTGGATTTGGTGAGATTTAGCTGGAATTATTGTTGTAGTTAGCGAAGCGGGTGTGGAGGATTTCGAGGCCGGACATGATCTGGTCGACAACGACTCTGGCGTTGTCGGTGGGATTTCTTTCGAGGATTTCAGAACCAATGGCGAGAAGGAGAGAAATCTGAAGCGTGGTAGAGTTGGCAAAGGTGCGATCAAGCAGGCCGTTTAATCTGGCGTCTTGGAGGGTTTGGGTATATTCAGCGATGACGGCAGCATCGGAAGCGGCAGCATCGGGGTTAATTTCTGTGGTGCTAATTTCCATTTCGGCGAGGACGCTGGTGAAGTTTTGCGACGAGGCGTTAAGAGAACTTTTGAGGGTGCCAGCAAGGGCACGGAGTTCGGAAGATTTGATGTAACGGCTGAAGGTGGCGATGGGGCCCGTGTCTGAGGAGAGATTATGGAGACGGAGATAGAAGCTTTGATAGAGGGCGGTGGTGTGATTATTGATGCTGCTCATGACACCGCCAAGGGTAATGATAAGAGCGAGAGCAGCAACGGCGGCGATGATAATTTTGATGATGAAAGGGGAAAAGAAACGTTTGCTGTTTGGCGTAGGTTTAGCAGCGATTTGGTTGAGATAGTCTTGATTATCCATATGCTTAGTTTAACAAATATGGGGTGATATAATCAAGGCATGAATGATGCCAAGGAGGAAATACGAGCGCGACTGGCGGTGGAGGATGTGGTAGGGCAGTACATAGAGCTGAAAAAGGCTGGTCGGAATTTTAAGGGACATTCACCTTGGGGTACAGATAAAACGCCGTCGTTCATGGTGTCGCCAGACAAAGGAATTTGGCATGATTTTTCGAGCAATAAAGGCGGGGATATTTTTAGTTTTGTGATGGAAATAGAGGGGATTGATTTTCGGGAGGCGCTGGAGAAATTGGCAGTGCAGGCGGGAGTGGAGTTGGCAAAATATGATGGGGGCGATGAGCGCGTAGCGGCACGCAAAAAGCGGATGCGCGAGTGCTTGGAGCTGGCGGCAAAATACTTTCAGGTGTGTTTGACGCAGAATAAACCAGTGATGGAGTACGTGTTTTATAAGCGGAATTTGAATCGCGGTACGGTAGAGAAGTTTAAGATTGGTTATGCGCCGATGGAGGGAAGGGCGCTGAGGGCATTTTTGGAAAAGCGGGGATTTTCTGAGAGAGAGATGAAGGATGCGGGTCTGCTGAATCAATATGGAGGGGATTTGTTTAAGGGGCGGGTGATGATCCCACTGATGGACACAGTGGGGGCAGTGGTAGGATTTACGGGGCGAATCTTAAGCGACAAGGATAAAAATTCGCCAAAATATTTGAATACGCCGGAAACACTTTTGTATAACAAGGGCCGACATGTGTTTGGGTTGAGCCAGGCGAAAGAGGCAATTAGAAAATCAGATTTTGTGGTGGTGGTGGAAGGAAATATGGATGTAATTTCGAGTCATCAGGCTGGGGTGTGCGAGGCGGTGGCGACGGCGGGGACGGCGATGACGGAAATGCATGTGAAGGCTTTGTCGCGCCTGAGTAGTGATATACGGTTGGCGTATGACGGGGATGAGGCGGGGGTAGCGGCGGCGGAGCGGGCGATTGGAATTGCTTCGAGGATGGGCGTGTATTTGTCGGTAATTGACAATTATGATGGCTGCAAGGATGCGGATGAGCTAATTCAGAAGGGGGTGGAACTGTGGCAGAAAGCAGTGAAGGGATATGTGCCGGCGGTGGAGTGGTTGTTGGGCAAATATGAAGATAAGTATGATTTGAAAACGGAGAAGGGTTTTAAAGAATACAGTGATACAGCAAAGCGGCTGATTGGACAACTGGAGGATGCTACATTGCGGGAGAAATATGAGCGGATGGTAAGTGAAAAATTGGGGGTATCTTTGGAATCTTTCCGCAGCAAGGAGCTGAAGGAGACGGGGCGAAGGCTGAAGAAAGCGGCAGCAGTAGCGAAAGATGATAATTCGGGGCCGAGCAAGGCGGAGAAAAGTTTGGCAGCGCTGGCGAAATTTGGAGGGACGGAAGTTGACAAGGAGTTGATTTATAGTAAACTAAACGAGAACGAGCTGAGTTTAATATATGAGCATCGTTACGCAGGCTGGGGCGAGGAAGCCAAGCGAAAAGAAATTGACGAGCTGACTCAGAGGGTAAAAGAAGAAAAACGGCAAAAACAAAAAGAGAATCTATCTGCAGCAATTGCTGAAGCGGAAAAAGCTGGGGAAGAGGGGCGGGTGGAGGAGCTGCTAAAGGAATTAAAAGTAATTTTACAGGAGTAGATTTATTATATGAATGATGATAAAGACGTGAAATCGGATGATTTGATTGAAGAGCCGGATTTTGAGGAGATGGCCGAAGAAGAAGCGGAAGTGGAAAATTTGGAGCTGACAACGGGGGACTATGACGACGTATCGGATGATTCAGTAAAAATGTATTTGAAGGAAATCGGGAAGATTCCGTTGCTGAGTTCAGAGGAAGAGTTTGATTTGGCGCAAAAAGTAATTCATGGTACAGCGACAGAGCAAAAACGGGCGAAGGATAAGATGGCGGAAAGCAACATGCGCTTGGTGGTGTCGATTGCGAAGCGATATTCTGGACGCGGTTTGGATTTTCTGGATTTGATTCAGGAGGGGAATACGGGATTGCTAAGGGCGGTGGAGAAATTTGATCCGGATAAAGGATTTAAGTTTTCAACTTATGCGACATGGTGGATTCGACAGGCGATTACGCGGGCGATTGCGGATCAGGCGCGGACGATTAGGATTCCGGTGCACATGGTGGAAACGATTAATAAGGTTTTGCGAACGCAACGACGACTAACGCAGGAATTGAATCGGGAACCTTCAGTGGAGGAGGTGGCGAAAGAGATGGACATGGAGGTGGAGAAGATTGAGTATGTGATGAAGATTAAACAGGATATTGCTTCTTTGGACGCGTCGGTGGGTCGGGAAGGTGAGGATGAGGAATCTTCTTTGGGCGACTTTATTGAAGATGAAGAGAAGGTTTCGCCGGAAGATTCGGCGGCAACGCAGCTTTTGAAGGAACAGTTGGCGAAAATTTTGAAGACGCTTTCGGAGAGGGAACAGAAGATTATTAAGATGCGGTTTGGAATCGGCGGAGGGAAGAGTCATACTTTGGAGGAGGTGGGGGCGGAGTTTTCGGTGACGCGCGAGCGGATTAGGCAAATTGAGGCGAAGGCATTGAGCAAATTACGCAAGAATAAAGAGACGAAGAAGCTGCACGAGTATTTGAAATAATATTTGCTTTTTCTGTAAGCATAAGTATAATTGAAATATGCAAGAAAGTGGGCCGGCCAGTAGTGCCGATGTGAGAATTGAGACGCTGCTTGAGGAGTGCGTCAAGTTAAAGGCATCTGATTTACATCTTCAGGTGGGATTGCCGCCGATTTTGAGGGTGGATGGGAGTTTGATGCCGGTGTCCGGAACGAAGGAGTTGACGGAGACGACGATTGAAAAATTGTTGTTTGCGACAATGGATGATGGCCAGAAAGAGATTCTGCTGAAAGATAAGGAATTCGATTTTTCGTTTGCGTTTGGTGATTTGGGACGGTTTCGTGTCAATGCCTTCCACGAGAAAGGTAATTTGGCGGGGGCTTTCCGGTTAATTCCGAACCAGATTAAGTCGGTGAGTGAATTGGGGATGCCGCCAGTAATTTCGAGTTTTACAGAATTTCCGCGAGGATTGGTGTTAGTAACTGGACCGACAGGCAGCGGCAAGTCGACGACTTTGGCGGCGTTGGTGGATAAGATTAATCACGAAAAGTCGCGGCACATTATTACGATTGAAGATCCGATTGAGTTTACGCATAAGTCGAGAAGAAGCGTGGTGGTGCAGCGAGAAGTGCACTATGATACGTATTCGTTCTCAGCGGCTTTGCGTTCGGCGTTGCGCCAGGATCCGGATGTGGTATTGATTGGCGAGATGCGCGACCTGGAAACGATTGCAGCGGCGATTACGATTGCGGAAACAGGGCACTTGGTGTTTGCAACTCTACACACGAACTCGGCGGCACAGTCGCTCGATCGTATGATTGACGTTTTCCCGCCGCATCAGCAACCGCAGGTGCGATCGCAGTTGAGCAATATTTTGATGGCAATTTGCGCACAGCGATTAGTGCCGGCGATTGGCGGAGGACGGGTAGTAGCGGCGGAAGTTTTGATTGCGAATCCAGCGGTGCGTTCGATTATTCGAGAGGGTAAGACGCATCAATTGGATACGGTGATTCAAACTGGCGCCGATCAGGGTATGCAGACAATGGATCGAACGTTGGTGAAATTGATTCAGACTGGTGTGATTACTTATGATAATGCGCGTGAATATGCAGTGGATTTGACGGAATTTGAAAGGTTAGCGAGAGGATGAGGCGGTATAACTATCGGGCGAAAGACAAGAGGACTGGCAAGGTACTGAAGGGGTCAGTGCAGGCGGAGAGCGAGCGCGCGGCCGGGAAGTTGTTGCTGGAACGCGGGTATATACCGGATAGAATAACTGAAGAAGGACAGGGTCTTTTCTCGAAAATTAGCAATAAGGTGCCGACGAAGGAAAAAATTGTATTTTCGCGTCAGTTTGCAACGTTGATTGGTGCGGGTCTGCCATTGGCAAACTCACTCCGGACGATAGCAGAACAGACGACGAATAAGCCGATGCGCAAGGTAGTTGAGGAGTTGCTGGCAGATGTAGAGGCGGGGAAGGCTTTGGCGGTGGCGATGGAAAAACATCCGACAGTATTTGATAATGTGTATTTGGCACTGGTGCGAGCGGGGGAAATGAGTGGTACTTTGGATGAAGCTTTGAAACGATTGGCGTATCAGCAGGAAAAAGACGCGGCGATGATGAGCAAGATTCGTGGCGCAATGACATATCCGGCAATTGTGCTAGTGGTGATTATTGCGGTGGTAGCATTTATGATGTTTACGGTTGTACCGCAGGTGGAAAAACTATATGAAGATTTGCGTCAGGAATTGCCGGCCTTGACAGCGTTCTTGGTGGCCGCAACGGATTTCGTGATTAATTTCTGGTGGTTGTTGGCGATTATGTTGGCGGGGCTGATTTGGTTCCTCATCCAATTCAGGAAGACACCGACTGGGGTGAGGTTTATGGCGACGTTTAAGTTAAATGTGCCGATGTTTAAGAGTTTGTTTAGGAAATTGTATATGGCGAGGTTTGCGCGGACGGCGCAAATTTTGTTATCGACTGGTGTGTCGATGTTGGACACGTTGAAGATTTCGGGTGAGGCAATGAATAACGTGGTAGTGGAGAAGTCGGTGACTGAGGCATCAGAGATGGTGCGATCGGGCAAGGCGTTGTCGGATTCTTTGAGAGGTAAAGACTATATTTTGCCGTTGGTGCCGCAGATGTCGAGTATTGGCGAGCAATCGGGCAAGATTGATGAAATGTTGGGGAAGGCAGCGCAAGTGTTTGAAGATGAGCTGGATGAGCAGCTTCGGATGATTTCGACGATGATTGAGCCGCTATTGATGGTGGTGATGGGTGTGCTGGCGGGTGGTATGGTGGGAGCAATTCTATTCCCGATTTACGCTCTGGTGGGCAGTATTTAGGCCCGTAAAATAGGACTTGATTTTTCCATAAGCAGTATGTATGATTATGTTAACGTACTTTTGCAGATGACGGTTTGGGGTGGGTATCCCAAGATATGCAGTTGTCTGCGGACGATTAAAAAAAGGAGAACAAATGGCAAAAGGTAAAAAACAAATTAAAAAAGGCAAGAAAGGCTTTACGATTATCGAGGTTGTCTTGGTGCTTGCAATCGCGGGCTTGATTTTCTTGATGGTCTTTATTGCTTTGCCGGCCCTACAGCGTGCCCAGAGGAATACGCAACGCGAAGATGATATGAGTCGTTTCTTGACCGCAGTGACAGATTTCCAGAGTAATAACAGCGGACGGACGCCGTTTGGAGATAGAGCTACTAATGTTCAGCCTCCGACTTTGGATGGGAATTTTGTAACGCGGTATATTGATAGGGCTTGCGCACAAGCTGGTATGGGCGTCGATGGGACATGTGATGCTGCACTAGGAAGCGGGGATCAATTCACTGATCCAGATGGTACGGTCTATTCGTTTAGGCCTGGGGTTATCAACGTTGCGAACGATCCTATAACAGTCACATTTCCAAATAACGACTTGGATCATATGGTTTATGTTGTCGTTGGATACGTCTGTGGTGCGAATGAAGGTACGGTGCGACAAGGATCTGGTACTCGACAGATTTCTTTGCATATGGTGCTTGAGGGTGGCGCTATCACCTGTAACGATAACCAATAAAAGTTTGAATTAGCTTTTGGACACACTCCCTTAGGGGAGTGTGTTTTTTGTGGTAAGATAGGGAGTATGGAGATGACGCTAGCGGTTGCATTGATTATGTTTGTGGTGGGGGCAGTGTTTGGGTCATTTGCTTGCTGCCAGGCGTGGCGATTGCACTTGAAGGATACCGGGAAGGGGAAAATGGCGAAATCAAAATGGTCGGTTTGCATGGACTGTAAGTATAGATTGAAGTGGTACGATAATATTCCGGTGATTAGTTGGGTGGTGTTGCGAGGGAAATGTCGGAAGTGCGGAAAGAAGATTGGCGGGTGGGAGATTTTGAGTGAGGTGGGGCTAGGGGTGGTATTTGCGGTGTTTGGAGTGTGGTTTTATGGTAATTTTGCGAGTTTGATTATCGGCAATGATATGACTTGGCAGTTGTGGGTGCTGGCGGGGTTGGTGATGGCGATGCTGGTGGGGTTTGCAATTTTGTTCATAGCGGATGCGCGGTGGGGCAGGTTGCCAGTGGGTGTATTGACTTTTTGCATAATTTGTGCTATACTGTTTGCAACCACACGCGAGTGGGGCGTGTTTGCTGTTGCTCAAATTTGGGATTACTTGGGGGCGCTACTGGTGTTGCCGGTACTATATTATTTGCTGTATAAGATATCGGGCGAGAAGTGGGTGGGAAGTGGGGATTGGTTGTTGGCGTTGCCGATAGCTCTAGTGCTGGGTAATTTTTGGTTGGCGTTCTTCTGTGTGTTTGCGGCGAATTTGATGGGATGCTTTGTGATGATACCGGTGATGATGAGGAAGAAAAAGAATATGAATATGCGGGTGGCATTTGGACCGTTTTTGATAGTGGCGTTTATGATAGTATTTTTGGCGCAGGAGTGGGTTTTGGGGTTGATGGGTTAGCTGTCAGAGTGGAATTTTTCGTGGACTTCACGGAGGTGCTGGTCGGTGACGTGGGTGTAGATTTGGGTAGTTGAGATGTCGGAGTGGCCGAGCATGGATTGGACGGAGCGGAGGTCGGCGCCGTTCATGAGGAGATCGGTGGCGAAGCTGTGGCGGAGGGTGTGGGGGGTGACGTGCTTGGTGATACCGGCGACGCGAGCGCGTTGTTCGATGATACGTTGGATGCTGCGGGGAGAAAGGCGGCGGAAGTCGCCGGAGGTGCCGACGGCGGGCGAGTTGCGGGAATTATTGAGGAAAAGGGCAGGGAGTTGGTCTTTGCGAGCGTCAATGTAGTCGGAAACGCAGGCGGCGGCGGCTTTACTGATGAAGACGGGACGGTCTTTTTGGCCTTTGCCGCGCACGATGAATTCGCGGCGGTCGAGATTGATATGGTCGCGATTGAGATTGATTAGTTCGGCGACGCGCAGACCTGAACTAAAAAGCAGTTCGATGATGGCGCGGTCGCGGAGGTCGGTTTCGGTGTCGGTGGGGATGGCGTCGAGAATTTCTTGAACTTCGTCGTAATGGAGGAAGGTGACCTGTTTTTTGATAGTTTTGGGGAGTTCGACGAGGGCGGGGTCGAGGGAATTGATGTTGCGTTTGGCGAGGTAGGTGAGAAAACCGCGCAGAGCGATGAGGTGGTAGGCTTGGGTGGCGGCGGAGAGTTTGGTGCGGCGTTCGTTTTCGTAGCGATTGAGCCAGAGGCGGTATTTGCGGAGCAGTTCTGAGGTGATTTGTTTGGGCGAAATGTCGCCGGCGAATTCGATGAGGCGGGAAAGGTAGAGGTCGTAGTTGCGGGCCGTGTTGACGCTGCGGCCTTTTTCGACCTCGAGCGATTCGAGGAATTCGGCAATGAGATCGGATAAGTACATACGTTTAATATACCACGTAAATATGTTATAATCTTGGAAAAGGAGTTTTTATGGCGCAGGAAAAAAAGGTGGAAATGACTGGCAAGGAGTATGATAATCTCCTGCAACGGACTTTGGTAATTTTTAAACCGGATGCGGTGCAGCGGGGAATTGTAGGTGAGATTTTGAGTCGGTTTGAACGCGTGGGGTTGAAGATTGTAGGGTGCAAAATGGTGAATCCAGATAAGGATCATTATTATATGCATTACGAGGGGATTTCACAGATGATTTCGCGGAGGGGACAAGAGGCGTTTGATATGACGCTGGATTTTATGGCGAGCGGGCCGGTGATTGCGATGGTGCTGGAGGGAATTGAAGCGGTGGCGTTGGTGCGGAAGATTGTGGGGCCGACGGAACCAAAGGCAGCGGAGATGGGTACGGTGCGAGGTGATTATTCGCATATGAGTTTTGGTTATAGTAATAGCAAGAAGATTGGGGTACCGAATTTAATTCACGCCAGCGGTAGCAATGAAGAGGCTAAGAAAGAGGTGGATCATTGGTTCAAGGTCTCTGAGATGTACGAATACGAAGACGTCGTTGATAAGTTTATGAGATAAAGGGTATAATATCAGGGTTGGCCTGGTAGCTCAATGGATAGAGCAGCTCCGTCCTAAGGAGAAGGTTGGACGTTCGACTCGTCTCCAGGCTACCACGTCTAAGCCGAGTCTTTTAAATGGTATAATATAACTATGAGCGTTGATTTTGAGGGGCAGAGGGAGGGGGAGCGAGTAATCTTTTTGTTCAGGCGGCATATTTTGACGGCCTGGAAGGGGATGATGTTTGTATTTGTTATGGTGATGCTGGGGGCGGTGCCGGTGTTGCTTTGGCCGGAGTCGGGATGGGCATTTTGGATGGGGTTTGGCTGTATGGCGGTGGGGATGTTGGGGTGGGGTTATGCATATATGTTGTGGCATTTTAGCGTCTATGTGGTGACAAACGAGCGGATTCGGCAGATTGCTCAGAAGGGGATGTTTAAGAAGAGCGTGGTGGATTTGGGACTGGAAAAGATTCAGAGTGTTTCGTACGAGGTGCCGGGGGTGCTTGGCGGGATTTTTGGGTATGGGACGCTGCTGGTGCAAACGACGGTGGGGGATTTGGTGGTGAGCAACGTGAAGAAACCGGAGAAAGTGTATAATAAGTTGCAGAACGCTATGAAAGAGGTGGAGAAAAGTAAAACATGAAATTGCCATTTGCTAAGAAAAAAGAGCTGAAACAGCAGGTGAACTCGACTACAATTGAGGATCATCGCGAGGAGATTTTGAGTAAAGGACGGAAGTTTAAATATCCGTTCCAATATGCTAGGCATAAATTGGTGATAAAAACGATTATCATTGGGGTGGTAGCGGTGGTGTTGTTGGCGGGTTTTGGATGGCTTCAGTTGTATCAACTGCAGAGTACTAGTGATATTTTGTATCGGTTTACGAAAGTGATACCGTTGTCGGTGGCGAAAGTGGATGGCGAAAGTGTGAGATTTAGTGATTATTTGATGATTTTCAAGAGCAGTATAACGGCGTTGGAGGCTCAGGAGGGGACATTTACGGGGTCGGAAGTAGGTGCGACGTGGCGGTCGCAATATAAGAGGCAGGCGTTGGATAGTGCGATAGAGTTTGCGTATGCGCTGAAGTTGGCGAGGGAACTGGATATTGAGATTACTCGAGAGCAGATTTTGGAGGCAGAGAAGGAGCATCGGACGGTTGATGGCGTAGAGAGGAGCGAAGAGAGTTTTGCGAAGATAATTCGGGCGAACTTTGGATTGAGTGTGGAAGAATATGAGCGCTTGTTGATGTTGTCGCTGACGAAGCGGGCGGTTTCGGCGAAGATTGATGAGGATGCGCTGCTGTTGGCGGAGGAAGTGGAGGCGTTGCTGGAGAGTAATGGGGGTGATTTTGCGCAAGTTGCGGAGATTTTGGATGGATCGGTGATTTTTGATGAGACTGGAGAGCTGGTGAGCAGGATGAACCTGGATGGGGGCAGGGCGGATATGGCAAGCAGACTGGAGATAGGGAAATGGTCCAAGAAGTTTTTGTCAAGAAATGGCGATGGGTATTATTTTGTGAAGTCGTTGGCAAGGGGCGAGGGGCAGGTGAAATATGTATCGCTGCGGGTGCCGTTCGGGGAGTTTAGCAAGAGGATGCAGACGCTGATGGATGAGGGGAAAGTGCAAGAATTTATCACGATACAGAGGACGGGCGAGGGGGATGATGAGGATAAGAATTAGAATTTGATTTTGGTAAAAAAATGGAGCCGTTGGAGGGGATCGAACCCACGACCTGCTCGTTACGAGTGAGCTGCTCTACCAACTGAGCTACAACGGCGTATTTTGTTCCGAAATGGTGCGGGTGGAGGGAGTCGAACCCTCGTTTCATCCTTGGGAAGGATACATAATAGCCGTTATACGACACCCGCAGAAACTAAAATCGACTCTGATTAGAGTCGTCAAGTTTGTAAAAAACTTTGATGGCGGGCCCGACCGGATTCGAACCGGCGATCTTCTCCGTGACAGGGAGACGTACTAGGCCGCTATACCACGAGCCCGCATAGGGGTAAGTATATCGAATATTTGGAAAATTCGCAAGGTGTTATATAATAAGCATATAGTGAAAGAATTAGTCTCTGACTTTAAATCGATCTACCGAAATGATCGAAAAGTTTTAATCACGATGATGATTTTGCTGATAGCAGGCGCGGTGTTGTTTATGTTGCCGATTTTGAATTTGAATCCAGCGATAAGCAAGACTTGGGTGAGGTATTCGGATATCAATAGTGGCTATGCGGAGGGAGGATGGTGGTACCTGATGAGCTTTTCGGTATTGGCGGCGTTAATGAGTTTGGGGCATTGTTTGATCGGCGCGCGGCTATATACTAAGCGCGGGTCAAGTGTGGCGATGCTGTTTTTGATTGTGAGTATTGTGATAGTTTTGATAGCAGCTGCATATCTGCTCAAGATACTTGGGAGGGGATAATGGCCAAAGAGCTGGAATTGCCCTTGGGGAAGCGGACGCGCTTATATCGTTTTTTTGAGATTTTGCCGGGGATGCTGAGTTATCTAATGATAATTTTGTTGTTCGTTTTTTCATTAATTTCGCCTCTTGCCGGGGCGATTTATTTATTGCTGATAATTATCATGATGCTGGTGAAGGCAATTGGGATTGCGGTGCGGACGATACAGGGGAATAACATATTGAAGCGGGCGATGGCGGTGGATTGGGCGAAACGGCTAGGCGAGTTGGAAGATGCGCATGACAGCTATGATCGGTTGGCGGGCGTGCAGAGCAGCGGGTATGAATATGGGCAACATCTTTTGAATTTGAAGACGGTGGCGGCGGCGGAAGAAGGATATTTTCCGAAGCCGAGCCAGCTGTATAACGCGGTGATTGTGGCGATGTATAACGAAAGTTTGGATATATTGATGCCGACGGTAGAGAGCGTGAGGGATACGGATTATGATAATAAGCGGATTATTTTTGTATTGGCGTATGAGGAACGAGGTGGACCCGAGACGGAGAAGACGGCGAAGGAGTTGAAGAAGCGTTTTGAAGGTGTTTTTAAGGATTTTTTGTTGGTGAAACATCCAGATGGAAAGCGGAAAGAAGTGATTGGCAAGGGTGGAAATATCACTAATGCAGGACGGGCGTTGCGGGAGTATGTTGAGAAGAAAAAAATGAAATACAGCGATGTGATTGTGACGACGCTAGATTCGGACAATAAGCCGTATCGGACGTATTTTGATTATGTGACCTATGAGTATATTGTGCATGAGGATAGGAAGAGATTGTCATATCAACCAGTGTCGTTGTTTATGAATAACATATGGGATGCACCGGCGCCGATCCGGATTATCGCGGTGGGGAATTCGTTTTGGAACATTATTAGTACAATGCGGCCGCATACATTGCGGAATTTTGCCTCGCATTCACAGCCATTGGATGCGCTGGTGGAGATGAATTTTTGGAGTGTGCGGACGATTGTGGAGGATGGGCATCAGTATTGGCGGAGTTATTTCTATTTTGGCGGGGATTATGAAGTGATGCCAATCCGGGTGCCGATTTATCAGGATGCAGTGTTGGCGGCGACACTTTGGAAGACGTTTAAGGCGCAGTTTATTCAGTTGCGGAGGTGGGATTACGGGGCGAGTGATGTGGCATATGTGGGGACGAGGTTGTTTTCGAAGAAACGAACGGTGAGGTTTTGGGCGTTGTTGCCGAAGTTTTTCAGGCTGCTGGACGGGCATGTGACGCTAGCAGCGGTGGCGCCAATTGTGGCGTTTGGCGGCTGGGTGCCGTTGATCACGAATATTGAGTCGCGGAATTTGTTAGCTTACAATTTGCCAAATGTGGTGAGTATGATTCAGTTGGCGGCGAGCGCGGGGTTGTTTATCACGATTTTGTTATCTCTTAGGATGTTGCCGAAACGGCCAGATCGGTATAAAAAAGGGAAGAACGTGATTATGGTGCTGCAATGGGTGTTGATGCCGGCGGTATCGATTGTTTATAGCTCTTGCGCGGCGTTTTATTCGCAGACGCGGTTGATGTTGGGGAGATATATAGAGAAGTTTGACGTGACGGATAAGGTGATAAAAAAGTAAAAAGGAGGAAAGTATGGGTTTTTTACAAGATATGTTGGGGATGGTGGGGAGAGATGTGGCGCGGGGTGCGGCGAGGGGCGCAATAGAGAAGACTACTGGGGTTGATCCGTATAATGCGGGGACGGTAGCGCGGAATAGGGTGAAACGGAAGATAGAAGAGGCGGGGAAGAAGAAGGCGAAGGACGAGAAGAAAGGGGTGGCGGAGAAGAAAAAATAAACCCCGTTTTGCAACGGGGTTGTGGGTTTAGAGTGGCTCTAGGCCGAGACGTTTCATTTCGGCGTAAACCGGATCGTTTTTGTCGCCGAGTTTGTAGGACATGCCGATACGCAGGACGTAGACGGAGGTCTGATGGTTTCGGATAGCCGCCCGTTCGACGCTGTCATTGGTGCCCATTTTGTCCATTAGGTCGAAGGTAGTGGCAGCATTTTGCTGAACCCGTTCGAGTTCGTCTTGGACGTATTGCCAGCCGTTCCAATCGGGTTCGTCTGAGTGTTCCATGATGAGAGCTTGGGCGCGTCGACAACCATCGACAAAAAAGTCATGATTGTTTTTGGAGGTCGGCGGGCTATCGTTACAATGTGCGGCGAGCAGCTTTGCTGCGCCTACATAGTCTTGGATAGCGCCGAGCCAATGCTCAAGGGTTTCGTCATCGCAGTCGCCGTCGTAGACCTGAGCGGCGGAGATGCGTCCGGCGCGCTTTGTGCAATCATATTCGACGTCGGGGTTGAAACCTGCGTTTTCAGGACACGTGGGGCAGAGACCGTCCATAATACTCAAGATTATAGAAATGGACAAAAAACGGTTGAGTGATAGAGCGGTGCGGATTTGTTCCGATACGGTAAGGGGCATACATTTTCCCACCTTTCAATGTAGTATCCTTCCATTATAGCACACTTTGGTTAAAAAGTCAATAGAGGGAGGTGCTATTTGGCTGGTTCGGCGACGAAAATGAAGGGTTGGTCGCCGTCGGGGAACTTGGGTTGTTCGAAATTGATGATTTTGAGGCCGGATTTATGGAAAATAGGGGCGATATCGTCGAGTTGGTGGCGATTCCAGTATTCGGTGAGGCCGGTAGGGTTGATATTGCAGCCGCTCTCCTGGTGGCAGGTGTTGGTAAAAATGAGGAGGAATTTGCCGTTTTCGACGAGGGAAGCGGCGATTTTCTGGAATAATTCGCTGATTTGGGGGAGGTCAAAGAACTGGATAAGATGAAAGGCGACGATGCCGTCGAATTTGCCATCTTTTTCTGGGCTTAACTGCAGGGCGTTTTTGGTGATGAATCGGCATTTGGGGCAGAGCTGGTTGGCGGCTTTGATCATATTTTCAGAGAAATCTAATCCGGTGACGGTGAAGCCGTGGTCAGAGTAATATTTGGAGAGCAAGCCGGGGCCGCAGCCGAGGTCGAGGATATTTTTGCCGGGAAGGGAATCATTGAATTGAATAAAGAGGGGGTAGCCAAAGATGTCTGGCAGGTAATTTTCGGCATCGACAGTGGCGTCGGCGACGGTGAGCGGGTCATTGTAAGTGGCAATGTTAAGCGCGGTGGCATCGATGTTATTTTGTGGTTTTTTCATAAATAATTACGGATTTGGTGGGCGCTGAGGGACTCGAACCCCCGACCCTCTCGGTGTAAACGAGATGCTCTAGCCAACTGAGCTAAGCGCCCGCTTGCGTTATTGTACCAGATTATGTGATAAAATTGGAAGATAAAAGAAAGGTTGTTATGTCAAACTCAGAAAATGTAGAAAAAATGCGACACACCCTTAGCCATATTCTGGCGGCAGCGGTGAAGGATTTGTATGGCACGACGACAACGGTGAAGTTTGGGATTGGGCCGGCGGTGGAGAACGGTTTTTATTATGATATCGATTTTGGGGCGATGAAGGTTGAAGAGGAAAGGTTGCCGGAGATTGAGGGGAAGATGCGGGAGATCATTGCGGAGAAATTGCCGATTACGATGGTCGAGAAGACAAAAGAAGAGGCGTTGGCTTGGGCGAAGGTGGAGAAGCAGAACTACAAGAAGGAATTGATTGAGGAGTTGCCGGAGGGGGAACATATTACGTTTTACACTCTGGGTGACTTTACGGATCTGTGTCGGGGTCCGCACGAAGAGAATACAGGAGAGGTGGGGGCGTTTAAGCTGATCCGGGTGAGTGGGGCGTATTGGAAGGGCGATGAAAAGCGAGAGCAAATGACCAGGATTTTTGGAGTGGCGTTTGGTTCTCAGCAGGAGCTGGATGATTATTTGAAGATGCTAGATGAGGCGAAGAAGCGAGATCACCGGAAGTTGGGGAAGGATTTGGATCTGTTTTGTTTCTCGGATTTGGTGGGGTCGGGGTTGCCGATGTTTACGCCGAGGGGAGGGATGATTCGAAATCGATTGGAGGAATATTCGTTGAGTTTGCGGGCGACAAAGGGATTTGAGCGGGTATGGTCGCCGCATATCACAAAGGTAGATTTGTATAAAAAGTCAGGGCATTATGAGAAGTTTGGGGCGGAGCTGTTTATGGTGCATAGTCAGGTGAACGGGGAAGAGTTTGCGTTGAAACCGATGAATTGCCCACATCATACGCAGATTTTTGATTGCAAGCCGCGGACTTATCGGGAATTGCCGATAAGGATGATGGAGTGCACAACAGATTATAGGGATGAAAAGACGGGAGAGTTGGGCGGTTTGTCGCGGGTGCGATCTCTGTCGCAGGATGATAGCCACGTGTTTTGTCGCAGAGCGCAGGTGAAGGAAGAGGTGGGGGTATTGGTGGGGATTGTGAAGGAGTTTTACGAGGTGATCGGGATGGATAAATTGCGGGTGCGGTTGTCGTACCGTGATGATAGCGATGCCTATTTGGGGGATAAGAAACTCTGGGATATGGCGCAGCAACAGATTAAAGAACTGGCGGAAGAGAATAAGTTAGAGTATTACGAGGCGGAGGGGGAGGCGGCGTTTTACGGGCCGAAGCTGGACTTTATGGCGGAGGATGCGATTGGGCGAGAGCATCAGGTGGCGACGATCCAGTTGGATTTTGTGATGCCAGGACGGTTTGAATTGGGCTTTGTAAACGAGAAGGGCGAGATGGAACAGCCGGTGATGATACATCATGCGACGATGGGCTCAACAGAGAGATTTTTGAGTGTATTCATTGAACATACGGCGGGTTGGTTCCCGTTGTGGTGTGCGCCGGAACAGATTAGGATATTGACGATTAATGATACAGTGTCAGATTATGTTGTAAAAATTACAACACTTTTGGATGGGGTGGAACTGGAGGAACCGTTGATACATAATGCGCTGCGATACCATGTGGATGCGCGTAATGAATCGTTAGGCAAGAAAATTCGCGAAGCGACGGAGATGAAAATTCCGATGGTTTTGATTGTGGGGCCAAAGGATAAGGAAGCTGGGGAAGTGAGCGTGCGATTGCGAGATGGCGAACAGAAGGTGAAGTTGGAGGCTTTGGCGGAGTTTATTAAGGGACAAAAATAGTAGCGGGACATTACCGAACTTGTGCTATGATGAGCTTGAGTGGGAGTGCAGATTTGGATGTGCTCTCTTTTAGTTCTTTGAAAGGAGTGATTCGAAATGGCGGCTGGTTTCGGAAGAAGTCGGGGAGTAACGATTTTCCCGATGAGCCCGATGGCACGTAAATTTGTTCTGGATGGAATCAAACAACAACCTGATGATGTAACCCCGAAGTTTTCAAAAGAGGACGTAGGAGAGGTAATAATAACCCGGTTCGCGCAAACAGAGCCCCTGGTGATATTGGAGGGCGATTTGAACGGACGCGATGTGATCTTCTTCTTTTCGTATGAAGGACGCATTGATGAGCGTGCGACAGAACTACGGCTAGCAATGGATATTGCCAAGAAAAGGGGCGCGGATAGGATTACGGTGGTGGCAATGTATACACCGTATAGTCGTGGAGACAAACGGGATCAGCATCATAGTTCGGCGGCATTGAAGGTTTTCATAGACAGCTGTATCAATATGTATGGAGCGTGCTATATAACCTGTGATCTGCACAACGTGGCAACAATTGAGTTTGTGGACGGGCCGGCGTACATGTTGACGCTGAGAAAAGTAATGATGTCTGAGGTGAAACGGAGTGGCGAGGTAACGGTGTCGATAGCGGCAGATGCTGGCGGCGTAAAACGGATGCGGAAATGGGCGGAAACACTGTATATTGATGAAAATCGTTATTTGGCAAAAGGCGTGGTCGACAAAATGCGGGCTGGCAATGATGATTCAGCGATGTCTGATGCAGTTTATGGCACGGATGTGGCGGGTCAGGATGTGTTGATTGTTGACGACGAAGCTATGACGCTGGGAACTTTGGTGTCGGCAGCGAAAGTGTTGAAGGAAGCTGGCGCGCGGACGGTGCGGGCGATGGCATATCATGGGATTTTGGTTGGCAAGGCGATCGATAAATTGGTGGAATCGCCGATAACTGAACTTGTGGTAACGAATACGGTGCCGGTGCCCCGCAGTAAGATTAGGCGAGCGGGCGGGAAATTGCGCGTGGTGGATGTATCTGGTTTTGCGGTTGAAGCGGCACGGAAATGGTATGGATGTGAATCACTTAGTACAATGATTGATTATGCTTATGATTTTAAGTAGGGTAATCGATTGTTATAATGGCCCGCGGCTTGTTGCGGGCCATTTTCATGGTTTTTAGCGTGATATGATAGATAAGATGATAAATAAGATTTTCGAGGGTTTAAATGAGGCGCAGAAAGAGGCGGTGGAGACTCTGTCTGGACCGCTGTTGATTTTGGCGGGGGCAGGAAGCGGGAAAACGAAGACTTTGACGCACCGGATTGCGAATTTGATTGCGCACGGGGTGAGGGCATCTGAGATTTTGGCGCTGACGTTTACGAATAAGGCGGCGCGGGAGATGCGAGTGAGACTAGCGGGACTTTTGGGACGCGAGAATAATTGGTCGTTTATGCCCTATATGGGGACATTTCACTCGATTTGCGTGAAGATTTTGCGGATAGAGGCGGAAAATGTGGGTTTGACGCGGAATTTTGTGATTTATGATACGGATGACCGGTTGGCTTTGATTAAGCGGGTGATGAAGAATTTGAAGGTGAGTGATAAGCAGATTAAGCCGAAGGCGGTGGAGGCGGCGATAAGCAAGGCCAAAAATGACGGGGTGGATCCGGAGGAATATGGGGCAGCGGTGTATTATCCGAACCAAAGGGCGATTGCTATGGTGTATGAAGGATATGAAAAGGTGAAGTGGGATGCAGGGGCACTGGATTTTGATGATTTACTGTTGTTGGTGGCGAGGATGTTGCGTGATAATAGTCAGGTGCGAGAGCGGTGGCGACAGCGATTTGCACATATTTTGATTGATGAATATCAGGATACAAATAAGATTCAATATGAAATTGTGCGATTATTGGTGAACAAGGAGCAGAATATCTGCGTGGTGGGGGATGATTGGCAGTCGATTTATTCGTGGCGAGGGGCGGACTACAGGAATATCTTGAATTTTGAGAAGGACTTTCCGGCGGCGAAGGTGATCAAGTTGGAACAGAATTACCGGAGTACTCAGAATATTTTGGACGCGTCGCAGAAAGTTATTATGAAGAATACGCAACGAACAGAGAAGGTGTTGTTTACGGAGGCGGGAGCAGGGAATCCGGTGGTGATTGAGCGGTTGCGAGATGAGCAAGAGGAGGCGGTATTTGTGGCGCAGAAGATTATAGAATCGGGGCGAAAGTTTTCGGATTTTGCGGTGTTGTATCGGACAAATGCGCAAAGCTATGCTTTTGAGCGGGCGTTTATAGGAGCGAGCTTACCGTATAAGTTGGTGGGGGGCGTGAGATTTTATGACCGGAAAGAGATTAAAGACATCTTGGCGTATTTGCATTTGGTGGTGAATCCGCGAGATTCGGTGGCGTTGTCGCGAGTGATTAATGTGCCGGCGAGGGGGATTGGAGAGGTGAGTTTGGCGCGGATTTTGGCGGGAGAAACGGATAAGTTGACGCCGAAAACTTTGCGGGAATATGAGAGATTTTTGCGATTGCTGGCGGATTTACGAGTAAAAGATGCGGGTGGAGGTGCGCCGGCGGAGATGATTAGCGAGCTGATTGATAGATTGCAGTATAGGGAATACCTAAATGATGGTGATGAGTTGAGGGCGGAAGAGAGGATTGAGAACTTGACGGTTTTGATAGGGGAGGCGGATGCGTATGGTTCGCTAAATGAGTTTTTGGCGGATGCAGCGCTGATGAGTTCTTCGGATGAGAGTGCGGAGGGAAATGCGGTGACGTTGATGACGCTACATGCGGCGAAGGGGCTGGAATTTCCGGTGGTGTTTGTGGTGGGGATGGAAGACGGGTTGTTGCCGCATGTGCGGGATGGAATAGAGTCGGAGGATGATTTGGAGGAAGAGCGGCGATTGGCTTATGTGGGGATGACGCGGGCGATGGAGGAGCTATTATTGACTTATGCGCAGTCGAGATTTGCGTTTGGAGGGAGGACTTACAGTTTCCCGTCGCGGTTTTTAACGGATTTGGGACATGACCCGTATGGGTTAAATGTGGATCTGGACGGGGACGGATTTACAGATGATCCGTTTCCGCCAGATGACGTGCCGGTATGGGAGTGATCATTAATAAGCGTCCCCTTTTCATATGAACAGAAATCTGCTACAATATAGGTGTTAATAGCTCAGCAAATGGCATGAAGGAAAGCGCATTTGCTTTAACCAAAGGAGTTTTCGTGAAGGAATATGAACTCACAGTGCTGATTCATCCTGATCTAGAGATGAATCTGCAGCCAACCGTAGATAAGCTGAAGGCTTTGATCACGGAAAATGGGGGGAAAATTACAAAAGAAACTAACGAAGGAAAAAAGAAACTTGCTTACGCTATATTGAAGCAGGATTTTGCTGTATATTGCTATTTCGAAGTGGAATTGCCAGCGGCAGCACCAGCCAAATTGTCGTCAGTTCTGAATATAACCGATGAAGTACTTAGGTATTTATTGGTTCAGAAGGATGAGCGGAAGGCAAAGGCGGAGGCCAAGCAGAAGGCAAGGAAACCTCAAGAAGAAACTAAAGAGGAGGAATAAAAATGGCACGTGGGTTTTCAAAAGCAATCATTATGGGGAATTTGACGCGAGATCCGGAGATGCGCAGCACGCCTAATGGGGCGCAAGTTTGTGGTTTTTCGGTGGCGGTAAATCGAACTTACAAAGATAGTTCGGGACAACAGCAAGAATCAGTCAGTTTTATTGATTGTTCAGCTTGGGGTAAGGCAGGGGAAATTATCGCACAGTATGCAAAAAAGGGCAGCGGGATAATGGTCTCTGGCCGTTTGGATCAGAGAAGCTGGGAAGATAAAGAGGGGCAAAAACGATCGAGGGTCGAAATCGTGGTGGAAGATTTTAACTTTATCGGCGGCGGGGCGCGAGGTAATTCGGATGGTGGCAGCGAGGCGGGGACTAGCAGCGCAGCTGCTGATGTAGCGCCAAGTGATATTTCGGACGATCCGATTGACCTCTCTGAGATTCCTTTCTAGGAATCTTTTATTGCAGTAAAAATAATTTATTTTAAGGAAAAGATATATGAAGAGATTAAAAAACGACCCAAATTTGTACTTCGATTATCGTGACGTGAAAACTTTGTCGCGATATGTGGATGCTTATGGGCGGATTGAGCCGATTGCGAAGACCGGCTTGTCGGCCAAGCAACAGAGACAATTGGCAGTGGCGGTAAAACGAGCTCGACATTTGGCGTTGATGCCCTTTGTAGCGACGGCTTAAACTGGAGAAAATATGTTTGGGCCTACGGATTTGAAGAAAAACACTTTGATTACTTTGGACGGGCAACCGTTCAAGGTGGTTGAGTACGCGCAAAAGGTAATGGGGCGGGGCGGTTCGATTGTGAACGTGAAGTTGAAGAATCTGGTGACGGGGGCGGTTATACCGAAGACTTTTAAGGGACAGGAAAGAATTGAACCGGCAGAAGTGTTAAGTAGAAAAGCGCAGTATTTGTATAATGATGACGGAACGTTTTTCTTTATGAACCCGGAGGATTTTGAGCAATTTGAGTTAAATGATGAATTAGTGGGGTCGGCGAGGGATTTTATGAAAGAGGGGGATGAGCTGGAGATACAGTTTTATAATGGGACGCCGATCAACTTGGTGTTGCCGAAGAATATCTGGTTGGCAGTGACGTATACGGAGACGGCAGTGAAGGGTGATACGAGTTCGTCAATCGTGAAGGATGCGACGCTAGAGACTGGTTTGGTGGTGAAGGTGCCGGCGTTTATCAAAACGGGTGATGTGGTGAGTATTGATACGGAATCCTATGCGTACCGAGAGCGGAAGAAGTAACCGCAAGACATTGGTAATAGTGGGGCCAACTGGGAGCGGAAAGACTGGTGTGGCAATTGAGATTGCCCTAAAACTGGGCGGGGAAGTGATTTCGGCGGACAGCCGGGCAATTTATCGGGGTATGGATATTGGCACAGCGAAACCTAGCTTGGAAGAGATGAGAGGAGTGAGACATTTTGGGATTGATTTGGTTGAGCCTGGCGAGCGGTTTACGGTGGTTGATTTTCAAGAATATTGCCGTGAGACAGTGGCAGATATTAGGGCGCGAGGAAAGTTGCCGATGGTTGTGGGAGGGACAGGATTGTATGTGGACGCAGTGATTTACGGGTATAGTTTTACTGACATTGTGAAAAAGACTTGTTCAGACAGAACAGAGATGGATTCGGATTTTGTAGTAATTGGTGTCAAGTGGGAACGGGACGAACTGAGGGCTAGATTAACGGAAAGGGCGAATAAATTATTTGCTCAAGGTATCGTAGATGAGACTAAAAGGCTAGTGAAGAAGTATGGCTGGGATAATCAAGCGATGAAGTCAAATATTTATCCAATTGTGTGGCGGATGATAAATGGTGAAATTTCGGAGGAGGAAGCGAAGGCATTGTTCGTGTTTGATGACTGGCATTTGGCAAAACGACAGATGACATGGTTGAAGCGGAATAAAAAAATTATATGGTTGAGACTGGACGAAATAGAAGATTATGTATACAATTTGTATAGATGAGTAAAGAAAGCCCACGACCATTAGAAAAATTATTCGGGTCGAAGACCAGGGCTAAGTTGTTGGCACTGTTTTTTGAAAATCCCAATAAATCTTATTATGTGCGGGAGATTACGCGAGTGATTAGTGAACAGATTAATTCCGTGAGAAGGGAATTGACTAATCTAAATGCACTCGGCTTGGTAAAAATTGAGACTTATGAGAATAAAGTTTATTACTCGGCGAACAGCAGACACCCGTTTGCGCGCCCAATGGGTGAGATATTTTCGAAGAAGATTAGTACGGTCGTAGATATGGATGTGCCGAGAATTGGTTGGGATGAATATGTGAGGCCGGTAAAGAGTATATTGAGGGCTTTGGTGGTGACAAATCGCGTGCCTGGGCAGGAGGGCGTTGATTTGCTGATTGTGGGAGATGACCGAGCAAAGAAATTGACACACTGGGCGGAGGTGGTGGAGAAAAAACAAGGCAAGCCGTTGAATTATGTGATTCTTTCGCGGGAAGATTATTTGTATAGGAAGAGCTTGAAGGACAGATTTATATTGGATATATTTTCATTGGATATTGCGACCAAGATTGATCCGGAAAAGATTTTGTAAAAAAGGAGGATGCGGTGTTTGAGATTGAGCTGAGAAATCCAGACGAGATGAGTATTCGACTGAAGGACAGGGTGATAAATGTCAATGTCGCGCAATCTACGATTGCGGCTGGTTTGGCAGTCGGGACGATAAAGGGAGCTGGGGAGTTTGAGATTGGCGAGACGACAATTAGTGGTGTGGCGACAGATTTGGGGGGAGTGATATATAGAATTGAAATTGGCGATGTGGCGATTGGCGTGGTAGGAAGCGAGGTGAAAAATGAAGATTTGGATGAATTGGGGCCAATTGATATTTTGGGAACGAGTGTGGCGGGAATAGTTGGGCTGATAGAGCCAAAGATTGTGATTCCGATGGGGAATATGGATTTTGCCGAGCTGAAAGCCAGCGTAAAGATGGAGAAGCGGCTGAAGATAAAGAACGTGGCGGCTTTGCCGGCCATCATGGAAATCTATAAATTAGGTTAGCTAAGGGGTTGATTTTGTGCACGGCAGCTGGTATAATTGGCGGAGTTTTAGTAAATAATAAAGAGAAGAAGTAAAAAATGGCAGTATGCGAGATTACCGGTAAAGGCAAAATGTACGGACATAATGTGAGTTTTTCCCAAAGGAAGACGCGCAAGGTGTTTAAGCCGAATATTCAGAAGCGGACTTTGATGGTAGATGGCAAGAAGGCGAAGGTGAACGTGTCAGCTTCGGCTCTGCGGACACTGCGTAAAAAGGGTGCACTTAAATAGGCTGTTTGATACAATAACAGCATGGGTTTTGACTTCATTTATCTGGCAATTGTATTAGTAGTAATATTGGTGTCGATGGTTTTGCATGAATTGATGCATGGCCTGGTGGCTTATTGGCTGGGCGATGATACGGCGAAAGCACAAGGGAGATTGACATTAAATCCGCTTAAACATATTGATCCGTTTATGTCGATACTATTGCCAATGCTGTTGGCGATCAGTGGCGGTCCGGTGTTTGGCGGTGCGAAACCGGTACAGATTGATACACGAAATTTGAAGTTTAAGGAGTGGGGCTTTGCATTGGTGGCGATTGCGGGACCATTGACGAACCTGATGCTGGCGTTTATTGGTTTCGTAATTGGGCATGTGACAGGCGTAATTTATCAAGATGTAGGGTTTTGGACCGATTTTGTTTCTACTTTCGTGCTGGTGAATCTTGGCTTTTGTATCTTTAATTTGTTACCGATTCCACCCTTGGATGGGAGTAGGGTGCTATATGCGATTATGCCGGATTTTGTGAGGCGGATTATGGAAAGCATGGAAAGATGGGGGATTGTGATAGTATTTCTGCTGATTATGGTATTTGGCGTAGCGTTTAGCAGTTTTATGAGAGATGCGACGACTGGGATCCTGAATGCTTTTGAGTGGATAGTGTGGTAGAATTGAGTTAAGCCCTGAGCGGTTGCACATGATTTTTCCTGAATAATCATGTTTTAGGGGGTTCGTGGCTTGTCTCCGTGGAGACATCGCATAAGAACATACCCACCTTGGCTAAACCAAGGAAAAACAGGCATATCGCGAGGGGCTTTTTTGATGTCGGTTATGTTAAAATAAGATAGATGAAGCAGCGAATAAGAGTGGCTGGGATTGTGAGGAAGGGGGGAGAAGTATTGTTGCTAAAGCGAGCTGGGGGGAGAGCAGAGATGCCTAGTTGGTATGAATTGCCAACTGGAAAGATTAATTTCGGAGAGCAACCGGAAGAAGCGATGGCAAGGATCGTGTATGACTGCTTGGGGGAGAGGACTAAGTTGGTACGGCTAGTGGACGTGATAACTTTTGTTGACCTGAAGGGATCAAGTAGGTTAGCGAACCTATACATAGTATATGAAGTAGGCTTTGAAGGTGATTCTGTAAAAATTACAACAGAAAGATATAGTGCGTATAGGTGGGCAGCGGATAGTGAGATTGGCTCTACGGTTTTGGATGAAGCTTCATTGTCGGTGCTGGAGATTGTGGCAGGCAAGCAAAGAAATGTTGTAAAAAATATTGATTACAGAGGTGGCGTAAATGTTGCAACAATCTATACGGATGGGGGAAGCAGGGGGAATCCGGGGCCGTCCGGAATTGGGTATTATATTGTGGCGGCAGATGGAACTGAGCTGAAGAGAGGCGGGGAGTTTTTGGGGTTTTCGACGAGTAGGATGGCGGAATACTATGGTTTGAAGGAGGGGGTAGAGCAAGCGCTAGAACTGGGGTTGAAGTCGGTACGCTTTATGAGTGATAGCTTAATGCTGGTTAATCAGATGAATGGGGTTTACGCGGTGAAGAATCAAGATCTGGTACCGGTTTATAATGATATTTGGGCGTTATTGAATAGGTTGGACTCTTATAGCTTCGAATACATATCGAGGATGCGTAATGTGGATGCGGATAGGGAAGTAAACCGAGTAATAGATGAGCACTTGAAAAGAGAGTAATGTTTATGTTATACTATAGATGGCTCGAACAGGTGATCGCTGGCATATAATGCGAGAGGAAAGTCCGGGCAGCATAGGAAAAGATAGTCGCTAACGGCGACCGCCCGCAAGGGTAGGGAAAGTGCCACAGAAACTATACCGCCGAAAGGTAAGGGTGAAATGAGTAGTGTAAGAGACTACAGTTTGGCGTGGTGACGCGCCAGAGGGGTAAACCCTATCTGCTGCAAGGAGACCTAGAAACAGTGTTCCGCTGATGGTCGCTCACCGCTAGAAGCGCGAAGCAATTTGTGCTCTAGATAGATGGTCATCAACTGCCTAAAGCAGTTACAGAACCCGGCTTATGGTCGAGCCACCAAAAAACACCCTTGCGGGTGTTTTTTGAGGTTATTTAGCTTGCTTGACGATGGCGGTGAAGGCTTTAGGGTCGGATACGGCGATTTCGGCTAGGACCTTGCGGTCTAGCTCGATGCCTTTTTTCTTCATGCCATTAATTAGCTGGCTGTAGCTGATGCCGTTTTCGCGTGCGGCGTTATTGATACGAGTGATCCAGAGGGCGCGCAAATCGCGTTTGCGGTTACGGCGATCACGATAGGCGTAACGTAGTGATTTGATAACACCTTGTTTGGCCAAGCGGAAGCTGCGGGTGCGATAATGTTGCATGCCCTTAGCGGCTTTGAGGATCTTCTTGTGTTTTTTGCGGGCAGGGACGCTGCGTTTGATTCTCATGATTAGACTCCTAACGCTTTCTTGACGTTCTTAGCGTTTGCGCCATTAACAATGGCGGCAGTTTTCATATTGCGCTTGCGGGCTTTGCTTTTTTTGGCAAGGATGTGGTTGCCGAAGGCGCGCTCGCGGACAAGCTTCCCGCTGCCAGTGATTTTGATGCGTTTGGCAGTGCCTTTGTGGGTTTTAAGTTTTGGCATAGTGTACCTTTCCTGCTTTAGTTAATGTATGCGACGCTTTGGGGTGCAGGGAACCGGTGGGCGTCGGAGTGCGCTATTTGCGTCTTACAGAGAAGGACAAATTGCGTCCGCTCATCTGAGGTTTGCCTTCAACGACGGCATCGGGACCAAGCAGATCAATCATCTTGTTTGCCAGGTCATCACCGATTTCTTTGTGAGCCATTTCGCGTCCGCGAAAGACAATCATAATCTTTACGCGGTCGCCGTCATCGAGGAATTCTTTGATTTTGCGGATTTTAATGTTGAGGTCATTTTCCCCAATCTTTAAACCAAGTCGAATTTGTTTGAGCTCGCTACTTTTGGATTTTTTCTTAGCTCGGCTCTGTTCTTTCATCTTCTGGTACTGGTATTTGCCCCAATCAATGATTTTGACGACAGGAGGGTTAGCGCCGGCAGAAATTTCTACCAGATCAACTCCGGCGTCACGAGCAGCGAGCTGAGCGTCACGGCTAGACATAATGCCCAGCTGTTCTCCATTAGCGCCAATCACGCGAACCTCCGGATAGCGGATTTCTCCGTTTATTCGAATATGTGTGCTGTTACTAATGGTAGCCCTAATCCTTTCCGACTTGTTTACAGGGTGTATTTTATCAGATTTCTTGGTTTTACACAAGGTTTATTTCTTGCGATACTGGAGAGCTTCTGAGAGGTGGGCGTCAGTGACTTGCGGAGAGGATTCGAGGTCGGCGATGGTGCCAGCTACCTTTATAGTTTTGAAATAGGCTCGGGCGGATAAATCTAGAGACTTGGAAGCGTGTGCTAGGAGTTTTTGGGCAGCGGGAGAGAGGTGAAGTTGTTTGTTGATTTGGCTGGAGGGGAGGGAAGAGTTGTAGAAACCTGGCTTCTGGTAACGTGCAGATTGATTTTTGGTGGCGATGGCAATTTTGGATTTGGCTGCGTCGTGTTCAGCCGAGCTGTCTGAAGATGGTTTTAAGAGGTCGATGTTTTCGACTTTGGCGACATCGATGGTTATATCGATGCGATCGAGCAGCGGTCCGGAGAGTTTTTTGGCGTAGGAAAGGAGCTGATGAGGAGTACAGGTGCATTCACGATCTGAACCAGCAAAACCGCAAGGGCAGGGATTCATGGTGGCAATAAGCATGAAGTCAGCCGGGTAAGTGGTTTTGCGACCGACGCGGGAGATGGAGATTTGCTTGTCTTCTAAAGGTTGACGAAGAGACTCTAAGACATTGCGAGAGTATTCGGGTAATTCGTCGAGGAAGAGGACGCCAAAGTGAGCGAGGGAAATTTCTCCGGGCGAAGCAAGCGGCCCACCGCCAATGAGAGAGATGGGCGATGCGGTGTGATGAGGATTGCGGAAGGGTCGGTGGTGGACAACATCTTGTGTGATACCGCTTAGAGAGTGAATTTTGGTGATGGCGATTTTTTCATCATTGCTTAGGTCGGGGAGAAGGTTGAGGGCGGCTTTGGCGAGCATGGTTTTACCAGCTCCTGGTGGGCCGGAAATAAGGATGTTGTGACGGCCGGCGATGGCGATAGTGAGAGCACGTTTAGCTTGGGGTTGACCATGTATATGGTTGAGCAGAGTAGTGCTTATGCCTGTTTTGGTATTTTTTACAACAATCTTTGGATTAGTGATTTTGGTCTCGCCTTTGAGATGGAGGAAGAGAGATTTGAGGTTGGTCACGCCGAATAGCTTGATGCCTGAGACTAGGGAGGCTTGAGATAGATTGGCTTGAGGAAGATAGACTTCAGTGATGCCGGCGTGTTTGGCGGCTTCTACGATGTTAATGATGCCTTTGACGGGACGAAGTTGGCCGTCAAGAGATAGTTCTCCAACGAACAGTTTATGATTAATGTCGGTCTGGAGGAGCTGGTTGGATAGAACCATGACGACAAGAGCGATGGGAAGATCAAGGTAGGCGCCGTCTTTATGAAGATCGGCAGGAGCTAGATTAACGGTGACTTTTTTATCGGGGAAGTTGAATAGGGAATTGTGAAGAGCGGAACGAACGCGATCTTTACTTTCCTCGATGGTCTTGTTGGCCATGCCGACGATATTGAAGGCAGGGAGTCCACGGCTGGTGTCTCCCTCGACTTCTATAAGGCGCCCTTGATAACCTAGCGGTAGGGCAGAGAAGGCTTTTGCTATCATGCGGGGTAGTGTAGGGTAGTCGATGTTGATTAAAAAGCATGAGTATGATATAATTTTGGTGTTGGGGCTGACAAAGCTTAGACGGATTGTTAACATATTCCAGGCGAGTCGAGTTATACCGTAAGTATAAAAATAACTGCAGAAAAAACTGCTAGTAAGCGCATGATTTTCATGCCTGCTTACGCAATGGCCTAAGATTTTAGACCATGCTTCCTGCGTGAGGCATCATAGTGCAGAGAAGTATCATATTATGATGCTAAGGTTAGCCAGCTGAACTCTGGCTGCTCGAAAACTTGTGTCATGGTCAAGTAGAGTTTTGTTTATTCCAGCTCTATTGATATGCCGAGATGAAAGAATAAACTACGCTCGTAGAATGGGATAGCGAAAACAGTTCGGACCCGGAGGCAGTATCCGGCAGCTCCACCAGCTTAGTAAAGCCAACTTATTGAACCAAATAAATGAATTTATTTGGTTCTTTTTGTTGACTTTCCTTACGCTTGCTCAACCTGCGGTTGAAAATCGCAGACTATTACAGACCGAAAACTCTCCTTGGGGATGATTATTTTTTTAAAGCTGGATAGCACAATACAAAGTGAAAGACCGGCAACTGCGAGGAAAGCCGGTCTTTCTATGTAGAGTGTGGAGTTATTTTGGACTTTTTGTTTTTGGCTTTTGAGTAAAAATTGTATTCAAAAGCTACCTCTATAGTAAGGGCCCAAAATGCTTGTGTCAATAGCTATTTGGATACGATTTTTAGAGTTTTCCACAGGTCAGGAGCGATTCCGAGAAAGCTTATTTAGGTTATTGGGTCGCGAATTGTAATAAATTGGCGACCTTATATAATGATTGCATGAGCAAAGCACGTAAATGTCCATTTTGCGAACCAACAAAGATTTTGGAAGAAACTGGATTGGCTTGGTTGCTAGCGAGTGATCCGCGTTTAGCTTTTGGACATTTGTTGGTGGTACCGAAACGGCACGTTGAGCGACCGTGGGAAATGAGTAGTGACGAAATGAGTGCAGTGTGGAGCTTGATCAAAAAGTATCAAAAATTGTTGTCGGAGAAAGCGGGGGATGGGTGTGATGTGCGGGAAAATTATCGGCCGTTTTTGCCGCAAAGCCAACTAAAAGTTGATCATGTGCATTGGCACTTGATACCCAGGACTGACAACGATGAGATTTATATGAAGAGCCAGATTGGTGAAAAGTGGCTGTTTCATAAATTGGGGGATAGGGAATTGGAAGAACTGAAAGGTGTGTTGTAGAAAAGACACCTGGTATATTTGTTGTAATTTTTACAACATAATTAATTTATGGAATATATCTGATGGAGAATAGAGTGTTGTAAAAAATACTTACAAATTGAGTAAGAATATTATTGACTTTTTTGCTTATGTTTGCTAGGATGATAGTGTGCCTTAATAAAAACAAAAATGCACAAAAGAGTTAGAAGAGGGTTTGGCGAAGGGAAAGGTTATTTCTAGCCATAAATTACAATTAGGAATAGCCTGAGCTCCGCCAAAAAATGGTCGAGAGACCATGAGCGTAGAGCGCATAAGAACCAATTATCGTTTGCACATTAAATACCCAATAATAACGATAAGGGTGCTTATAGGGATTTGCTTCACTATATGTGAAGCGGTCAAAGTCTCAAGAGCGGGATTAAAAGTTGCGGCAATAAGTAGTTTACAAATTGGCCGGATAACTTACCCGCTCGAGAGCCAAGTCTTGTAGGGAGAAAACCAGTAGAGAAGAAGTGGCAGAGAGTCAGTGTTTATGCTAGAATTTGCTTATGAATAAGATAGACAGAGTTTTTGTTGTAACTAGCTTGTTGGCTGCGATCTTCCTCATGATTATGATAAATCTAACAACCCCGTCGGACATTGGTCCGCTGGGGGTTTTAGTTTTTTTTACGTTGATGTATTTGGTTTGTTTGGGAGTGATAGTGGGACTTTGCAGACTCTTCTTTATTATAAAGGGAAGACTGGGAGATAGGGCCAGAGTTAGTCGCAGAAAAAGCTACTATTACGGGTCTGTTTTAGCGTTTGTGCCGATGGTGCTGATTTTTATGAGATCATTTGGCGAATTGAATATATTAGAGATAGCTTTGGTGATAATTTTTGCAGTACTGGGGTGTTTTTATATATCTAAAAGAACATAAGCGTGTTATAGTTGAGATATGGAAAATGAGGGAGGACACAAGGAGGTTGCGGCTGGAGTGCCGGAGGGCGCTGGCGAGGCGGCTTTTGGCGCCGTAGAGATGGAGACATTGCGCGGGAGCGGTGATCCTGAGAGACAAGAGACGCCGGTTATGCCAGCTGCAGAGACTGCACCAGTAATTTTGCCGCCGACGATCCCGATGGTGTCGAGCAACATAGATGATGCGGGCAGCCAGGATGGGGACGCTCCAGTGGTGGGGCGAGATGCAGAGCGCATGCCCAAAGAGTACGCGAAGCATTTGGTGGAGATTATGCGGAGATATAAAAAAGAGCCGAATAAATTGCAGCGTTCAGTTACGAATTTGAAATGGGATTATATGGGTAAGGCGTTTAGTCGAAAATTGGGAGACGGATTGGATGGAAAGGCGAAAAATTAGGAAACTGAGTGAAGGCAGGCGGCCATGAACGAGATAGTTTTGGGTGTTGTAATAATTACTATAATAGTGGTAGTGCTAGTGGTTATTTGGCGGATGATTATGAAAGCCGGAAGAGAGCGGAAGGACTATGAGCGTGGCCTAAAAATGGTACCGATGTTGATTCATCTACCGCCGAGTACGGATGATATTGAAGTTGGAGGCAGGGATGAACGAGACGTGACTAATGAAGCGCTGTCAGAGGCGCAGGTGATGTATAGCATTATTGCCTCGACGGCGGTGAAGGGCTTTAAGAGCAGGGTTTATGGGCAGAGGCATATGGGATTCGAGATTGTGGCGCATGATGGCTTTATTAAATATTATGCGGTGGTGCCGGCGGTGCTAACAGAGACAATTAAGCAGGCGATTGCAGCGGCTTATCCGACGGCTAGATTAGAAGAGGTGGAGGATCCGAATTTCTTTAGTGAAGAGGGGAAGATTGACGGTACGGTTGGCGGAGAGTTGACCCTGAAGGAGGATTATTGGTATCCGATAGCGACTTTTGAGGAATCGAAGCGGGATGCGAGCCTGGCATTACTCAATGCAATGTCAGTGGCGAAAAAAGGAGATGGGGTGGCCCTACAAATTTTATTCCGTCCAGCGGATGAAAAATGGACAAAAAAATCGTTGGAGAGAGTACAAAATATGCGAGACGGGAAGAAATCGCGTAGACGTTCGAATAATTTATTGGAACGAGCTGTGATGGGCGCGGGATATTTAGTAGTGGACGTGGCAGAGGCTTTGTGGAAACCACCGGAGGAGCGTAAAAAATCAGAGTCGGAAGAGAAGGTTTTGACTAATTTAGAGCAAGAAGAAATTCAAAAAATTGAGGAGAAGACCAAGTATCCGGGCTTTGAGACGTTGATACGCGTGATGGCTAGTTCGTCTACTAAATCGCGCTCCGAGGTGTTATTGGGCGGTGTGGTGGCGATATTCTCGCAATTTGATCTGCCAAATAACAATGGTTTTAAATATGATGCGTTGAGGGATACTGAGGGATTAGTAAGAGACTATGTATTGAGATTGTTCCCGCAGGAAGAGAGCGACAGTATATTAAATAGTGTAGAAATGGCAACCCTATTTCATTTACCGAGTCAGAATACGATTCCGACTAGCCAGGTGGAGAGACAGTTGACGAAACAGGTGGATGGCCCGGCTAGATTAGTGGAAGAAGGCGTGCTATTGGGCGTAAACGAGTTTCGCGGAGAGCAAAAGGAAATTAGGCTGGCGGAAGACGATAGGCGGCGGCATACCTACGTGATTGGTTCTACGGGCATGGGCAAGTCGGTGCTTTTGACGAACATAGCTTATCAGGACATGATGGATGGGAGAGGGTTTGCATTTATTGACCCGCATGGTGATGCGGTGGAGATGCTGATGAGCAAGGTGCCGCCAGAGCGGATTGATGATGTGATTTATTTTGATCCGGGAGACGTGGAGAACCCGATTGGGATGAACATGTTTGAATTTACTGATCCAGAACAGAAGGATTTTATTGTGCAAGAGGGGATAAATATGCTGCAAAGCTTGTATGATCCTGGGAATCAAGGTATTTTTGGGCCAAGAGCGCATCATATGTTTAGAAATGCGGCATTGTTGTTGATGAGCGATCCGGAGGGCGGGACCTTTATCGATATTCCGAGATGTTTCATTGATCCGGAGTTTGTGAAGTTGAAATTGAAGTTTGTGACGGATAAAACAGTATATGATTATTGGACTAAAGAGTTTCCGGCGAGCCAGAGGAGTAATGACGCCGGTGAGGTGACAACTTGGTTCGTAAGCAAGTGGGGACCATTCTTGAGCAACCAGATGATGCGAAATATTCTGGGTCAGCAGAAGAGCGGATTTAATATACGTGACGTGATGGACGAAAAGAAGATTCTGCTGGTTAATCTGAGCAAGGGCAAGATGGGAGAGTTGAACTCGAAGCTGTTGGGTATGATTTTTGTGATGAAGTTCCAGACAGCGGCGATGAGTCGGGCAGATACCCCAGAGGATAAGCGGACAGACTTTTGCTTATTTGTGGATGAGTTCCAGAATTTCTCAACAGAAAGTTTTGCGACGATTTTGTCAGAGGCGAGGAAATACCGGTTGAATTTGGTGTTGGCGAATCAGTTTATGACGCAGTTGACGGATCAAATACGTGAAGGGGTGCTAGGTAACGTGGGGACAATCATGGCAGGACGATTGGGAGTAACGGATGCGGAGCTGATGGAGAAGGCATTTGCACCGGTGTTTAATGCGGAGGACTTGCATAAACTGGCAAACTATACGGCGATTGCAACAGTGATGATGTTTAGCGTGCCGAGTGCACCATTTACGATGAAGTTGTTGCCGCCGATGGGCGATAGTAATCCGGAGATTTTAAAGACTTTGAGAGCGTATTCGGCTACAAAATATGGTCGGACACGGGTGGAGGTTGATAAAGAGATCACGGCGAGATTGGCGGCGACAGATGCTGCGGTGCAAAGTCCTGCTGTGCCAGTGGGCGTGCCGATGACTAAGGAGATGGGGGAGGTTCAGCCTGCGGTTGGTGTACCAATGGCAGCAGCGGCACCGAAGAACTTTTTAGATAGTTGGCTGGAAAAGAAGGCAAAACTAGAGCAAGAGCGGCAGCAAGAGTTAGTTGTGACAGAAGTGAGCAGTGGTGTCGATATGCCTACTGTTACACCGGTCAACACAGATCATAGCGATGTGGCCGTAGAAGAAGAGTTTGTGCCGGAGGATAATTTTGCGACTGGGGTGAAAATTGCGCATGACCCGGCCGAGAGAAGATCGGTGGTCGCAAAGGTGCCGCAAAAGGGTGCAAAAGAGCAAAGTCCACCGGATGAGATGGTGATAAAATTGAGATAGATATTGACTTTTTTGATAAAGCGTGCTATAATGAGAGTATAGAGTGGTTTGTTAACTGCGAATTGCTGAAGTTCTTTAAGGAGGGGATGTTTATGTCAACTGGTTATACTAAGCTGATTGAAAATGGTACTGTTACTAGTTTTCGAGGATTTGCGTTTCGCGTGCTGATGGGGACGTGCGATGAGACTGAGATGCCTACAGCTGATGAGATAATCGATCAGCAGTCGGTCGACTATCATCGCGAGAGTTTGGCTAGGGCTGAAGCAGAGCTGGAGAGGATCCGGCAGATGACGCTTGTACAATGGCGCCTTTTGGCTAAAAATGCCAAGGCTGAAGATGCTAAGGAAATTGCTTGCCGTAAGGCGAAAAATAAGCGTCTTGGCGATATGTTGCGTAAGGTTTTGGCATGGCAAACGCCTACGGAGCAGCATGAGGATTGGAAAAGATTCATGATTGACCAACTCAAGACGTCGATGATATCGGCAAGAGATTATTGTCCGCCCATGATGTCGTATTGCGAATATCGTCAACGGGCTACTGAAAAAGTCGAGTGGGAGGTAAATTATCACCGGAAAGAGTTGGCTAAGACTGAACAGAGTAACGCGGAGGCGGTGGAATTTTTTCAGAAATTTATGGCATCATTGCCCGTCGAGTGATTCTCTGAAGATGCAGCAAAAGTATATTCATACGAGCCGCCAGGTATTTATCTGGCGGCTTTTTCTTGTCTGCTGCAGGGTTGCAAATAGGGGTGGGGAATGCTACAATTATAGGTAGAAAATAGATTATAAAGAGGTAATATGGCTGACAAGCCCAATAGTTACGACAGTTCGCAAATTCAGGTCTTAGAGGGCCTGGAGCCGGTGCGCAAGCGTCCGGGGATGTATATTGGATCGACAGGCTATGATGGCTTGCACCATTTGGTGAAAGAGATTGCTGACAACTCGATTGATGAGGCGATTGCTGGGTTTGCGACACGAGTTGATGTGGTCTTATTGGCGGATGGTGGTGCGAGAGTGACGGACGATGGGCGGGGTATTCCGGTGGAGACGCATCCGAAGACTGGCAGATCGACACTGGAGACGGTATTGACCATTTTACATGCGGGTGGAAAGTTTGGCGGTGGCGGGTATAAGGTTTCTTCGGGGTTACACGGCGTAGGCTCATCAGTGGTGAACGCTTTGTCGGAGAAGATGATTGCTGAGGTTTTTAAGGACGGTAAGATTTATAGAATTGAGTTTGACAAGGGCAAGCCTGTGGGGGATTTGAAAGAGTTTGGCAAGACGGAAAATACTGGGACGGCGATTACGTTTTATCCGGATCCGACGATTTTTAAAGAGACGGTGGAGTTTGATTATGACTGGGTAGTGAATTATTTGCGGCATCAGGCTTATTTGACTAAGGGTGTTTTGACAACAGTATATGATGAGCGCACGGGCAAACGGGACGCGTTTTATTTTGAGGGCGGGATTAGGAGTTATGTTAAGAAGTTGAACGTGGGCAAGGAAGTGTTGGCCGACGACATCTTTTATGTAGAGAAGGAAGTGGGGGATGGTGTGGTGGAGATTGCAGTGCAATATAATGATACGTTTGCGGAGACGCTGCGGCCCTTTGCGAACAATGTATTGACGCCGGACGGCGGGATGCACGTGATTGGCTTTAGAACGGCCTTAAATCGCGTCATAAACGATTATGCGCGTAAAAATGGACTACTGAAGGAGAAGGAAGAGAATCTGACAGGTGACGATATCAAGGAAGGTTTGACGGCAGTAATTTTAGTAAAGCTGCCGGATCCGCAGTTTGAGGGCCAGACGAAGAATAAGCTGGGGAATCCGGAAGTACGCGGTTATGTCGATAAAGTAATGAGCGAGTATTTTGCTTATTATTTGGAAGAGAACCCGAATGTGGCTAAGAAAATTGTGGGGAAGGCGACTTTGGCGGCGCGAGCGCGAAAGGCGGCGCGAGCGGCGCGAGACAATGTGATTCGCAAGGGAGCATTTGAGGGTTTGAACTTGCCATCGAAGTTGGCGGATTGTTCTTCGCGGGATCGGACAGAGTGCGAATTATTTATCGTGGAGGGTAATTCGGCGGCTGGCTCAGCAAAGGAGGGGCGTGATAGCAAGATTCAGGCGATTCTGCCATTGCGCGGCAAGGTTTTAAATACGGAACGGGCGCGACTAGATAAGATGTTTGCGAACGCAGAAATTGTATCTTTGATTAAGGCTTTGGGCGTGGGGATTGGCGAGCAGTTTGATATCAATGGACTGCGCTACTGGAAAATTGTGTTTATGACGGATGCGGATGTGGATGGCGCGCATATTTCGACGCTTTTGATGACATTTTTCTTCCGTTATATGCCGGAAGTGATTAAGGGTGGACACGTTTATTTGGCGAAACCGCCGTTGTTTGGGCTGATTAAGGGGACAGGCAGCGCTAGAAAGATAGATTATATATACGATGAGGCGGGGCTGGAGAAAACTTTGGACAAAAAGATAGAAGAGCGACGCAAGGTTGGTACGAAGATAGATGAGGGCGCCGAGAGATTTAAGCAAGCGGGTTATAGTGCGCAACAGCGGTTCAAGGGGTTGGGCGAGATGGATGCGGCGCAGTTGTGGGAGACGACGATGAATCCGAAGAATAGGACCTTGGTTCGCGTAAATATCGAAGATGCGGAGAAAGCGGATGCTATATTCACGAAGCTGATGGGCGACGAAGTCGAGATGCGTAAAAACTTTATACAGTCGCGGGCGAAGACCGTTGATCTGGATGATCTGGATTTCTAAGGAGGAACTATGGTAGAAGATAAATCAGATGACAGTGTAGTAGGGGGAGTGCCAGATTCGGCTGATGATAAGGGATTAGATGAGCTGACGGATGGTGTTGTAGAAAATACAAAAACAGTGGCCATTGCAGGCGTGGAAGAGTCGACGGTTGAAAATGTGATGGAGGATTCGTTTCTACGTTATTCGATGTCGGTGATTATTGATCGAGCGCTACCGGATGTGCGGGATGGGTTGAAGCCGGTGCATAGGCGGATTTTGTATGCAATGGAGAAAAATGGCTGGAAGGCGCCACATGCAACGGTGAAATCGGCGAGGATTATTGGTGAGGTGATGGGCAAGTATCACCCGCATGGCGACTCTTCGATTTATGATGCGATGGTGAACTTGGCACAGCCTTGGAAAATGCGCTATACGTTAGTGGAGGGGCAGGGCAACTTTGGTTCGATGGATGGCGATGAGGCGGCAGCTTCGCGTTATACGGAAGCGCGGATGGACAAAGTAGGGGGCGAATTGCTGGCGGATATTGAAAAAGAGACAGTGGATTTTCGAGATAATTTTGATGGCAGCGAGAAGGAACCGGTAGTGTTGCCGGCGGCGGTGCCGAACATTTTGTTAAATGGACAGATGGGCATTGCGGTGGGTATGGCAACCAACATCCCGCCGCATAATTTGGCGGAGGTAGTGGATGCGACGGTGGCGCAGATTGATGATCCGGAGATTACGCTGGATGGGTTGCTGAAGCATGTGAAGGGACCAGATTTTCCGACGGGAGCTGAAGTGTATGGTGGTGACCCGATGAAGCAGGCTTATGCAACTGGACGCGGTTCAGTGACGATCCGGGCAGTGACGGAGATTGAGGAGCGCAAGGGTGGCCGGTATAATATTGTGATTTCGGAAGTACCATATGGGATGAGCAAAGAGTCGTTTGTTGAGAAAGTGCGCGAATTGGTAATTGCTAGAAAGCTGGATCATATTGCAGACGCTCGGGATGAAAGTGCGCGGGGAAAAATACGCGTAGTGGTAGAGTTGAAGAAAGATGCGTTTCCGAAGAAGATTTTGAACCAGTTATATAAGATGACTGGACTGCAGACGGCTTTTCACTATAATGTGCTGGCCTTGGTGGATGGGATTCAGCCAAGGGTGATGGGGCTGAAAGAGATATTGACTGAGTTTATCAAGCACAGACAGAAGGTGATTCGGCGACGTACGGAGTTCGAGTTGCGCAAGGCGAAGGAACGAGCGCATATTTTGGAGGGGCTGAAGATTGCGTTGGATCATATAGATGAGGTAATTAAGACAATTCGTGAGAGTTATGATGATGCCGATAAGAGGTTGATGAGCAGATTTGGCTTGTCGGAGATTCAGGCAGCGGCGATTTTGGCGATGCAATTGCGCAGGCTGCAGGGTCTGGAGCGCGAAAAGATTGAGGCTGAATTGAAGGAATTGCACGAGTTGATTAAGAAGTTAGAAGCGATATTGGCGGATGAGAAGGAAATTTTGCGAGTAGTGAAGGAAGAGTTGCTGGCGATGAAGGAAAAGTATGGAGACAAGAGAAAGAGCAAGATTTTCCGACACGAGTTGGGTAAGTTTGCCGATGAAGATTTGATTCCGGATGAAGAGAGCGTAGTATTGCTGACAGCTGAAAATTACGTGAAGCGAGTGTCGCAGAACGATTTTAGGCGGCAGAACCGCGGCGGCAAGGGCAAGCGGGGGATTACGACTAAAGAAGAGGACGTAATTGATGCGATTATTACAATTAATTCGCATGATTATTTGTTGTTCTTTACGAATCAAGGCCGGATTTTTAGGGTGAAAGCTTACGAAGTGCCGCAGGCGTCTTTGACGGCTAAAGGTACGGCGGCAGTGAATTTGCTGAATTTGCATCCAGAGGAAAAGGTGACGGCGATTATTAAACAGGGCGATGAAGCGGCAGAAAATAATTATCTGTTTATGGCAACGACGAAGGGGACGATCAAGAAGACGCCAATGAAGGATTATGTGAATATTCGGACTAATGGTTTGATTACGATTAAGTTGGATAGTAAGGATGAGTTGCGCTGGGTGAAAGGAACAACTGGCGAAAACGATGTGATTATTTCGACTTCGGCAGGTCAGGCGGTGAGATTCAATGAGAGGGATGTGCGGCCGATGGGGCGAGCGGCGCGAGGCGTGAGGGGGATGCGGCTGCGTCCGAACGATACGATAGTGGGCATGGATATAGTGAGCGATCCGAGGAGTCAGAAGTTGATTGCGGTGTCAGCCAATGGTTACGGCAAGGTGACGGCGGTGACGAATTTTCCGGCGCATAGGCGGGGCGGAGTAGGGATAAAGGTGGCGGCGGTAACGGCGAAGACGGGGCCGATTGTGGCGGTGCATACGCTAGATCCTGAAGCAAAAGAGATTATCATGATGTCCAATAAGGGACAGGCAATACGGGTGGCTACGAAAGAGATTCCGACGCTGGGGCGAGCGACGCAAGGGGTGAGGATTATGAAGATGAACGAGGGAGATGGCGTGGCATCGATTGGGATTGTGCCACACGAAGAGGAAGAGATAGAAGATAAAGCTGCGTAGTTTCTGAGTGGTTTTTGCAAGATATTATGCTGATGCTTTATATTTTTCGTAATCTGATGTATCTTGGGTCGAAATAATAGGAATTTGTATGAAAAAATTGGTTTTTTTGGTGGTGGCAGCGGCGTTGATGTCGGTATTTGCAGGAAGCAGCGTTAATGTGTCGGCGACGACGATAACTGGTTTAGTGGATACAGGTTATGATTTTGAATACGTGATTTCGGAGATTGGACCATCGCTCAATGCGAAAAAAGGATCGTTTGTTGTAAAAAATAATAATACAGAGTATCCGGATAACAAGATATACATTTTCATGTATCGGCTGGATGATGGAAGGGACCCGTACTCGATTCTGTATCCAGATATGGTTCGGGAGAGAAAACCAATATATGAAGTGGCGCAGGTTCCAGCATATGCTGATACGAGTGTGAGACTAGATGTGGCTTCTGGTCCGGCAGTGTACACTCCGGAAGGAGAAGGGCTGGTGATGGGCGATACTGCTAATATGGAGTTTTACTATTCAGTAGCGATTATGTTGCCTGCTGCGGATGGGGTTGGTCTTGGTAGTATTCGTTGGATTGGGACGAGAAAGGCGTCATATGCGGATTGTGCAAGAGCCGCGGAATATAAGGAGGGAGTGGTATGCAAATTAAGCAAACAAGTGGACGGGGTGTTTTATTATGATGCATATGTTGGCGGGGTTCTGGTGGGAGGGACAGAGATTGGCGGAGAAGCGGAGGGGGTGCATGAAGAGAATAGGGTCGCGGATGAAAAAGCGGAGGGAAGCGTTATAAGAGAAATGGTTGGAAAAAATAATATAGAGAGCAATATATTTATGGCTGCTGAGATTGTCAAGGCGGGCGGCGCTATTGCTAAGATGGGCGGAGATCCATTTAAAATAGCATTTGCTGATGAAGTGAGAGATGGTGGCGGTACGGGGAGTATATCCAACTCAGCTTCAGCTGGTGGTGTAAATATGCGGATGATAGACTGGATGAGATTGGCTTGGTTACCGCCGACGGGAGTTTTGGCAGTATGGTTATTTGTGTGGCTGTTTAGGCGACGGAAGGACGAGAAGAAGCGTGAACGTTTTGCTAAATATGCTAGAATAGAGGCATGGAAGTATTAGGAAGTTTTATAGCGTTTGTAGTGGGGTGGTTGTTGGCGCAATTGGGGAAATTGCTGGGAGCGATTATAAAGGGAAGAGGAAAATTGAAGCCGAGTGAGGCTTTGCGCAACTTTACGAGAAGCGGTGGTATGCCTAGTGGGCATGCGGCAAGTTTGGGTGCCCTAGTGACGTATTTGGGGTTTTGGCAGGGGTTCGATAGCGCAGTGTTTGCGTTGGGCGTAGGAGTGGCGCTGATTGTTTTCTATGATGCAATGAACGTACGCTATGCAGTGGGCGAGATGGGGAAGGTGCTAAATGAGTTGACAGAGAAGAAGATGAAAGTGCGTGAAGGGCATACTTTGCCTCAGGTTATGGTGGGAGCGCTGTTGGGCGTTGCGATTGGGACAGGGATTTTCTTGTTAATGCACTAAATGCCCTCTTTTTGTGTATTTTTGACAACATTTTGAGGTTTTGTTCTTGACAATTTGATTTTTTTTAGATAAGATTGGAGAAGTCTAACTGCGAGGTACCCCTTATTTAAGGTGTCCCAAAGTGAGATTATAGATACTTAACAATTTAGTTGTGCAATTATTGAAGTCTGTATAGACTTCAAGAGTATCTGGCTACATTTATGGAACTAGATACTATCATCGTCAGTCTTTTATTTTATATGAGTCTAAACAATTCATTTTTATGGAGAGTTTGATCCTGGCTCAGGATGAATGCTGGCGGCGTGCCTAATACATGCAAGTCGAGCGGTAACAGGGTCTCACCGTTTTCTTGTCGCTTCTGCCCATAGCTAGGAGAAGGTCTGAACGAGAAAACAGTGAGATTGCTGACGAGCGGCGGACGGCTGAGTAACGCATGGGAACGCACCCCAAAGTGAGGGATAAGCTCTCGAAAGAGAGTCTAATACCGCATGTGATCTTCGGATTAAAGCTTTTGCGCTTTGGGAGCGGCCTGTGTCTGATTAGATAGTTGGTAGGGTAATGGCCTACCAAGTCGATGATCAGTAGATGGTTTGAGAGGATGATCATCCAGACTGGGACTGAGACACGGCCCAGACTCCTACGGGAGGCAGCAGTAGGGAATCTTTCACAATGGACGAAAGTCTGATGGAGCAACGCCGCGTGCAGGATGAAGGCCTTCGGGTCGTAAACTGCTTTTATAAGCGAGAAATATGATGGTAACTTATGAATAAGGATCGGCTAACTACGTGCCAGCAGCCGCGGTCATACGTAGGATCCGAGCATTATCCGGAGTGACTGGGCGTAAAGAGTTGCGTAGGTGGCGTCTTAAGTAGCTAGTGAAATCTGGTGGCTCAACCATTCAGACCGTTAGCTAAACTGGGATGCTCGAGATCGTCATGGGTAACTGGAATTTCTAGTGTAGGAGTGAAATCCGTAGATATTAGAAGGAACACCAATAGCGTAGGCAGGTTACTGGGGCGATTCTGACACTAAGGCACGAAAGCGTAGGGAGCAAACGGGATTAGATACCCCGGTAGTCTACGCTGTAAACGATGGACACTAGCTGTGGGGGGTATCGACCCCTTCCGTAGCGAAGCTAACGCGTTAAGTGTCCCGCCTGTGTAGTACGATCGCAAGATTAAAACATAAAGGAATTGACGGGGACCCGCACAAGCGGTGGAGCGTGATCTTTAATTCGATGGTAAACGATAAACCTTACCAGGGTTTGACATCCGAGGAAGGCTCTCGAAAGAGAACTGTGCCTTCGGGAACCTCGAGACAGGTGATGCATGGCCGTCGTCAGCTCGTGTCGTGAGATGTTAGGTTAAGTCCTTCAACGAGCGCAACCCTTGTAGCCAGTTGTATTTTTCTGGCTAAACTGCCCCGGTAACGGGGAGGAAGGAGGGGACGATGTCAGGTCAGTATTTCCCTTACATCCTGGGCAAGAATCGCGCTACAATGGCCGGTACAATGCGAAGCGAAACAGCAATGTGAAGCAAATCGCATCAAAGCCGGTCCCAGTTCAGACTAGAGGCTGAAACTCGCCTCTACGAAGTCGGAATCGCTAGTAATCGCAGATCAGCATGTTGCGGTGAATACGTTCCCGGGTCTTGTACACACCGCCCGTCAAGCCATGAGAGTCACCAACACCCGAAGTCCGTTTCGGCGGCCTAAGGTGGGGGAGATGATTGGGGTTAAGTCGTAACAAGGCATCGGTACCGGAAGGTGTCGATGGATTACCTCCTTTCTAGGGAGAATGATGCGCAGAAGGCCAGTAATGGCAATCTGTAGCTAGGTCGGTCGTAGTTATTAATATTAAGCTTAGTTAATAACATTATCTGGATTTGTTCAGATACGACTTCAAGCTAAATTTTACGAAAGATACAATGATGATACCTAATTGCACAACTGAGTTGTTAAGAGAGAGCCGTCCGCTGAGGACGGTTTTTTGTGGTTTTGATTTGCGGACTATAGTAGAATTATGGTAATAAAGGAGAGAGGTATGTTCGAAAAGTTTAAGAAGGATAAAGGTGAACAGCCGGCGGAAAAGACGGGTTGGGATAGTTTGGCAGATGTGGCACCAATGTCTCAAGAGCAGGATGCCCCATCAGAGTGGGATCTATTTGTAAAGGAGGAAGAAGAAAAAGGGGATCCTTACGCTAATAAGTATGCAGAGGAACTAGTTGGTACTACTAACACCGTCACGGGTGAGCGATATGAAACTATTGAGCAGGCTCGTGAAGCATACATGAAGGTGACGCGTGAAGTTCGTACGGAACGTGCCGCTGAAGATGCGAGGGCAGCGGCTGAGCAAGCGCAAAATGCTAAACGTCATGAGGAATGGCTAGCTACGCCAGAAGGTCAGGAAGCGGCGGCGAAATACGCACAGAGATTAAGGGACGAGGCCCTTACTGAGAGAAGTGCTAAGGTGACTGTTAAGCTTGAACAGGATGAAAGAGACGCTAAATATGCACAGAGGTTAAGAGAAGAAGATTCTGAGCGTGCTAGTGCTATTAGGAATACTGAGTATGCGAAGAAGGTGGAAGCAGAAGAAGCGCGTCGACTTGCCGAGAATCGTGAAGCTGAGGCTGATTTGTGGAGCGAAGACGGGCGGATTTTCCGCGGCTAGTTATTAAAAGAGATACACCGTCGGCTGGCCGACGGTGTTTCAATAAGGTGCGGGGTTACTTTTTGGGCTTTTTCTTGCCCCTGCGGCCGGTTTTGACCTGAGTTTCGACGGTTTTGACAGTCTTGCTTTTGCCTTTACCTTTGCCTTTGCGTTTCCTGCCCACATCGGCCACCTCCTTTCGGAAATATGGGAACTATTGTAATTCTAGAGGTAGAGGGGTACGAAAGCAAGCATAACCGATTGGAAGATAGTAGAGAGGATAGAGAGGTGTTAAAATGGGATTTATGTTAAGCAAATCGATAGATTTAGGGTTTTTGGATGAGTTGTCGGGGGAGTGGCGGGAAGAGGTGATGGAGTTTTTACGGTGTGAGCGGAGGGAGTTTTCGGATGAACTGATGGAAGAAGCAATTGAGCATGGCGGGACGGAGTTTGCTCGAGCGGTGTTGCGGGAAATGGCTAAGATACCTTATGGGGAGGTAAGGAGTTATGGAGAATTGGCTTTGCGAGCAGGATATCCGCGAGCGGCGAGGGCGGTAGGGACGGTGTGTCGGAATAATAGATATCCGATCATCATTCCGTGCCATCGGGTGGTGGGCAGCAATGGGATTGGAGGATATTCATTTGGGCTGCAGATGAAGAGGGAATTGCTAAGGTTGGAGGGGGTTAGTTTTTAGATCTTTGGCTTATGGGCATAAATCAAAAAAGCCCCGGTCATAAAGAGAGCAATGGTCTTGAGAGATAATTATTACCATGCATTTAAGCCGAGGCTTTAGTTTTTATTTTTGCTCTCCGACTTACATCGAAAAGCTATTGGTGTTTTTTAGTGTTTGTTTTTCGTAAAAGGGTACTGCTTTTGTGTTTTGCGATATAACACAAAAGCTAATTTTAGTGTAAGCGGGTTGTGTAGGTTTGTCAAGGGGTTTTGTATAAAATTTTTATACAAAATTAACAGATAAGGCTTCGAAAATTGTGGAGAAAAAGATAATTTTGTTAACAATATGCGGGATGTGATTTAGCTATGAAAAAGCGCCACTTTGTGGCGCTTTTTGGCTGGCTAAATATGAATTCGAAAATTGTATGTGGTAGTATATTCGGGATAATATTGCCGGATGGATTCGTCGTAAAGACCGAAGCTGAGACTGAGCAGAGCGTCGGCAGCTTTGCGCGATCCGTCGGAAACGATGTCTATTTCCATAGTGCCTACGTCGATATGGTCGTTAAGTTTAGCTGAGTAATCGACGCCGAGGAACAGATGGTGGATAGAATCGTCGGGATTGCCGTATTGGGCGGCGGATTGGTAATGCCCAGGAAATGGCTCATGAGTATATTGTTCTCGGATGGAAACCAACAGAGAATCAATGCCAAATGATTTGGCGGCGGCGAAAATGCGATTGTGGAGATGGGCGCTGAAATACTCGTCTTTTTGGGCAGGCATGATCCACTTGGCTTTTTCGTCGCAGTTGCGATTGAAGATTGCGAGGGCGTTGAGACCGTTATAGTGGTACAGGACCTCTTCCCATGAAATGGACGAGGCATTTGGGACTTCGGGCTTGAAGCGGATTTCGTTATTGAGATCATACTTCGGAGAGTGTGAGTGGATGCTTTCGATGAGTATTTCGCCCGGCGCCTCTGGGGGGGCTTGATAGATCTTGGCGACCTGATCATAGGTTATGAGGTTGAGGTAGACTTTGGCGCTGTGTTCGGCCAAATTGTGATTGAGAACGAAGGTGAACTCATAAAAAGGAAAGATCTTGAAGTCTTGGTCTGGGAAAAAGTGGATTTTGGAGACGAGGAAGCTCTCGAGCAGCGGAATTGGGTAAGGAATAAGATCGAAGGGTTCATAAAACCCCCGATTTTTGAGCTGGAGGGCAATATAAGGATCGATCTGAGCGAGCATGGGCATAAAGATGGCTCCTTTCATATGCAGATGTTAAGATACGGGCGTTAGGGCCTAGATCCTTTCATTATATCAAATTATTGGCTTTTTGTCAAGTGATGAGAGGATGAGTGCTATGTTACAATTGGTATTATGATAAAGCGAATATTTAGAGAGACAGACGGTATTAGGGGGAAAGTAGGGGAGGAGCCTTTGACTGAGCGGAGCATGCGGAAGCTGGGGAGGGCGATTGGGGAGTATTTTATTCGTTCGGATAGGGCGGGTATGCCGATATTAATTGGGCACGATAGCCGAGAGAGCGGAAAGTGGATCAGTAGAGAGTTGGCTGAAGGGATGATGGAGTCGGACTGTGACGTTTGGGATATCGGCGAGGTGAGCACGCCATGTATGGGGATTTTGACAGGGGCGGAAGAAGTGGCTGGAGGTGTAATGGTGACAGCATCGCATAACCCGGCAAGCGATAACGGCGTGAAGGTATTTGACGGGAGGGGGGATAAACTAACAGATGAAGAGGAAATTGAGATCGAGAAACTGTTTTTTGAGGATAGTGGCGGATATCCTGACCAGCAGGTGGTGGGAGAAGTTTTGGAGAAATCATCGTTGGTAGACGATTATATTGAACTGGCGATGAAGGGGGTGGATTTGAGCGGGATGAAGATTTGTACGGATAATGCGGCGGGGGGTGGCTATGGGATAGTGCGGAAAGCTTTGGAAAAAGTGGGGGCGACGGTGGTGGAGGTGGGGCCGAAGCCGGATGGGACGAATATAAATGAGGGCTGCGGGGCGTTGCATCCTGAAAAATTGGCAGAAGCGGTAGTGCGTGAGGGGGCAGATATGGGGGTAGCGTTTGATGGTGATGGAGACAGGATAATCGTAGTGGATGATAAGGGGATGATTTGGGATGGAGATAGGATTACTTCTATGTTGGCGGTGTGGCTAAAGAGTGAGGGAAAATTGGCGGGCGACGTGGTGGTAATGACAGAGTATAGTAATTTGAGTGCAGTGCAGTTCTTGGAAAAACAAGGGATTAGGGTAGATAAGGTGATAAATGGGGATCGGGCGGTCGCGGCGGAGTGTAAAAAGATTGGTGCGGCGTTGGGCGGGGAAGCGTCAGGACATATCATATATCCAGAGTGGTTGTCGGCAAGCGATGGCTTGTTTGTGGCGACGTTGGTGGCACGGATGGCACATGAGCGGGGGATGAAGCTGTCGAGCTTGAGCCCGGATTATGAGAATTATCCGAGTAAATTATGGAATATAGACGTGAAAGAGCGAAAGCCGTTGGAGGGGGTAAAAGGTTGGAACGAAGGTCTGAAAAGGTGGCAGGAGTATTTGGGAGCGGAGGGAAGAGTGTTTGTGCGGTATTCGGGGACGGAGGATCTGTTGCGGATCTTGGTGGAAGCGAAGGATGCCGAGAAGATGAAGGAGGCGGGGGATGGGCTGAGTGAGATCGTGAGGAAGGAGATTGGGAAATGAGTTGGGGTGAGGGGTTAAGCGATTCTAGTCGGGCGCTGATGAGTGCGGCGATGGAAGTTTAATAGAAAAAGGAGGTTAATAATGGTAACAATTGAAAAATTAACGGAGTATAACGAAGGGTTGGCGGCGGAGATGGGGACGCTGTTGTTGCAGTTGAGCACGAGCTGGGACGGATCGCCGGTGAGCAGGGAGTGGGTTGAGCACGTGATTGAATCGCCGTGGCATGATGAACTGTTGGCGTTCGATGAAAATGGCAAGTTAGTGGGGATGGCTAGCATGTCGGTGGTGATGGGGGCAAAGATTATCCGAAATGCATATCTTGAAGACTTTGTGGTGGATGCGGGGTGTCGGGGGCAGGGTGTGGGGACAAAAATGTGGAACGCAGTGTTGGATTGGGGGCGTGAGAAGAAATGTAAGCGGTTGGAGTTTACGGCTTCGGGTAATGAGAAGAAGGCGGGCGCAGCACAATTTTATGCAAAGATGGGGGCGGGGATTTATGATACTAATTTCTTTAGAGTGGAATTGTTTTAACGTCGGAAGATAAGGTTAACGAGGAGACCGAGCAGGAAAGTGTGGAGGTTAGCCATGACGACGAGTCCGACGATGCAGGCGATGATACCAAAAAGTTTGACGCGATCAAAGCTGTTGATCCCGCTGCCGATGCCATAGCTGATTTGTCGATAAAAAATGACTACAGCAGCGCCAGCTGCGAGGATGATAACGCCTAAGATGAACCAACCGATGGAAAATTCCCACGACATGTGATTATTATATCATGTCGCTTGCGAGAAGCGGGGAAATTTAGTAGAATATACGGGAGCTTGGGGATATAGCTCAGCTGGTTAGAGCGCGTCACTGATAATGACGAGGTCTGTGGTTCGAGTCCACATATCCCCACCACGTCCAAGTCGAGCCTTTTAATTTTAAAACTAAGGGGTTTTGGTAAAAATTACAACGAAAATATTGCAATTTTGGAGTGGACATGCTATATTACATGAAGGATAGCACCGCCCCCCCGGTTGCTATCCTTTTTTGATGATGAAAAAGCGGCCTCTGCTGAGGCCGCTTGTTGATGATTATTTTGCGTCTAATCGATACTCTTGGATCACGGTGCCTTTAGGGACGTGGAATTCGGTTTTGAAAACGGGCCCGATTGAAAGACACCATGGAGAAGCTGCTTTTGTTTGTTCTTCGGTCCTGCGAACAAAGGGTTGATCATCTTCAGATTCGAATATTTTGACGCCCCTTACGTTAATCCGTTTTTGCTCAATTGAGCCATCGGTGTTTTTCTCGTAAAAGACGTATTCGGGGCTTGAGCTGATTGTGACGAAAATTAACCCTCCGCCACTGATGCTGGTGTTGTCTTGCAGGGCTAAGATTGGCGTATCATGGTAGACGATTTCGATCGTGCCTGGATATTTGGCTGTTATAATGCCGGCCATGATTAAGCCGACAACTAAGCTGAACATTGCGCCCCACATTGCGCCACCAAGGAACGCTGCGACGGGCTGACGTGTGTCCCATGAAGGCAAGGGTTCTCTTAAACGATAGTTTAATGTGGTTATACCCAAGGATATTGCGCCGATGATTGTCGTAAGGATGATGGTTAACATAATTAATGCCTTTCTGTCGACGTGCTTGGGGATGGCATTGTATTAATATAAAGCCCCGGCTGACCACGGGGTCGTACCGTTTCATTAGGATAATTGATGCAAAATAATTTAAAGTACGTAGCAGGCCCTTAGGGCCTGACTTATGCTAATTTTATCATATTTTACCTAGAAAATCAATGTCTTGGTGCCTTTCTTTGATTTGGCACGAACCTATTTTAGCGCAAAACCCTAAAAACATAAAATTGCTGCGCAATTTTCCGGCGGGTCGCCCCCAACTCGACCCGCCGGAATTGCCGTAAGCGACACGACTTTTTGTACCTAAACTCGAAATCTTACATCAAGAATAAAAATGACTGAGATTTATTTCCAAACCCCACTATAGAAATAATATTTCCCATCCGATTGCTTCTTAAAAGTAAACTTGTAGGTATCTACCTCTGCTCTATCCATCATCGCATTAATAGTTGACTCCACTTTATCGCTAGCAATTTTTTTCAGATAATTCTTTGGAGCTGGACACCAGTTATTAGCTGAATTGGCCTCCCCAAGATAATCTTTATCGTTGTCTTTCTCTCTTTTGTATAAATAGTCATCTGGAGCACAATAATCATTAATATACGGTTGCACATAAAAATACGTATAAACCTCATCCCCCTTTTGTTCAGCTTTGTAAAGCCTAGTTTGGTTATACCACCGCCAAGAGCGATCGCCACCGCATGCAGTTGGCACAAAATAAGCATTCTTTGATGAGACATAGCCACTAAGCCCAAAACAGCTGTCCCCAGCTACGACATCACCGTTCTTATATTCTGTGTCTGGTCCAAAAACTTTTTTGAAGTTTTTCTCTAATTCCATTGCCGACACATAATATCCTGTACCGTATTCATTGGCAGACTCATAAGATTTTTCCATCAATCCGTCTATTCTTGCAGCCGATTCCATCATGAATCGCCGTCCCATAGTTTTTACGCTAACACTTTTATAATTCCAACTTATCGCCAAACCATTATGGTAGTTCCCGGCTGGATAGATCAAGGAACTAACGGTCGAACTGTTTATATCCAGATGAACGGTATCACTGTCCTCTGTCTGTTCACTATCGGCATTGCCTCCATCGTCCTTCTTAGTTCCATCCTCTTTGTCGGCATCTTCTAACAAAGGCGTTTCGTCTTCTTGAGCTTCATCGGAAGTGTCAAAAATCAAGTTATATAAAAAGAACCCGCCTAAACCCAATATTAAAACTGCCACAACTGCTATCGCAATTAGTAGCTTTTTCTTTTTTGTTTCATTGCTCCCATAAATTACGTTACCTTTGGGGTTCAAGTCTGTCGTCTGCATGGGGATATCAGGAGTGTTTTTTATTGCCTTTCCCTCGCCAGTTTGAGATGACGATAAATCATTCGTGTTATCCATAACGACACTATAGCATCTTCCCGTCGGATATTCCATATAACGCTTGTACTTTATCGTTTACTCCATGCTAGCAAGCTTCCATTTTCGATAAATCTCAGTCATTTTTATTCTTGATGTAAGATTTCTCTGGGATGGTGGAGTGTAGGAGATTCGAACTCCTGACCTATTGATTGCGAACCAATCGCTCTACCAACTGAGCTAACACCCCTGGTGGAGCGGATAGCGGCTTAACGCTTCCACTCCACGATAGCATATCATGCTTTTTACTCTGCCGTAATATATAATTATTTGGTGACAGTAATCGCGTTTTTGTTTTTTATTGCGGTAGTAATCGCTGTGGGCGTAAGCTATTATTCCAAGTACTCAAAACGGCGAAAATCTAAACCGAGAGCCAAATCTGATACGAGCCAGCGACCTACTGGGCAACCTGTTGAACGTGAGCGACCAATAACTCCAGAAAGTTTAAAGATTAAGGCGGACATAGATGCGTTGATTGAGCGTATCGGCATCAACGAGAAAATTGACGATTTGCCAATCATTGAGTTGTTGGTAGACGATAAAATCAAAGAGGCTGCTCAGATTATTGCGAAACATCTTCGTCTCCCGGGATTGTCCATAAGTCTTGAGTACAAGACGGAGGCTGAGGGCAAAGAGATCGCAACGATACCTATATCGCCGGATTTGCCCATGTATGGCTCATCGAGATTAGATAATTATCCTATTACTATTAATCTGTATCCTGGTCATGATTCGAATCCTAGCCGTTTAATATATGTACTTGCGCACGAATTATCGCATATAGTGCTGGCATCGATTCGTTTTGTGGATAAATCCAAGGAGGTTCATGAGCGACAAACCGACCTTGCAGTGCTTCTTTTGGGATTTGCTACTTCGTTCAAGTTTGGCAGAGATGATACCCAAGGTACGGCTGGGTATCTACCTGAAGATGATTTTAATTATGCGTATAAGATTTATGAGGAGATACTTGACTCGAAACGGAGCGCTAGAAGCAAGGCTATAAAGCATGCTCGATATCTATATGACGGTGCTGTCTCAGTTATTAAAACAATTATCATGTTTGACCAGCGTCTTGATGTATTAAAATCACATCCTGAAACTAGGTTAGCGGATAAAGATGCGCAGGCTGTCGGGTTATTGTTCCAATTGGTTGTTCCTGCGGATGAAGTTTCTTCTCTTTCTAATCTTCTGTCTACTTTCGAGAAACAGTTGAAGCTTGTGGAGAAAAGTGTATTTTACGGAGGTAATTCTGATAAAGAAATAAAGCTTCTCGATAAGATGGCTAATGAACTTTGGATGACGGCGAACAAGAAGACTTCTCAAGTCCCGTCAGATGAGGAGATTGAGCTGCTTAAAAAATATACTGATAAGTGGGTTGAGAAATAAAATAGCCGACCTTTCATCCGCTGGAAAGCCGGCTATGGTGGAGTATAAGAGACTCGAACTCTTGACCTCCTGCTTGCAAAGCAGGCGCTCTAGCCAACTGAGCTAATACCCCCGATATTAAATGGTGGAGTGCAGACAGCAAGCTGTCTGACACCCCACGATATTATACCACGATAGGGGTTATTTTGAACCTAGCTTTTGCAGGAGCTTGAAGGTGGAATAGCGTAATTTGCGGAGGGGGAGTTCCCAGGTACCGAGATATTTGGTGCGCTGGCCGCCAAATCCTAGTTTAAACGCCGTGAAGCCTTGCCAACTGCGGTAGCGAGGGTTGTTATCGTCTTCGGGCGCGATGCCGAACCAGTCAAACTTTTGATTGCCTCTGCGCTGAGCCTCTAGGAGGGCGAATAGTCCTAATCCGGTGGCGGGCGAGTCTTTGCGGAACTGGCTGAGGTTGGCAGCGTAGAGGTAGCTCATCATGCCTTCATGTTCAATCCAGACCACACTTGCGACACGTTGTCCGCTTAGTTTGGCGAACATTAGTCCAGCGTGGCCGCTAGGGAACAGGGAAGCGGCGAATTGGCGATAGTAGGCGTCGTCGTGTCCCTTGAGCTGCGTGCGCTGGACAGTGTCGTGCAGCATGTTGATGAAATCTTCGATGTCCTCTGGTTTGGTTGAGAGTTCGTATTCCACTCCCGCCTTTTCCAGTTTGCGCCAAGTGCGTCGGACGCCTTGGCTGACTGTTGCCATGATGGTCGGTTCGTCTGCTAGATCATTGATGATGGTTTCGACTGGGTTGACGTCGCGTTTTGCTTTATGGAAGCCCAATTTTTTGAGTTCTGTTGCGGTGATGTCGTCACGTGGTTCGATGCGGACGAAATCTACTTTTGCGCGTTGAGCTTCATCGGTGAGTGTTTTGAGGTTTTGCTTGAGATTGTTTGGTCCATAAGGGCAGAATAGCCGCGTTGAAAAGTGGCCTCTTTCCAGGACTGCTATGTAATTATCGTTTCCGTAGACTTTTCGTCCTAAGTTCTGCTGGAATTGTCCCCAACCAGTGCTCTGTAGAAAGCTTTTTACCATGCTATTATATTAACATGAGTGGCAAGTGGATGTTCGGCGAATTGACGAAGGCAGAGTGGGGGAAGTTTGAAGCAGCTTGGCCGGGTGCGCACTTTTTTCAGAGTGCTCAGAATATTGAGATGCGCGAGCTGATGGGGGATGAGAATTTTATGCTTGGGGTACGGGAGGGGAAGAAGATTGTGGCTGGTGGAGTACTGTTGGGGCGGCGGGGCGAGTTTTGGATAGCCTATGGACCGTTGATTGACTGGGCGGATCGGTCATTGGTTGAGTTCTTTTTGAGTGGGTTGGTGGACTTTGCGCGGGCGAGGAACATGTTGAAGATTGAGGTTTTTCCAGATGTGCTGTTGAGTTTGCGCGATAGCAGGGGAGAGATTACGAAGGAGTGGAACTGGGATGGCCTGATGCGGATGTTTGCGGAGGCGGGTTTTCGTTATGAAGGCAAGACTGTCAATATGGAGATGAAGGCGGGACGGTGGGCGTTCGTGAAGGATTTGTCTGGGATAAAGGACGTTGACGGGTTGCGAGCGACTTATCGTAAGACACTGCGGGCAAGGTTGCGGCAAACTGAGGGTCAGGTGAAGATTGAGACATTGAAGCGTAGTGAGCTAGGCAAGTTGGTGGGGCTGATCGATGAATCGGATGCGCGGAACGGAATTAAAGGGCGCGAAATGGATTTTTATCGGGCGATGTTTGATGCTTATGGGCAGGACGTGGAATTTTTGATAGCGGTGAAGAGTGATGATGGTACACCGATTGCGGGCGCGATTTTTGTGTACCACGGCAAGGAGGTGGCGTCGTTTTTGAGCGGGATGGATCGGCGATATCGCGATTTGAACGGGCGGGCGTGGCTACAGGATTATGTGATGCAGAAATGTTTGAGGAGGGGTATTGCTCGGGTGAACTTTTTCTGGATTGAGGGGAAATTTGAGAATAATCATCTGCTTGAATTTAAGAGCGGTTTTGGCGGCGGCGTGGTCGAGGAATATATTGGTGGTTTTATGAAGGTGTTGCGGCCAACGGGGTATTTTGGGAGGCGAGTAGCCAGGAAATCAAGGTCATTAATAAGGAGGATTCATGGGAAGGCCTAAAAATAAAGAAGAGTTGATTGAGCAGGCGGAGGGGAATTTTGAGAAGTTGATGGAGTTGGTGGAAGAGAAGGTAGGCGAGCAATGTGTGGCGTGCAAGATTTAAATGCGCGGGATTTGTTGATGCATTTGCATGAGTGGCACGAGATGTTTTTGAGGTGGTATGAGGATAATATGAGTGGTAAGGATGTGCCGTTTCTGCCGGAGGGGTTTTCGTGGAAGATGACGCCAGAACTGAATAAGGAGTTTTGGAAGGGATATCAGGGTGCGACTTTGGCGGAGGCGAAGGTATTGGTGCGGGAGAGCCATAAGAAAGTGATGGATATTGTGAGAAAGCATACAAATGAAGAGTTGTTTACGAAAGGATATTACAAGTGGACGGGGACGACTTCGTTGGGGCAGTATTTGGTATCGGAGACGTCTAGCCATTATGATTGGGCGACAAAACTATTGAAGAAGCTTAAATAGTATTTTTCGCTAAGATCTCGGTCGCCAAGAAAAACTGGCTTACGGGCAGGTTTTTCTTGGGATTCGATAAGTCGCTCAAAATACCATTTAAGCTTCTTCAACATTGCGCGACATCAAAAAATAAGTGCCGAAACGGCAGCTTATTTGTTTAAGAGTTCTCGCACTACTCTTAAGTTGTATCTATAGTATATCATGCGGTGGGTAATGTCAAGAGTGGTTGTGGGGAAAAGTTTATGGTTTTGCACGTAGTGGCGTTCGGGTATTAAAACATATTTTTTAGCAAAAACATATTGACAAAACGTAAGCGATGTGATAAAATGCTTTGTAACACCTGAGAAGGCGATAGTTTTTGCCTGCTTATGGGAGTAGAAAATATAAGAATATTGGTGGGCAGAATGGAGTTTCAGAATGGCTGGAACAAAAGCTGGCGGTCGTAAGGCTGCTGCAACCAATAAAGCCAAATACGGTCGTGATTTTTACGCCGAGATTGGTCGTAAAGGTGGTAAAAATGGTCATACTGGCGGATTTGCTGCTAACCCTGCACTTGCTAAGATTGCTGGTGCTAAAGGTGGTCGTATTTCTCGACGCGGTAAAGCCAAGAAAACTGCTTAAATAGTTTATCTTGAAAAAAGTAGCCCTCTCGGGGCTATTTTTTTGTTTTAAGATTGGCAGGCGGGGCAGTGGTAGGTGCCGGTTTTGTCTTGGTAGCGAGTGAGCTGGCAGGTAGGGCAAAGGGATTTTTTGTGGAGCCAGTCACGGTAGGTGTCGAGGTGATCTTGCGCAAAATCCTCATCCCAATCTATGTTGTATTTTTTGCAAAGTTCTTGAGTTTTTTGCCAGGTGGAAGATTCGATTTTGAGGCGCTGGATGTCTAAATTATAGTTCTTATGCTGCAACAGGCCATGAGCGAGCTCGTGGAGCGTGAGAAGGGCATGATTTGGGCAGGGTGGACCTATGAAAATTGTCTTGGGGGGACGGAATAAAAATTTTTTGCCATGGCGAAAAATCAGATTGGGGTAATCGAGGGATAGTTTATCGAGCAGCGAGTTGACGCTGGGCGTAGAGGTAGCAGCCATGGAGGACAGACTCGTTTTTATATTTTGCGACCAGGAGTTTGGGCATGGTAACACCGGTGGGCAGGGCGACGGAAAGCTGTTTTTCGAGGGGTTGGTAGTATTTTTTGAGTTCTAAGCCAAGCGGGCCGCCGAAGATGATACGATCGGGATGGATGTTGGCGATGATTGGGCGGAGTCCGGTGGCAATGCGGCAGGAGATTTCGACCCAGTCGCTTTTCTTTTTGATCTGTTCGGTCATTTTGCCGAAGTGGTCGAGGATGGCTTTAGCAGAGGCAAAATCTTCCCACTCGACAGATTCGCCGTTGAAGTCGTACTTATCGTGGCCAGGTTCGAAGTGTTGGATGGAAGGGTCGATGACGCCGCCCTTGATGACGCTGCCACCGATACCGGTAGAGAAGGTGAGGTAAACAGAGAGGCCGGGGAGGTTTTCGGCTTCGGCGATGCCGGCAAGATTGGCGTCGTTTTCGAGGAAGACGGGCACATTGAAGAGTTTTTCGAGTTTAGTGCCGAGGTCAAAATTGGTCCAGGGCAGGTTGCCGAGCCATAAGATTTGATTGTCCTGTACGGGGCCAGGGATAGCAACTGAGATAACTTTGAGGTCTTCTAGGGAGAAATTAGCGCGAATTGTGGAGACGAGAGTTTGGAAGAAGTCGTCTTGGTCGCTGGGGGTGGCAAAGCGAACAGAGTGGAGGACGCGACGACGATCATTTATGAGGGCAGCAAGGGTTTTGGTGCCACCGATATCGATACATAGATACATGGTTTTAGTATAGCATTTGTCAGGGTGAGGTGTTATATTGGAATTAATAAAAGGAGTCACATGGAGAAAACTAACTTCAAAAAATGGGGTTGGTGGGCATTAGGGGGAGTGGTGGCAATAGTAGTAATTGCGGTTGTAGTCGCAATAGTGGGGTCAGGACCGGAACCGACGACAGATGAGCCGGAAGGTGATGGACAAACCGGAATTGTCGACGAAAAGCCGTCGGAAGAACCGGAGAAGCCAGGAGAGGTGGCAGTGGAAGATCCGGGAACTTTACCGCAGAGCGGTCCAGTTGAAGATGGCATGCTTGGCTTGTTGTTGGCCGGCGTGTTTGCCTACGTGGTAGGTTTGGCGTTGAGCAGCGTGCGCAGAGCGGCGAAGTTGGAAAAGAAAGCTTAAAACTTTACTTTTAGGTGCTCTTGGGGTAGAATGGGGGTAGTTTTGGGGTTGCTCACGGAATATTGAGTAATTGATGTTCTATGAGCGGCTCCAAGGAAGGAAAATAGATATGGCGAAAGATGCCAAGTTGACTATGGACGAATTGTTGGCGGCTGCCGACGAAAAACCTGTGGTTTTGGGGGATACGATAGAGGGGACTGTGCTGTCTGTAAGGAAGCATGAGATTTTGATTGACCTGGGGGCGAGGGGAGTGGGGATGGTGCCGAGGCGCGAGGTGGCGTTTGGGCGACAGCTGAACGAGGGGGATAGCGTGTCGGCAAGTGTGGTGGATACTGAGATGGATGACGGCATGGTGCTGTTGTCTTTGCGCAAGGCTGTGAAGGATAAGGGCTGGGATGAGATTATCGCGAAGCTAGAAGCGAGCGAGACCGTTGATATCACACCGTTTGATGCTAATAGGGGCGGGTTATTGGTGGAATATGATGGAATTCGCGGTTTTCTGCCAGTTTCACAATTGTCGGCGGAGCATTATCCGCGCGTGGGTGGTTCGGATAAAGAAGAAATTTTACAGAGGTTAAATGGTTTGGTGGGGAAACCGATTCGAGTACGAATTTTGGATGCGGATAAGAAAACGAACAAATTAATTTTCTCTGAGAAAGAGGCAATTAAGGATGGTCTGGTGGAGCGATTCTCGAAATTGGCGGTTGGCGATACCGTAAAGGGTGTCGTGACCGGTGTGGTGGATTTTGGGGTATTTGTGAACGTAGAAGGTATTGAAGGGCTGATTCATATCTCGGAGATTTCTTGGGAACGCGTGAATAGCCCGAGCGACTATGTGAAAGTGGGCGATATTGTGGAAGCGAAGATTATTGCGATTGACAAAGATCGCTTGAGTTTGTCGATGAAGCAATTGCAGGAAGATCCGTGGTTGAACGAGGTTGAACAGTTTAGCAAGGGTGATAAGGTTGAGGGGACGGTGACCAGGATTACGCCATTTGGCGCGTTTGTACAGATTTCACCAGCAGTGGAAGCCTTGGTGCATGTTTCTGAACTGGGCGAAGGAAGTGATGTAGACCCAGAGAAGATATTTACTTTAAATGAACGCAAGGAGTTTAAAGTTTTGGATGTAGATAAGGAAGGGCGCAAAATCAGCCTGAGCTTTGCGGGGAAAAAGAAGAGTAAGAAGTAAAGTAACGACCGAAAGGAGTTAGAGATGGAAGAGAAAGTAATAAGAATTTCTGGCTCCATTACGGTTGATGAGTTGGCAAAAGCGCTGGGTTTGCCGGTGACGCAGTTGATTGGCGAGCTGTTTAAAAATGGCATTATGGCCACGATTAACCAGCGGTTGGACTTTGAGACTGCTTCGATTATGGTGGAAGAGCTGGGGATGAAAAATGTGCGATTTGAGAGGAAAGAAAATTCGGCGAAATTGCCGGGCTTGAATCGGGAATTGTCAGCGGATGCGGAAGTGCGACCGCCGGTGGTGGCAGTGATGGGGCACGTAGATCATGGCAAGACAACGTTACTCGATACTTTATTGAAGAAGAAAACAGTTGAAGGGGAAGCGGGGGGAATTACGCAGCATATTTCGGCGTATCAGATGGAATACGAGGGGAGGAAGATTACGTTTTTGGATACTCCGGGACATGAGGCGTTTGCAGCGATTCGGCAACACGGGGCGATGCTGACGGATATCGTGGTAATTGTGGTGGCGGTGGACGATGGCGTGAAACCACAAACAAAAGAGGCGATTAAATTTGCAGAGGCGGCGAACGCAAAAATTATTGTAGCGTTGAATAAAATTGACAAGCCGGGGGCAAATATTGATCAGACGAAGGCGCAGTTGGCAACCGAATTTAATTTGAATCCGGAGGAGTGGGGCGGGGATACGGTTATGGTGCCGGTGAGCGCGAAGATGAATCAGAATCTGGATAAATTATTGGACATGATTTTGTTGGTGGCAGACATGGATGAGCTGAAGGCGGACCGGAAGATTCCAGCGGAAGGCTTAGTAATCGAGAGCCACATGGAGACCGGCAAGGGTGCAACGGTGAATTTATTGGTGACAGGCGGAGAGCTGAAGGTTGGGGAATTTATCGTGGCGGGAAGTACTTGGGGGAAGGTGCGGACAATGTTGGATTGGCGAGGCAAGCCGAAAGGTAAAGCAGGTCCATCGACGCCGGTGGTGGTAACTGGCTTTAAGGATTTGCCGAAGTTTGGTGATAAGTTTGAAGAATTTACAGATGAGAAGTCGGCGAGGCGAGCGGCTCTGCTAAATGCACAGAGTGTAGCGGGCGACAGTGCTTCGGCAAACGTGACGTCGGCGGATTTGCTACGCATGATGAATACGGCGGACAATTCGAAGGTGTTTAACGTGATTGTGAAGGGGGATGTGCTGGGTTCGGTGACGAGCGTAGTGGATTCTCTGCGGATGATTGATACGGGCGGAGAAATAACTCTGAATATTGTGTCAACGGGCGTGGGGGCGATTACAGAAAATGACGTATACTTGTCGGTAGGCGAGAATACCGTGATTTACGGTTTTAACGTGGATTGTCCGAACGCGATTGCGCGGTTAGCAGAGCGAGATGGGGTGAAGGTAAAGATATTCAAGGTGATTTACGAATTATTGGATGATGCGAAGCAGGAGATGGAAGCGATGTTGGAAGGCGAGGTGGTAGAGACAGCGACTGGCAGTATGACTTTGAAGGGTGTATTTAGGACGGAGAAAACGGAGATTATCGCGGGGGGCGAAGTGACGTCGGGACGGGTGTCGCCGGGACAAAAAGGCCGAGTTTATCGGAAGAAGGAGTTGTTGGGTGAGGTGGATGTGACAAATACGCAGGCTGGAAAGGTGGATGTGTCGGGATTGATGGAAGGTGAAACGGGCGGGATTTCGCTGAAGACCGATAAGAAAATGTTGCTGCAAATTGGTGACAGACTAGAATTCTTTACGCGCGAGATTAAGAAAAAGACGCTGTAAAATTTACAGAATATCTTAATTTGTGTTAAACTAGCGGAAAGGAGATAATGCTTATGTTTGAATTAGATAGAACTTTTCTGGAGGGGTTAGGGGTTGATGATATGCCAGAGGCTGAGATGAAGGCGTTTTTGGAGCATTTGCAAGAAGAAATGGAAGTGCGCGTGGGCGAGAGGATGAGTGAGGGGATGACTGAGGCGCAAATAGAAGAGTTTGAAAAGATTATTGATGGCGAAGGCGAGGATGGAGATATGAGTGATAGCGCAGCTTGGCTAGAAAAAAATTGCCCGCAGTATAAGAGTATTGTGCAGGACGTGATGGCGGAGCTGAAGGAAGAGATTAGGGCGGGGAAAGATCGAATTTAGGTTATTTTTGGTGGCCGTTGAGGAAAGCTTCAGCGGTCATTTTTTTGGAGTTTTCGGGGATGAGTTGATCGATAATGAGGTAATTGCCATCGGCGCATTTTGGGTCGATGGAAGTTTTTGGTTGGGGAGCGACGTGGGAAGCAGTAATGACACAGGGGGTGTTGAGTAGTGTGAGCTTAGATTTGGGAAAGTCGATGAAGGCGCGAACTTGGCGCTCTAGTTCTGCGGCAGTTTTGGTGTTAGGGTCAAGCTGGCTGTCGGCTTTGTTGAGTCGGCGGGAATAAGTAGCTTGTTCAGGGTTGGACTGAGGATAGGGTGTAACCTGGCCGTCTAGATAGAGCGGGATATATTTGGCGAGGAGCTGATTGCTGAGATTGATAAGTTTTTGGGTGAGCGATGGGGTGGTATCAGCAGGGTCAATGTTGATAGGTTCTTGGGAAATGAGTTGTCCGGTGTCGAGTTCAGGCTCTACTAGCATGAGGCTGACACCGGTGGCGGGTTGACCGCTGAGAATTGAAAAGGTGATGGGATCGGCGCCGCGCCACTCTGGGAGTAGGCTGAAATGGCTATTGATGATACCGAGTTCAAAACTTTTGATGACTCTCGATGATACGATGACGCCGTAGTCGACGATAATGCCGAGGCGGCTGTTGAAATTTGCGGCGTCGAAGAGTTGATCGAGTTCGAGTTTGGTATTGGCAAATGCTAGCGGCAAGTTGTTGGCGGCGGCTAGCTCTTCGACCGGCACGATGCCTTTGTGGCGAGGGTTGCGCGGTTTGGTGATGACTTGCTCGATTTCGAAGTGGCCCATTAGTGATTTTAGAGATGCGGCGGCGACTGGGCCAGTGCCGAAGAAGACAACTTTATTCATCAGGGAAGAGATCTTTGTTATCTTTAATATTCTGATCGTAATCGAGGGGCTGGAGGTCGCCCTTGTTATCAAGGACGAAGAAGGCGTCAGTTTTGTCTTTGATGTGATCGATGAAGAGGATTCCGTCGAGATGATCAATTTCGTGTTGAAGAATTCTAGCTAGTCCGTCGGCAGCTTTGATGCGAACTTCGGTGCCGTCTTCGAGGATGGCTTTGAGGCGAGTTTTAGGGTAGCGAGGGACGAGTCCATAAATGCTGGGGACAGAGAGGCAACCTTCGTAATCACTGGTGAGCTCGCCTTCGTTTTTGATGATTTCGGGGTTAATAAGAGCGATGAAGTTGGGGTTTTTCTTGTCGTTGAGATCTTCGCGGACGATAATGATACGTTTGTTGTGGCCGAGCTGGGGAGCGGCCATGGCAGCGCTGAGTTCAAATTCGTGTTCCTTTTCCCAATCTTCGGATGATTTGCGCATCTGGGCAATAATATCAAGGACTTCGGGTGTGATTTGCCCGATTTTAGTGGATTTTTGACGGAGTTTAGGGTTGGGGGTGGTGATGATTTCCATATTTTTCATATCATATCATAGATTAGAGAGATGATGCTCGCTATTTACCGACTTTTGTCTTGAGCGGAACTTTTGAAGTTGTAGTATATAAGAAAGAAGGATGAAAGAATATAGCAAGTCATAGACATACCAAAGACTATAACGAATTCACCTGGGCCGAGGGTGGCTTCTAGTGCGGATTGGATGGAGTCGTATGAGGCAGAGTCCTTCATGAGCGGGAGGGCGTTAAAAAAGTGGAATATCTGTATGGCGAAGCCTAGGCTGGAGAAAAAGAAAGCCACGATTCGATAGGTGGCGATTGGCGCTTTGGGATATATCTGGTGTTTTCCACGTCGTTGTCCTTCGTATTCCTGTAGTTTTTGCATGCTTTCTTTTAACCACAACTTCATAGCTTTGTATGTGCCTTTGGATTTTTTGCTACGAACGGTGAAAAGAATAATATTGATAAGGATACCCAGTGTTTGGAGCACCATTTGTAGGAATATATCCGTACTTATCATGAAGCATATTGTAGCATGGCTAGAGAAGAGTGGGAGGATCGAGATGGAAGTGGAGATAGGGGTTCTTGGGGAGATTTCGGATGATGTCGAGGAGGAGTTGGCGTTTTTTGGATTTGATGATGAGTTGCCAAGTGAAGCCCTGGGGGGTGCGCTCGTGGAACGCGGGCATGGGGGCAGAAATGGAGAGGAGTGGGCTGTCGATCTCATTGAGATTCTTACGTAGGTCGTTGATGTTTTTGACGCAAACGCTCTCGGTTTTATAGGTCATGGTGAGTTTGAGGAGGAAGGAGTAGGGGGGGAGGACGGACGCGCGGCGGTTTTTGACGATATGGCGGTAGAAGTCCTGATAATTGCTTTGAGCGCCAAATTTGATGGCAGGATGATCTGGTTGATAGGTCTGGATGATGATGTTGGAGTCTTGGTGGCCACGGTTGGCACGTCCAATAACTTGGGTGAGGAGTTGGAAAGTGCGCTCTTCGGAAGAGAAATCGGGGAGGGCGAGGCCGGAGTCGGCTTGAACGACACCTAGAGTGGAGAGATGGGGTAGGTCGAGGCCCTTAGCGATCATTTGAGTGCCAATGATGATGTCGATACGGCCGCCTTTGACTTCGTCGTAGATGAGATGGAGAGATTTTTCGGTTTCAGTATCGGCATCGAAGCGGGCGATTTTGACGTTGGGGAATAGTTTAGCAAGTTCGGCTTCGATGAGTTTAGTGCCGAAGCCTTTGTGCAGGATATTGGCGTGTTGGCATTTGAGGCAGGAGGTGGGTACGGGGCTTTTAAAACCGCAGGTGTGGCAGACGAGGGCGTATTTGTCGGTGTGGAGGTTGAGGGGCAGGAGGCAACGAGGGCAAACGGCTTGCCAACCACAATGGTCGCAAATGGTGAGGGGGGCAGAGCCACGACGGTTATGGAAAATCATGATTTGGGTTTTTGATGCCAGAGAATTTTGGATAGCGGTGAGGAGTTGGTCGGAAAAGAGGTGATGTTTTTTGAAGTTAGTGCGATCTTTTAGGTCGACGATTTGCAGATTGGCGTGAGCTGAGTTTTTGATGGCGAGTTGGTCAAGCGTGATGATGGCTTTGCGTTGTTTTGCCAGGTAATAGTCGGTGATGGTGGGGGTAGCAGTACCCATGAGCGCGAACGCTTGTGTACCTGTTTTATTATTTTTTACAACACCTATCATAACAGATGCGAGTTGGGTGGCAGAGTATTTGGGAGCTTGGTCTTGGTGGTAGGCGGGCTCGTGGGCTTCGTCGATGATGATGAGGCCGAGATCTCTGACTGGTGCAAAGAGGGCGGAGCGAGGACCGATGATGACTTGGGGTTGGTCGTTTTTGAGGATGTTCTCCCAAAGTAGATGACGGGTGGCTTCGGTTTGTTTGGAGTGGAGGAGAGTAATATCTTTAAAGTGAACTTGAAAGTTTTGGACGAGTTGGGAGGTGAGGGCGATTTCAGGAACTAAGATGATGGCGGAGCTGCCTTTTTTAATGGTTTGGCGGGTTAATTCTAGGTAGATGTTTGTCTTTCCGCTGCCGGTAATTCCGTGGAGTAGTACAGTATTGCTTTTGCAAGAGTTGATTTCAGAGATGGCTTGGCGTTGAGATGAGTTGAGTGGAATCTGAACGGAATGTTTCTTAGAACCAGCTTGGTCGCCAAGAAAACCTGTTTCAGGCAGGGTTTTCTTGGGAGTCGCTACGTTCTTAGAAATGTCCTGTTCAGATTCTGCTTTAGCTCGTCGCGTCTTATCAATTCCTTTTGGTAAGGCGGTTTGGAGGACGGTGGGGAGGGGGCAGGAGTAATATTTGCTGAGCCAGAGGATGGATTGTTGAAGATGAGGCGGGAGAGGTTGATCGTAAAGGATTTTTTCGATGGGTTTGGTAGGGAATCGAGGTTTTTTAACTTGTTTGACGAGTAGGCCAGGGACAGTTTTTTTGCCAAGAGGGATGATAACAATGGTACCGGGTGACAATGGTTGGTCGTGTTCGTAGGTGAGGATGTCGCTGCTAGCACGAAAAATTTTGGTAGGGGCGACCTCATAATAATACATGCTACTATTATATATGATAAAACGGAGGCGAGATATGACGGAGCTGAGGGTTGGTGGGAGGTACCGACATTATAAGAATAAGGAATATGTTGTATTGGGAACGGCAAAGCATAGTGAAACACTTGAAGATCTGGTGGTTTATCAGGCGCAGTACGGTGATAATCAGATTTGGGTGCGACCGTATGAGATGTTTTTGGAAGATGTGAAGGTGGAGGGGAAAATGGTGCCGAGATTTAGAGAAATTGGCTGAGATTATTGTTGTGATTTTTACTTTTCGTGTATAATGGGGGTATGAAAAGAGAGGTGCGCTAATGCTTGACGTTTTTGTGACCAGTAGGGTCAGACGGAAGATTCTGGTGGTGTTTGCGAAATACCCGGATTTTAAGACGCACGTGCGGGGGTTGTCGAAACTGATAAAGGAGGACCCGGGGAATATTCAGAGAGAGCTGAAGCGGTTGGTGAAAGGCGGTTTTTTGTTGGTGAGTAAGAAGGGGAATAGCAATGTTTATCAGACAAATAAGCAATTTCCGATTTTGAAGGAGTTGCAGAGCATGGTGATCAAGAGCCAACAGATGAGTGGGCAGGGCAAAGGGCCAGCGAAGAAAATTGGGTAGATAAGGTATAATGGGGGGATGAAGAAGTGGAGTGTGCTGTTTGCGCAGTTGATGCGGAAGAGGGGGTTAGACGAGGGGTTTTTGAGTCCGCGGTATGAGGATTTGGAGGATCCGTTTTTGTTGCCAGACATGGAAAAGGCGGTGAAACGGATTTTGTTGGCAGGTAAGAAGGATGAGAAAGTGGTGGTTTACGGGGATTATGATGTGGATGGGGTGACTTCAAGTGTGGTGATGAAAGAGGCGCTTGAGTTTGCCGGAGTGAAGGACGTCGAGATCTTGTTGCCGGATAGATTTATGGATGGGTATGGGATGAACGAGGGAGTGGTGGATGAGATTGTGAAGTCAGGGGCTGGATTGGTGGTGACGGTGGATTGCGGAAGTGGGAGCGGGAAGGTAATTTCGGTGCTGAAGAAGAAGGGGGTAGATTGCATTGTGACGGATCATCATGAGGTACTGGAGGCACCGAAGGGTGCGGTGGCGGTGGTGAACCCGAAATTGGGTGAGGTGGGGTTGGATTTGTCGGGGGTAGGAGTGGCTTTTAAGGTGGCACAGGCAGTGAATATGAGGGTAAATGGGGGAGCTTGTAATGGGCAAGAGAAGTGGCTGTTGGATCTGGTGGCGATTGGGACGGTGTGTGACGCAATGGCTTTGACGGGGGAGAATCGAATTTTGGCGAAATTTGGGATGAGGGTGCTACAGAAGACGCGGCGGAAGGGTTTGGTGGAGTTGATGAAATTGGTGGGAGTGCAGAAAATCGATACGCATGCGATTGGATTTCAGATTGGACCGAGATTGAACGCGAGCGGACGGATGCAGACGGCGACGAAATCGTTACGATTGCTATTGGCGGAAGGAGGAGCAGGAGCGTTTGCTTTGGCGAAGGAGTTGGATGAGCTAAATAAAGAGAGACGAGCGGCACAGAGCAAGGCCATTTCTGAGATTGAAGGGGCGGGGATAGCAGATGATTCAGTATTGGTGGTGAAGGGGAATTGTCATGAGGGAGTGGTGGGGATTATTGCGGGTCGACTGACGGAGCGGTATAAAAAACCGAGTTTTGTGTTTGCTGAGGTGGAGGGAGGGCTACTGAAAGGGAGTGGGAGAAGCTTTGGTGAATTTGCGTTAGCGGATTATATCACACATTGCCAGAAGATGCTAGTGGCTGGAGGAGGACATAATTTCGCATGTGGAGTGACGATTGCTAATTCTAATTATGAAGCATTTAAAAAAGACGCGAATGAGTATTATCGGGGGCTGAAGCTGAAGAATCAAGAGAGGTTTTTGGCAGTGCAGGAGGATTTGGTTGTGAAGGGTTTGGAGGATTTGACGGAGGAATTTTGTGAGGAAATGAGCTTATTGGAGCCATATGGGGAGGGGAATCCGGAACCAGTATTTAGACTAAAGGATGTTTTAGTGTTGTCGGTGGGGAGGATGGGGACAGACGGAAAGCATTTGCGATTAAATGTAAGAGATGGGGGCGGAAGGACGATGAAATTGGTGGCGTTTTATGCCCCGGATAAGTGGTTTGAAGTTGAGGGCGGAAATAGAATGGATATTTTGGTGAGTTTGGAGATTAATGACTGGAATGGCGTGCGCTCGGTGGAAGGGAGGATTTTGAGTGTTGAAAAAGGAGAGGATATATGATAGGATATAGGCTATGGCAATAAGAGTAACGAGAAAAGACCAGTCTGAGGCGAACGAGAACATTATTCGCCGGTTTAACCGCAAGGTTTTGCAGAGCGGCGTGATGGCAACAGCGAAAGAGGGGATGCGATTTAGCAAACCAATTTCTAAGCGAGATCGGCGCACGAAGGCGATTTTGCGGGATAAACGCAAAGCCGAAAAGGCGGAGCGGATGAAGCTCGGATTGAAGTAAAAATTGCCCCGAAAGGGGTAATTTTTTTAGTGTATAATTAGTGCAGAAGGGAGAGTGGTATGGAGTTGAAGAAAAGAATAGATCAGGATTTGAAAGCGGCAATGTTGGCAAAGGAGGCGGCTATTGTGACGGTGTTGCGCGGTTTGAAGGCGACGATTTTGGATGCGGAGGTAGCTGAGGGCAAGAGAGAAAAAGGCTTGTCTGATGCGGAGATTGAAGCGCTGATTATGAAAGAGATTAAGCGGCGTAAAGAGGCAATTGCGATGTATGAGGCTAATGGTCGGGGCGATTTGGTGGAGAGCGAGCAGTTTGAACAGAAGATTTTGGAGGAGTATTTGCCGGAGCAGATGGATGAAAATGCAATAAGAGAAAAGATTGACGAGGTGCTGACGAGTTTGGGGGAAGGCGAGGTGGCAAATATGGGGATGGTAATTGGTAAAGTGAAGATGCTAATTGGTAATAGTGCGGATGGGGCGACGGTGGCGAGGTTGGTGAAGGAGAAAATCGGATGATTGCCTTATTTGGGCTGGCCGGCAGCGGCAAGAGCTTGCAGGGACAGATATTAGCGGAGAAATATGGCTGGAAATGGTTGAGCGTAGGACAATTGTTGCGCGATCAGCATAATGCAACGATAAATGAGGATTTAAAAACAGGCGAGTTATTTGATGATGAATTGGTGACGGGCTTGATGCACGATGCAATGTCGAAAATTGAAGCGGCTGGTACGAAAGTAATATTGGATGGCTATCCGCGCGACGAAGTGCAGGCAAAATGGATGGTCGAAAATGGCGATATGGCTAGAATTGAGGGCGCAATTGTGCTGGATGTGCCGAAGGAGGAGTTGTGGAAACGCATAGAAGAGCGAGGACGGAGCGATGATACGCGGAAGGTGGTGGAGAGGCGTTGGGAGATTTTTGAACAAAATATTTATTCAATATTACCTCTGTTTGAAGCTAATAATGTAAAAATTACAACACTTGACGGCGTGGGAACAATTGATGAAATTACGAACAGGATTGAAGCGGTTTTGAGCGATTGGGGCGTACTGGATGAGTTGGCAATTTTGGCTAGTGAAGATAAGGACGGAGCGGAAAAAAGTTATGGCGAATAAGCTGGATGCAATGCGCGAAGGAGGGGAAATCTTGGGCAGGATTTTGGCAGAATTGCGTGGTTACGTGCAAGTAGGCATGAACGAGAAAGATATCGACAAATGGGTAGAGGGCAAGATTTTGGGATATGGTGCGGAAGTGGCTTATTACGAAGAAGAGCCAAATTTTCCAGGAGCGATTTGTATTTCCGTAAATGATGAGTTGATCCATGGTGTGCCGGAAGACAATGTGCTGGAGGATGGCGATAAGGTCAGTTTTGATTTATCGATAAAATATCAGGGTTATTACGTGGATTCGGCGTTTACGATGATAATTGGTAAGGGGGGGCCGGCGCTGAAACACTTATTGAGTTGCACGGAAAATGCTTTATATGAGGGGATAAAACAAGTGAAAGCGGGGGTGGCGTTGGGTGATATTGGGGCGGCAGTTGAAGCAGTTTTGGAAAAAGGGAAGTTGGGTATTATAAGGAATTATGTGGGACATGGCATTGGCGAACGGATTCATATGCCGCCGGATATACCGAATTTCGGAAGGAGGGGAGAGGGATATGTATTAAGTGCGGGAGAAACGATTTGTATTGAGCCGATGGCGAGCTTGGGGAAGGCGGATACGGTGGTGGGGAAAGATGGTTGGACGGTATTTTTGAAGGACGGCTCAATAGGGGCGCATTTTGAGCATACGATTTTGGTGACGGAAGAAGGTTGCGAAATATTAACAAAAGCGTGATACAATAACGATATGGAAGAAAAATCTCGATTTGCGGTGGGATTGGACATAGGAACAGGGAGCATTCGTGCGGTGGTGGGGAGCATTGGCCGGGACGGGCATGTATCGGTAGTGGGATATAACGAAGCGAGTTCGGGTGGGATGCGTAAGGGGATAGTGGTAGATTTAACTGGTCCAGCAAGCGCAATTGATGTGGCGTTAAAGCCAGTGGAAGATATGAGCGGGGTGCAAGTGGACGCGGCGACAGTTAGCGTAAATGGTGTGCATATTTTGAGTACTAAGGCGGAGGGGATGATTGCAGTGGGGACAACGGAGCATGAGATTGATGAGTCGGACTTGGACAGAGTGGATGCGATGGCGATAACCGGAAAGGTTCCAGCTAATCGGGAAACGTTGGATTTGGTGCCGCATGATTATATTTTGGATGGACAGGGGGGGATAAAAGATCCGCTGGGGATGAGAGGGTCGAGATTAGAGGTGAGAGCCAATGTGATCTCGGGACTTGTGCCGTACTGCGAGAATGTGCGCAAGGCAGCGGAGATGGCAAAGGTGTCCACTCAGAGATTAGTGCCGAGCGTAGTGGCGGCGGCACGGGCGGTTTTGACGGAACACCAGATGGAAAATGGCGTGGGGGTGATTGATATAGGAGCAGCGACGACTGGTGTGGCGGTGTTTGACGAGGGCGATTTGCAATATGTTGGGGTGGTGCCGAAGGGGAGCAATAACATCACAAATGATTTAGCGATGGTGTTAAAGGCGGAGCCGGAAATAGCTGAGGAGATAAAATGCCGGTTTGTGACGGGGGTATTTGGAGTGAGTGATAAGGATATTGTAATCAAGAAGGGGCGAGATGAGTTGAAATTTAGCAGGGCAGAGGTGGATGAAACGGCAGAAGCGCGACTGGATGAGATATTTGGTGAAGTGAGGAAGGAACTAAAGAAGGCGGGCTATGATAGGAAATTGCCAGAAGGTGTGGTGCTGACAGGCGGTGGGGCGAAATTGCGAGACATTGAGATTTATGCGAAGGAGAAGATGGAATTGGCAGCGCGGATTGGGGTGCCGCCGGAATTGGGATCTTTGGGTGAGGCAGTGGCTAAACCGGAATATGCGACGGCATTGGGGTTGATGTTAATTGGTGCGCGCAGCGGGGAGGCAATGGCGCAGAAGAAATCGGATAAGAAGACGAAGAAGAGCGGCGGTCTGATCAAGAAACTGTTCAATATGTTCAAGTAAAAATATCAAAGAGAAACTCGGAATAGCAGATTTTGTGAACCATGCTTCGCATACGTTCCTAAAACCTGCTATTCCGAGTTTCTGCTTGAATTCTATACTGACAGATGTTAATATGGGAGCAGAATTGAAAGTGAGGAGTCAAAATGCCCGAAGTAAAACCAACAGAGGTGGAAAGTACAGCAAGTATAAAGGTTGTGGGCGTAGGGGGAGCTGGTGGTTCGGCGATTAATCGCATGAAGGACGCTGGTTTAGCGGGGGTGGAGTTTATCGCGATGAATACGGATGCGCAGGCACTGCATAATTCGCGAGCGGATGTGAAGGTGCATTTGGGGCACGCTACGACGAATGGATTGGGCGCAGGCGCAGATCCGGCAGTTGGCGAAAAAGCGGCTGAAGAGTCACGCGAAGATATACAGAAGGCGATTTCAGGTGCGGATATGGTGTTTATTACCTTAGGCGCGGGTGGCGGTACGGGTTCTGGCGCGGGTTATATCGTGGCTGAAGAGGCTAGAAAGCAAGGCATTTTGGTAGTAGGGGTTTCGACCAAACCGTTTACATTTGAAGGGGCGAAGCGTAAGGCCAATGCGGATTGGGCAATTGATAAATTGGCACGTAATGTGGATGCGCTGATCACGATTCCAAATGACAGGTTGTTGCAAACGATAGATCAAAGGACGCCGTTGTCAGAGACTTTCAAGATTGCGGATGATGTTTTGAGGCAGGGCGTGCAGGGGATTTCAGAGTTGATTACTGAGCATTCGTTGATTAACTTGGACTTCGCGGACGTGAAGGCAGTGATGAAGGATGCGGGGTCGGCTTTGATGGGAATTGGTCGGGCTTCAGGTGAGAATCGCGCGATTATGGCGGCTCAGCAAGCGATTGAGTCTCCGTTGATTGAGGTATCAATTGATGGCGCGAAGGGCGTGCTGTTCTCGGTAGCTGGTGGTTACGATATGAGCATGGATGAGATTCGCGAGGCGGCCGAACTGATTACGGCGGGCGTGAGTCCAGATGCGAACGTGATCTTTGGTGCGAGCGTGCGTCCGGAACTGGATGATGAGATTGTGATTACGGTGGTAGCAACGGGGTTTGATTCGGCGTACTACAAAAACGGCATGAGGACGGTTGAGAGTCCGGAATTACAGACGGAAGAGTCTAGGCGGGAGACAGCGACGGTGGAATCGGTAGATATGGATTTGAACAGAGACGCGGAGATGGAAGATAATAAGAGTTCTGATTTCGTGCAGCCGGCGACGGGAAATATGTGGGATAATATTAAGGCGGATAATGATGACGATGATGATGTGCCGGCTATTTTGAGGCGAAGGAAGAAAAATAAAGATTAGTTGACGTAGAGAGGAGGTGGCTTGGCATGCGTAAGGGACTGAGGATTGGCGAGAGTAAGGTAGTTGAAAGCCGGGAATCGCAAGATGGGACGATGATACGGCGACGACGAGTATCTTTGGATGGGAAGTATCGGTTTACGACTTATGAACGGATTGAGCGGTCGGGGTTGATGGTGAGGAAGCGGAGTGGTCGGAAAGAAGCGTTTGATCGGGATAAGTTGACGACCGGGATTCGCAAGAGTGTGGGGAAGTTTTTGGAGGGGGCAATGGAGGTTGAGGAGGTGGTGGACCGGGTGGAAGATATGGTTTATGACCTAGAGCAAGAAGAAGTGAGCTCGCAGGTGATTGGCGAGGCGATTTTGGAGGTTTTGGCAGAAGTTAATGAAATTGCATACGTGCGGTTTGCAAGTGTGTTTAGAGAGTTTAAGAGTTTGGATGAATTTGAAAAGATTATTGGAGAACAGAAGCGAAAGAACAACAGAAAGCCAAGGAGTGGGCAATGAGGGTAGTGATTGTTTGGAAGGATTATACAGATTATTCGCGCGAGGTGATTGATTGGATGAGAGAATTTAACCGGCGGACGGGGAAGGAGTTGGAGAGTTTAGACCCAGAGAGCCGTGACGGGGAAGGTTTTGCGCGAGTGTATGATATCGTGCAGTACCCGACGATTATTGCGATAGCGGATGATGGGAAAGAGCAAAAAAGGTGGGTGGGGACGCCGTTACCATTGATGAATGAAGTTAGTTTTTATACATTAGGCAAGTAATGTGATGGCTCGTAGGCTGATAGCGATTGATATAGATGATGTGGTGGCGGGTTTTTGCCCGGCGTTTTGTGAGTATGCAAACAGGAAATGGGGAGAAGAGATTCACCCTGGGATATATACTGAGGATTGGGGGAAGATGTTTAGTATTGATAGAGAAGAGTGGCAGAAAAGGTCAGACCAGGCGCTAAAAGATATGGAATTTTATAGTGGGCTAGAGGTTATAGAGGGTGCGCAACGGGCGTTGGGTATATTACGAGATGATTTTGATGTGGTGGCGGTGACTTCGCGGCATACTGCAATGAAGGAAACAACAAAAATGTGGCTGGAGAATTATTTTCCGGGGCTGATAAATGATATACATTTTTTGGGTGCTTACGAGAGTATAGATGGTTATAGCTCGCACAATAAAACCAAGGATGAAATATGCCTAAAATTAGGGGTGAGCTATTTGATCGATGATCAGCCGAAGCATGTGTTAAGCGCACATCGGGCCGGAGTTGGCGCAATTTTGTTTGGAGATTATAGCTGGAATAGAACAGTTAATGTTGATGATGGAGTGAAGAGGGCTGTAAATTGGGATGAGGTTTTGGAGTATTTGGCGAGTATTTTGAACGCGCTGCGGGCGAGGAAATAGGTTATACTTGGGGTATGATAAAAATATTAATTTATGGGGATTCAAATGTATGGGGGAGTACGGAATATGATGAAAATGGGCGATTGGAGAAGTATGAAAGATGGGCGGGGCGGTTATCTGAAATACTAGGGGATGGTTTTGAAGTAATTGAGGCGGGCTATCCGGGTAGATGCGCGGGAAGTTTTGAGCAATCGCGGGAGCAAGATAAGGATTATGATGGGCATGAGCACTATGAAATTATGCTGAAGCAAGCGTCACCAGTGGATTTAGTGGTGATTGCTCTCGGTACAAATGATTTGAAGATTAAATATGAACGACCAGTTGGGATGATTGTGGAGGATTTACTGTGGTTTGAGGGACGAACACAATATTTGAAGGAATATAACGGGGGGATGCCGAGGTTTTTATATATTTTGCCACCACGGGCGGTGAATAAGGTGGGCTGGTATGAAATGGATGAGGGGGAACGAGAGAGGTTGGTTGGTGCGATGAAAGAGAGGGTGGCGGATTGGGTTGATTTAGATACGGTGGCTTTGACGGATGATGGAGTGCATTTTTCGGTGGAGGGGCATGAGGATATTGCGAATCGAGTGGCCGGAAAAATTATAGAGATGTTTAGGGAGGGGTAGTGAAGCAAGTAAGTGAGGGGGAAGTAGGGGTGGTATTGCGAGGATTGTCTGAGGTGATTGCTGGTGGTGTGGACGGAGATGTGGTAGAGATGGGGTGTTATAAGGGGGAGACGTCGGTGCTACTGGGGGCTGAGTTGGTGGGGACTGGGAAGGATTTGTGGCTATATGATAGTTTTGAGGGGTTGCCGAGTGGTGGGGAGTTTGCGCAAGGGGAGTTGCGAGCGGATGAATCTGAGGTCTTGAGGAGGTTTAAGAAGGCGGGGTTGGTTGAGCCGTTTGTGGTGAAAGGGTGGTTTTCGGAGTTGTCGGTGGAGGATATGCCGGGGAAGATTTGTTTTGCGTTTTTGGATGGAGATTTTTATGAATCGATGGCGGATAGTTTAAGATTGGTGGCGCCGAGGATGGTTAGTGGAGGAGTGATTGTGGTGCATGACTTTCGGAATAGTAAATTGCCGGGTGTGAAGAAGGCGGTGATGGAGTTTGCGAGGGGCTTTGATGGAACTTTGAAGGAAGAGGGAGGGCTAGGGATCTTGCAGCTTAAAGGTTAGTGGTTTTATTTTTGGGATTTTGGTGTTATATTTTAGTAAAGGCAATCGAGGAGTTATCAGCTCTGAGCTGCGGGAAGAAATCGCGAGAAAGTAGAACCTGCCGTGAATCTGCGTGAAAGATGAAGTAAGTGTTCTGGTGGGGCAGAAAAATTGGATGGTACCGCTCGCGAGAGTTCCAATGGAAAGTTGGAGCTTTTTTGTTAAAGAAAGGAGACGTATGAAGTATAAATATGGTTCGAGGCGGAAAGTGGGAGAGTATGAGAAGGCGCTGATTGAGTTTTGGAAGAAGGATCGGACGTTTGAGAAGTCAGTGGAGAAGGGTGGGGAGGATTATGTGTTTTATGATGGGCCACCATTTATCACGGGGAATCCACATCATGGGACGCTACTTTCTTCGATTGTAAAGGATGCGGTGCCGCGTTTTTGGACAATGCGGGGGTTTAGGGTGGAGCGGCGGTGGGGCTGGGATTGTCATGGACTGCCAGCAGAGAACTTTACAGAGAAACATTTGGGCGGGACAGTGTCACGAGTGGCGGGGGGTGATCCTAATGAATTAGAATTGCGGATTGGCGAGAGAGTAGAGTCGATTTCGCTTGAGAAATATATTGAGACGGCGCGGGAATTGATGGTGGCGAACTCTGAGACCTGGGAGAATATAGTTGATAGGATTGGGCGTTGGGTGGACTTTAAGGGGGCGTACAAGACGATGGATAAGGACTTCATGGAGTCGGTGTGGTGGGCGTTCAAGGAGTTGTACGAGAAGGGGAAGATTTATGAGGGGATGAAGGTATTGATGTATGATACCAGTTTTAAAACGCCGGTTTCTAAAAATGAAGTGACGATGGATAACGACGCGTATCGGACAGTGACAGACCCGAGTGCATATGTAAAATTTAAGTGGGGCGATAAATATCTGTTGGCGTGGACGACAACACCGTGGACGTTGCCGAGCAATACGGCGTTGGCGGTGGATGCGGGATTGGATTATGCTGAAGTGCGAGTGGGAGAAGATGTTTTTGTAGTGGCGAAGGAATTGGTGGAGAAGGTTTTTATGGGTGGAGAATATGAAGTGTTAGATACGTTTAAGGGCGGAAAGTTGGTTGGTGAGAAATACGAGTCGTTGTTGGGGTTAGATGGTGATGAAAATTCATATAAGGTTTATGCGGCGGATTTTGTGGGGGTGGAGGAGGGAACAGGGATTGTACATATCGCGCCGGCGTATGGTGAGGCGGATTACGAATTGGCAATGCGCGAGAAGTTTTTGATAAGATGGGGAGTGGATGAGGATGGTTATTTTGACGGTAAGGTAGCAGAAAAGTTGCATGAAATTGGAGTGCGGGATACGGATGAGCGGGGGATTGAGTGTTGGGAGGGGAATAAGTTTATCGCGAAGTGCATGGAAGAGAGGGGGCTGATTTGGAAGATTGAGTACGTGCAGCATGAGTATCCATTTAACCCGCGGTCGGGGCAGAGGTTGATGTATCGGGCAATTCCGTCGTGGTTTTTTGATGTGCAAGGAAGTAAACCGCTGATGCTAGAGAAAAACGAGGGGATAAATTGGTTCCCGGAGTATCTGAAACACGGGCGGTTTGCGAAGAATATTGAACAAGCGCCGGATTGGAATTTGTCGCGTGATCGGTTTTGGGCAACGGCGATGCCAGTGTGGAGGGGGGATAAGGATACTATTAAAGTAGTAGGGAGCTATGCGGAGCTGGAAGAGTTGTCTGGGGTGAAATTGGAAGATTATCATCGGCCGTGGGTGGATGAGATTGAATTTGATATTGATGGAGAGCATTTTAAGCGAATCGAGAAGGTGTTGGATTGTTGGTTTGAGTCGGGGTCGATGCCGTTTGCGCAGTTGCATTATCCGTTTGAGAATAAGGAAAAGTTTGAAAAAAATTATCCGGCGGACTTTATTGTGGAGTATGTGGGGCAGGTGCGGGCATGGTTTTATTACGTGCACGTGATTAATACGGCGTTGTTTGGCGAGCGAGCGTACACAAATGTGATTACGACGGGGACGTTAGCGGGAAATGACGGACGGAAGATGAGCAAATCTCTTGGTAATTTTACGGATCCGAACGAGTTGATGGATCAGTATTCGGCAGATGCGTTGCGGTTCTTGTTGTTGTCGAGTCCCGTATTGTCGGGAGAGGATTTTGCGTTACTCGATAAGGATGTGTCTGATGTGCAGAGGAAGTTGGCAATGATCTGGAATATGTATGATTTCTTTACGATGTATGCTGAGGTAGATGGATGGGAGTTTGATGGTAAATTTGTAGAACTGAAGGATTTGAAGAGCCCGTTGGATATTTGGATAATTTCGCGGTCGCATCAGTTGAAGGCCGAGATTACGGAAAATATGGAGAAATATAACCTGCCGGATGCGTTGGCTGGGGTGTTGCCGTTTGTGGATGATGCGAGTAATTGGTTCGTGCGGCGAAGTCGTCGGCGCTTCTGGAAGAGCGAAGATGATGCGGACAAAGCGCAGGCGTATGGCACACTGCATTGCGTGTTGTCGAAACTAGCGGTTTTGTTGGCGCCATTTACGCCATTTTTGGCGGAGGAGTTGTGGCAGAAAATGGTGGGAGGCGAAAGTGTGCATTTGTTGGACTGGCCGACGAACGTGATGGTTGATCAGAAAGTGTTGGATGATATGGCGCGATGCCGTGAGATTATTACAGAAGGGCTGGCATTGCGCATGAACAAATCTGAGACTGAAGAACAAATTAAAGTGCGGCAGCCGCTGGCGGAGCTGGAATATAACGGGGATAAATTGGATGATTTCTATGAGAGGATTATTGCGGAAGAAGTAAATGTTAAAAAAGTTATTCATGGTAGTGAAATGAAATTGGATAAAACGTTGACGCGTGAGCTACGTGATGAAGGGTTTGCGCGGGAGCTGATCCGATTTGTGCAGGCGGCGCGAAAAAAGGCTGGTCTGAACGTGGATGATAGAATTCGGTTAAGTTTGAGTGAAGGTGTGCCGGGAGGGTTTGAGGAAATGGTGCAAGAAGAAGTATTGGCGGTAGATATGACGACGGGAGAGAATTATGGATATGATGAAATAGTGAAAATTGGCGAGAAGCAATTGACGATATCGTTAGAAAAAGCGTAAGCTAGACCCCTGTTAATTTGACTTTCTGTGAAAAATAAGCATAAAAAGTATTGACTTTTTTGATAAAGTGTGCTAGTATGAGTAGCAGTTAGATAATAAAAATAAACATCTAACAAATAAAAATAAAACTTTCGCAGGGTATGCGGAGAAAACAAAAAGAAAGGACAAACGAGATGAAGGAAACTATAAGCGGATTTGAGTTCGAAGCACACCCTGAGGAAGGAAAAGTAGTTTTGGGTGAAGGCGGGGTGGAAGATTTTGGTAGCGGAGTACTTGCAGAAGCAAGTGCAATACCAGACATGCAAGAGAGCCAAGAAGTTATGGAAAAACGATTAGATCGGGAACAAAAACGGAATCTGAATATGAAGATTGGTAAGTTTTTGTTAAATCAAGAAATGAAGTAATAACGGGTGGGGATGACTAAAATAAGAAAGGAAAACCAATGTAAAAATAAAAAAATATCAAATATGATATAAAGTAATAACTGAAGAAAAATCACGCGTAAGAGCGTGATTTTTCTTTGAAAATGACCTTGACATATTAATGCGCTAATGCTAGCATGGGGACAGAAGTCATAATAAAAACAAACAAAAAGAAAGAAAATGAATAATCCAGAGAATCCGAGCTTGAAGAGTAAAGTGGAGGGTGTTGTTGGTGATGTTGGTGGCGAAAAGAAGGCTATGACTCAGAGGGAGAAGGTGGCGAAGATTGAGAAGACCGCCCCTAAAACATTAGAGGCTTTGGGAATAAGTTTAGAAAGATTGAAGGCTGATGATGACAGTGGCATGAGCGATGAAGAATTTGATAAGAAGTTAGACAAATTGGTCGGTGACATAGATAGGTGGGAAGTGGCGAAGGCGGAAGAGCGTGCCGAAACCGTGAGAAGGTTAAAGGATATGCGCCCTTCAGAGTTGCGTGCGTTAGGTTTGACGGCCGAACAGGTGATAAGGGTGACGATGAAAGAGGGGGATCATGGGGATGAGTTGGATGAGATAATGTTGATTTTGAACGGGGCTGGCGGGAAGCCGGCAGGAACAGAGGTTCCTAAGGGTGAAGCTACAGAACTAACGGCTGAAGAAGAAAAGGAAAGAAAGAGGAAGAGAAACCGGAAGTTTGGTAGGACTGCTGCGATGTTAGCATTGGTGGGGCTGATTGGCCTTGGGCTAAGTTCGGATGTGGCGAAGAGAGATGCGACGCCTGGAGAAACGAATCCACCGATAGTTTGGGGTGAGGGTGATACGGAAAGTGATTTTGAGGCAGATAGAGAACTGCTGGATACTTCTGGTTATGTTGGTTTTGAGGGAAATGGGATATTTGCTAATCAGCTGGAGGATGGGACAATTGTTAACAATCCAGAGAAGATTAGTGAAGTAGCCTATGCGGAGGCTCTGTTTTTGGATGGCAGGCGGGCGGACAGGTTATCGCTAAATGAGCTGGCAGATATGGGAGCAACGCCGGAAGGGTTGTATGATATTTGGTTGAACGGGCGAGATGGTACGGGTATGGATGGGGCATTTTGGATGCCATCTTCGTTGGCGCCGATGGCGGATGTCTTGACGGCTGACGAGTTGACCAAGTTTGGGATAACTAGTAATTTATTAAATAACTGGACTGTACTGGAAGATTATATAGAGGATATGGGTCCGGAAGGTAGGATTGAACTTGGCAGGGCGATAAAGGCGCACTTAGATAATAGAGAAAAAAGCATCTCGAAGATACATGGTAATTATTTGACGACATATGTGAGGCCGGTATTTAAGGATGGCAGATTGGTAAGTACGGAATTGGTGCAGTGTAGAGGAAATGGTGATCGTACGGTGCTGGTGTTTGGAGATAAGGAAATTGATCCGAAAACGGGCGAGGTGATAAGTGGCGGTGGCGGTGAGAAAAAGATATTTGTGACTTGCACGCAGCCGGTAGGACAAGAAGGACGTACGGAAGTGGTTTTGGATGAAGAACCGGACGAGACTCCGCCACCAAAAGATGAAATTGATATTGATGATCCGGAGGATGAGGAAACTCCACCTCCACCTGAGGAGGAAACTCCACCTCCGCCAGAAGAAGAAACTCCGCCTCCACCTGAGGAGGAGACTCCTCCTCCGCCAGAAGAAGAAACTCCTCCACCTCCGCCGAAGAAACTTGAGGGGAAGGATGAGACTTTGACCAATCATGAAGTAATAGTTAATAATACGCCATTACCACAGGATAAGCCGTTGACTGAGAAGCCAGCAGTAGAGGAATATGTTCCGCCGAGAGTAGGGGGATCTGAAGTGGAAGTTGGCGAAGGCGGGGGGCCTGGTTTGGCGGTAAATCCAATAACGGGCGAAAGCTTGCAAGAGGGTGACGAGGTGCCAACGCCGGAGTTGGGGCCACAACAGCGACCGCCAGTATTTAGTGAGGAGACTAATGCCGATAAGGTTGATGGTGCAACTGTGGTGAGCGAAGGGGACGGATTACCGAGTACGCCTGGTGCATTGCCGGTGTCGGAGGGGGATAGTCGTGATACTGATTTGGGTGGGGCGAGCGATTCAGATTTAGCTAATCGGTTTGGGGATAGGTTTGGTCCATAGGAGGCATATGAAAAAACAAGCAAAGCACACAATACTAAAAATGGCGATAACGGGGGCAGTGGTTGCAGTGGCCTTTATGCCGGCCTATCAGGCATTGGCTTGGGGACCAGAACGCGAGACTTTCCGTTGGGCTGATGCGGCACCGTTTAGGACAATGAATTCTATAATTGATAACCCTTCGATGGGGGATGAGCGGAATTTTGTACGCGTCAGGAAAGTTGGTGATCCGAAGTTTGTCGATGAGGTGACACTGCAGGTTGGACAGGAATATGAAGTGGAAATCTATTTCCATAATAATGCAAGCAGAACACTAAATGCGAGTGGGGCGGGAATAGCGGATGGGGTGCGTGTCAGCTCTATTCTGCCAAGTTTTGTGGCTAAGGGCACGACGGGGGAGATTTCGGCGACGATTACGGCGGCAAATACTAGGCCAGCTAGTGTGTGGGATGAGGCGTTCGTGAGGGCGACTAGTGATGTATATCTGAGATTTGTGCCGGATTCGGCAATTATTCATAGTAACGGAACGGTGAATGGGAAAGATGTGGGGCAACAGCATTTGTTTAGTTCAGAGGGGGCGAATATAGGATACTGGGATGACGCGTGGGGTGTTTTGCCGGGATGTAATGAATACGCTGGATATATTAGCTATAGGTTTGTGGTAGATCAACCGAGATTTGAGATCGCAAAAGACGTGAGTCGTGATGCGAAAAATGAGTGGGTGGAAAGTATCACAGTTGGGCCAGATGAGATATTGGATTTCAGAATACGCTACAAGAATACTGGTACTACTGAGCAGAGCAATGTAATTGTTACGGATCAATTGCCGAATAAGTTGAGGTATTTGACGGGAACCACCTTCTTGATTAATGGTTCTAGCCCGAGCGGCAAGTTTGTGGCTGATGATTTGTTTGGCGGGGGGCTGAATATCGGACGATATCAGGCTGGGAGTGAAGCGACGCTGACTTATAAGGTAAAAACACCTTTGGCGGAAGATTTGCAGTGCGGTAACAATAAATTTGTAAATGGGGTGAGCGTGTCGACGCCTAATGGAACAATGACAGATGATGTGGAGGTAAATGTAGTGAAAAACTGTACGCCGACGGAGTTGCCGGAGACTGGGCCTGGCGAGATTGCATTGGCCGTAATTGCGGTGTTGTGCGTGGGTGTGGGTGGCACGTATTGGTATCGGAGCCGCAAGATGTTGAAATCGGTGAAAAATGATGTTGGCGGCAGCAGTGGGGCTTGAAAAGTTTAGGAGTTCCTGGTAGAATAGGTTGAATAATATAAAAGGAATTTTATGAAGAAAGCAGTCATAAAGGTTGGCGGCAAGCAGTATGTGGTCGTCGAAAAAGAGACCCTACGGGTGGACCTCCTCCCGGAAGGCACTAAAGAGCTCGCTTTAGACGCTTTGCTTGTGATTGATGGAGAGAAGACTGAGGTCGGAACCCCAACAGTTAAGGGAGTGAAGGTTGTAGCGAAAGTTGTGGAGGAAGAGGTGAAGGGTGAGAAATTGCGTGTGATTCGCTATAAGTCCAAAAAACGGGTTCATAAAGAGGTTGGACATCGCCAAAAATACTCTGTTATCGAAATTGTTTCGATAAAATAGGCTAATGAAAGTGAAAAATCCGCTGTAGTAGCGGATTTTTTGTTGCTCGGCTACATGGTATACTATATGTATGGCTAAGGTGATTACGGTGACGAATCAGAAGGGCGGGGTCGGAAAGACGACGACGGCGATTAACTTGGCGTTTTATTTAGCGAAGGCTGGGGAAAGTGTACTTTTGGTGGATTTTGATCCGCAGGGGAACGCGAGTTCGGGTTTGGGCATAGAAAAACAGGAGTTGAGCGGAACAATGTCGGAAGTGATATTGGGTTCGGTGAGCATGCGGGATGTTTTGAAGGAAACGCAATGCAAGGGACTGTGGGTGGCGCCGGCCACGCCAGAACTGGCGGACACGGAAGTTCAAATGGCAGGGATGAATAAAAAATTTATTCAGCTTAGGGAAGCCCTGAAAGGGGTTGAGCAAGATTTTGATTATATTTTGATAGATAGCCCGCCGAGTTTATCGTTGCTGACAGTAAATGGGATGATTGCGGCGGATTTCTTGTTGTTGCCGGTACAGACAGAGTTTTATGCGCTGGAAGGTGTGGCGCAGTTGCTAGAGAGTATGAAATTGATTCGCAAAGCGATGAATCCGCAACTGAAGTTGCTGGGGGTGTTGGCGACAATGTATGATCGGCGGACGGCGTTGTCGGGTCAGGTGTTGGCGGAGGTAAAGAAATATTTTAAGGATAAAGTATTCGAAACGGTGATTCCGAGAAACGTGCGGTTGGCAGAGGCTCCGAGCCATGGGGTACCAATTGGTTTGTATGATAAATTCAGTAAGGGAGCTAGGGCATATAAAGAACTCGCTCGGGAAGTAGTGGAGAGGACAAGATGAGTTTGCGTGGACTGGGCAGAGGATTTGATTCGTTGATACCGACAGAATTGGTAGATGATGAGTTTGACCCGACAGCGCCTGAAGATGCACAGGTGAGCAAGTTGGTGGAATTGAAGTTGGAAATGGTGGTGCCGGATGAAGAACAACCGCGGCGCGATTTCAAGCTAGAGCAATTGGAGGCTTTGGCGGCTTCAATTAGAGAGCATGGCGTGTTGCAGCCGATTGTAGTGGTAAAGGATGATGGGAAATATAAGATTGTGGCGGGCGAGCGGCGGTGGCGAGCAAGCAGGTTGGCGGAAATGAAGACGATTCCGGCGATTGTACGGACGCTGGATGGTCAAAATAGATTGGAATTATCACTGATTGAAAACGTACAGCGCGAGGATTTGAACGCGATTGAAACGGCAACGGCATATGCGAAGCTAAAGAACCAGTTTAACTTGACTGCGGGGGAAATTGCGGCGCGAGTAGGGAAAAGTGAATCGGCAGTAATAAATACGATGCGGTTGTTGAGTTTGCCGGAAAATGCCAAGAAGGTGATGGTGGATAAGGGTTTGAGTGAGGGGCAGATGAGGCCGTTGATAAAGGCGGATCCGGGAGTGATTGAGAGAATATTGCCGAGGATTGTGGCAGAAGAGTGGAGTGCACGCAAGGTTGAGCAATATATGGTAGCGGTGAAAGCGGGCGCGAAGAAATCGGTGCCGAAGGTTGATAAATTTGAGGGTGAAGCGCGGGATTTGAGCAAAAAGTTGGGTATGAACGTCAAAATTAGGGTGAGCGCGCGAGGAACGGGAGAAGCAATAGTAAAATTTAAGAGCGAAGAGGAGCTACAAAAGCTATGTTCGATACTAGCAAAGTAAGAAAAAAGATGGGGGAAGTAGTGGAGAGATTTAAAGGTGAGATGGCTAAAGTGAGGACGGGACGGGCACATCCGGATATGTTGGCAGGTGTAAAAGTAGAGGCGTATGGCCAAGTGATGCCGCTGAATCAGGTAGCTAATGTGGTGGTGGCGGATGGGACTTTGCTCACCGTAATGCCGTTTGATCCGAGTAATTTATCTAAAATTGCTGAGGCAATTCGGGCGGACCAGACTTTGGGATTAAATCCAGCGGATGATGGACGGATTATTCGAGTACCGATACCGGCTTTGACGGAGGAAAGGCGAAAAGAGATTGTGAAAAATGCTGGTGCGAAGGTGGAAGAGGCGAAAATTGGGATTCGCAATGCTCGAGAAGATGGACGTAAGGAAGCTAAAAACTTAGAGTTAGCAGAAGATGTGAGAAAGCGAGCTGAAAAGGAAATTGATGATTTGACGCATGAGTTTAGCTCGCAAGTGGAAGATTTGTTTAAGGCTAAAGAAGCCGAGATAATGAAGATTTAGTCAGTTATTTAGAAAAAACGGATGGCAGTGAAGGGGTAGAGTCGCAGGGCGGCGGGGCCGACAATGCGGCAGAGCGGGACGGTGCCGAGACCGTTGCGTGAGTCGTAAGAGTGGGATCCTTCGCGATTGTCGCCAGAGACGAAGATTTCGCCTTCGGGGACAATGATGTCAATTTCTCCAGAAGTGTAAGATTTGGGGCCATCAGTATCGGAAATACGAGTATATTCATCTGGGCGGAAGCCATTTGGGTGTTCGTCGTTGAAAACAGTTAGAACACCGTCTTTGACTTGAACGCGTTCGCCGGCGAAGCCGATGACGCGCTTGATGACATATTGATCCTTGATGCCAGGAGTAGGTTCGCAGGTGAGGGTTTCACTGTTGCCGCCGTTGGCGAAAACAATGATTTGGCCGCGCTCGGGGGTGAATTCTTGGCCCATGAGGTGAGCTATGGTAACGGCGAAGCGATTGACGATAATACGATCGTTAGGTGCAAGGGTATTTTCCATACTTGAGCCAATAACGTTGTAGCTGCGGAAAACGAAAGAGTTTAAGATAATGGTGCCAATGACAACGGCGATGATAAAGGTAATAAGGCTGAGAGAATCTTTCAGAAATGGGTGTTTTTGAAAAAAGGAAGGTCGTCGCTGTTCCATAAGATTTGATTATATTATACTAGAGCTATTTTTGATATAATCAATGGTACATTATGAGTGAATTTATTGGTATTCGTAAGGGTAGGAATATGTTGAGTGTGGTGGCGCATGTGCTATTGAATTTAGCGTTGGCGGTAGGGTCGACAGTGGTGACTTTAGTGAGCGGTTCGTGGATTTTGGGTATCTTGTTGGTGCTTTTGAGCAAATGGCGGGTGGTAGCGGTGAGGCCACGATATTGGTGGCTGAATATAAAGGCGAATTTAGTGGATTTTATTGTGGGTGCGAGCTTGGTTTTGCTGGTATATTACGCTGGGTTAGAGTTGAATTTGGCGCATGTGGCATTAACTGTGATTTATGCGCTTTGGTTGGTGGTAATAAAGCCGAAAAGTAGTGAATTGATGGCGGAAGTACAGGCACTGGTAGCGATCTTTTTTGGGATGAGTGCGGCGGTGTTGGTTGGGGCAAATTTAGATCCACTCCTGATTGTGATATGCGGTTTTGTGATCGGTTATGGGGCGGGTAGACATGTGCTGATCCAGAGCGAGGACCATGATTTTTCGTTGGTGACGTTTGTGTTCGGATTGTTGTTGGCGGAGGTGAGTTTTGTGTTATACCACTGGTTGATTATGTATAGCTTTGGCGATACAGGAGTGATTGTGTCGCAGATGGCAATAGTAAGCTCTTTGTTGGCTTTTGTATTATTTAAGGGATACAAGTCAGCACTGAATCACGATGGTAAGATGCGGGCTGAAGATGTGGTAATGCCAGCGCTTTTTTCAGTTATTATTGTGGTTTTGATGATAATGTATTTTAGTAGACCAATTTTTAACGTTTAGGAATGGAGGAAGATGGAAGAGCAAAAAGTGGGCAGTCATGAGACGCTGATATTTAATGAACCTAAGAAGGAAAAAAAGAAAAGTGATGGAGTAGGGTTTAAGGTTGCAGTCGTAACGATTGCCAGCTTGGCGCTGCTGTTGGGTGCGAGCAGTGTGACGATGTCAGTGTTTATGCTGACTAATGATTATGGTAAGACAACAGTAATTGATGGCGGCGGAGGTTACTATGCGGGAAACTCGTTGGAGTTTGAGACGACTACAATTGCAAATGTGGCTAGCAAGGTGTCGCCGGCGGTAGTGTCGATTTTGACAGAAACGCAAGTAAGGAACTATTTTGGACGGGACCAGATAAGTAGCGGTGCGGGTACAGGGATGATCGTAAGTAGTGACGGTTATGTTTTGACTAATGGGCACGTGATTGACGGAGCGGATACAGTGACGATTGTGACGGATGCGGGTGATACTTATGAAAATGTCCAGGTGGTGGGAGTGGACCCGCTAAATGATGTGGCGTATCTGAAAATTCCTGGCGTATCGGATTTGCCGACAGTGACGCTGGGAGACAGTAAGGCGATTGCAGTGGGACAACCGGTGCTGGCGATTGGAAATGCATTGGGGGTGTATCAAAATTCGATTACGCAGGGAATTATAAGCGGGACGGGAAGGAGTGTGACGGCAAGTGACTCTTCAGGGAAATCGGAGAATTTGTCGGACATGATCCAGACGGATACGGCGATTAATCCGGGTAATTCGGGAGGGCCGTTGGTGGATGCGGCGGGGGAAGTAATAGGTATTAATACGGCGGTTTCAACTGATGCGCAGGGGTTGGGTTTTGCGATTCCGATTTCTTCAGTTAAGGGTATGCTGAAGAGCATTATGGAGAAAGGACGCGCGGAGAGAGCTTATTTGGGGGTAAGTTATCTGACGATTACGGCAGATGTTTCGAAGGAATATAAGTTGCCGGTGAAACGGGGAGCATATATCTATAATAGTGGTTTGTCGAGTGCAGTGGTGAAGGGTGGTCCAGCGGATAAGGCGGGGATGAAGGATGAGGATATTATCCTGAAGGTGAACGGGGTTGATGTGGGGATAAGAGGGTCGATTTTATCGTTGGTTGGGGAATATATGGTGGGCGAGACGGTAGAGATGACGATTTTGAGGGGTACGAACGAGATTAAGTTAGCTGTTATTTTGGAAGCGTACCCGAATAGGTAAGGTGGATGATATAGTTGGCGGTTTGCGTATGGATTAATTTATGTTTTTGGGCGTATGTTATGATTTCTTGATGTTGGGCGGGGTCGGCTTCAAGGAGGACGTGAGCGGATGACGTTAGGTGGCTAGAGACGGTGGTGAGGAATTTTTTGATGACGGCGAGGCCGTGGTCTTTGGCATAGAGAGCTTGTGATGGTTCGTGGGCGAGGGCTTGCTGGTCGAGCCAGGGCCAAGCTTCGTCTACGTAAGGTAGGTTAGCTGTTATGAGGTCGAATTTTTGATTTGGCAGGTTTTGGAAGAGATCGGATTTTTGAAATTTGATTTTGTGGTTTTTTGCGAGTTGTTGCCAATTTTTACGGGCGATTTCCAGAGATGAACGAGAAATATCGGTGGCAGTTATTTCCGATTGAGTCAGTTCGAGGGCGAGGGTGATAGCGATGCAGCCAGAGCCAGTACCGATATCAAGAATCGATTTTGGTTTGAGTTGTTTAGCTATGGTGACAATATCTTCGGTTTCGGGACGGGGGATGAGAACGTCAGGAGTGACCATAAATTTGCGCCCGTAAAACCAAGTGTAGCCTTCTAAGTAGGCTAGGGGGGTGAGGTCTGAAGTTGTCATATTCGGATGTTTAATCGGAAGCTCGGAGAGAGCGCTCGTGGTTGGTGAGGGCTTCGATAAGGTCATCTATGTCGCCGTTCATGGCGGCCGGGATATTGGAACGAGAATAATGGATGCGGTGATCGGTGATGCGGTCTTGGGGGAAGTTGTAGGTGCGGATTTTTTCGCTACGATCACCGGTGCCGATGAGAGATTTACGGGCGGCGGAATTCTTGGCGAGTTCTTCTTCGCGTTGTTTTTCAGCGAGGCGGGAGCGTAGGATGTTCATGGCTTTGATGCGGTTTTGAAGTTGGGAGCGTTCGTCTTGCATGGAGACGACGATACCGGTGGGTAAGTGGGTGATGCGGACGGCGCTATCGGTAGTGTTGACGGATTGTCCGCCGTGTCCACCGCTGCGGTAGATGTCGATTTTGAGATCTTCGGGTTTAATTTCGAATTCAGCTTCGGCGATTTCTGGTAGGATGGCAACAGTTACGGTGCTGGTGTGGATGCGGCCTTGGCTTTCGGTGGTGGGTATGCGTTGAACGCGATGGACTCCGCCTTCGAATTTGAGTTGAGCATAGGGCTGGTTGCCGGTAATACGAAAAATAACTTCTTTGTAGCCTCCGGCGTCATTGATGCTCTCGGATTGGAGTTCGAGTTTAAGGTTGTGGGTTTCGGTGTATCTTTGATACATGCGAAAAAGTTCGGCAGCAAATAGGGAAGCTTCATCGCCACCGGCGCCGGCGCGGATTTCGATGATGGCGGGCTTGTCATCGTTGGGATCTTTGGGGGTTAATAACTCTGCGAGTTTGTTGTTGATGATTCCTAGTTCGGTTTCGAGGTCGGTTTTAAGAGATTCAAGTTCGGGATCGGCGCTCGAGGTTTCAATATCGGCTTGAAGTTGGGCACGTTTGTTGCCGAGCTCGATGAGTTCGGTGAGCTCAGTGAAACGGCGATTTTTGGTTTGGAATTCTGGATCAGAATAAGCATTTGGCTCACTCAAGAAGAGTTCGAGAGATTCGAATTCTGATTTGAGGGCTGGTAGATCTAGTTGAATTTCGTTCATATTAAATTTTGGTGGATCTTGCTGGGCTCGAACCAGCGACCTTACGAATGTGAATCGTACGCTCTAGCCAACTGAGCTAAAGATCCGCGTCGGCTTCTGGCCTTTGCTTGTCATCGCGTAGCGATGACTGCGCTTACGGCGCTGAAGCCTACTTTTACCCCAATCCTTTGGATTGGGGACCCCTCTATTATACTATATTTTGAGGCGGTTTTTGACCTTCAGTCCGAGTGTGGTGAGGGGGTGGAAAGTAGCGGTGTAGTCGCAGGGGAGTTGTTCGATGAAGCCGTGATATTGTTGCTTGAAGCGGAGAAGACCGGTGGGTTGGTCGAAAGTGGCGTCGACACCGTAGAGGTTGAAGCGGGGGATTTGTTTTTTAATGGAGCGTTGCATGGCGTGGTCGATGATGGCGTAGACGGGCGAGAAAGGGAAATATTGGTCGGGGCCGCCGCCGACGAAATAGACGGTTTCGTGAGGGGCGTCGATGAAAAGGCCGGTGCAGATGGGGGTTTTGTGTTTGAGATCTTTGATGATGTCGAGTTGGCGCTGGGCTTTTTTAATGATATCTGCGCCGTCTTTGATATTTTTGGAGTTTTTGATGGTGTCCTGGAGGAGCTTGCGGGTTTTGGCAGGATCGAGGTAGACGAGCAGCCCGTAGGCGTCGCCCTTGAAAGCGGCGAGTAATTGGGCGTAGTATTCTTGGTTACGTTCGGAATAATGGCGGCGGTTGGCTGTGACATTGAGGTTTTTAATGAGGTCCGGGAAGTTTTTAGTGGTGACGGGTTCGACAGTTAGTCCGGTTTTCTGGGTTGCGGTAATGCTGTGGCGAACTTTAGGTTTGAAGGATTTTAGTAATTCTGGGTAGGGGTGATCCAGGTTTACGATATATTGCCATTGCCTGAAGGTGCCGGGAGCAGTGAGGATGTTGCCATGCCATTTGAAGTTGTTGTTTGTGAAAACAGATTTGTCAAAATCGAGCTTTTTGATGATTTTGCCGTGGTAATCGCGGATAGCGACTGGGGTGTTGGGGGTGATAGTGAGGGAGAGGCCATGATGGGTTTTGCACCAGCCGCGGAGTTGTTTGATGAAGTTGGCGGAAAGGTGATTGGGGAACCAGATGTTATATTTGTAATATTTGGAGGTTTTTTTAGGGTAAGGAGTGCCATTGACGAGGGCGAATTCGTTTTTGTCCTGGAAGAAATATACAGTTTGACCGCAAGCTTGGCGTTGCTGTGCCATTTGAGCAGTTTGCATGAAACTGGTGGGGTGAGCAGATTTGGTGTACTGTATGGCGGAGATCTCTTTCATTTCTGACAAACTGGGCAGTAATAGACGCTGCCTCCAAGATAATTTTCTTTTGTTATTGGCGAGCCACAGAGGGGGCAGCCGTTTTTATAATTTTTGTTGCTCATAATGGTTTCGTATTTTCCGGGATTGTCGTAGATGTCTTTTTCGGTGTCGCGGCCGTTTTGTTTGATCATTGCAGAAAGGGTTTCACCGATGGATTCATAAAGTTTTTTAATTTGAGATTTGGATAGGCCTTGGATTTTAGTGCGGGGTCGGATCTTGGCATTGAATAGAATTTCTTGAAGGACGCCGTTGCCGATGCCGGGAATCCTTTGCTGAGTGGCAAGGAGGGCTTTGGCGCTGAGTTTGAGGGTTTGCTGAGTGATGAGACTTTTGAAATAGTCGTAGGTAAATTCTTTATCGAGGGCGCCGATGCCGTCGAGATCCATGTGATAGTATTCGTTGTTGATACCTTCTTTTTGATTGAAGACGGCTATACAGGCGTACATTTGGACAGTGACGTTGAGGAAGGAACCGTCGTTGAATTTGATGAAGAATTGAGATTTGGCTGGTTCGGGTTGACCTGGTTCGTAATATCTGATGTTAGCGCCGTCGCGAAAGATGATTTTGTAGTTTTCGGCGGCAATTTCGATATAGAAGTTGCGGCTGATAATGTCAGTGATTTTTTTGCCAACCAGAAAACTGCGGTATTTTTCGGGATTTTGATAATAAAAAGTGAACTTGTGGCTTTTAAAATCGCCTTTGATGTCGGTAATGGTTTTGCCAAGGATGGTTTTACGTAAGTCTTTGGAGATAGTGTTGACTTCGGGGAGTTCAATCATACGATAAGTTTAGCATAAATATCTAAACGGTATTTTTCACAATAAATACATTATAAGTACCCAAACAGCAGTTTTCACAATAAGTACATCGCGAGAACTGCTGTTTGGGTATTTATACTAGGCTTTTTGTGCAACTTTGGTGGCTTTTTTCTTGGTTTCGGCTGCAGTTTTGCGGGTTTTGTTGCCGATATTCTTTTTGAGTTGTTCGGCTTTTTTGGTACGGGCCTTGAAGCGATCAACGCGACCTTCGGTGTCGATAATCTTTTCTTCGCCGGTGAAGAAGGGATGAGAAGCGGAGCTGATTTGAGTTTTGATAAGAGGATATTCTTTGCCGTCGGTCCACTTAATAGTCTCTTCGGACTTAGCGGTAGATTTGCTCAAGAACGAAAAATTGGCTTGTTCGTCCATGAAGACGACAGCACGATAGTCTTTAGGGTGAATTGATTTTTTCATATTCTCTGTATTATACCAGATTATGTCGGGGTAAGTAAAGGGTCATTTTGTGATGGCGGCGATGACGTCTGGGCCGTCGGTAACGATGAGGTCAAGACGGGCCTCTATTTCGGCGAAGGCAATCTCTAGAGTGCGGGAGAGGACGGGGTTATTGAGTTTAGGCTGGAAGAAGTCTTTGAATCGAATAGCGTCGGATGAAGTGCGGATGATGTTGGCGATGTAACGGGGGTAATCGGATATAGTTTTGTCGCCTTCGGCTTCGTTGAGCCAGTCCCAATTTTTGTAAAACCAGTCAAGGACGAGTGGTGTGGCGGTGGGATTACGTAGTAGGCGGATGAAGAAGAGGATGCGATCACCTGGGCGAATTGTGCCGTCTTGGAGATATGATAAAAATGTCGCTGCAAGGTCGGGATTTTTGATGGCTGCTAGTGCGGAGAGGAGATCGGAGCGGAGTTCTGGATCGGGAGATGTCTGATAAAGTCGGATGAGATTCTGGTGATCGAGTTGATGATTGATGCTTCGGTTGTCGTTTAATTTGGTGAGCGTGGCAAGAATAGCAGTACGGATATTTGAGTCGATTTCTGAGATCGAAGTATTGCCAAATTGTTCCGTAACGGTAACTTGGTAGGCTGGATCGTCGGAGAAAGTCATAAGTCCGAGGATGATGGGACGCAGCTTGGTGTCGTTGATGGATTCATTTGGTAGAGAAGTCAGACCCAAGCGGTCGAATTGGGCGCGTACTAGAGTTTTGATGAAGTTTTTAAATTGCTGATCAGATGAAGTGTGAGGTGAGAAAAAGATTTTGAGATCGGCGATGATAAACAAAAGGGCATCCCAGATGATAAATTCAGTTTCGGTAGGGAATTTATTGAGTAGGGGGATAAGATCGGCACTTTTGGCCAGGGGAGTTTTACTGAGAAGTTGACGATCGTAGAGAAGGCGAAGTTTTTGTTCGATGGATTTAGAATCAAAATCATTGAGTACGGTTTGAAATTCGTGATCTTCGAGATTGATGAGGTAGTGGCCGGAAAGGTCGTCTTTAACTACTGGTATAGGGTAGGTATAGGATGGCTCAGAGGAGTTTCCAGCGAGGAGAAAGCGATGTTGATCTTGGCCGGTTAGTGCTGGATAGCCGGGCTGGATGAGCCAAGGTGTCATAAATTCTTTGATATTGAAATCAGCGTGGGGACTGAGAGCATCCCAGAGGTCGTCTGAAACAGTGTTTTGGTAAGCGTGCTTTTTGAAATAGTCGGTCAGACCAGAGAAAAAGTTGTTTTCGCTCATGAGACGCATGAGCATAAGCATGAGGCGGGCGCCTTTGGCATAAACAATGGCGCCATCAAAGAGGGTGGGGATTTCAGCGGGATCTTTGACTTCGCATTTGACGGGCTGGACACCGGGCAAACAGTCGCGTCGAAGGGCAGGGACGATGGTACCGGAGTAAAAATCGTTCCAGGCGCCGAGATCGGGGCTGATTTTATCAGTAGCATAAGTCTCCATGAGCGAGGCAAAGGATTCGTTGAGCCAGAGGTCGTCCCACCAAGCCATCGTAACAAGATCGCCGAACCACATATGGGAGAGTTCGTGGGCGATGACGAGGGAGACGTAGAGTTTTTGGTCGAGGGCGGAGCTTTGGCAACAGAGTAAGGCTTGTTCGCGGTAGGTGACAAGGCCCCAGTTTTCCATAGCACCGGCTTCAAAATCGGGGATGGCGACTTGGTCAAGTTTGGGAAGCGGATAGGGGGTTTGGAATAGATCGTCGTAAAAATCGAGAGATTTGGCAGCGAACTCTGTAGCATAAATAAGGTTTTCGTCAGGCTGATATAGAGAAGCATAAGTAGTTACTTCAACGTTATTTTTAGTTGCAGTTGTGTGTTTTTTGAGTTTACCTATGACGAAAGCAAGTAGATAAGTGGACATTTTTGGGGTGGTATCAAAAGTGGTGGTGCCGTTTTCCTGATTTTTTATGGGCATATTGGAGATGACGGTATCGGCGGGGTCGGTGGTGATAGTGAGATTGAAAGTGGCTTTAGCAGCGGGTTCGTCTATGCATGGAAAACACTCACGGGCATAATGGGATTCAAATTGAGTGGCGACGATGGTTTCGGTTTGGCCATTGTAGTTGTAGGTAGAAAGGTAGACTCCTTGCATATTGGCGTTGAGTTGGTGGGTGTAAGTTATCTTGATCGTTATGTCGCCGGTTTGGGGGCTCGTGGCGGTTATTACATCATCATTGATTTCGAAGTTTACTGGCTGATCGTTGATGGTGACAGATGAAATATCGAGAGTTCTGGCGTGGAGTTTGATGGTCTCAGTGTTGGCGGAGCCTTCAATTATGGTGGTGGCGGCGAGAAGTTTCGCGGCCTTATCAATATTGAGGTCTATAATGTAGTGCGCAGGAGTGAAATATTCTAGTAATCTTTCCATTAAGAATATTTTATCATTATTTGTGTTTGGGTTTTTTGCTAATATCTTCTTCTATTTCGTTGAGCTGGCGCTTGATGTAATTGTCAGCGCGGATTTGGGTGTCAGACTCTTTGGCGAGTTTGGTGATATTATTTTTCATTTGGCTGATGATACGGTCTTGGCGATAGGCATCAATTTGAGAAATGATGGAGAAGAGCATACCGGCAATGCCTATGCAGAAGGCAATTATCTCGTATGATGTGTCAAGAAAGTCCAAACGCTGGTTGATGATCAATAATACTATGCCTACAACCATGAGAACCAATAATATAACGGTGGCAATTGCGACAATGAGGCGGATTCTTTTCATGTTTTTATTTTAGCACATAAAAATAGGACGCTTTGTGAGAGATCAAAGCGCCCCTTATATTATTTTGGGCTTTCTAGCCCATTTAAATAGTATCCCATCATCCAGGCTAAGACATCATGCCTGTCGAGTCTGGTTATTTTGTATCTGGCGCCGCCGTGAGAGGTAATATATGTAGGGTCTTCGGTCATGAGGTATCCAGAGATTTGGGCTATTGGATTATAGCCAGCTATTTTTAGCTGTTCGAATACATACATCAAGATTTCTTGTGATTGCTCTTCATTGAGGATAAGAGACTTTTTATCCCAAGTGCGCGTGTTTTGGTCAGTGCTGCGGTCTATTGCATAACACCCCCTTTTGTGCGAAGCTTCTCTCCAAGCTTCTGCCGATAAGATACAATGAATTTTATTTAAAGTCAATGAGGGATTTAAGTTAGATTGCAAAATTTTCTGAACTGAAATTGCTATAGCAACGACCTTTTTCGGCGGTAAACTTGAGGATGCAATAATCGGGGTCATTTTTGCCACCGTTTCTATAGACAAAGTTGCTAAGCGGGGTCCAGAGTTTTTGACGAAGCTGCGGAGTGTCGAGGACTTCCATTTTGCCCCAAAGCATAACACCGTGGAAACCTTTATTGAAGTAGAGAGTGGCCTTGGGATTTTTTTGCCAGAGTTTGGCGCGAAGGGAGCCATGATTTGAAGCGAAATAGAAGGTATTTGGGGTTTCAAAGTATTTTTTGTTCCAATTCATAGCTTTGACGGTAGGGTATCCTTTTTCGTCTATAGCGCCAGCATAGGCTAGGTTAGCAGATTTGATAACTTTTAAAGCGAAATCTTTCATGATAATAATTTTTCTAGGCTTATTAGTTTAGATTCGTAGTTTTCGACGAAATAACGTTTGCCTTTTTGGATAATTTTGTGACCTTCGGATTGCAAAAGCTGTTTTTGGGCTGCTATACCACCGGGATATTTTTCGTTAAGTTCGCCTTTAGTGCGGAGGGTGCGCCAGAAAGGAATTTGGTTTTGGGCGCGCTCTTCACTGGCGTTGGCAGCGATATTAGTGAAAATGCCGGCGGTAAGTGGGCAGGTGAAGTCGGCTTTGGCTTTTTTGGCAAGATAGGTACGAATATCTACAGTGGTGGTGAGGTTGCCTTTGGGAATTTTGGCCATGACGTTGTTGTATGCCATGGGTTCGGCGATAAGCATTTTGGTGCCGCCATAATGTTCGACAGCTTTTGGTTGATCAGAGATATCTTCGATTTTAGGCAGGTCGCCTGCAGTATTTAATTTTTCATTGAAAGATTTTTTGGCCATGATGCTTTAAGTTAAGCTTTAGCTTTTTTCTTCCTTTCGAAGATTAAATCCCATAGTATGCGAATAATTATACAGGCCAATAATAGGACAATGAATACTGGCATGGTCTTGCTTGACAATAAATTAATTTCTACAAAATCTCTAAGTATCACGGATGCTCCCAAGAACCCGCCAATTGTAGTGACAATGAGGAATGCCCGTAATTTATTAAGAGGGAAGCAGGCTTTTACAACGTTAAATGTGGTGATTGCTCCAAGGATGTAGAACATGACTGTAACTATATCTTTGGTGTCCCATCCTTCGGCTGCACCGTAGAAGTGCAAGAATGTTACCGACGCCGCGATCAGAATTGCGCTTGGCAGAGCCTTGAATAGTGAAACGCCTAAGAAGTTACCTTTGACTGGTGTTCGATCATTTTCGAATGACATCCAAAATGACGGCCATCCTTCAATGGTTTGATCGATCAAAGTGATTTGAATTGCGATAAAGGGGAATACTGCGATGTTGCCGGTGAAGATACTTAATGCGGACAATATTACTAGGAAAAATGAGTAGATGGTTTTTACGAAGAAAATGCTGCCTATCCTAAACATATTATTTACTACTCTGCGTGCTTCAAATAATACATTTGGAAGGTCCGTGAAGTCCGAATCGATCAAGACTAGGCTTGCGATCTGTTTGGTTGCCGCATCTCCCGCCGCCATCGCGATTGATAGATCTGCTTCTCGGAGCGCCAGGATGTCATTTACTCCATCTCCAGTCATTGCTACAGTTCTGCCGTTTTCGCGCAGATGCTGAACAATTAATCTTTTTTGCCTTGGCGAGACTCGTCCGAAGATTGCTGTATCAATAGCTAATTTTTTAAGTTGTGCATCTGATAGTTTTGATGCGTTTACAAAATCTTTGTAGTTTTTAAAACCAATTTTTTTCGCAATTGCTGAAACTGTTTCTGGGTTGTCTCCGGAAATGATCTTTAGGTCAACCTTCTGTCTTTTCAAATATTGCAGGGTTTTCTTGGCATTTTTGCGAATCGGATCTTCCAGTTCGATCATTGCGATTGGTTGCACATCTTCCGGCTGGCTACCAAGTGCTAGATTGTGTTTTGTCATGCCAAAGAGTAGAACGCGGCGTCCCTTAGCTTGCGCTAGAGCGATTTCTTCCGGGACTTCGTTGAGTAGTTTGTCTGGCGCCCCTAGAATCAAAGTTCCAATTCTGTCGAAGTAAGCGGCTCCCCACTTTCGTTCTGAGGAAAATGGGACATTTCGACTTCCTTCATAGTGCTCATTGCTGTTGAAATAATTGACCAGGGCTTGCATGGTTGAGCTATTATCGTCGTTGTAATGCAAGTAGCTGCCCATTAATTTCAGAAATTTTCTCTTACTATGAAATCCTAGGATCTTAAAATCTCTTACCTTCATTTTTCCTTCGGTAATTGTCCCGGTTTTGTCGAGGCAAAGCGTGTCAACGTAGGCCATGGTTTCAATTGAGTACATTTCCTGCACCAAGACTTTCTTTTGACCTAATTTAATGAGCGCTAAAATCAGTGATAATACGATCAAGACCATCATCCCTTTGGGGAGCATTCCTAATACTGCCGATGCTGATGATACCACTGCCTCTTGTGTCCCGACTCCCTTAATAACTAATGACTCAATGAGTAAAATGATTCCCATAGGCACTACGATTCGGCTGGTAAATCTGGAAACGGTTCGCATAGCTTTGAGGAGTTGCGAGTTAATTGGCTTGTGCACTTTTGCTTCAATTGCTAATTTTGTTGAATAGTTTTCCGCCCCCACATGTTCGACTTCCGCGATGCATTCCCCGCTTGCTACAAAACTGCCAGATAACAGATGCGCATTGATTCTTTTGGCAATTAGATCCGATTCGCCGGTAAGTAGTGCTTCATTGGCTTCGATCATCCCTTGTTTTACGATTGCGTCGGATGGCACCTGATCTCCTGTTGCCAATTTTAATAGATCACCAAAAACAATTTCATCTGGCGTGATTAATACTTCTTTGCCGTCTCGTATTACTGTTACTGGTTCTTTGTTCAAGATAGTGAGCTTATCAACAATGCTGCGGGCCCTTAATTCGACAATGATTCCTACTACTGTATTGAAGACAATAAATAATATAAATAATGCGTTTCGATAAGATCCAACTGCGATTAGGGCAATGGCAATCGAAGCATTGACTGCGTTGAATAATGAAAAGGTGTTTCCTCTTACAATTTCCCAGGTTGACTTGCTGGAATCAATTTTATAAGAGTTGTCCAATCCCTTTAAACGCCTGGATTTAACTTCAGCTTCACTTAATCCTAATAATTCAGCCATATTTTATATTTTATCTTAATCCTAATTGGTGGGCGAGATGGGATTTGAACCCATAATCCTTTTGGGAAGCGGATTTTAAGTCCACCGCGTATACCAGTTCCGCCACTCGCCCAGATTTTTAATGGAGGCACGGACGGGAGTTGCACCCGTCTACGCGGTTTTGCAGACCGCTGCGTAACTGCTCCGCCACCGTGCCAACGTGTTTATTTTACCATGCAAAGTGGAGGTTTGGGGGATAACGTATAAGAAATCGTATTGCTTATGCTTGCTATAGTAAAATGAGCTATCTATTATTGGGCGAAATATTTATTAATGTAGGAGGCGAAAGGACTGTTTTTATGTTATCTGTGAAGAAGCTGAGTTTTTCTCGGGAAGAATTAGAATTAATGGCAGATGGCTCAGATGGGTATGCTTGGGCTGTGGTGGATGTCAAAAAGGGGGTGATGGCGGCTGGAGATGAATATGTGGGGACCATGAAAAATGCCTTGTTGAAATTGAAATCTTGTATTTTTGATGTGTTTAGCGTAGGGGTTGATCTGATCACTGGGGAAATTAATTATTGCTCTCCGGTGAATAAGAAATTGATTGATAAGAATTCGACGAAGGAAGTGCCGGAAGACAAAAAGGAGAGAGTAGAGACTTTGGTAAAATATTTTTTTTCGGAATTGCCGATTTTTAAGTCAGAGGAGAGAAAGTCGAGATATTCAAAACGAGTATAGCTTCGTGGTAAGTTCTTCGAGTTTTTGGACGCCGTTCTCGAGCTGGTAGTAGTGGCGGATATAGAAGAGCGTAACGACGAAGAGAATTAGAGTAATGAAGGCAGCAGAATAACAGAAAATGTTGCTCCATAAAGAAGGGGATAAGGCTAAGAATAGGGTGGTGGTGAAAATGAAGAAGATGATCATGAAGAGAGCGAAGAACATAGTGACAATAAGGTGGATGAGACGCTCATGTTGGAATGCCGCGAGCATTTGTTTGTGGTATTTTATGAGTTCGGGGGTGGGGTGGGCGGAAGCTTTTTTCAGGAAATCATGGTACGTTTTTAATTTCTTCTCCATATGTTAATATATTAGCATATGTTGGATATAAATTTTATTCGGAAGAACCGTGATTTAGTTGAAGCAGCAATAAAAAATAAGGCTTGTAAGGCTGATTTGGATGTAGTGCTTAAATTGGATGATGGGCGGCGAGAGCTGGGTCAGAAAATTGATGAATTGAGGCGCGAACGGAACGAGATTGCGGGGAAAATGAAAGGTGGAAAGCCGGAGCCAACTTTGGTTGATAGAGGCAAGCAGATCAAGGTGGAATTGATGCGATACGAAGAGGATTTGGAGGGTATAGAGAGAGATTATTTAAGAGAATTGAAGTTGGTGCCGAATATACCGTGGCTGGATGTGCCGGTTGGATTGAGCGAAGATGAAAATGTGGTGGCAGAGGTGGTGGGGGAGCCGACGAAGTTTGATTTTGAGCCAAAGAATCACTATGAAATTGGCCAGATAAGAGGATGGATAGATAAGGAACGGGCAGCAAAGGTGGCGGGAGCAAGGTTTGCTTATATAAAGGGTGAAATGGTGAAGTTGCAATTGGCAATTATGACTTTTGTGATTGATTCCTTGACGGACGAAAATGTGCTAAAGGAAATTGGCGAGAGGTTTGGCGTGAAAGTCTCGACTAAGCCGTTTGTGCCAGTGTTGCCACCATATATGATTAAGACTGAATTATATGATGCGATGGATCGATTGGAGCCGAGAGAAGATCGCTATAAGATTGAAGGCGACGAGTTGTGGCTGCAGGGTTCGGCAGAGCATGTGTTGGGCAGCATGCATGCGGATGAGATTTTTAAGGAAGAGGATTTGCCGGTACGATATGTGGGATATGCCACGAGTTTTCGACAAGAAGCGGGGACTTACGGGAAGGATATGGAGGGGATTATTCGCATGCACCAATTTGATAAATTGGAGATGGAAAGCTTTGCGGCGGCGGATGAGAGTTTTAATGAGCATTTGTTCTTTGTGGCAATTCAGAGGTGGTTAGTTGAGAAATTGGAGTTGCCGTATAGGGTTTTACAAAAGTGCACTTTTGATATTGGAAAGCCGAACGCGCGCGGGATCGATATTGAAGTTTGGTTGCCGGGGCAGGGAAAGTATCGTGAGACGCACACGGCGGATTACATGACAGATTATCAGGCGCGACGTTTGAATACGCGCGTGAAACGTGAAGGTGGGATGGAGTTTGTGCATACAAACGATGCGACGGCGTTTGCGTTGGGCAGGATTATGGTAGCGATAATTGAGAACTATCAGACGGAGGAAGCGAGCGTGAGGGTGCCGGAGGTTTTGAAAAAGTATTTAGGCGGAAAGGAGGTGTTGTAGGATGATCGAGAACATTGAAGTCAGCGGGGTGAAATACAAGGTTGAAGAGACCTTGCGGAAATATACGGTAAAACGGCTGGGACATTTGGATAAGTTTTTACCGAAGAAGAATCGTAAGGATGTAGTGATGCGTGTGGTGGTCAAGCAAGTAAACCGGCCGCATGGTAATAAATATGAGATTTCAGTGGCTGTGGATGTGCCTGGCGGTAAGATGATGACGGCGAGGGATGAAGCGGGCAATGTATTTGCGGGAGTGGATATATTGGAGGCGAAACTGAGAGGACAGGTGCGGAAATTTAAGGCTGATAAGATTGAACATGAGAAGAAGGGGATACTGAAAAAGCTACTCAAACGCTGAGGGCTGTGGTAGACTGTAAAGATGAAAAAAGAGGTTGTGAAGAAGACGCGGGTGGCGGATGGGAAATTGCGCGCGCAAAAAACGAAGGAAAAAAAGCCGACTGATAAGTTAGCGGATAAGACTGCATTGACGAGGTTTTTGCAGAGTGTTTTTGGTGATGCACAAAAAAAGACGCTACGGCGCATTTATAGGAGAGTGCAAGAGATAAATAAGTTAGCGCCTAAGTACGAGAAGATGACGAAGAAGGAACTTCAGGCACAAACAGAGATTTTGCGAGAAAAGTTGCGCAAAAAAATGCGTGCTGAGGAGGCGGTTGTAGCAAAAGAGAAAGTGAAAGACGCGAAGGAAGAAGTTGCTAAGGAGAAATCAAAGAAGAATAAAAAAATGAAGGTTACGGGGGAGCAGAAGGCCTTGAGTGAGGTTTTACCGGAAGCGTTTGCGTTGGTGCGCGAGGCTTCGACTAGGGTTTTGAAGCAGCGTCATTTTGATGTGCAGTTGGTGGGCGGCATAGTACTGCATGAAGGCAACGTGGCAGAGATGAAGACTGGCGAAGGCAAGACTTTGGTGGCAACATTGCCAGTGTACCTAAATGCTCTGAACGGTAAAGGCGTGCATGTGGTGACAGTAAATGATTACTTGGCGCAGCGCGATGCAGGGTGGATGGGCGATATATATGATTTTTTGGGAATAACGGTAGGCGTGATCATTAATGACGCGTCTTTCGTATATGACCGCGAATATGAAAATGAGGCACATGATGATGAGCGTATGAGGCACTTGAGGCCGGCAACACGTAAAGAAGCGTATCTGTGCGACGTGACATATGGGACTAATAATGAATATGGATTTGATTATTTGCGCGACAACATGGTGAAAGAAGTGGAATATCTACGGCAGAGAGAATTAAACTTTGCAATTGTAGATGAGGTGGATTCAATTTTGATTGATGAGGCGAGGACGCCTTTGATTATTTCGGCTCCAGCAGGTGATAATCCGGAGAGCTATTATCAGTTTGCGAAAGTGGCGGCGAAACTGGCAGACGAGGATTATGTGGTGGATGAGAAGCGGCGGACGGTGGCGTTGACAGATGTGGGGATGGATAAAGTTCAAAAGATGCTAGGGGTCTCTGAATTGTATAGCGTAGGGAACACGCGTTTGGTTTATCATATGGATCAGGCTTTGCGGGCACAGATGCTGTTTAAGCGCGACAAAGATTATGTGGTGACAAATAGCGGCGAAGTAATGATTGTCGATGAGCATACAGGACGCTTGATGCATGGCAGGCGCTATAATGAGGGTTTGCATCAGGCGATTGAGGCCAAAGAGGGTGTAGCGGTGAAGGAAGAATCGATGACGTTGGCGACGATTTCTTTCCAGAATTTCTTTAGGTTGTACAATAAGTTGTCTGGTATGACGGGTACAGCTTTTACAGAGGCGGAAGAGTTCCAGCAAATTTATTCGTTGGATGTGATTCAGATTCCACCGAATAAGCCAATTGTGCGTGTGGATAAGGATGACTTGATTTATCGGACGGAGGCAGCGAAGCTGAAGGCGGTGGCGGATGAGATTCGCAAATATCACAAGAAGGGCCAGCCAGTACTGGTTGGATCGGCGTCAATTGTGAAAAATGAATTGATTGCGCAATATTTGGATCAACAAAAGATTCCATATGAAATTTTGAACGCGAAGAATAATGAGCGCGAGGCGGCAATTATTGCTAAGGCAGGCGAAAAGGGTGCAGTGACGTTGGCGACGAACATGGCAGGTCGCGGTACGGATATTAAGTTAGCACCTGGGGTAGTTGGCTTGGGTGGTTTAGTGGTGATTGGTTCGGAACGGCATGATGCAAGGCGGGTAGATAATCAGTTGCGCGGTCGCGGCGGGCGTCAGGGCGATCCAGGCACAACTCAGTTCTTTGTGTCTTGCGAAGATGATTTGATGAGGATTTTCCAAGGAGATAGGATTGCGATGTTGATGAAGAGGATGGGTGTGGCAGAAGATTTGCCGATTCAGAATAGGACAGTCAGCAAGACTTTGGAGCAGGCACAAAAGCGGGTGGAAGGTTTTAACTTTGATAGCCGCAAGAACGTGGTGCAGTATGATAACGTGATAAATCGTCATCGTCGCGTTGTGTATATGATGCGTCGGAAGATTTTGGAGGGTGATGATATTCGTCCGGAAATCGGGCGCTTGATGCGCGAGGCGGTAAATGACTTAACGGCCTTTAGTAGTCGGATAAATAAGAAGTTTAAAGAAGACTTTTTGGCGATGTTTGCGCTAGATGAGGACTTAGTGGATTCGGTTGGGTTGATGCGCAAGGAAAAAGATCGTAAAAAATTGGCGTTGGCGGCAGTGGAGGAGATGTATACCGATAAGGAAATGGAGTTTGGTGACGAAACGATGCGCAAGGTGGAGCGTGAAGTATATCTCCAGGTGCTAGATACCTTGTGGATGCAGCATCTTGAGAACATGCAGCATTTGCGTGAGGGGATTCATTGGCGAAGTGTGGGGCAGAGAGATCCGCTAGTGGAATATCGTAGTGAGTCACAAAAGTTGTTTGATGGGTTGCAACGGACTTTGCGTGAAGAAGTACTGAAAGTGTTGTTAAATTTGCGAAAACAAGAAGTAGCACCGATGAGTGATGATGAATATGATACGGAATTGACAAAATTGGCTGAGAACGCGACGGAAAAGGGCGTGAACGAAGTGAGTGCGGGGAATAAGAATATGGATAAGGAGTTTAGCGAAGGAGGGGCTGCTGGTAAAAATGCAGGTAAGAACGCGAAACGGAATAAGGCGCGAAAATCGAAGAAAAAGCAGAGGCAGAATAAGAAAAAAGGCCGTAGATAGATGGGGTTTGCAGATATGGGCAAGAAAGGCCGATTGATACAGGGAGGGAGCGTAAAGTATACGGGCGATGTGTTGGTTGTGCCGGAACGATACAAGGAAATATTTGGGGAACTGGAGAATTTGGCATTAAAGAATCCGGTAGTTCGCGGTATGATTGAAGAATTTGCAGGGGTGCATAGTGGAGTAAAACCGGTGGCCATTTTAGAGACTGGAGATGCAAACTGGAGTGAGGGTGACTGGGAGGATATAGTGAGGTTTGCTGAGGGATTGGAATTAATGGTATTGGAGGGGGATAATGGTCAATACTTGTTATCTAGAGATGAAAAGATGATGAAGGAGTTGCGAGTTTTATTGACGCTGCAGGGATATATGTGGAGCGAGGAGTCTGGGGTCTGTTCTGATGATAGGCAGGATCTAGAGAGAAAGATTGGGCGGATGTTGGGATTCCCGGCAACGGCTACAGAGGCATTTCTGGGTAACATAGAGCCATTACCGGATGAGATGCACTATATAAAGACAGAGGAACAGTATAATGGACGCGAGGTATATGAATTTAAGAATCATGATATGAGATACGCTGGATTTATTTTAAGCCGCGATCATTACGAAGAGGAAATTGAAACTTATGCAAAACCGATTCGGAAAGCTATGCAGGCTTTGTTCCCGAAGATTTATGCGGAAGAAGACTTTAAGACGATATTAGTATGAAGCATATGTTATAATTGGTAATATGGATAGCGGTAGTGCTTTTGATGGTGTTTTGGATGGTGTGAACGAGATTAAAACTGACCAGTCGAGAAAGGGATCGCGGATAAAGGGGGTTGTGGTTGCGGCTGGAGTGACAATCGTGGCCGTAGTGGCGATTGGTGCGGAGTTGTTAGTTTTAGCTCCGTCGTTATCTAATGATGTAGATTTGTCGAAACATTGGTCCGAAGTGGTAAATGGAACCCCGTATTTTTATGAGGATAAAATTTACTATGAGGTGGGGTTGAGCTATGGCGGGAATTTTAAGCAGGTTGGCGAGGTTGGGGCGATTGCACGAATGGATTTGGATGGCAAAAATCGGGAAGTGTTGGTAGAGGGGCTGGAAAGTAATGGATATTTTTCTTCTTCGAATGTGGTTTTTGTGAGTGTAGTAGATGATAATTTGTATTATCTGAAAAGCCAGAATTGGGACCGGAATGCACTTTATGCCATAGATTTGAGCCCCGAAGGAGAATATGAGCAGCGAGTTGTGGTGGATAATATGGAAAGTAGAATGACTGCTTCAAGTATAAAGGATGGTTGGGGATATTATTATTCTGGAAATTCAATGATGCGAGTAGAGCTTTTAAGCGGGAAAAAGGAGAGAGTTGGGACGGATTCGATAGATTCAGTGTCGAGTTGGAATGGTGAGGTTTACTATTTGTACTCAGGTTCGCTATGGGAGTTGGGTAGTAAGACGTCAATTTGGAATTTTGACGGGGATTTTTTGTATGGTCCCCCCGGTGGTTTAGTGGTGAGGGATGGTGTAGCATATTTTATATTGGATAATAGGGTTGTGAAGATAGATGTAGAGAATGGTGAACTACTAGATGAAATAGTTTTTGATAAAGGAATAGGAAAAAATAAGGCAATGTGGACTAACGAGTCATTTTATGCTGCTGATGACGAAAGAGTAGTATATGGTTTACTGACTGGTTCGGGCAGAACGGCAACAATGAAGTTATTGACCCTTGATATAAAGCAATTTAAGGTGAGTGAGGTGACGACTTTGATGAGCTTGGGGGATACGGAGATGCTGGACATGGGAATGAGCGGTGAACGTTATGTGGTGATAAATAATATTTATGGTCGTGGCGATAGAAATGTGATAGTGGATTTGCAAAGTGGTAGTTATGAGCGGTTTGATGATTTGGAGATTTTTGTACACAGTGGTGACGGAGATATTTATACAGTGAAGCGGACAGTGGGCGAAGATAGGGCATATAGGTACGAAGTGGAGAGGTCGAACCCGGGAGATTTGATGGGTGAGATATCAATAAGAGGAGATTTAACTTAAAAGGAGGAAAATGGAAAAAGAAATCAATGAAGTTAATGGTATGATGCCAGGCGGCGATATCCCGAAGACAGAAGAAGTGGCGGTGAAGGAGGATGGTTTTATTGGAGGTCAGGCGAGTAATAGTGGGGCGAATTCTGTAGGTGGGTCAAGCAATGAAGAACTGATGAAACAAATTGTGAGCTTGCAACAGCAAATGGTGGATCAGCAAAAAAAGGGACTGGATAATGTTGGTGAAAGAAGAGTTAACAAATATGCGGTATTCTTGTTTATTTTAGGAGGTATTTTGTTATTATGGTTTTTCTCGAGCTTAGTTGTGTTGGCTCAGGTCTCTATATGGTCGTCGTCTAGTGAATTTTTGGTGCATGATCATGTTCTGATGCCGATAGCGGCAACCTTGCTGATTTTGGCTGGTATTCAATTAATGATGAAAAAATATAGGGCAAGGATGATGGTGGGGGTTGCATTGGGTATGACGGCCTTATGGAACATAGTGGCGGCGATACATGGTTATATTGTGGAGACTTCTAGAGGTTCATATTGGAGTTTGAGTGGCGGAAACTCTGGTATGGCTATAATGTTGGCGGTTGTTAGGTTAATGATTTACGGATTGATTATAGGCGGGTTGGCGTTGTGGTTTTATAAATCAAAATCTATTCAGGATACGATAGCTGGTTGGACTAAGTAGGGGCTTGAGGTTGCTGGTGGTGGGGGAGCGTGGTATGATACATAATACCTATGAAACATGTGATTGAAGAGGTGAAGCTGCAGAGCGGCGCGATGGGGCTACTGATTGATGTGCCTGGAGCTACAGTGATGGATAGCCGAGTGTGTTTTAGGGCGGGGAACAAGTTTGTGAAGCGACCAGAAATTTACGAAACGGCGCATTTGATGGAGCATATGGCATTTGGAGCCAATGCGAAGTTTAAGGATGAGCAAGAATATGAGGCGGAATTCACGAAAAATGGAGCGTATCATAATGCTTGGACGAGCGATACGCTGATTTGCTATGAGTCGGAGTGTGCAGATTTTGAGTGGGATCGAATTTTGGAACTGCAAGAGTTAACGGTGGCAAAACCGCGATTTAACGAAGAGGCGTTGAAGTCGGAGAAGGGAAATGTAAGGGCAGAATTAACTGGTTTTCAGAATGATTATTCTCGGTTGATTTGGCCAAAGTTGCAGCAAGAGTTAGGCGAGAAGGTTTTAACTTATGCGGAAAGATTGAAGACAATTGCTAATATTGAACTAAAAGATATCCGAGAGCACCATAGGCGAACGCACACGGCGGAGAACATGAGATTTATTATTGTGGGGGATTTGAAGCGAAGGCGACGTAAAGTGGTGCGGATGTTGGAAGGGTGGGATTTGAAGAGAGGCGAGGTTTTGGAAGCGCCGATGGATGAGTATGTGGGAACGTTACCAGTAATGATCAGGCGCAAGGATGCAAGTAATGTGACTTTTGGTTTTTCGTTCGTAACGAAGCGAAGGTTAGAAACGGCAGAGCAATATGCGATGGGGTGTTTAAATCATATCTTGAATGGTACGACGACAAGTAAGATTTTTGGGCAGGCGCGGAAGAGGGGATTGATCTATGGCGTCGGATCAACGACCGGTTGTGGAGTATGGTCGTCGGTGTGGGATTTTGATGGCGAAGTGAACGCGGAAAATGCAAATGAGGTTTTTGATTTGATTGCAGTAGAGTTGGCACGGGTGATAAATGGCGAAGTGAGAGAAGATGATATTATGGCGGCTAAAAGTTATGCTTTGGGGCGGCATATGATGTTGGCGCAGACGACGGATCAGATTGCGGATTATTATGGCAGGGAATATTTTACGGTAGGGACTTACGAACCGATGGAAAAGGCACCAGAGATGATAGAGGGTATTAATAAGGGTGCGATTGTGAGCTTGGTGAGAGAGTTTATGCAGAGTGGGATTTGCGGAATTGCAGCGGTGGGGAACATGGATAAGGCGGTGGTAAATGAGTTGTGGGGTAGGGTGTTGGGGTCGATTTAGGTTTTGGGGATAATAATCTCGGGGTGGGCACGGCGCATATGAGCGATGTATCCGGCGTCAATGCGGCGCCAGATGTCGCGCATTTTAAGGATTTGCTGATTGTCATCAAACTGCGAGAGGATGGTTTCTTCAAAGACTGGGTGAGTGGGGCGGGAAAGGATGCGAGAAGTATCCATGTGAGGGTGTCCGATGCCGGCAAAACAGAAGTCGATAATGCCGACGACTTCGTCTTTGTCATTGAGTAAGACGTTGCCGAGATTAAAGTCGCCGTGAACGAGAGTGGGTTGGCTCTCGGATTTTTTGATGTATTTATGATCCTCGGTTAGATGCGTGGAGTAGTGGCGATCATCGAGTTCTTTGAGGAATTTACTAAGGGGGTACTTGGCTTCGGTGGGAGCGGTGTTGAGATCAATGGCTTGGAGTTCTTTGAGAAATTTTGCAATAGAATAAGCGGTAGCGGTGATGGTGGTGTGGGAGAGATGATAGATACGGTCGGTCAGAGCGTAACCTTCAATTTTAGTGTGTACAGAGAAGGGACGCTGTCTTTCGTCATAATGCAGGGTCATTTGAGGAGTGTAGAAGCTAGTTTTGCCTTCTATGTAGTTGCAAAATTTGGCGTCTTTGACGATCATTTTGGACCAGAAGGGGTTGCGCGGGAAGCGGAAAAAGAAGGTACCTTTGTTGGTAGTGACTTCGATAACGATGTTGGTCCAGCCGGATATGATGTGTTTAGTGTTGGTAACTTTATGATCTTTTAGAGTTTGCTGGATGATAGCTTCTAAAGGATCTTGAGGTGTAAAAAATCGATTCATATGTGGGTCTTATTATAGCATGGTATACTAATGGGGATGGAAGATGTAAAACTTTTGGCAGTGGTGGGGATGAGTGGGAGCGGGAAGTCTACCGTGATTGAGTATTTGACGAAAAAAGGTATTCCGAAGGTGTATTTTGGGGGGGTGATTTTGAGAGCGATGGAAGAAGCTGGGATTGAGATTACGCCAGATGCGGAACGGAAGTTTCGAGAAGAAATTCGGGAGAAAGAGGGGAAGGATTTTGTAGTAAAGCGGGTGATTGAAGAGGTGAAGAATTTGATTGGTGCAGGACAGAAACGGATTGTGTTGGATGGGCTATATACTTGGACGGAATATAAGATTTTGAAGAAGGAATTCCCGAGTGAGGAGAATATGGTCGTGGTGGCGGTGGTTTTGCCGAAGAATTTGCGTCATAAGCGAGTGGCAGAACGTCCTGTGAGGCCGCTGAGCGCACGAGAGATAAGTGAGCGGGATTGGAGCGAGATTGAGAATATAGAGAAGGGCGGGCCGATTGCAAATGCTGATTATTTTGTCGATAACTCGGGGACGGTGGAAGATTTGCACGAGGGCGTAAGGAAATTGCTGGGCGAAATTGAGTTTTTGCGAGCATGACACGATTAGTAGTTATTGACGGAAAAAGTGTGTTGTACAGGGGTTATTATGCGATGGGGAATTTGTCGATGAGCGATGGAACCCCAACGGGCGGCGTGTATGGATTCGCAGCGATATCTTTAGAGGTAATTAAGAAACTAAAACCAGATTATGTGGCGGTGGCGTGGGATAAATCAAAGACTAATATTGGCAAACGGCGAGAGATTTATGCAGAGTATAAGGCAAATCGGCATAAAGCACCGGATGATTTTTATGCGCAAATTCCACTGGTGTATGAATTATTGGATGCATTGGGGTGGAAGTTGTTCGAGTGCGATGGGTATGAGGCGGATGATATTATTGGGGCGTTGGCGCAGCAGGCAGATGAGCGGAAAGGTTGGGAAACAATTATGATTTCCTCTGACCTAGATATGCTGCAAATTGTGGATCATAATACTAGATTATATCGGTTGAAAACTGGGTTTTCGGATGTTGAAGAATTGGATATTGCGGCGCTGGAGAAGAAATACGGGATTAAAAAGGCGCAGTTTTTGGATTTGAAGGCGCTAAAAGGAGACTCGAGTGATAATATTCCTGGAGTGCCGGGAGTTGGCGAAAAGGGGGCGGTTAAATTGCTAAATGAGTATGGGACTTTGGATGGGATTTATGAGTATATTGACGAAATTTCAGGAGCGTTGGGAGAGAAATTGCGGAAGGGGAAGGAAAGTGCGTACATGTCGAAGAAGTTATCAGAGATTATGTTTGATGCGCCGGTGGAACTGGATGACGTGCCGAGATTGAAGATGAATAGAGAGAGAGTCTTAGCAGAGCTCGAGAAATTGGAATTCAAGAGCTTAATTAGAAAATTTTCTCAACAACTTTTTGCTGAGTCACCATCTCCGTCTGGCATGTCATACACTGGTACGCCGACAGAACCGCAGCAAGCTGCGAACCTGTCGGGTACGTCAGGAATATACGTGGCAGCCGAAGAAGGTAAAAATGACTCAGAAAAAAGTGTTGGAGAAAATTTACCAAATGACTTCTTTGTTTCGTGGGATGTGAAGGCTGCTATGCATAATGATGATAAGGTTGCCGATAAAGTTTTGAGGGGTGAGAGGTTTTGGGATTTGGGGCAGGGAGCTTTCTTGCTGAATCCATTGAATAGGATAAATGATCAGGTTGATTTGACTGCTGGAGATGTATTGGCGAGGGAATATCAGAAACAGATGGGGGAATTCGAGGAATTGCCGAAATTGCGATGGGTGGCGGATAATTTGGATATGCCATTGATACCGATATTGTATAAAATGGAGAAAAAGGGTGTGAAAATAGATGTTGTAAAATTTACAACACTTAAGGAAGAGTTTGTGGCAGAGGCAAAGGAAATTGAACAAAAAATTTATTCAATGTCTGGACACCCGTTTAATGTAAATTCGCCACTGCAGTTATCTGAGGTGCTGTACGGAGAGTTAGGGTTGCCAACTAAGGGAGTGAAAAAGAAACAACGTTTTTATTCGACGGGCCAGAAAGAATTGGATAAATTGAGAGGGCTGCATCCGATTATTGAACTGATTGAACGGATGCGGGAAGTGACTAAACTCCTAAGCACTTACATTGAGCCTTTGCCGAATTTGGCGGATGGTGAAGGGCGAATACATACGACATATACGCAAAATGTGACGGCGACGGGCAGATTATCTAGCGTGGGTCCTAATTTGCAAAATATTCCGGTAAGAACTGACGAAGGGAAAAAGATACGAGAAGGGTTTGTGGCTGACGCAGGAAAGGTTTTTGTATCGGCAGATTATGCGCAATTTGAGCTGCGTTTGGCGGCGGCGTTGGCGGGAGATAAGAAGTTGACGGAAGATTTTAACAGTGGTGCGGATATTCATACCAAGACGGCGAGTGATACTTTTAAGGTGCCAATGGATGAAGTGACGAAAGAACAGAGACGAGTGGCAAAAGTAATTAACTTTGGAGTGCTGTATGGTATGAGCGCGAAGGGCTTATCGGATGCGGCGGGCATGACAGTGGGTGGAGCGAAGGAGTTTATTGATAAGTATTTTGCTTTGAGAAAGCCGATAAGAGAGTATTTGGATCAAGCGTTGGCGCAGGCCAGAGAATTGGGTTATGTAGAAACAGTGTTTGGTCGGCGTAGGCCGACGCCAGATGTAAAGGCACCGAATTATGTGGTGCGGGCGGCGGCGGAACGGGCGGCGATGAATATGCCGATTCAGGGTACAGAAGCGGATTTGATGAAGCTGGCAATGTTGAAGCTGGACAAGGAGTTGCCAGAAGGGGCGGATTTGATTTTGCAAGTGCACGACTCATTAGTGGTAGAGTGCGAGGAGAAATTAGCGGAAGGAGTTGCCGGGATTTTGAAGCGAGTGATGGAGGGCGTAGCGCCAGAGTTGCCAGTGAAATTGTTGGTCGAGGTTGCGATGGGTAAGAACTGGGGAGAATTGTAGAAAAACAGGGCTGCGTTGAGCCCTGTTTTTTTGGGAGGTTTTTAGGTTGCGTGGTCACGGACGCAAGCGCCGAATAGTGCGGTATATAATTCTTCACTTTGGCGGATGCTTTTGCGGACATGCAGTATTTCCGATTCTGTGGTGCGGCTGATATCTTGCGTGTGGATTAATTTGGCTTGAAGGCAATTGTACTTTTCGACAAGCATATGGCCAATGATAGGATCCACAGATACAATTTTGCGATGGGCGATGACATTACGGATGCGATTAGTCATAAGTTTGCCGTCATTTGAAAGAACATTGAGTTCAAATGGTTTACCGTCCGGATTGATGATGGTAATAAAGAGACCGTTGCTACAGTTATTGGTCACTGATCATTCCTCCTAAAGAGCAAGCTAAACCTATCTGAGTAGGTTCGCGAAAAAAGTATAGCATATCTGTAAGAATTGTGTTAGAATAGCGGGGTAATAAATTAAATGAATCAGCCCCTACGGGGGTGAAGGAGAAGGTTTTATGCCTGCAAAAGTAGATATAAAGGAATTATTGGCTGCCGGTGCGCATTTTGGGCACCGTACGAGTCGTTGGCACCCAAAGATGGCGCCATATATTCACAGTAAACGCCAAGAGGCGCATATTATTAATCTTGAGAAGACGGTGGAGGCACTGGAGCTAGCTTTGCCGGTGGTGGAAAAAATCGTGGCTAGCGGAAAGAAAGTTTTATTTGTGGGGACTAAACGACAGATGAAGGAAGCTGTAAAAGAAGCAGCTGAATCGGTTGATATGCCATACGTGACAGTGCGTTGGGTTGGCGGGGCCTTAACGAACGTAGAGACTGTCAACAAACAGATTAAGAAATTGAAGGATTTGGAGCGGAGGATGGCGAGCGGGGAACTAGAAAACCGCTATTCGAAGTTGGAAGTGCAACGTTATCAAGAGGAAATTGACCTATTAAATGAGCGCTATGGCGGCATTAAAGAAATGACGGAGCAGCCGGCAGCGGTAATCGTGATGGATACGATTCAAGATAAAAATGCCGTGAAGGAAGCAAATGTGTTGAAAATTCCGGTATTTGCAATTGCGGATACCAATAGTGATCCAACGATCATTACTCATCCGATTCCAGCAAATGATGACTCAGTGAAATCTGTAAAATTGATTTTGAGCTATTTTGTGGAGACAGTTAAAGAGGGTAAAAGTAAGGTTAAGAAATAAGGAGAAGGTGATGGCGGATATAAAAATCGAGGATATCAAAAAACTGAAGGAACTGTCCGGGGCTGGATTAACTGATGCTAAGGTTGCCTTAGTGGAGGCAAAGGGCGATTTTGATAAGGCACTGGAAGCGATGCGGAAGAAGGGTTTGACGAAAGCTGAGAAACGAGGCGACCGTGAAACGCGTGAAGGTTTGATTGATGCGTACGTGCACGATGGACGAATCGGCGCAATTGTGGAAGTAAACTGTGAGACTTCTTTTGTAGCGAAGACTGATGAGTTTAAAGATTTGGCACATAAAATTGCGATGCAAGTAGCGAGCATGAATCCGATGTATGTGAGCGAGGCGGATATTCCGGAAGCGGAACTCTTGAAGGTGCGCAAAGCAGCAGAAGAAGAACTGAAAAACGACAAGAAACCGGAAAATGTTAAGCAACAGATTATAGATGGTAAGGTGAAAAAAGCATTTGAAGAAAAAGTTTTGATGAATCAACCGTATATTTTGGATGATAGCAAGACGGTGGAAGCGTTTATTAAAGATGCGATTGCGAAGACGGGCGAGAATATTGCTGTGAAGCAGTTCAAGCGTATTGAGCTTGGTGTTGTTGAGTAAAAAAGGTATAATGGGGGAACATGGAAGAAGAAAGTTTACCGCTACATTTAGGGTTTATTGTTGATGGGAATAGGCGATGGGCAAAGGATCGAGGACTGCCGACGCTAGAAGGCCATCGGAGGGGGCTAAAACAAGTAGAAGAGGTGGCAGAAGAGTGTTTTAAGAGAGGCGTGAAATTCGCGTCTTTTTTCTTGTTTTCGACGGAAAATTGGAGTAGGAGTCAGGAAGAGGTGGGGTATTTGATGAAACTGGTGATTTTAAATGTAGATCGATTGGCCAAGAAAATGTTGAAGAATAACACTAGGTTGGCAATTTTGGGGGGCAGAGAAAGAGTGTCAGAGGAAGTTTTGGCGGCGGTGGATAAAGCAGAGGAAATGACAGCTGGTTGCACGGGCGGGACGATGGGTGTGTGCTTCAACTATGGCGGAAGAGATGAGATTGTGCAGGCGATACGCAAGATGGCGGAGCAGTCGATGGAGATTTCGGAAGAGGGGGTAGCGAAAAGTTTGTATCATCCGGAAATACCGGATTGCGACATGATTGTGCGGACGAGCGGAGAGCGGAGAATTAGCGGGTTTATGTTGTGGCGGGCAGCGTACAGTGAATTTTTATTTCTGGATAAGATGTGGCCGGATATGACTAAAAAAGACGTAGGTGATATTTTGAACGAGTATGCGCGTCGGAACCGACGATTTGGCAAGTAAGATGTTGTTTGTGGTAAAATTTAGATAATGGATATAGTGTTTGGTATTATCATTGGCCTGTTCGTGTTGATGTTGTTGGTGGTGATACACGAGTTGGGTCATTTTTGGGCAGCGCGGAAGAGTGGCATTGAGGTAGAGGAGTTTGCGATTGGTTTTTCGCCGCGAGCGATTGCCTGGCAGAAGAAGGGTGGCAAATGGCAGAAGATAAAAAAAGAGGATTGGAAAAAGCCCAAAGGCAAGGGACTGATAATTTCGTTGAACTGGTTGCCGATAGGTGGTTTTTGCAAGATGAAAGGCGAGAGTGATGCGGACGTACGGAGAGGGAGTTTTGGCGCATCTAACCTGTGGGGGAAGACAAAGACTTTGTTTGGCGGAGTGGCGGCTAATCTAGTTGCAGCGGCAGTGATTTTTACGATCTTGGCGTGGACGGGGATGCCGCATTTTGTAGAGGGACAGTTTAGTGTAGAGAGCGATACGACGATTGAGGCGAGACCAGTAATAATTTCTAGGGTGGTAGAAGGGAGTCCGGCGGAGGGGGCTAAATTGGAGGAAGGGGATGAATTGGTGGCGATGTACGTTGAATCTGGATGCGAAAGTCCGAAACAGCCTGGGTGCGAGGGCGCGGAGGAGGACAAAATTGATGTGATTGTGCCTGGAGATGTGACAAGTTTTAATGAAAGAAACGCGGGGGGGTTGATTGGGTTGACTTATGAGCGGGATGGGGAGTTGCGTAATGTTTTGGTACAGTTAAACGAGACAGGAAGTGAGTATTTGTTGGGTGTGACGATGAGCCAAGAGGGTGCGCCGTTGTATCGTTCGACTTGGTCGGCACCGGTAGTGGGCGTAGTGACGACAGTGCAGTTGACGGGTGAGACGTTTAGGGGTGTGGGGCAGTTATTGTGGAATTTAGTGAGTGGGATTGCGATGCAAGTGAATTTTGATTCGGAAGTGCGAGATTCGGGTGCGGAGAATCTTGAGCAAGCGGGTAATGCAGTGAGTGGACCAGTAGGGATTATTGGGTATATTTTCCCGGCGTTTGCGTCTTCAGGAATTTCGAACTTGGCGTTTTTGACGGCGATTATTTCGATTTCTTTGGCATGTATGAATTTATTACCAATTCCGGCTTTGGATGGCGGGCGATGGTTGTTGATTGTAATTTATCGATTGAGGAGAAAGAAATTGACGACAGAGATAGAGGAGAAGATTGTGGGGAGAGCATTTATGGTGTTAATAGGACTAATCGTAATCATAACAGTCTTGGACATAACGAGGTTTTTTAGATGAAAAAAGAGAAAAAAATTGAGAAGGCTGAAAAGGGCAAGTTTGACTGGAAGAAAGTAGGGTGGGTAGCTGGGCTATTGGCTTGGGTGGGAGTAAGCTTGATTGCGTGCCAGTTGGTGGTGAGTTATGTGATGATAGCGATTTTGGGAGATGCGGTGGTGCAACCAGTTTGGACGACGTTATATTCGGCGATAGTATACATATTGTGCCTGTTGCTGGTGATTTTCGTGCCTTGGCAAGTGATGAAGATGAAAACGAATCGGGAAGAGCTGGGTTTGATGGGACTACCGACTTGGACAGATATTGGATTGGCACCAGTCGGATTTGTAGTTTATTTTATAGTGGCGATATTGGTGATGGCGCTGATGAGCGTGATTTTGCCAGGGGTGAACTGGGAGCAAGCGCAGGAAGTTGGATTTGAGAATTTATTCTTTTTCTCAGATAGGATTTTGGCGTTTGTGGCGTTGGTGATATTGGCGCCGGTGGCAGAGGAGATTATTTTTCGAGGTTGGTTGTATGGGAAAATTAGATCGAAGGTGCCGGCGTGGGTAGGGATTTTGGCAGTATCGGTTTTGTTTGGGTTGATGCATTTAGGATTTAATGTGGAGGCACTGCAGTGGAACGCGGCATTGAATATTTTCTGTATGTCGGTAGTATTGTGCGTGCTGAGGGAAATTACGGGTACGATCTGGAGCGGTATGATCCTGCATATGGTGAAAAATGGGCTGGCGTTTTATCTGTTGTTTATTAATGGATTCTTCTAAGGAGTTTAGGTATGCCCGAATTGCCGGAAGTCGAGACTGTAAGGCGTGGGCTAAGAGGCTTTATTGTTGGGAAAAGTGTTGTAAAAATTACAACACTTAGTGCGAAGAGTTTTGTGGGGGACGACGAGAAGGTGCTGGGACGGAGAGTGATTAGGTTGGGGAGACGAGGCAAAGCATTGATCGTGAAGTTGGATGGCGGGTGGAATTTGATGGTGCATTTGAGGATGACTGGGCAATTGGTGTACGTTGGCAATAAAAGATTTGCGGCAGGACATCCGACGGATGATTTTTTCTTGGAAATGCCGGGAAAGCATACGCGGGTGATATTTGAGTTTGAGGATGATTCACGTCTTTATTTTAATGATCAGAGGAAATTTGGATTTGTGAAAGTGATGGATGATGCGGGGTTAGAAAAAGATGCTTTTTTGATGAAATTGGGGCCGGAGCCATGGGATATGGAGTCACGAGAGTTTTTTGAACGGTTGGGACGAAGAAAGAAGACTTCAATTAAGGCGGCGATTTTGGACCAGAGCGTGATAGCTGGAGTAGGGAATATTTATGCGGATGAGGGTTTGTGGCGGGCAGGAATTTTCCCGGGCAGGTTGGTTAAGGGCGTGACGGAATCCGAGGTGAAGGAACTACTGAAGGGAGTTTGCGAGGTAATGGATAAATCAATTGAGAGCGGTGGCAGTTCGATGAAAAATTATGTGCGAGCGGATGGGACGAAGGGGAATTATTTGGAGAAATTTGCGAAAGTATTTGGACGAGAGGGAGAAAAATGCGAGAGGTGCGGTGGCATAATCAAGAAGATTAGAGTGGCGGGAAGGGGGACGCATTATTGTCCGAGGTGTCAGAAATGATCAAGGTTTTTTGCGGCGAGGATAGGATGGGAGCACAGAGGGAAGTTGATAGAGTGTTGGGGGAGGATTATGAAGTGATTGAGGGGGAGACATTACTACTAGAAGATTTGCCGAGTTTGTTTTTAGGCACGTCGTTGTTTGGCGAGGTGCGACGGATTTTGGTAAAGGATTTAGGGGAGAATACGGCTTGCTGGGAGGCTTTGCCGAAATACTTGGAGAGTTCACATACGATAATTATTTGGGAATCAAAGTTGGATAAGAGGACGGCGACGTATAAAAGTTTACAGAAGCAAAAAGTGGAGATGAAGGAATTTGTGTTAGCTGAAGCGCCGGAGAAGAAGTTAGTGTTTGATGTTCTGGATGTGGCATGGCGGGGTGACGGGAAACGTGCAGTGGGGCTGATTGAGCAGATTGAGATTACAAGTGATCCTTTTATGTTTGTTGGGTTGATGGTGAGTCAGGTGATGCGGAAGTTAGAGAGTGGCGATAAAAAAGCGGGCAGGGCAGTAAAGTTGTTGGCGGCATGTGATATGAAGATGAAATCGACTAGCATTAAACAGTGGACTTTAGTAAAGGCCACGATGGTTGAAATAGCAGCAATTAAATAATCTATTTTCTGAACCCAGCTCGGTCGCAAGGAAAACCCTGTTTCAGGCAGGGTTTTCCTTGGAGTCGCTACGTTTCTTAAAGTAGATTATTTTTTTGCTGCTGGTTTCTTTTTGGTCGCAGTAGGCTTTTTAGCTGTAGTAGTTGGTTTCTTAACGGCAACAGCGGGTTTTTTGGTTGCAGTGGTTTTCTTAACGGCAGTTGGTTTCTTGGCGACTGGCTTTTTGGCAGCGGCGGTTAGTTTGACGCCGGCGGCTTTAGCGGTTTTTGCAATGGCGGCTTTGCGGCGGGAGGCAGTATTTTTCTTGAGCAGGCCTTTTTTGACAGCTTTGTCGTATTCAGATTGAATCTTGCTAGCGTTTTTGGCGGTGGGAGATTTTTTAAAGGCTTTGAGAGCTAGCCTAATATTTTTTTTGATCCCCGCATTGTTGGCTGTGCGCTTGGTGGCTTGCCTGGCAGCTTTCTTGGCTGACTTAATAATTGGCATTTAGAATTCCTTATGTTATTTAAATAAACTTTTAAAAATTATAGCGTAAATCTTGGATAATGTAAAGTTGAATCTGACTTAGATTGGAGTTTGTAAAACGGTTGTGCTAGAATGAGGAAAAGGAGTTTTGGGGATGGCGCTGTTGAACCGATCCGAGAGAGAGAGAGAGAGAGAGACTAAAAGCACCAACTCTGCTTTTGACAAACCAGCTTTATCGCAGAGAAAACCTGTTTCAGTCAGGGTTTTCTCTGGAGTCGCTACGTTTGTCAAAAACAGAGT
>WRHJ01000004.1 GCA_009783305.1 Candidatus Saccharimonadota bacterium
GTAAAAAAAAAGAAAGAAAAAATATGAATTAAGAGAAAAAAAAATTCAGAGAAAAATAACAATCAAAAAGAAAGAAATTTCATCCCCCCCCCCCCCCCCATTTTTTGACCTGATGAAAAACGCATGCTTATGGTTTATTTTAACATAAAGACTAAGGTAAAAGAAGTCTTTTGCCCCTTTGTGCTACAATAAATATTGATTATGAGTGAACTGCGAGCGAGCGATTTTGTGCATCTGCACAACCATACGCATTATTCCCTATTGGATGGCCTGACAAAAGTTGATGAGTTGGTGGATTTTGTGAAATCGCAGGGGATGGAGGCGGTGGGGATTACGGATCATGGCACGATGTCTGGACTGATTGATTTATATAGAACCGCGAAGGAAGCTGGCATCAAACCGGTCTTGGGCGTAGAGGCATATGTGGCGGCGCGGACGATGGATGACCGTGATCCGACTAAGGATAAAGAGCGATTCCACATAACCTTGCTGGCGATGAATAATGAGGGGTTTGAGAATATGTGCCGCTTGATGACGGAGGCAGAAACGCGGGGGAAGTATTATAAACCGCGGGTTGATCACGAAACGATGAAAAAATATAGCGGAGGGATCATCTGCCTTTCGGGGTGTGCTGGTTCGGAGATTTCGGAGAAGTTGAAGGCGGGAGACGGCAAGGGCGCACGTAAACTGGCAGACTGGTATTCTAAAACTTATCCGGGCAGGTTTTATCTAGAGATGCAAGATCATGGCCATCCGAAGTCGCCGACGCATTGGCCGGATCAGAAGAAGGTAAATGAAGGCTTGCAGAAGATTGCGGCGGAGACTGGACTACCGCTGGTGGTGACTTGTGATGGACATTATTTGCATTTGGAAGATCAGGAAGCGCATGAAGTTTTACTGTGTATTGGGACTGGGAGTAATGTTTCGGACGAGAATCGGATGAGTTTGAAGGACTTTGAGCTGCATGTTATCCCGCCACAAGATATTATTGGCCGCTGGGGTAAGGATTTTCCAGATGCGGTGAGGAATACAAAGAAAATTGCTGACGATTGTAATGTTGAGTTGGATTTGGATCGGATTTTGATTCCAGAATTTCCGGTACCGGAGGGCGAGACGGAAAAAACTTATTTGGATAAATTGATTTTTCGCGGTTTGGCGGAACGTTACGGTGTGATGACAGCGAAGCAGGCGAAGACGGCGGAAATCAAAGAAATTCGTAAACTACTACCTAAAGAGTTGTTGGATAGGATTGATTACGAGATTGAGACTGTGAATAAGATGAAATACAATGGGTATTTCTTGATTGTGCAAGATTTCATTAATTGGGGGAAGGATCGCGGAATTGTGTTTGGACCAGGGCGAGGTTCGGCAGCAGGGTCGCTGTTGGCGTATGCGTTGCGTATCACGGATTTGGACCCGTTAAAATATGATCTGCTGTTTGAGCGGTTTTTGAATCCGGATCGGATTTCGATGCCAGATATTGATACGGATATTCAGGATACGCGCCGTGATGAAGTGATTGAATATTGCAGCCAGAAATATGGCGAAGGCAGGGTTTCGAATATTACTACTTTTGGTAAGATGATGGCGAAAAACGCGGTGCGGGATGTGGCGCGGGTGTTGGAGGTGCCGTACGCGGAAGCGGATCGATTGGCAAAATTGGTGCCGGATCCGGTGATGGGGCGCCATGTGAAATTGAAAGATGCGATTATTGATGATCAAGATTTGAAGAACGAATATGCGACGAATCAAACGAGCAAAGAAGTGATTGATTTTGCGATGCGGCTGGAGGGGACGATTCGAAATCACGGGCTACATGCTTGCGGTGTGGTGATTGCGCCAGATGATTTGGTGAAGTTTATGCCGCTGGAAGTTTCGGCAAAGGGGCCGATTGCAACGCAGTTCCCGATGGGCGAGGTAGAGGCTCTAGGGCTGTTGAAGATGGATTTTTTGGGGCTGTCAAACCTGTCTGTGATTCAGGCAGCGATTCGGATTATTAAGAAGGTTTATGGCGAGGAAATAAATGTTTCAGAGTTGCCGCTGGATGACAAAAAGACCTTTGAATTGTTTCAGAGGGGCGATACGACGGGCGTGTTCCAGTTTGAATCGGCGGGGATGAAGCGGTATCTGCGCGAGTTAAAGCCAACGCAGTTTGACGATTTAATTGCTATGAACGCTTTGTATCGACCGGGACCAATGCAATTTATTGAAGATTTTATTCGCCGGAAAAATGGATTGGCGCCGATTCGATATTTGCACCCTGGCTTGAAAAATTCTTTGAAAAGCACATATGGGATTTTGATTTACCAGGAACAGTTTATGCAGGCGAGCAAAGAGTGGTGCGGATTTACAGGCGGCCAAGCGGACACGCTGCGCAAGGCGGTGGGGAAAAAGCTGCCGGAAATGATGAAAAAAGTGAAGCCGGAATTTATTGATGGCGCGATGAAAGTTGGCGGGGCGACGAAGGAAATTGCTGAGACGTTTTGGAATCAATTGCTGGAGTTTGCAAATTACTGTTTTAACAAGTCGCACGCGGCATGTTATGCGATGATTGCGTATTGGACAGCGTATTTGAAGGCGCATTATCCAGATGCGTTTATGGCAGCATTGATGACATCTGACATGAAGTGGACAGATCGGTTAGCGATTGAAATGTCAGAGTGTAAGCGCATGGGACTGACAGTTTTGGGACCGGATATCAATGAGTCATATCCAGATTTTGCGACGGTAGGCAAGACGGGGACGATTCGATTTGGGTTGGCGGCGGTGAAAAATGTGGGGAAAGCTTTGGTAGAGGAAGTGATTGAGGAGCGCGATAAGAACGGGAAGTTTATGAGCGTTTGCGATTTTGCACGGCGAGTGAACTCGACACGGTTTAATAAGAAGTCTTGGGAAGCGGGAATTAAAACTGGCGCATTTGATAAGTTTGGCGATCGTTCGGACTTGCTGTTTAATTTGGAAAAAATTCAGGCGTATGGTTCGAAGATTCAAAAGGAAGCGGCGAGCGGGCAGACAGATTTGTTTGGAGCTTTGGGGGAGGCGGCGGCAGTGCCAGAGGTGGAGATTGAACCGGCACCAACGAAGTTTTCGGAAAAAGATCAGTTGTTATGGGAACGAGAGTTGTTGGGATTGTATATTTCGGCACATCCATTGGACAAGTTTGGAGCTTATTTTACGGAACAAACAGTGCCGCTGGATGAACTAAAGTTGGAAATGGACGGGGGCAAGACGACGGTGGGCGGGATTATAACTGCGGTGCGGACAATTACGACTAAATCGGGGGCGAAAATGGCGTTTGTGCGAATTGAAGATAAGGTGGCGGATGTGGAGATTATTGTGTTCCCGAAAATTTATGAAGTGGTGGGGGCGAAGTTGTTGCAGGATGCGGTGGTGAAGGTGACGGGGAGAATCAATACGAAAGATGCGAGCGGGAATAATTCGGGTGAAATAAAGATTATTGTAGATGAAATCGTGCCGGTAACGGACGATGAATTGGCAAATTACAAATCTACGGGAGCGAAGGTTGAAGCGCCGAAGGGTGCAAAAACGCGCAAGGTTCCGGCATGGGTTAAGCCTAAAGGTGAAGCGCAGGTCAAACCTCCGGTAACAGAGGTGGTGAGTCCGGTGGAAACGGTTAAACCGAAGAAGATTTTTGTGCTAGTGAAGGACCCGTCTGATCATGAGGCGCTAACGCAGTTGAAACAAGCTTGCAATGTGCATTTGGGGTTGTCGGATGTGATTTTAGTGTTGGGCGAAGAAAAGCGGCCAATTAAATTGCCCTTGAAATGTGATGCGGATTCGGAATTGATTGGCAAACTGAGTAAGATTTTTGGTGCAGAGCAAGTAAAAGTTAAATAGAGCTGTGCTCTTTGCTGAAGTTTTGGTAAATATTGTCGTTGACGCTGGGGTGGCCGATTTTTTCGGCGGCACGGACAATTTCATGAATATCGTCAGTAATCTTGTAAATTTTGCGATCCTTGGGCTTGATGGTTTTGAGACTTTTCTGCATCTTATTTTTGTAAAATTTATCGAGCGGAGACCAGAAACTTTTGCCAAATAGGAAGAGGGGCATGACGGGCATTTTTTCTTCTTGCATAAGAAGGAGAATTTCAGTTAATTCGTCCATGGTGCCAAAGCCGCCGGGGAAAAAGACAAAGACTTTGGAGCTGAAAGTGAGCATGACTTTGCGGGCGAAGAAGTAACGGAATTCGATGGCGTCGGTAAGATATGGGTTGGGATGTTGTTCGTGCGTAAGTTTGATGTTGAGGCCGATGGAACGGCCGCCGTGCTCGTAACAGCCGCGGCTGGCAGCTTCCATCATGCCAGGACCGCCGCCGGTGACGACGGGGTGGCCGTTTTTGGCTAGTTCTTTGCCAAGTTCGTAGGCTGCTTTGTACCATTTATTGGTTTCGGGGATGCGGGCGGAGCCAAAGATGCCAACACCTTGGGCGTAAGTTTGAAGTTGGGCAAGCCCGCGTTCTAGATCTTGGGCGTAGCGGAGGGAACGCTCGACGTTTTCCGGGTTGAGTTGGCCGACTTCAATTTCTTTGAGCCATTGTCGGATTGCTTCGTTCATTTTACCTCCTGAATAGGCATGGCATGGAGCGGCGTGTCGATAGGGATGATGCCTTTTTTGGCGCCGAATTTTTGAATAACGGCAGTGGAATTGGCGGAAGCGAAAATGAGGGACTGGCGGAAAGATTTACCGGCGGCATAGGCGGCGAGAAAGCCAGAACCAAAGGCGTCACCGGCGCCGGTGGAATCGACAACTTTGACATCTTCGTACATGCCAATGCGGTAAGTTTTGGCGCCGTCGGAAGCGATGGAGCCTTGACTGCCGTCGGTGACAATGGCGGTTGGAACGTAATTTTTGAGATGTGAGACAAGTTCGGTCAATAATACGCCTGGGACAATCATGCCGGCTTCGGTTTTGTTGACTAACAGGACATCAGTGTCTTCGAGCAGGCCGATCAGTTTGCGGCTATTTTCGAGCTCCAATGTGCCGGGATTAAACATGATGCGAGTGCCAAGTTTTTTGGCGCGAGTAAATAATTTATCGAGCATGTCCATATCGCCGCGCAGAGTGGTGACATACAGCCAATCTGGCTGTATAAGGTCAAGATCTTTGTGGTCGAGCAGATCGAAGGTGGCGGAGGCACCGCGGCAGGTGAGGATGGTGCGTTCACCACTGGGCGCAAGCAAAATGACTGAATATCCGGTGTGAACGCCTTTGGCGTAGGTGACATAGCTAGTATCAATGCCCTCTTTGTCGAGAGCGTCGAGGACGGCTTTGCCGGCAGGGTCGCGGGCAATGCAGCCCATAAAGATGGTTTCGTGGTTGCTGCGCGCGAAAGTAGCGGCAGCATTAGTGGCACCGCCTCCAGTACTAAATAAAATTTTATCGATATCGACTTTGACACCGAGCTCGAGACGATCAAAATAGCCGCGTCCTTTGATATTGATGTCGGTGGAAAAATCGTCGCGGTCAATCAGGTAGACGTCTTGGAGGGCGGAGCCGATGCTTACGATTCTGGCCATGCTAGATCACTCCTAATTTTTCAGCTTCGGCAACCAAGTCGGTATACATTTTGGCGGGATCTTGAGCGCTGATGATGGCACTGCCAACGTTGATAACGTTGACTCCGGCTTGCGCAATAGTGCGAACATTTTTGATATTGGCGCCGCCGTCCCAGCCAAGTTCAATGGCTGGTTTGATTTTTTTGATAATGCGGACTTTTTCGAGTTGCAATAAATCTGCCGTACCACCGGTCTGACCGAGGTTGCCAGAGAAAATCATGGCATGATCGGCAGCTTCTATGATATTGGCGATATCACCGGGATAGACATCCTTCATGATAGCAACGCCAGCTTTGATGCCATTTTTTTGCAAGGCGGCGAAAATTGGCAAGAGATCTTCTTCGGCTTCTGGATGCAGGACAACTAAATTGGGCATGAGTTTGATAAGAGTGGGAACGTGGGAGGATGGTTGGGAAACAATCATGTGCAAGTCGATGGTCCAACCTTTGGGCCACCAGACGGCTGTGTCCGGGACAGTTACGGAAGGCGCTAAAGAGCCGTCGGAAATATCTACCTGCGCTCGTTTGGTAAAGGGATGGTATGTTTCAATAATCAACTTATACTTAGCGGGATCATCGGTCAAAATAGTGGGAGAAATTACTAACAGCGCCATACTATAAGCTGACCTCGTCTAGTTTTTTATTGCGGCGGATGTAGCGTTCGCGACCTAAAAATGCGGTCCTGAGGAAAGTTTCAACCATTTCGCCACAGTGGTGGCAATCGCCGTCAGCAGCAATGCAGATGACATTGGCGTCGTTATCTTCGCGAGTGACTTTGGCCTCGGCGGCATTGTGACAAAATGCGGCACGGATACCCTTGAAGCGGTTGGCTTGCATGCACATGCCTTGTGCTGAACCGCAGAGTAAAATTCCGAAGCTGCCGGGCGTAGCAAGAACTTCTCTGCATACCGTGACGGCGTAATCGTTGTAGTCGTCTTCGGGTATTAGTTCGTAAGCTCCTAGGTCGGTGAATTCAATCTGGTGTGACCCAAACCACTCAATGGCACGCTTTTTTAATTCGAACCCTCTGTGGTCAGCTCCGAGATAGACTTTCATTGTTGCTCCGGTTGGTAGTGGGCGTAATGGTCTTCGTTATGTTCATAACTTTCGTGATGTTCGTGATCGTCATGGCGTTCTTCTTCGTGTTCTTCGGTTTCTTCTTTTCCGCCTGATTCTTCTGGCTCGTGATGCTCTTCTGGTTCGGGCTGATCGCGCCATTCAGGTTTTTCATCTTGCTCTTCCGGTTTTTGTTCTGGTTCGGAGTCAGAATCGGATTTGACCATTTTTCCGAAATCGGCGGTAAGTTCGACGAGGCGGTTGCTGTAACCCCACTCGTTGTCATACCAAGCAACAACTTTGATGAGATTGCCGCCAATGACGTCGGTCAGATTGAGATCGACAATGCAGCTGTGCGAGTTGCCACGGAAATCAACGGAAACCAATTCTTCTTCAGTGATGTCGAGGATACCTTCGTAGTATGATTCTTTGGCGGCGTTTTGGAAGATTTCGTTGATCTCTTCTTTGGTGGTATCACGTTTGATAACGGCTGTGATATCGGAAAGTGAAACGACTGGGGTGGGGACGCGGACTGATAGGCCAGCGAATTTGTCTTTGAGCGAAGGAATAGTGAGGGCGGTGGCTTTACTGGCACCGGTGGTGGTAGGAACGATGTTCTCGGCGGCGGCTCTGGCTTCACGCAGATCTTTGGCCGGGGCGTCTTGAAGACGCTGGGACGCAGTATAGCTGTGAACAGTAGTCATCATGGCTTTTTCAATGCCGAAATTATCTTCGAGCAGTTTCATAATGGGCGCAATACAGTTGGTGGTGCAGGAGGCATTGGAAATAATCTCATCTTCGGCAGTCAGACTGTCTTCATTAACGCCAAGCACAATGGTCTTAGCGCCTTCGCCTTTAGCGGGAGCGGAGATGATGACTTTTTTGGCACCGGCATCAATGTGAGCTCTGGCCTTGTCTACTTCCGTAAATAAACCAGTAGATTCGATGACGATGTCAACGTCGAGTTCTTTCCAGGGTAAGTTGGCAGGATCTTTTTCGGCGAGAACTTTGATGTGTTTGCCGCCAACAATAATGGTTTGCTCATCGTGAGAAACAGTTTCGTCGTAGGTACCGTAGCTGGAATCATGTTTAAGCAGGTATGCTAGAGTTGCTGTGTCCGTTAAATCGTTGATTGCAACGATTTCGATGTCTGGTCGATCGAAGGCGATCTTGAAGGCGGTGCGGCCGATGCGTCCGAAGCCATTGATTGCTACTTTTACCATGTTCCTCCTTATGAAATATAAATATACTTACGGTTATTGTAGCATATTGTGAGCATTAGCGTTATACTAGTTGGAGTAATAAGAATAGAAAGGATATTTTTAATGAATCCAGAACAGCCAATGGGTGCGCCTATGTCACCCGAACCACAGACGCCAGCAGCACCGGATAATGCTGCACCCGCGCCATTTTTTACATCGGGAGGGACCAATGATCCTGTGCCGCCAGTAATGATGGGCGAGGAGAAACCGAAATCTAAAAAAGGTCTATTGATTGGAATTATTATTGCTGTACTCTTGCTGGCAGCCGGCGCAATATATCTTTTCATGTTTGTATTAAATGGCGGTCCATCTAAAGATGATTATGCTGCATCACTCAAAACTGCTGATAATATTGTGGCGACTATAGATGGTGCGGCGGAGCGGATGCAATTAGAATTAGAATCCATTAGCAGCGGTTTGGAAGATGAGTTCGACGAGGACGATCCGGATCTAGATCTTAAAAATGTATTTGGGATAATGGGAGAAAAAGCTAAGGCCATATTTAGCGGAGTTGCAACTAGCCTAAATACAGATCTCGATACCTTGGGTTCACAACGAGCGATTAAGGAAGATGCGGAAGCTAAAAAGCTTTATGATGCATTGAAAATTTCGGTTGGAGAATACAATGCTTCCCTCAAGCTGGCTTCGGAGATTTCGGTCATATATATGCCTACGATGGCTGCAGCGATGTCGATGTTTGCTTTTATGTCCAGTGATCCGGCTCAATGGCAGCAAGCTGTTGATACCATGGCTGCTGCTGGGGAGATTTTATCAGAAGTTAGTATTAGTAATTCTGATATACAAACTGCCGTTCGCGCTGCTGGAGAAATCTTCACCTGCATGGCTGATGTAATCGGTGATAATCTTGACGACATCAGTGGCTTGACTGGCCTGGTGGAAGCCAAATGCGGCGACCCAAATGAATCAATGGCGGATATGAATCTGCAGGAATTGATGAGCCCAGAAGAGATTGACAACACCAAAGCGCTGGCGGATGCAAAGGCATTGGTTGATTATCTCAAGAAAAAAGCTTAGCGGTTATTAATAAAAAATCCCTGGTTTTCACCAGGGATTTTTGTTGTTTATTTTTGCAGATTATTTCTTAGCGCGAGCAATGGATTGTTCGATGACTTTTTTGGCGGCGGCGGCATCGCCCCAACCATTGAAGGAAACCTTGGTGCCGGTCCAGTCATTCTTCCAGTCTTTGTAATGAGAATAGAAGTGCTCGATAACTTTTTTGAAGTTTTCACCTAGGTCAGCGAGGTCTTTGATGTGATCTTTTGATACGTCTTTGGCGGGAACAAGGATGATTTTTTCATCATTTTCGCCATCGTCTATCATATAAAGCACGCCAATGGGGCGAGCGGGAACGACAGTGTTGTGTGGGACGGATTCGTCGATGATGAGCAGGCCGTCGAGTGGATCGCCATCTTCGCAGAGAGTTTCTGGGATGTAACCGTAATCAGACGGATAACCAAGCATGGTGCCGTTAACACGATCTAGGGTAAGATAGCCGGTTTCTTTGTCCATTTCATATTTATTTTTTTCGCCTTTGCGAATCTCGATAATGAGGTTTACTACTTCTGGGGCTTTTTCGCCGTAGGAAATACTAGACATAAATACACTCCGTTTATTTATTGTTCTATCAGTATAGCAGAAAATTAGTCGGGCGATTAGAGTCGTATTCTGCGGGACTGCCGACGCTGCTTGAAGATGACGAAGGAAATAATAGTAGCGGATGATATAGCTAGGCCAATGGACAGGTAACCGCCATTTAATATAAGGCCGAATATGCCAGTGCCTGGGAGACCGATGCTGGTGCCAGCAAGTATAACGATGCCTAATGGGACAACATTGCCGTTTCCGAAATCAGCCAAAAATGTATAGGTGCCAGGATTAAGGGTACCAAGGTAGGTCTCATGAAGCGTGATGACAGTGCTGCCTTCTGAAACGTCATAATGATCGGTATGCACATCTGCTCCATCAAGAGTAAGCTTGATGAACTCATTGAAATCTGCATTGATGATGGCGATACGATGCCCAATGCCGTTAAAATCGGCGAAGTGTTGAATTACTCGATAATTGGGTAGAGCAACTGCGATATTGCAGCTTTGGCTGGCATTGTTACGATTAAGATCACCTGGGTGCGAAGCGGTGATAGTAACTGTACCTACACCTATGAGGCTAAGGGTGTTGCTGGATACGGTCGCTATATTGGTATTCCAGCTGGTAAAGACAATGCCCGGAAGTCCGGTTGAATTGGAGGCGGAAAGAGTGATCGTGTCACCAACGTAACCGGAGACTGGGCAACTGAAAGAGATGGTTTGATCAGCTTTTAGGATGGAGAAGCTGATCTCTAGGTCGGCAACGTCGTAATCGCCGCTATCATCTGCCGAGACAACTAATTTGTAGTTGCCGGCGTTGGTGGGAGCTTCTCCAAGAGTGATGTCCGCACTGGTTTTCCAGGTGTAAGTTGGCGAAAGAGTGTCAATTGTAGTGCCCAAAATGGTTTCGGTGAAGATTGGGGTGCCGGAGATGGTTATGGGATTACCGTTGTATGCTCTGCTGGTAATCGAAATACCGCTAATCTCAACTGGCGTGCGTTCGGTGACATTAATGCTAATAACGGCCTCAGCGATGTTATAGTTGGTGCTGACAAAACTAATTGTTATGAGCGATTTGGCACTACCGGAAGCGGTGAGAGCAATAGGCAGAGACAAGTAGAGATCATGGATACTTGGCGGACTAGTATAGATGTCCCCGTCGATGGATTCGATGTTATAAGCGCTGACATCGGAAGCGTTAACATTGAAAGGCAGGAGGGTATCTAGATCGAAACTGTATACATTTGCGATTCCGGCCTTAACATTAAATTCTTGGTTGACGCCATCAGCGGAGGCTTGTCCTATCACCTGCCCCCCAACAGATAATGCGCCACTGCTAAGGATGTAGTTATTGGTTTTGCTGTTAGCAACTAAGGCGACAGTGCCAGTTACAGTTTTACCTGTGCCGGCATCGGCATTATTAAACTGAGCACTTGAGACTGTATAGTCAGTGGTAAGAGTAAGCGATTGACCACCTTCTAGACCAGTGAAGGTGACGGCAGTGACGGTGGCAGTGGTAGTTGTATCGTAAGTTTTAGGAGCAATCGTACCACTTGAGAGGCTGATAGACTTCTTGTCTATGTTATAAGTGCCAAGATTAAGTTTGACGGCAGAATAGTTAATGCCTTCAGCTATATCGGCATAGACTGTGTAGCTACCGGCATTGGTGGGAGCAGTAGTAGATTCAGCATAAGTTGTGCCGCCAGTACCAGCATAGCGAACCGTGATAGTGCCGAGTCCGATTACACCAGGTTTAGCAGCTGGCGTAGTGACGGGACGAGGCGAAGCATTGTAGATAATACCAGTTGGGATGGAGTAGTCAATGTTGGAGGTGGTAGGGGTGGTTTTAGTTGGAGTAGGAGTAGATGTTTCTATCTTAGTAACAGCTAAACCTATGCTTTTCGTGACATTTCCGCCCTTATTGTCAGTAACAGTGGCCCTAACGGAATACGCTCCAGCTGTGGTGGGGGTCCCGCTAATGACGCCGGCGCTGGATATGGTCAATCCGGTGGGCAATCCAGTAGCGCTCCAAGTGTATGGGCCTGTACCGCCAGTTACATTTAGGGTTTGACTATACGCATCGCCGACTATACCTGATTGGAGTGAAGAAGTGGCAATTGACGGTGTGGTTTCGCTTGTTGATACAATGTAAACTCGATATGGTTTGCTGGCTATTTTGCCTGTGCTATCTATCACGGTGACGTGGACAATTTCGCTGACGCCAGCTGCTCCAGAAGAAGCTGGAGTGCCCGATATCACACCGGTCGAGCTGTTAATGGAGAGGTCTTTGGTGAGTGTCGAACCAACTTTAATGCTCCAGGTATAGGGGGCTGTCCCGCCAGTAGCAGCCATTGTAGCGCTGTAACTTGTCCCTTTGACCCCGCTTGGCAAAGATGGGGTTGTGATATTTAGATCGCTAGTGGTCGATGGCACTATGACTTTTATGTGCCGCACGTTCCAGTCCGAAGTATAGACTCCCATCATCACGCCAACCCAAAACTCGCCAGACGTGCTTGGCGTAATGGATAGTATGCCTGTATCTTTATCTATGGCTCTAACTATCTCGCTTGAAGTGACCGTTTTAGAGTCTGGGTAACTATGTAAATCGGTCGTAATTGAATATGGCGGGGTTGCCCCTGTAATATTTAACTGATATGTCGTAGTTTGTCCCAGTGGTGCTATTATCTCTGGAACATAGGCAATATTGGGGCGAGAACTGTCAAATGGCGGATTTTCATGACCTTTGTCAATAGCCAGAAGCTGCAGAGAGCGATAAGCGTTCAGGACCCCGTAGCCTGACTGCACATCCCATCCTGGCCAATAAAGATCAACTGCGCCTTCTTCGAGATAATCTTGCACCTGTTTGTTGGTTAGTGTTGGATCATAAGACCATAGTAGCCCAGCTACTGCCGCTACTTGCGGGGTTGAGAACGATGTGCCACCAGCACTACCATAACCACCAGACCGTGTAGTCGTGTACCAGCCACCGGTTCCCATAATATTAATCCCCTGTCCGAAACTGTGGCTAACAGTTCTGGAATATTGTGCAGACCCTACGCCGATTACGTTCGCATAGCGACCAGGATAACAAATGCCAGCTGCGCTTCCGTTGCATCCGCCGCTTCCTTGACCACCTTCGTTTCCTGCCGCCGCGACGAGTATAGCGCCCTTGCTATAGGCGTAATCGACAGCGTTCCTTTCGGTAACACTGTCCGAGCTGCCACCGAGGCTCATACTTATGATTTTTGCACCATTGTCAACAGCATAGGTAATGCCTCTTGCTACGGCTGCGGTCGATATTGAATTGTTGGCGTCGGCGCATTTGATTGGCATTATACCGACACCCCACGCTACACCAACAGTTCCCCGACCGTTGTTGCCTACTGCACCTACGGTGCCCATAACTTGCGTGCCATGACCATGAGTGTCGGTTACGTCTGTGGTACCAGTGACTGCATTGTAAGGTTTGACTATATTGCTCTGATTGATATCGAGATGGTTGTAATAAAACCCAGTATCGATGATAGCTACTACAATATTTGAGTCGCCTATAGTGTAATCCCATGCTCTCGGCAACCCTAAATATTCTGCTGAGAATCTATTCGACGACCAGTTTGGATCATTTGGTATGACTTCTAGTAACCTTCTCTCATAATTGGGCTCAACCAGTTCAACATCAGGGTCATTACTGTAGATTTCTATCATTTCTTCTATGGTTTTGTCTTTGGGTATCCTGAGCTCTTTGGTGCGTAATGGTTTAATGTCGGTTACTTCAGTCGATCGAGTTCGACTATTGATACTCTTTATTCTGTCTTCCGAAACACCTTCTCTATATTTTACAATTATGGTATCTGAGGAATAGCCCCGATCAAAACTAGCCGCTTGTACGGTTGGTTGGTTGTTGAACCCGTTGAAGGCAAATAGGCCGAGAAGGATGGTTAGAGTGCTAAGAGTTAGTAGCGATAGTCTTGTTCTCTTTTGGAATTTTTTGTTGTGATTAAAAAGCAATGATCTTAATTTAGAAAAAGTGGAATGATGGATATGCACCTTACATTTCCCATTCTCTCGCAAATTGTTTTTAAATATTTATTTTTATGCTCTACTGCCTTTGAGTATAAGCAGAGTTGACGGAAAAGTCAACCCTGCTTTAGTCCTCGGTATCTAGGAATGCGCCGGTTTGACGGCACCAGAGTTTGGCGTACTCGCCGTCGTTGTCGATTAGCTGTTTATGTGTGCCCTGCTCGATGATTTTGCCGTCTTTGAGAACGACAATTTTGTCGAGCGCTGCAACGGTGGAGAGGCGGTGAGCGATGACCAGCGAGGTGCGATCTTTCATTAGCTGCCGGAGAGCGCCTTGGATGAGCGCTTCGGATTCGCTGTCGAGTGCAGAGGTGGCTTCGTCTAATACGAGGATTGGAGCGTCTTTGAGGATAGCGCGAGCAATGGCGACACGTTGACGTTGCCCACCGGAGAGTTTGACGCCGCGTTCACCGACGAGGGTATCGTAGCCGTTAGGCAGATCTTTGATAAATTCATCGGCATTGGCAAGTTCGGCAGCACGTTTGATCTGAGCGGGAGTGGCTTCTGGTTTGGCGTAGGCAATGTTTTCGGCGATAGTGCGGTGGAAGAGCGCGGTTTCTTGAGGAACGTAGGCAATGTTCTCGCGCAATGAAACTTGGGTGACATCGCGGATGTCGGCACCGTCAATGGTGATAGATCCGCTGTCTACGTCGGCAAAGCGAAGCAGCAATCTGGTAAGGGTAGTCTTGCCGGAACCGCTGACGCCGACTAGGCCAATACGTTGGCCGGGCTTGATAATAAGACTGAAGTTTTCGAAAATGGCTTCTTTGGCGTCGGAGTGACGGAAGGAGACATCGTTAAACTCGACGAGGCCTTTTTTAACCTTTAGCTCGGCGGCATCAGAAGCGTCTTTGACCAGGTCGACTTCGTCGAGGATTTTGGTCATATCATAGGCATCGCCGAAAGCGCGGTTAAAATCTTTGAAAACGTGATTGATGTCCCAGAGATTGCTGAGGACTTGTTGAGAATAAGTGACGATGAGGACCATGGTAGCTACAGAAATTCCGAACATGGCTGGTCCGCCGACCAAGAAAAAGATGAGAGCGGCGGTTATGCCGACGCTAACGAAGCTGAACATAATATCGCGGACGATGGTGCTGCGCAGGAGGGCCATGCCGGCATTGAAAGATGAGCGTTGAAAGTTGGCATAGCGGCGGCGTTCGTGGGCTTCGCGGCCATAGCTTTTAACCGAAAGGATATTAGTGATGCTGTCGGCGAGCTGGCCGGTTTGCCGAGTTTGAGCAGAGGCTTCTTCTTCGTTGAGATAAGAGATACGTTTGAAGGTAACGCCGGCAATACTAGTGTAGATAATAATGAAGGCGGCGAGGAAGATGGCGAAGAGCGGCGCTAGCGGCCAGAGGATGATGAAGATAAAAATGATGGAACAGACGAGGGGGAAGGCGTTCCAAATAAAACTGTCGACAAAGCGTTCGAAGCCGCCAATGAATTTATTGGTTTGCGAGACTAATGAACCGCCGAAACGATCATTGTGGAACTGCATAGTTTGGGTGGAAAGAGTGGTAAAGCAGGTGGCGGCCAAGTTGTACATGGCTTTGAGCTCCATTTTCCAACAGAAGTAGAGGCGAAGTTTTTCTAGCACAGTGGCCGAAAGAAGATAAACGCCTAGAAAGATGAGGGCCTCTGGCATAAGGGTGGCGAACAGTTGGTCGTTGGGGATCTCGCCAGAGCTGACTTTGCCGATGATATTGGCAAGGATGAGCGGAGCGAGGGCACTCCTAATAAAGATCACCATTGGGGTAGTGATGAGCATGCCAGCTGACCACCACTTGTAGCGGCGGACTTCCTGCAGAAAATAGTGGAGCGTGCGAAAAGCAACGCCTTTGGTTCGTTTGGTTTTCATACCTCTTCTATAACACCACGGATTCATAATAATTGCAAGCATTTTAAAACTATATACCTTATGTTATACTGAAAGCTCATGAGCGAGGTATTAGTAGTCGGCAACGTGACGAAGGACGTTTACCTGCGATTAGATAATCGTCTGAATAAGTTTGAGGTGGACGGGGAGGGTGTAACGTGGTTGGACTTGGCATTTGATGGATCTTCGCATCAGTTTTATGCACGACATTCTGTGTTTGGCGGGGCGGCGGTAACGCTGGAGGTGTTGTCGAGGTTCGGAATTACAGCGAAGATCGCCGGGAATAAGATGGGATTTGCAAATGGACAATTGACGGAAGCAACAGATGCGATCCCAGAGATTTATCGCTATATTCTGTCCCAAGATGACAATATAACTTATTTTGGCCCGAGCCAACAAAGGGCGGCAAAATGGCAACCGCCTTCTGACGGTATTGATTGGGTTTTTATTGACCGTTCGGCTTGCGTGTCGCGGGAGCTGGCGGAGGAGATTTTGAGCTACTTGGAATCAGCTCCGAATATTAAACTGGCATTTTTCGCTTGCAAACGAGCGCAAATGGCGGCTGGCGAAGTGCATATGTGCAAGCTAAAAGAGCGTGCAGATTTGATTTTTACTGAGGTAAAAAATGCGGCGGATTGTTCGGAGAAATGCATATGCATTGGGAGAGATTATATTCAGTTTGGTAATGAGCGGGTGGACTGGTCGCTGCAAGAGCGTCAAGATATGATGACGCATTTGACGACCGATTCAATCATTGCGGCAAGTATTCTGGGAGCGACGGTACTGGGAAAATCGGCTGGGGAATCGCTGCTACTGGCGCGAGCAAACGTGGAAAACGCTAATTTGGACGGGGCATTAAATCTAAACAGATTGGAGGAGATGGTCGTGGGAGAAAATTATAGGGTGGGAAAAGTAGAAAAAAAGGAGGAACAAAATGATTAGTTTTAAAGAATTGGGGTTAGTCAACACCAAGGAAATGTTTGCTAAGGCTGTGGATGGAGGGTACGCAATACCTGGCTACAATTTTAATAATATGGAGCAGCTGCAGGCGATCATCCAGGCATGTGCGGAGACTAAATCGCCGGTGATCTTGCAGGTATCGGCGGGAGCGCGAAAATACGCCAATCAGACGATGCTGCGTTATATGGCGCAGGGTGCGGTGCAATATGCCAAAGAATTAGGAGCGGAGATACCAATTGCGCTACATTTGGACCACGGTGACAGTTTTGAGCTATGTAAGAGTTGTATTGAATACGGTTTTTCATCGGTGATGATTGATGGCTCTCACCTGCCTTATGAAGAAAATGTGGTTTTGACTAAGCAGGTAGTAGATTACGCTCACCAATACGATGTGGTGGTGGAGGGCGAGTTGGGCGTATTGGCGGGGGTAGAGGATGATGTTTCGGCGGAAGCGCATACTTATACGCGTCCGGAGGAGGTCGAGGATTTCGTGAAGAAGACTGGCGTGGACAGTTTGGCGATTTCGATTGGCACCTCGCATGGTGCTTATAAGTTTAAGCCAGGTCAAAAACCGGAGATTCGGTTGGATATTTTGTCGGAGATTGAAAAGCGGATTCCAGGTTTCCCGATTGTGCTGCATGGTTCGTCTTCAGTGCCGCAAGATTTGATTAAGATGATCAATGAATATGGCGGCAAGATGGAAGAAGCAATCGGCATACCGGAAGATCAGTTGCGCAAGGCGGCAAAGTCAGCGGTATGCAAGATAAATATTGATTCAGATGGACGTTTGGCAATGACGGCGGCAATTCGCAAAGAATTGGCAGAGCATCCGGAAGAGTTCGATCCGCGCAAGTATTTGGGTCCGGCAAGAGAGTTATTGCGGGCGCTGTATGAGCGTAAGAATATTGAGGTTCTGGGGTCAGCCGACAAAGCTTAGGCATGAAAAAGTCCTGCTGGTGTAGCAGGACTGTGCGCAACGATTGCGCTTTAGGAAGTGTGAGCATTGGGGTCCAATAAGATTGGGTAGTTTGTTTTGCGTTCTCGGCAGGAATTAGCCATAAACTTGGTAAGATTTTCGCTGCCTTCATCGGCGACAATGATGAGTTCGTCGACGGGCACCTGTTTGATGCGAAAACCGGTTTTAAACTTGTAGCCAATTTCGTATTCTTCTTCGACTTCTCCATAACCGCGAGTGTAGATTTCTTCGGCCAACATCATGGCTTTGAAACGACGACTGCCGTTGATAGCCATGCCAAATGCCCAGCCCAGAATCAAGAACATAGCGCTGGGGAATAGGGCAATTTTTGCGGACAGTTGAAATTCGACGCCGAACATGGATCTAACAAACTGGGCGATCATGTAGTATAGGAAAAGTACGATGACGAAGAAAAAGACTGGATTGTAGCGGCTACTGAAAACCTTGTATTCCTGCTCTGTTCGGGTTGTGCCGCGAATTTTGTGACGGATAACCAGGACTTGCAGATTGTAGGTGCGCGTGGAAACGTAGGCACAGACTGCGAGAAATAGGCAGAGAGTTAATGCGGATACGGTCTGAAAAACTAATGCTTCAGACATTAAGCCACCTCCTTTGTAATGTGCTTGGCAATACCAAGTACGGTATATTATACCATACTAGATATTATAAAGCAAGAATTACTCGACCTTGGTTTCTTCGGCGGGAGTGGCGGTTTCAGTTTCAGGAGCTGGAGTTTCAGCGGCGGGTTCGGCAGAAGCAGCAGCTTCAGCGGCGGCAGCTTCGGCAGCAGCTTTGGCTTCGGCCTCACGCTGGGCGGCTTCGATGGCTGGGTCGTAAACGGTAACAATGGTGGTTTCGGGATCGAGTTCTTTATCGGCAAGTTCGACACCTTTTGGAAGTTTGAGGTCGGCGATAGAGAGAACGTCTTCGGCAGTAGCCAGATTGCCAGCGTCTAATTGTAGACCGGATGGAAGATCGGCTGGCTTGGCTTTGACATCGATTTCTTCCAAAACCTGAAGGAAAGCGAGATGGATCTTGTTAGCTTCGGATTGTTCGAAATTCACAATGATAATAGGCGTGGTAGCCTCAACGATTTCGTCAGCAGAGATGGCTTGGAATTCGATATTGCGAATAGTGCGCTTGACCGGATCAATATCAACGTCCTTGACTAGGGCCATTTGCGGTTTGCCGTCAATGTCTAGATCGATGGGAGAGTGATAGCCAGCACGGAGGAGGACTTTTTCGGTGATATTGTAAGGGGAAGCGGTCAAAATCGGATCCTGCTCGCCACCATAAACGACGGAGGGGATTTGGCCTTCGGCGCGTAATTTCTTTAATTTTTTGCCAGTTAATTGGCGCTTGCCAAGTTGTAGTTTTTCTTCGCTCATATAGTTCCTGTTATTTGCTCTTGAGAAGATATTATGCTAATCTGGAGATAAAATCAAGCATGAGCGTATTGTACGCGAGGGAGAAATATGGAAACCGGAGAGGTGAGTAAAAAAATGGGGAAGACGCCTAGTCGTGGGCGGTGTTTTATATTACGGTACTTGCTGTCGTTAATTTTCGGTTGGCTGTTTGTTGTCACGCTGATTGGAACAATTAGCATTGTACTGGACAACATAATGAACGGGGGCGGGAGTAGTGCGTATTATATGGGTGGGTCTTATGCCTTATTGCTGACGGTTTTAGTGGTATTTGGGGTAGCGCATTTGGCGATGGCGTTTTCAGTAGATAAAAAGATTGCATTGGACGAAAAGGCAGAAAAGTATACAAAGGTATTTGGTACGATTTTCAATGTCGGCTTGGTAGGTATAGCGACGGGCTTTGTAGTGATGATGTTATATCCATTGTTTGGCGCAGTGACTGGTTTGACGGACATGGAATGCAAGGAAGCTTGGCAAATGGTAATAATGGGGCTAATTGCGATAGTTTTGTTGGCAGATATGGTGCGTTATCAAACACGGGCGCTAGTGAAACTGCCAAGATGGGTATATACGGTGACGATGGGGGCCGTAACATTGTTGGTGATAATATTATTCTTGATTTTCCCGGCTGGAGAAATTCGTGGGGCGGTAAAAGATCAAAAGATTATCAATGATCTGAGTTTGATCGAGAGCAAGATTGATAATTATGTGAGCGAAAACAATAGACTGCCGAAGGGCTTGGATGTCTTGGATTTGCAGGATTTGAACAGAAATGTGCGTGACTATGAGTTCAAAGCGGGCGACAAGTCTAGCTATTATTACTTTAACTACACGCTTTGCACGGATGGATTCGTGACTGACCAATCAGGTAGTGCAGCGACACCTTTTGATGATGATTTATGGGGAGTTGGGATATCTGATATTGTGACAGCACGGGACTTTTGGTCGCATACGAAGGGGTATAACTGTTTTGATTTGCAGGTTTATGGCGGCGGTTATTACAATGATTACGAGGATTGTGATTATTATAAAGATTGCGTAGAGGTTGATGATGACTATGACTACGATATGGATATCTATTTGTAGTTAAGATCGGGAAAGAAGGTGGGGACGGAGATGGTCGAGCAGATAAAATGATCCTGTGATGATGACTTGTTCGGTGGACTGTTTGATGGCGGCTTGGAGGGCAGCTGGGGGGTCGTCGATATATTCGCAAGTTGTGAAACCGGCGGTTTTGGCGGCGGAGACTAAAGAATCAGCGTCGATGGAAGAGCGTTTGTGGGTTTCGAGACTTTCGTTGTGGAAGCTGGTGAGGATGAGCTGGTCAGAAATCTGGCGCAGGATATTCATGCTGTCCTGAAGGGTGGCTAATTTGTTGCTGCCGAGTGTGGCGACGAGAGTGCGCGAACTGCTGGGGTATCTTTGGTTGAGATATTTGACGAAGGCTTGGAGTTTTTGGGGGTTGTGCGAGCCATCCATGATGATGGTTTTGCCTTGATATTTGATCTGCTCTGCTCTGGCAGGAATTTGGATGGATCGAGCTTGCTTGGTCTGCATTGGGGTGAGGGGAGGTTTGTGGTCGCGTTGCAGTAAGAACTCAACAGTGGCTTTGCTGAGATTGAAGTTGCGGACCATGAAATTTTTGGTGACGTTTTCGATAACGTGCAAGCCGCCATGCATTTGTTCAGTGCGAGCTTTGATGGAAGCCATAATTTCTGGACTTTGCGGATACATGAAGGTAGTGTTGCCTTCGTGGATGATGCCGGCTTTTTCTTTGGCGATGGCGGCGAGATTTTCGCCTAAAATTTCGGTATGGTCGTAGCCAATGTCGGTGATGATGTTGATCTTGTCTGAGCCTCTGGCGATATTGGAGCCGTCCCACAGGCCGCCGAGACCGGTTTCGATGACGGCATAATCGAGCTTCATTTTGGCGAAGAGCCAGTAGGCGAAGGCCATGTAAAATTCGAAGTATGAAGGTTCGACGCCAGTTTCTTGCACAATGGCAAAGAATTCTTCCATTTGAGCAACCCATTTATCTTCGGGAAGAGGCGCGAGATTGATGATGGCGCGTTCGCGGACGCTGTCGACGTGCGGAGAAACAGTGAGACCGGTGGTGAAGCCGGCGGATTGAAGTAGAGAGGCAGCAAAGTAGCAGGTGGAGGTTTTGCCGCTGGTGCCAGCGACATGGATGATTTTGAGTTGTTTTTCGGGGTTGCCGAGGGCGTTTACTAGATCTTGCATGCGGGCGAGCATGTTTTCGCCGTGGTAGACGACGTCGGTATCGTTGAGAAATTGATTGATTTGGTCTTCTAGCTCGGTAAATTTGCTCATGGGGTTATATTATAACATTTTTTCTTGAGATGGGAAAAACGACTCCGGAGAGCCGACGGTTAAGTTAACCCTTGAATGTGTATCCGCGAGCTTCGCATGCTTTTTTGTCGGCACGGATTTCTTGGTGTATCCTCTTTTTTGTTTCGGCGAGTTTTGAATTATCTGGTCGGACTGCGCCTGTACCGGAACCAATTTCGAATACTGTTACGCTAGTTACACTACCATCAACGCCTTCTTCTGGAGTTTGCAGGCGGCTGGAGATTTGCCCTAACGCTAAATTATACCCTATCTGGATAGACGGGAATTTAAAATCTGGATCAGTTTGATGTTTTTGTAGCAAATCAACAGAGGTACCGTTTTTCAAATCAATTAGTAGACCCTCCGCAATGATGTATTCGTTGTCAATCGTGTCGATTTTGGTCACTATGTTTTCTCTTCCGGCTCTCCTGTCGCCAGCTAAAAAGACGTCTACTGTCTGGCTGGTTTTGCCAAGCTCTATGGTGTCACGAAATCTGTTAAACGTTACGTCGCCGTATTTGTTCACTTCATATGGCGGCCGAATTTCGCGATTATCCACATTGCTCTGCGCCTCTTGTGGTTGTGGAATTTCTTCGATGGACGAAACTTTGTCGCCAAAATGTTTTGATAGGATGTTGTATTCGGAGTTGGGATTGCCAAATGAAAACTCAAATACTGTGTCGCCCTGTTTCGGCTCAGTGCTAACGAAAACTGGAGTTTCTGATTCTTTGCCTGTTGCCTTGTCTATGATTGCAATAGCCAGATATTTGGGGTTTTTAATCTGGCTTTTGTCTCTTATGATGTCGCGAGAGTTGCTTATTGGTTTGCCTGCTTCATCAAACTCTGGCTGCACGAGGATGGGCGTGAACTCTTTGTTTTGACCGTTCATTTTCATACCTAGCTCTTGCGCTTCTTTTGTATGGATAGTGTCAAATACTTCGCCTTTGTAATTTTTAATTTCACGTTCCGGGAAGTATGTTTCGGAGTTTATGAACAGAGTCAGATCTTCATGGTAAGTTTCACCGTTATATTTATGGCGAATAAAAGTACCATCTGGCTGTTTGATATATTCAGATCCCCTTTCCGTCTTGAAGCTTTTGATGTGCGGCGTAAAATCTGACTTATCAGATGGATTTGGCTCTGAGGGCACAAAATCTTCCATGATGGAATTATTATATCAAAGAATTTGTTTGAGGTATTTGCCGGTGGCGGATTTGGGGTTTTTGGCGACTTCTTCCGGGGTGCCGGTGGCTATAATATTGCCGCCGTGCTGGCCGCCTTCCGGACCCATGTCGATAATATGGTCAGCACATTTGATGACGTTGAGGTTGTGTTCGATGATGATCATAGAATTACCTCCGGAGACAAGCTTGTCGAGAATTTTCATGAGGCGTTTGACGTCGTGGGTATGGAGGCCGGTGGTGGGTTCGTCGAGGATATAGAGGGTACGGCCGGTGCTGCGTCTTGATAATTCCGTGGCAAGTTTGATGCGCTGAGCTTCGCCGCCAGAGAAAGTAGTGGCGGGCTGACCAAGATGGACGTAGCCGAGACCAACTTCTTTGAGGGTTTTTAGTTTGTTGCTGATGCTAGGCAAGTTCTCGAAGAAATCGGCAGCCTCGTCGATGGTCATTTGTAAGATATCGGAGATGGTTTTGCCTTTGTATTTGACTTCGAGGGCTTCGCGATTGTAGCGTTTGCCGTGGCAAACGTCGCAAGTGACGAAAACGTCGGGGAGGAAGTGCATTTCGATTTTGATAACGCCGTCGCCCTGACAATGTTCGCAACGGCCGCCCTTGACGTTGAAGGAGAATCGGCCGGGTTTGTAGCCGCGGACTTGAGCTTCGGGTTGGTTGGCAAAAAGATCGCGGATGGGACCGAAGACGCCGGTGTAGGTGGCGGGGTTGGAACGCGGGGTACGGCCGATGGGTGATTGGTCGATGACGATGACTTTATCAAGGTCTTTGATGCCGTCGATACGCTCATGGAGACCGGGTACGGTTTGAGCGCGGTGGAGGCGAGCTTGGAGTTCGTTGGCGATAATATTGTTGACGAGGGTAGATTTGCCGGAACCAGAGACGCCGGAAACAACGGTGAGGAGGCCAAGCGGGAATTTGACGGTGATATCTTTGAGGTTATTTTCGCGGGCGCCAACGACAGTTAGGAATTTATCGGATGGCTTGCGGCGTTTTTTGGGCGTGGGAAATTTTTCTTTGCCGGATAAATAGCGACCGGTGATGGAGTTCTCATTTTTGGCAACTTCTTTGGGTGTGCCGGTGGCAACCACTTCCCCGCCCTTGATGCCAGCGCCGGGACCGATGTCGACAAGGTAATCTGACTGCTTGATGGTGTCTTCGTCATGCTCGACAACGATGACAGTGTTTTTGAGATCACGGAGATGTTTTAGGGTGTTAATGAGTTTGTTGTTGTCGCGCTGGTGGAGACCAATGGAGGGTTCGTCCAAAACGTAGAGGACGCCTTGAAGACCGCTACCAATTTGGGTGGCGAGACGGATGCGCTGGGCTTCACCACCAGATAGAGTATTAGCGCTGCGGCCAAGTTCAAGGTAATTTAGGCCGACAGCTTGCATGAAACCAACGCGAGCTTTGATTTCCTTGATGATGGGGCGGGCAATAAGCTCTTCGTTTTCGGTTAGCTCCAAGCTACTGTTGAGCAGTTCGAGTGCTTCGTCAACATCCATGGCGCAGATGTCCATGATGTTGAGGCCGTGAATCGTGACAGCAAGGACGGATGGGCGAAGACGGGCGCCGAGACAAGTCTGGCACTGGCGTTCGCGCATGAAACGTTCGATATCTTTGCGGATAAAATCACTATCGGTTTCTTTGTGGCGACGCTCGAGAGTAGGAATAACACCTTCGTAGGTGGTTTGGTATTCATAACCGTTGCTGAGTTTGACTTTGTATTTGTCTGAGTCCGTGCCATAAAGGATTTTATGGATGGCGTCTTCGGATAAGTCGCGAACTGGTACGTGGACGGAAAAGCCATGTCGGGCGCCGACGGCGGTGAGGCGTTTGAGCCACCAGCTTTCTTGATTGACGCGGTTGTATGGTCGGATAGCGCCCTCGGCGATGGTGAGGTTGGGATTAAAGATAAGTTCGGGGTCAATTTCCATGCGATTGCCCAGACCAGTGCAAGTGGGACAGGCGCCTTGGGGAGCATTGAAGGAGAATAATCTTGGTTCTAGTTCCGGGATGAGCTCATCCGGATGGTCGGGGCAAGCATAGCGTTGGGAGAAAGTGATGACGTTTTCTTCTTTGGTGTTGATGTTGTTTTGGCCGAGCGCAGTGTTGTTGTCAGTAATTTGGAGGATTTGAATAATGCCCTGTCCAATTTCTAAGGCTTGCTCGACAGATTGGCTAATGCGAGAAAGCAAGTCTTTGCTCATAACAAAACGGTCAACCACGATCTCGATGTCGTGGCGGAGATTTTTGTCGAGTTCGGGGAATTCATCTAAAGCATAGACAATGCCGTCGACCCGAGCGCGAGAAAAACCTTTAGTAAGATATTGGTCAGGGACGTGGGCGAAAGTGCCTTTTTTGTGAGTAACGATAGGGGCGAGGAGCATGAGTTTGCTGGTTTCGGGCAGTTTCATGACTTCGTCAATGATGTCTTGTACGGTGCGCTTTTCGACCTGCCGGTGGTCGATAGGACAATGGGGCACGCCGATGCGGGCGAATAGAAGACGCAAATAATCATAGATTTCGGTGACGGTGGCAACGGTAGAACGGGGGTTTCGGCTGGTGGATTTTTGATCGATGGAGATGGCTGGGGATAGGCCGGTGATCATATCGACATCAGGTTTGTCCATAATGCCGAGGAACATACGGGCGTAGCTGCTAAGGGATTCAACATAGCGACGTTGGCCTTCGGCATAGATGGTGTCAAAGGCTAGCGACGATTTGCCGGAACCGGACAGCCCAGTGATGACGACTAATTTGTCGCGCGGGATATCGAGGTCGATGCTCTTGAGGTTGTTGGCCCGAGCACCGCGAATTTTAATATAATCCTGACTACCGTCCATAAACCGCTAGATTATACTCCAAAATAAGGGAAAAATCAATACTCTAGGCCCAATAATAGGAGCGGCCGTTTTCGATTTTTTCGAGGATGCCGCCGTTTTTTTCGGTGATGCGGCGGGAGCCGATATTGTCGGCTCGGTTGGTGATGAGTACTTTGTCTTGTCCTAGGGATTTGACATATTCAATCAGGAGGCGCATGGCTTCGGTGCCGACGCTTTTGCCCCTAAAATCGCTGTGGATACCGATGCCGATATGGCCACCTTTGATTCGTAATTGATCATTTAGATAGTGGCGGGCTTTGCCAATGCCGGCAAGCTGCCCGTCATACAGAATCCAAAACATGGTTTCGGGGACACGATCTTCTGGGATGTTGATGCCATTTTCAAATTCAATGCGGCGTTTAATGTAATCTTGAAATCCGGAGGGATTTTCAATATCGAAACCTTTACCGGGACGGCTAAAGCCGTTCTCCTCGAGTGGGAAAGAGAGCAAAAAAGCTTGTTCCTTGTCACCATCGGTGACACTAACTTTACGAAGGGTAATCACAATTAAGCTCCGATGCGATCTTTGCGGCCGGTGCGGTGGGCATTGCGTTCGACGTATTCAATCATTTTGAGGGCAACGTTGCGACCGGTGACTTTTTCGATACCAAATCCAGGAGAAGCATTGACTTCGAGGACGAGTGGTCCACGATTGCTGCGCATGAGGTCGACGCCAGCAACGTGCAGACCCATAGATTTGGCGGCTTTGACAGCAACTTTTTCTTCTTCGGGCGTGAGTTTGATGGTGGTGCCCTGCCCACCTTTGTGGAGGTTGGAGCGGAATTCATCATCGAGCGATTGGCGTTTCATGCTGGCGACCACTTGAGAGCCGACGACAAAGGCGCGGATGTCAACTCCGGCGGATTCGGCAATAAATTCTTGGACAAGGATATTTACACCATCTTCGTTGGTGAGGTAAAAAGCCTGGAGGGCAGATTTGGCGGTGCGGCGGCTTTCGGCGAGAACAACGCCGTTACCGTGAGTGCCGCGAGCAAGCTTGATAATGCAAGGCAGACCAATTTCGTCAATCAGGACGTCAATATCGCCGGTGTTGCGGGAAATGAGGGTGCGCGGAGTGGCAACGTCGCTGCGGCTCATAATTTGGGCAGCGCGGAGTTTGTCGCGAACGCGGCTGATGGCGAGAGATCCGGTAAGGCAATAGTAGCCTTGTGTTTCGAACTGCCGCAAAATGGCAGTACCGTAGAAGGTCATGGAATTACTGATGCGGGGGATGACAGCATCAAAATGATCAACAGGCTTACCTTTATAGATGACTTTGCTGGCTTTGCCGTCGACGGAAATATAACAGTTCTTGTACTTAATAACTTTTACGGTGTGACCGCGCTTTTCGGCTTCTTCGACGAGGCGCTTAGTGGAATAGTTGGCATTACCATTACTTAAAATAGCGATTTTCATTTTGTACCATCCTTTTCTGTAGTTTTAGCATATTTTTGGTGAAATGCATACGGATTTTGCGCCAATTCCTTTTGCAGTTTTTTGGTGCGGGGATTTTTGGGGAAGCGCATGGTTTGGCGGTTGACATCAATGATAAATTTTCCAGCTAGAGTGCGTTTGCCCAGTAGGATGGGGAAATTTTGTTTGGAGCGGTTGGATAGACTAAAGAGAACGCGCATTCTGCGACCTTCGATTTTGATGGGGAGTTTGGTGCGGTAGCGGATTTGCTCCTGCCCCATAGCGCTGCGGACAACGGCGACATCGAAGTCGGTGCGTTTGATGATTTTGCCGCTATAAAATGGGGATTTGGGGCCGAATAGGGAGAATTTTAGGGTATTTTTTTTGTCAATCGAAATATGACTCGCCCAGATGGACGAAGCGTCTGCGCCGCTGTCAATTTTGGCTGGTACCTTTTTGCGCCCATAAATATTGACAAGCGCGCTATCACCAATAACGCTTTTTTCTTTCATCTTTCCATTATAGCACGGTTGATGGTTTTTGTCAACGTGCTACGCACTAGATAATCCTGCCTCGCTCGGAAAAGAAAGTAAACTTTCTTTTCGCTCGCTTCGTTGAATTATCAATAATGTTATAATATTAGGATGAATTTTAAGCTAGTTAGTCCGTACAATCCAACGGGCGATCAGCCAACGGCGATCGAGACCCTTTCTAAGGGGTTAAATTTGGGTTTGCGGGAGCAAACTTTGCTGGGCGTGACGGGTTCGGGCAAGACTTTTACGATGGCAAATTTGATTGCGGCAAAAAATGCGCCGACACTGGTGTTGGCGCACAATAAAACGCTGGCGGCGCAACTGTATTCGGAGTTTCGGGAGTTTTTTCCGGAAAATGAAGTGCATTATTTTGTGTCGTATTTTGATTATTACCAGCCGGAGGCGTATATCGCGTCGACGGATACTTATATTGAGAAGGATTCAGATATCAACGAGGAGATTGATCGGTTGCGACATGCGGCGACGGAAGCATTGTTGACGCGACGAGATACGATTATTGTGGCTTCGGTGTCTTGTATTTACGGCATTGGCGACCCGGATAATTATGCAGGGATGGCTTTAAAATTGAAGGCTGGAGAGGCGGTATCGCAGGACGAGGCGATTCGACAGTTGATCAATATTCAGTATCATCGTAATGATATCGCTTTTGAGCGGGGGAATTTCCGAGTGAAGGGCGACACGGTAGATTTGTTCCCGGCTTCGGGCGATCGGGGGTATAGGTTGGAGTTTGGATTTGATGGGTTAGAAAAGATTCGCGTAATTGATCCGCTGACGGCGGAAGTTTTGGCAGAGCCGGGGGAGATTGGGATATTCCCGAATACGCATTACGCGACGCCGAAGGAAGATTTGGAGCGGGCGCTTAAGTTGATTCGGGCGGAGTTTGAAGATCGACTGAAGTGGTTTAATCAGAATAATAAGTGGCTGGAGGCGCAAAGATTAGGGCAGCGGACGAAGTATGATTTGGAGATGTTGGAAGAAACCGGTTTTGTGAAAGGGATTGAAAATTATTCGCGGCATTTGGAAGGGCGGAAGGCAGGGGTGCCGCCGTCGACTTTGCTAGATTATTTCCCTGACGATTTTTTAATGTTGATTGATGAGTCGCATATGACATTACCACAGGTGCGGGGGATGCATAATGGCGACCGGGCGCGCAAGGAGGTGTTGGTGGAATATGGTTTTCGCTTGCCTTCGGCTCTAGATAATCGTCCGCTGACATTTGGCGAGTTTGAGCAGCATATTAACCAGGTAATTTATGTGTCGGCGACGCCGGGAGAATATGAGTTGAGCCGGACGCCGAAGCCGGCGGAGCAGGTGATTCGCCCGACGGGGCTACTGGATCCGGAAGTTGAAGTGCGAGGGACGGAAAACCAAATTGATGATTTGGTGGAGGAAATTGACAAACGGGTGGCGGAGGGCCAGCGGACTTTGGTGACGACATTGACGAAGCGGATGGCGGAAGATTTGTCGGCACATTTGCAGGATATTGGGCTGAAGGTGGCGTATATTCATAGCGATATTGATACTTTGGAGAGAGGGGATATTTTACGGGATTTGCGGACCGGGATTTATGATGTGTTGGTGGGAATTAATCTGTTGCGAGAGGGGTTGGATCTGCCGGAAGTGTCTTTGGTGGCGATTTTGGATGCAGATAAAGAAGGATTTTTGCGTTCGGAGTCGGCGTTGATTCAGACGATTGGGCGGGCGGCGCGACATGTGGATGGACGAGTGATTATGTATGCGGATAATATAACGGGGTCGATGGAGCGGGCGATTGACGAGACGAATCGGCGCCGTGAGATTCAGAAGAAATATAATGATGAAAATGGGATTACGCCGCAGTCGGTGGCGAAGGAAATTTCGCAGGGGTTACGGGCAATTATACCGGAGAAGGAAAAGGGCAAGCGGATTGATCTGCGGAAGATTCCGCGCGATGAGTATCCGACTTTGATTAAAGAACTAGAATCGCAGATGAAATTAGCGGCGGCGAATTTGGAGTTTGAGCGAGCGGCGGAATTGCGCGATCAGATTGAAGAGATCAAAAATTTTGGCAAGTAAAAACGACCGCCTAGTTTGAGTGGCGATCGTTTTAGTGGAGGTTATACTTGTTTTGGCAGCGGGCCGCGGTGATGTCCTCTGTAAAAAAAGGCGATGACGCCGTGTCCGACATGGGCGCCGATGACGTGACCGATGCGGTAATCGGGGCCGAAACTGACTTGAGCGTGTTTGAGAGCCGGACGGTTAAGGATGAGCTCGGCGCAATATGCGGCATCGTCTGGACAAGCGCCATGATGGATATTGATGATCCCGCTGGGATCTTCAATGTTGTTCTCGAGTTTGTCAACCATGGCGTTGAAGGTTTTCTTAGCGCCTCTTTCTTTGCTGGCCTGTTCAATGCGCCCCTCGTCGTCAATATACAGAAGGGGACGAAATTGAAGGATGTCGCCGATGACGGCGGTCCAATGGCCGATGCGTCCGCCGGCTTTCAAGTATTTGAGGCCGTTGACGCTAAAGTCGTGGATAACGTTCAGTTTGGTGGTTTCGATGTGGTTGATGACGGAATCGAGGCTCTCGCCAGCGAGGCGCATGTTGGCAACTTCGTTGGCTAAAAAACCGGCGCCGCCGCTGACGCAGTGGCTGTCCAGGCAGACGATTCTGCGCTTGGAGTATTTGTCGGCGAGTTCCATCTGCGCGATGAGACTGCTGTTGAACGTGGCTGACAAGGCGGAGTTGAGGCCGAAATACAGAACATCTTTTCCGCCGTCAAGGACGGGTTCGAAGGCCTCCATGAATTGGGCGGGATTAGCCGCCGCGGTCTTGGCCAGGTTGTCGAGACTAAGTTGGGCGTAGAATTCGTCGACATCATCGAGGTTACTCAGGATGGACTGTTCGAAATTGCAGCCGATGTTAACGCGCTGGATGTCCAAATTGGCGCAGTTTTCGGGCGTAATTTCGGACGAGTTGTCGGTGAAAAACACATACTCGGGCATGTTTGGTTCCTCCTTTTAATGTACTCAAAAAGCCACAAAAATTGGCTTTTCTGTAGGGTGGGTATATTATAGCATTTTTTGCGAGAAGTATCAATAGTGGTTGTGGGCGGGTTTAATTCCCTAACGCCGTAACAGTGAAGGAGGAGATAGCAGGAAGGTTAGATTGTTAGGACGATCAGATTTTCGATGTGGGGAGTGTGGGGAAAGAAGTTGAAGGGTTGGCAGAGTTTGATCTGATAAGTTGCAAGAAGCGGTTTGAGATCGCGGGCTTGGGTGATGGGGTTGCAGGAAAGGTAGATAATGGTCGGGGGTTTGACCTGCGCTATTTTTTCGATCAGTTTGGGGTCGCAACCGGCACGAGGGGGGTCAAGGATGACGGTGGCATCTGGGGTGATGTAGTCTAAAACGTCTTCGGACTTGGCGAGAACTGGGTTGAGATTTTCGGCGTCGCCGCAGTTCTTGCAGAGTTCCATATAGGTAGTCTCATTGACTTCAACGAGTGTGAGTTCGCGATTGTTGGCGACAGATAGACCAATAGTACCAACGCCGGCGTAAAGGTCGAGAACTTTGAGGGTGATGGTATGTTTTTGGATTTCCTTGAGGGCCATTTCGTAGACTGGGAGATTGATTTGGAAAAAGCCGTTGGGAGAATAAAAATATTGGTGGCCAAGGAGAGTATCGGTAAGCAGAGGCATGGCGGGGTGGGGTTTGTGGTTTTCAAATAGGGCGGAACTAATAATTCCCTGCTGGTTGCAACGGACAAGGAGCGATTGAAAGTCGCGGGCGGGTTTTTGTTCGGTGTTCAATTGCTCAACGATGCGCTGGGCGGTTTGGAAAACTTCGGAGCGCTCGATGGAAGAGCTGGTGATGGGAAGTTTACGATGGGTGCCGCGGGTGTGAAAAGCGAGTTCGATTTTATTGGTGTCGTTGTTCCAATAAAGCGAATATTCCATTTTATTGCGATAGAAATATTCTTTGAGGTCGGTGACGGTGGGTTTGATTTCTGGAAGATCAATTTGATTTTGATGGAAGCACTCGGCGACGAGGGCGGATTTTTGTTCAAGTTCGTAATCGTAATTCATAATTTGCCAAGGAGAGGTCGCTAAATAACAGAGGTCGCGGGGGTTGGACCTGCGCTCGGACTTTGTGAGAATTTTAGTGGCAATGCCTTCGCAAAAAGAGGATTTATTTTTGGTGATTTCAAATTCGACAGTTTCGCCGGGAAGGGCGCCCCAAACAAAGGCTTTTTTGCCTGAGCTGAGTGTGCCGAGACCCTGCCCGCCCGGAACTAGTTTGTCGATGGTTACGGTTTCCATAGTGTTATATAAAATGGTACGCCCGGCAGGATTCGAACCTGCGACCCCTTGGTTCGAAGCCAAGTACTCTAATCCACTGAGCTACGGGCGCAATGCTTATATTGTATCATGGTACGCCTGATAGGAGTCGAACCTACGACACCCAGCTCCGGAAGCTGGTGCTCTATCCACTGAGCTACAGGCGCATGGTATAATTATCGCATGAAGATACGCGAAAATGTAAAAATTTCGGAGTTAACAACTATGAGACTGGGGGGCGAGGCGAGGTATGTAATTGAGGTCGAAGAATTTGAAGATGTGCGAAATGCATATGCATTTGCGAAGGAACACGGAGTGGCGACGTACGTGCTGGGAGGGGGCTCGAACGTAATTGGCCGGGATGAGGGGTTTGATGGGGCAATTTTGGTGAATAAGTTGCGCGGGTTTGAAGATCTAGGCGAAGGACGGTTTAAGGGGTATGGTGGTGAAATTTTTGATGACTTTATCGAATTTACAGTGGAACGCGGATATTCGGGGATGGAGGCGATGAGTGCAGTGCCGGGAACTTTGGGGGCGGCGCCGGTGCAAAATGTAGGAGCCTATGGGCAAGAGATGTCTGGGGTGTTGGAATCAGTGGAGGCTTATGGTACGCAAGAAGATGGTGTTGTAAATTTTACAACAGATAAAATGAAATTGGGGTATCGGCAGAGTATTTTTAATTACGGCGCCGATGCGGGAAGGTATTTTATTATTTCGGTGACGGTGAAGTTGAAAAAAGACGAACTGAAGCCGCCGTTTTATACTTCCCTGCAGCAATATGTGGAAGACCACCATGTGACGGATTTTTCGCCAGCTTCGATTCGACGGATGGTGATGGATATTCGGGCTTATAAATTACCGGATCCTAGGCAAGAGGCGAGTGCGGGATCGTTTTTCAAAAATGTATATTTGAAACCAGAAGAAGTTGCGGAGATGGAAGCGAAGGGGGTTCCGGTGTGGCCGGGTGGGAAAGTGCCGGCGGGTTGGTTGATTGAAAATGCTGGATTGAAAGGCAAAGAGTTCTTTGGGTTTAAAGTTTCGGATAAGGCGGCGCTGATTTTGATCAATGAGAGTGCGAAAAGTTATGCGGATTTGGCGAAGGCGCGGCAGGCGATTGCGGATGCGGTGCGAGAGAAGTTTGGTTTGAGCTTGGAGCAGGAGCCGGTTGAGATAAGTAGTAATTGATGGTATAATTGTGCGATGAAAAAATTAAATGGGCAAGAGTTGGCGGACTATGTGAAAGGGCGGCAAGCTGGAGAAGCGCGGCGCTTGCGGGCTAGGGGCGTGCGGCCAAAATTGGTGATTTTTTATGATAATGATTCACCGGTGATTTTGAAATATGTGGCACTGAAAAAAGATTATGGAGCGGAAATTGGGGTTGATGTGGAGATCGTGAAGTTTTCGACTGAAGATGCTGAGGAACGGATGTTGGCGGCAGCGAAGGATCCGACGGTGCATGGGATGATTGTGCAGTTGCCATTGAAGGTGGTTGATAATGAGATTTTGACGCTGATTCCGCGCGAGAAAGACGTGGATGGGTTAAATGATGGATTTGATAGTGCGACAGCGGAAGCGATTAATTGGTTGCTGGGGGGACATAATATCGAACTGGCGGATAAACGGATTGCAATTGTAGGACAAGGTAAGTTGGTGGGCGGGCCGTTGATGAGGATGTGGGGAGATTCTGGTTATGATGTGACGGCTTTCCGTAAGGGCGATGATTTAAATAAGTTGCGAGATTTTGACTTGATTGTGAGCGGGACGGGAGTGCCGGGATTGATAAAATCGGAAATGGTGCAATCTGGTGCGGTAGTGGTGGATGCAGGTACGGCGAGTGAGGGCGAGACATTAGTGGGTGATAGCGAAGAAGCCTTGCGGGAACGCGAAGATGTAACGATGACGCTAAAAGTTGGGGGCGTGGGACCGCTGACGGTGACGGTGCTGTTTGAGCATGTGTTGAGAGCGGCTAGCTAGTATTACTGTTGACCAAATTTACGGCGAATTTCTGGATTATCATTTAGGAAACGATTGAGGTCGGCGTTGTCGGCTACTTGTATACGAGATTGGGGTGGATTGGCTTGAGCGGGGGGAGCGGCGGGTGGCGGGGTGGGTGGTTGTTGGACATTAAGTGTGGGGCCTTCGGACTGGATGGTAGTGGTTTGTTGTACGGCAGGAGCGCCGCCGGGACCAAGAAGAGCGTCTCTGACTTTGGGACTCATGGCAGCAACAATGGAAGCATTTTGGGCGTCTTTTAGACCAGCAATTGCTTCCGGACTAACCCACGACTTGAGGTTTTGCTCGCCAATTGAATTCATGGTGTCGGCACTGAGCTTGGCAACTTGTGCAGCATTCATGCTCTCGATAACACTTTGACCTTTATCGTGCATACCGGTAAGCATCTGGTTGAATTGATTAAGACTAGCTTCTTTGCCAATACCGGAAACTGCATTGCGCATCTGCTTTTCGCTAAAGGGCATTTGTCCTGATTCATAGGATGCTTTACCGTCTGCGCCTCTGGGCATTAAGCTATTGATGGCTTCGAGAGAAGTTTTGTCTTGAGTGGCGATAAGATCGTCGTTCTCCTTTTCTAGATCCTGGCGCATTAAGGTCTTGCCGGTGTCGGGGTTAACGTCGTTCGCGTAGCTTGCTAGCGACATATTATTACCAGATTTCATCTGTTTAGACCATCCCCAGAGATGTGCAGCCTCTTTTTTCTGCGTAATGAGAGAGTTAGATAGGCGATCTCGCATGCGCGCTGAAAGTTTTGAAGGATCGACACTGCCTAAAGCTCTGGTTATTTTGTCAAAATCGCCACGTGCAGCTAAATCGCCAATTGCTGCGTCCATCATATTAGCGTCGTTGCTTTTAAGCGCTCGAGTCAAACCAGCTTCAACATCTTCACCTGCTCCCATTTTTGCAAAGTTGTCGGAGTATGTCTTGGTGTTTTGAGAATCGTAAGTGTCCATGGCTTGAGAGCGTGACCTTTGTGCACTATTGGAATTTAGCAACATGGCACGGCCAAATTTACTTTGACCGAATTTAGATTTTCCCAGTTTGGATCCAGCTAGCTTATCGGCTGTAGCGCTCGTCCAGCGCGCTCCTTGTGCACGACCTGCCATTTGTTTGTTTTTATACCAATTGCTACCTCTGACTTGACCGGTAGCACGGCCTGTCAAAGATTTTCCTATGCCAGAAATCTTGGCACCCATGTTGCCCATGGCGGCGAAGGATGCTTTGAGCAAAGTGGGTAGGAAGAAGAGCGGGATGACTCCTAGGAGGAGGGCAATTAGCCCCATCCAGAAATCGTTGGCATTGGTAGCAAGCAAAATGCGCGATGCTAGACTAGCTCCGCCTATTAACAGGCCACAGAGTGGGAACAATAAAAGTAAGCCTTGAAATATTTTCAGCCATCTGTCAAATAATTTTTTGGTATTAGGGAGCATGTAGCAAACAATGGCTAGTGGTGCGATGACAGTTAGTATAACCACGCCAGCTTGGCGAGCACCTAGTAGTACAAAGACGAAGAAGATAGCAATGGCGGCGCTCAGCAACCCTAAAATCAATGGTAATAACACTGCTAGTCCAGCGTGAGCTACAAGAGCAATACCAGCACCTGTTAATAGGATAATTATCAAGACTGTTACGACATTTACGCCTGGGTCAAGTGCTCCGGCATAATCTCCGCCAGCGGTGGCGGGACTTACTCTGATGCCTTCGAATACTTGCTTAATCCCGAAGCCGATGATGTTGCTGATATCTACTGCGAGCTGGCAAATAAAGTATGATAGGTTGATTAAAATCGCTGTAATAATTAGCTTGGGGAGTATTTTCTTGATGCCGTAATTGTCAATTCCAATGCCGGTTAACTGCGAGAATATGACGACTAATAGCAAGATAATGAAAATAATGTTTGCGAAGGTTTGGAAGACTGTCCATGCTTGAAAAGTACCGTTAGAGGGGTCGCTATTGAAAAGCCGAGCGTCTACGCGCAAAAATGGGGTTAGTACTTCTTCGTAAAGTTTCCCGGCCATGTCGCCTAGTCCCATGAGAACTGGACATAGGATCCAGCCTAGTGCTCCGCCGCCGTCAAAGCAACTGGGATCACTAGCAGTAACGCCAGGATCTACATCTAAGATATTGTCGATGCCATCTAGTCCAAAATCAGGTGGGGTATAGCCATCTAAGTCGCTTACGCCATTACACTGGAAATTACTGTAGTCGTCGTTGTAGTTGTACAAGTGCGTACTACTGGGGCCGCGAGTACTAGTAATAAGACCGTTAACGCGCGTTGACTTTTCACTTAGAGTGTTTATACTAGTTTGCATATTAGTATTGTTGGTTTGCAATATATTGAGCCGGTTCTCTAATTCTTCCCTGAATCTTTCAAACCCTTGGGGATTGGCAGACAAATTTGTAAGGTCGGTCTGTATGGTATTTAGTACTGTGTTTTGGGTTGTAAAATCTTGGCGGAAATTTCCGGCCATAGTTCCTTCTGCGCCCGATATACTAGTTAAGGCCTCGGGGAGCAGTTGTAATATTTCGGATGCTTGCGTCAGCTCGTTCTCGGCGGCACGTCCTCCTCTGACGACATCGGATATAATCAGCGCTTGTTGGTAGTAGGCACTCGAAACGGCGTGAAGCGCTCTATAGGCTGCTACCACGCCTGTTAATATGGCTTTTTGGGTTGCAAACTGAGAGCGGCAATCAGCTATTTTATAATCAATCATTTCTTGATTGATCCATTTTTGGATATTTGCAGCCTGTATGTTAGTGGCAACTACTATAGTGTCACAATATACTTGGTAGCCGCCTGATCCTCCCATTGCCAATGAAATATTTCCATACCTCCTGCCAGTTTCCTGTTCTCTGAATACTCTGTAATATTGATCCGCTAATATGATATTATTGTTCCCATCGTTTTCTGGCTGCTTGATATTGTATACCTTGCCCTGAAGGTAGTCTTGGCTGGCTTGCTCTGCCGTGACTGTTTCTTGACCGCAAAAACTCTTGAAGTTATATAACAAATAGTAGTACAACATGCCATTGTCCGTGTAGCCTTCCCTCCAACGGTCTACTAGCATGGTGCCGTAACCACTGCTGGGTGCGAGCTGGGCATAGGGATTTCTTGCCTGGTAGGATCTGTATAGGTCTATGAGATATGTTCTTGACCAACTACCATTATTGCCGTTAAAATATCGATTTTGATCGTGATAGTCATTGCAACCATAGTCTAGCTTACTATAAGACGTGGTGAGCGTCCAAACATTAAAATGAGATTCATAGCGTGCTGATACGCCGCTTCTATTGTTGTCCCGATAGTCGCAAAAGATATTGTTGGCTCCGCCAACGTAATTGGCGAGAAGTTCAATAAGTTTATTGTTATCTCTGTTACACTTGACTTCATTGTTATCGTGAGCTGCAGGAGGGAGCCCGGTACCTTCTTGATTTAATCCAGCTAATCCTCCTCCTTTGAGAAGAACTTCCAAGAAAGAGTCATATATTGTTGTACCATTTAATGGGAACTTGGATATGTCGCCACTATTGGCTTTATAATCGTTCACTTGACCCCTTACGCTCATACAATAGTCAAAGGCGGCAAACAGCAGATCTACTGTTGCTGCTTCTTTCATCTGACCTAGGGATGTTTCGATTCTTCTGCCGATTTCCTCAGCAGTCTCGTCGGCGTGGGCCATATTTGGGAACTGTATAGTGATTATTAATAAACAAAGAACAAATATGAGTGTTTTGGAAAAAATCTTTTTAACTCGGGAAGTTTTCACTAGAAAATCTCTGTCCAAAAGGAGGATATTTCATTTTGCAGGGATTGGGTGTCGGTACTTAATGACCTAAATGTTTCACTTGAAAATATTGGAAGTGATTTCAATAATGTTCCATCTCGTTCGCTTGCGACTTTGTCTTGGTACTCTTGGTGCAACTGCTGGCATACTAGCCTGTCATCGTTGCCGAAGTTACAAGTGTTACTAACCGCTGACATTAATAGCCCGGTTTTTTGCTTGAGATACTCATTTAATATTTGGGCACTGCTTTGGATGTTTGCATCACCAGAATCGAGAAGACTTTGTGCCTTGGTGTTTGGTTTATAGTTTCTGACTGTAGCGAGGTCTTCAGAAGATAATGGCACGGAATTGTTGGTAGCTCGTGTTATATTGTGGATTAATGTCAGAAAGCCTTCACTAAAATCTTCAATCATGTCTAGTGCAGAGGTATGTCTGGTTAAAATATCGTCAATTTGCTCCATGATTTGCCTGAATCTAGAATTGATGTCGAGCGAAGCAGAAGTAATGCCGTCATACTGACTAATTTCGTCGTAAGTGTCTCTGGCGTTTTGAATAGCTGATCTGCTGTTCGGTATACTGATCAGAAGATCCTCTACGGATCCGCCGTTGGTTGATAGGATTTCTGTATTTTCGAGAGGTCGAAAAAGTTGCACCCTAATGCTGTCTAATCCGCTTGCGATCGTAGTGCTGTCTGTTTTGTTGTGAAGAAATAGAAAGTACATAATGACCGCGGCGGTAATGGCCGCAACTAATAAGATACCGGAGATGATGAGTAGGATTTTTTTGATTGAGGAACGAGGTTTATCCTGTTGCAATATGATGTCGCTGCCGATTGGGGCAACTGGGAAGACTGGGTCCGAAACAGGAGCTGGACCGCTAAAAACTGGATTATTACCCTCTTGCATATACTCATATTAGCATAAACATTTTAACGCAACAATGTTTTGTGGCAACAAAAATACCCCCTCAGGATAATCCTTTGGGGGTATTTTGTGCCACCGTGAAGCGGTCGCTAATTTAACTTAACTTTTTACGGCTGAGGATGTAGTACGTACCAGCTGTGATTAAGCTGCCAGCACCGATAACGGCACCAACCACAGAGGCTGGACCAGTTTCGGGGAGCTTAGGCGGGGTAGTAGTACAGGTTTTGGAGACATTGACAACGGCGGAATCTTGTTTGGTGTTGTTGCCACCGTTAATACCAATTTGTCCCCAGTTGGTCAAAGAGTTTGCACCACAGGCAAGATCGCGATCAACGACCTTTGCCGAGAAACGGACATAGGCATCACCGTTTGGATTATAGCCACCAATATTTACACCAACAGTGGTGATATTATCGCTGATCTTAAGACCGTTTGGATTATTGGTGTTATACAGCACGGTAGTACCGGCAATATAGTCCATATTCTTGGGCAGAATATCTTTAACCATGACGTTTGTCGAATTGACAGTACCAAGGTTGCGATAGTGAATTTGGTAGTTTACGATATCGCCAACGTTGGCGTTAACGGATTCTACCCATTCCTTGTCGCCGTCCTTGCGAACAGTTTTCTCAACGAGAAAACCAAGGTTCGTGTCAGTTGTGACAAAAGTAGGTTTGACCTCGATAGTCACGTAACCAGCATACTCAAAGCAGCCAGGCATATCACCGTTAAGTGAGTTATACCCAAGCCTAACGCCAGAGTTGGTTACGATATTGTCGCTAAGTCGTACGCCGCCATTGGCACCGATACCGTTGTTCTCAAAGAGAGCGGAACCGTTGACATATGACAGGTAAAAGTCTTGGCTAGATGTGAAGAACGCATTGTCCCAATAACGAGATGGGTTAGCGTTGCTAGAATCGATGAAGCCGTTGACTTCGATAGACCTACCAACAGTTGTAGGAACGTTAAACGTAGCTACAACGTCTCTGGCGATAGCATCCAGGCCTTTGGGCGAATTGTTATGGACATACATGCTGACAAGGTAGGTTTTCCCTGCTTGTACTTGCATGCTGTTATACCAAGTGTTGCCGAGGCCAGCGTTGACGCCAGTCTTTTCGCGGATACCGACGAAGCTTTTTTCATCGCCGATGTTTGGGTTATTTGAAATTGAGTTGAACGTAATTGTGTTTCCCAGGATACCATTGTTAATTTGATTAATGGTATAGCTAGGACGGCCACCGCCGTTGTCGCCCCAAGCGCTAACATTAGCGATTGGAATTGCGACCATGACGCCAGCAGCAGTCAAAACGGCAAGGCGTTTTGGCATAGCTTTGATGGCGCTAGTGAAGTTTTTAAGCATAAAATACTCCTTATTCTGGACTCTTGATGAGTCCGGGTTTATTAATAGTTTACTATTATTAATCCGCGAGGTCAGCCGTATTGTTAAAACTAATTACAGATCAGATCATTACTAGGTAAATTTGGATTTGGGGAGGCCTAATGAAAGGCCTCCCCTTAAAGAACATAGGACTTTTAACCCGGAGGAAGCGTTAGACTTCCATTGCCGTTGCCGTCTTCGGGAGGTTGAACGGGAATATTGTCCGTAGGCGGAGGAGATGTGTTATCCTGACGCGGGGTTTCTGTGGGCTGCGGAGGTTGAGTAGTCTGAGGTCTTGGTCTAACCGTAACGCTGATTCGAACTTCTACAGATGACGGAACCCATGCGGGTCCATTTTGATTGAGCGCCTGGAGCGTAATAGTGTATGTCCCAGGCGACCCGCCATCGTAGTTGCCCCAACTTTTTATGCTGAGACTGCCATATGCCGTATTGCCGTTAGTAGCGTAATAAGTTACCGATATCGGTAACGGTACGCTGCCGGCAGCAGTGCCGTAGTCCACGTAGACAGATGCGCCGCTGTTACCGTAGTTTACGGTATAGTAGCTGTACTGAGTAACGGGTGGCTTGGGCGGCTGCGTGGGCTGGTATGCGTCAGGAGGCCTTGTGCCACCACCAACGTCGCCGTTATCGTTGTGTACGGGATCCTCGTAGGGATCCTTGGTCGGCTGAGGCGTTGTCGTTGGCGGCGGGGTCGTCGTTGGCGGCGGATCTGTTGGCGGCGGGGTCGTCGTTGGCGGCGGATCTGTTGGCGGCGGGGTCGTCGTTGGCGGCGGATCTGTCGGTCCAGGCGGTTTCCAATATGGAATCTTAAATGGCTGATAGCCACAATTCATACGGAATTCCACTGTGCCATATTTCGTCCTGAAGACGATGGCCCAACCTCTGGTACTGTTGGTATCGCGAACGATGACCGAAGGCTTATCACCTTCCAGTTCATTACTTTTCATATACATCTGGGATGTGTATGAGCCAGTAATTTCTTCGATGTCGACGGTAGCCTCAGTGGTAAGATATTGATAAATCTTTGCGACAGTAGTTTCCCACTGATCGGGATGAGCCAAGAAGCGCAAATGCGCTGCGTCGGCTCGTTGTTCCACTGATAGTCTGGCTTCGGGCTGAAGGAGAACTTCTGGTAGATCCAGAGCGTTATCCATGTGCAACGCAACGGCTGCACACAGAGCGGGGTCTCCACCGAAAATACCGGCAGCTTCAGCTTCCTCTATTGACTCGAAAGTCACTGTCTCGAAGCCGGCAGCCGTGTAGATGGTGGTCCTGACGGTTCCATCTTCTTTAGAAACAAATACCGGAGTAATGCTCTTGAAGAAGTCGTCGAAAGTCCACCTTGGCAGCCTTTCGCTTGAAGGAAATGCCTTGTACGGCGAATCGACGGCGTTGATCGCGTCTTGACCTAAGTCATAGCGATTGGGGCCGAAGTTGTTGTTCTCAACGTCATTGCTATAGTAATGCACCAGCAGCTCTTCTTCGCTCTCCGATGGAGGGAAGATGATGTCTGGATTGATTACGAGCATTAACGTTGCGCCCAAGAGCAGGATGGCGGCAAGAATAAAGCTCACCGCTGCACCCAAAGATTTTTGCCTTACAGTGAGCAATGTGCTCACCTCCTTTCTTTGTTAGGCGGACTCTGTTTCGTTGTTGTCGTCTGACTTGGGTTGTGGCTTGGTCGCGGCGGGTTTATCAACGGGTTTGGCGGCGGGCTTGTCGTCCGCTGCCGGCTTCTCGTTGGTAAGGCGCCTGATCTCAAAGTGGGTCTTCACATAGGTGGCGATTGCCAGGTAGGCTAAAAAGGTTGCTGCCCCAAAGCCAATGGCTACAAGCAAACCGAAGGGGCTTGCCAGTGAACCGCACAACTTGTTGACCCAGATGGCTACGCAAATAGCCAAGATGACACCAAAGCCGATGGCGAAAACTGATAATCCGCCGTGGAGCGCTTTGGTTGCGCGAAGGATGATACTGTTAGTCTTGATGTGCTCGGCGACGTTAAGATCGCGGGTCGCTTTGTGCTCGTTGGCGTTAGCCTCGATGGCAGTGATGACCGCTTTCTTGACGCCGTCCGCAGCTTCGTTAGACTGTTTCTTGGATTGCTCCAGCATTCTTTCGAGTGCGAGGTCCAATTCGGACTTCGGCTGGGTTTGGGTGGCTTGACCTTCCATAGTGCGAGTTTCCTCCTTATCTATGATTGCGCCATTACCGGTGGCGCTACCGGTTGTTTGATTGTTGGCCATTTGATAGGCCCTCCTTTCATAAAACTAGGTATGCCACGCTTGGCGCGTGTAGTCCTAATTACTGCGCATGAAATATTTACGCAGTAATGATCTGATCTGTTAAGCAACACCTCTCGCACTAGCGTTTTAAACTAGCCAATTAGCATGACCCCATTATATCAAACTTTTAATGTTTTGTCAACCCCTTTTACACAATTTTAAGCATAATGCCATAAGCGGTATGGAGTAGGGGTAATTGATAAGAGGGATGGTTGATGTTATACTTTGATTTATAGGTGGCGCTCATTAAAAGTAGTGCTTTAGGATAGATGCCCAAAAAAATTTGGAAAGAGGTGGCTTGGATGAAACCTAACAACCATTGGCTGAGGGGAATTGCACCGATGATTCTAACGGTTGCAAAAGCGATAGACACTAACCAGCTGACTATCAATGCCCTCAATGAATTCCCCGTGCCAGATGGTGATACGGGGACGAACCTGGCGAAAACGCTGGGAAAGATAGCGAAAGATGTTTCAGACTTAGTGGCAGGATTGCCGGCAGGAGAGGAGGTAGACCCACAGGCGCTGTTGAACACGATTGCGAAAAGCGCCAAAAAAGGAGCCCAGGGTAATTCTGGGATAATTTTGTCAGCGATGATTGACGGAGCAATGGAGGAGCTGAGGACTGCGGATGAGCTGAGCGTCAATTTGGTTGCGCGCTCCTTGACTGCTGCGGACAAGAAGGCGCGTACTGCCAAGGGTCTCGATAAGGTAGTCGAGGGGACCATGATGACTGTGATTCGAGCGATGGCGGTGGCAGCGACAGAGGCAGACAAGAGAGGGGAAACCTCGATAACAGAGGTGGCCAAAGAAGTTTTGACGGCGGCAGTACGTACTGCCAATAAGACACCAGAGATGATGGAGAAGCTGAAAGGCAAGATAGACTCTGGTGCGTTTGCTTTGGCCCTGATGGCTTTATCGGTTTGCAATCAAGCAATTGATGAGGTATTGCAGTGGCCAGATCTTAGTTTGGAGGACCCATCGATGAACGCGGCGTCAATAGACAATAATCTGAATTGGCAGTCTGGTACACCCCTGTATTGCACGGAGTTTCTCTGGTATCGCGGGCATAGTCGAAAACCGACTGAGCAGGAGGCGAAGAAGTTCCTAGCTAAGATTGGGGACTCCGAAATGTATCTGGCAGATGATGAATTAGCGAGGGTGCACGTGCATACTAACGAGCCATACAAAGTGTTGGCGTTTTTTGCTAAACATGGCGAAGTGGCAGAGTTTGAGGTGCACAATATGCGTTTGCAGACTGAGGAGCACCAGCGTGAGTTGGCGAGAGCGGCGGCGGAAGCGTCAAGCAAGCCGCCGAAGCCGATAGGGGTAGTGGCGGTAGCTAACGGAAAAGGCATGAAGGCGTTGATGACGGAGATGGGAGCAGATGTGATTGTTGATGGCGGACAGACGTCCAACCCTAATGCTGGAACGATTGCGGAAGCGATTGAATCTGTTAATGCAGATGCGGTAATCGTGTTGCCGAGCAATAAGAATATTGCGGCAACGGCGGAATTGGCTTGTACTCTGACAGATAAGGATTGCACGGTAATTCGTACGCTTAATATGCCAGAGACTCTGCACATTTTGACGACCTTACATGGGCATGAATCTGATGCAGATTTTGCTACTGTATCGCAAGCGTTGGAGGATGCTTACGGCTACCGTCCAAATGTAGCAGCAGTAACGGTAGCAATCAAAGATTATGTGTCGGGGTGTGGGCTGGAAGTGAAATCTGGAGATGTGATTGCGATAGCTGATGACGAAGTCATGATGGTTTGTTCAAGCCAAAATGAGGCGGTTATCGGAATTATCGAATATCTTATCCGCGACATACCGCAAAATGACGTGGAAACCGTAACAGTTTATACCGGGATGGATTTTAAAGATTCAATAGAAGCACTTCAGGCAGGTTTGGAAAAACTGCCGTTAGACTCGATAACAGAGAAAAGCGTGATTGATGGAGGTCAACCGGTTTTCTCGGCGATGGTCGAGGTACAGAGGGCGCTCTAAGCAGGGCGCCCTTTTTCTATGGTTTTATTTTGTGGTATATTAAGCTTATGGCAGATCAGTCAGCATTGTTGAAACGAGTGATGAGGACGCAGACGGTGGATGTGATGCATACGTCGGCGCATGCGTCAGCGCAGAATTCGGGGAATTTTGGGGCGGCGTCGACAGAGAGTTTTGCGCAGAGGCGGTCAGTTGAGGAACAGAGGAAGTTTGTACGAGGGTATCATAATTCGAAGATTATGGGCAGCGCGGGGTGCGTGGGGCGGGCGAAGACTTATACGCCGCCGCCGAAGACGTTTGGACCTAGGCCGGGCGGTGCTCCTACCCCGGGACGCCCTAGATAGATTAGTTTTGTGGTAAAATTGGGTTTGCGGGGGTTTAATGGGGGTTCTGGCGCCATAGCTCAGCTGGATAGAGCAGGAGACTTCTAAGCTCAAGGTCGCAGGTTCGAATCCTGCTGGCGCTACCAAAATTAGAAGGCACGAAAAAGCCGGCTATAGAAACTGCCGGCTTTTTCGATTTTATAACTATTACTTTTCCTTTCTCGCTTTTTCAAATTGGTTCCAAGTGCTTATGATTTGGCCGTAAATATCTTCGCTGAAATATTGGTCCGCCTCATCATATGCTGGTAAAGGAACCCCATCAATATGAGTTATTTCCGCCTGAGCCAATACGCCGCAAGTTTTGCCGCCAATGTTGTCAAAAAACATGTACTCTAGGCCGAGTCTGTTCTCGAGTATGGGCAATATGGCGCACCAACGACAGTGATCGATATCTCGATCGGAAGTCTCAAAGCAACTCCAAGTACCCCAGGGGGTTTCAATACTAATGGGCTCACCTTCAAGCAACCACAAGCTCAACCCTGAAATACCCAACGAACCGCGCGGAGTGTTGTGGTGGACGCCCCTCATAAGGGGACGACTAGTGTCGAACGGATCCTGAGTAGCATAACTCAGGATAATCTCGGCAACCTGATGGGCAGCGGAGAAGAGGTGGGCATCGTTCACCATAGCAACATGAAGAGCAGTTGTTTGGGGCTTGGCCATGATAGGTTCCTCCTCGGTAATAGTGTCAAATCGTTAAAGAACTAACGCCCCACAAAAGGGGCTCATTTTTCCATTATATCACAGATTAGTGTAAAAGTCAATAGTTTACTGGGGCTAGAGGTGGTACTTGCAAAATGAAAAAAGCCGGCGGTTAGACCGTCGGCTTTTGTGAGTTACTCGGTAATTTTGATCATATTTCGGATGAATATGGATCTTTCGTAGAAGAAGCCTGATAAATCTTTGATCAGACATCCCCCGTCGTCCCCGAGCCTGGTTCTACTTTGCTTCCAGTTCTCGAATGATGGGAAGAATATGTCAGGATATTTGGCTTGCAGATATTGGCGATAATGTTCCAGGTCGCAATCATAGAGACGGATTTCGCCGCGATTTTCTTTGGATGCGAATGCAATTTCCCCTTTTTCCAATAGAAATGCCAGAATGACGACAAGGTAGCTTGAGGCGATCTCGGGTTCGGAAAAAGGAGGGTAGTTACCTGGGATGAAATCTTTTTCATCGGAAATGATGTCGGCACGATATTGTACTTCGCCCATGTCTGCGATGGTATTGCCTTGCCAACTGGTTACTGTGGTGCCAAAAGAGACAAATGTTTCGGGCATGACCTCTATGGTGTCGATGTACATTTGCATTTTTTCGCCTGCCTCTAAGGATTGAAGCTCGTCTGGCGAAAATTTTTGGGCGTAGTTTTCTGCGTTTAGACATACGTAGGTATCTGCGTAGCTTAGAACCGCATCTTGTACCTTACGAACATTTAACTGACTGACTGTTATCATCAATTACCCCTCCAAATTAAAAAACTTAGATCGGCTAATGCGCGACCATATCTTTCTATTGTATCATACTTATTCAAAAAAGTCAATAGAGAGGAGGTTGAAAGGGGATATGGTATACTATAAACACATTAATCAAAGGAGTAAGTCCATGAAATTATCCGAGGAACTGGCGTGGCGCGGCTTTGTGGCTGAGCATACGCTAAACGACATATCAGACTTAGACAAGGCTCCACGAAAGTTCTATTGGGGGGTAGATCCGTCGGCCGACAGTATGCACATTGGCAATCTGGCGGCGGCAATGATGTGCGCCTGTTTTATTCGGCACGATTATCAACCGTTCTTGTTGGTAGGGGGTGCGACGGGTCAGATTGGTGATCCGAAAGATAATGGCGAGCGAGATTTGAAGTCGTTGGACGAGATTGCGCATAATAAGGCTGCGATTCGTGACCAGATGGCGCGAGTGGTGGTGGCGCCGAATTTGACAATGGTGGACAACTACGATTGGTTCTCTGAGATGAATTATCTGGCGTTTTTGCGCGAGATTGGCAAACAATTTTCGATGACGCAGTTGTTGGATCGACAGTTTATTCAGGCGCGGATTGGCGATGGCGGGTCAGGGATATCTTATGCGGAGTTTTCATACACCTTGATTCAGGGCTATGATTTTTTGTATCTGTACCGAGAATACGGGGTGGATTTGCAGTTGTGCGGGGCGGATCAGCTGGGGAATTGTACCTCTGGGATTCATTTGATCAAGCGGCTGGAGGGGGCTAGTGCGGATGCGTATGCTTGCCCACTGATTATTGACAAGGTTTCGGGGCGGAAATTTGGCAAATCAGAGGGGAACGCGATTTGGCTGGATGAGAAACAGACTTCGGTGTTTGACTTCTATCAATTCTGGCTGGGGCAGGCCGATGTGGGAGTGGAAGATTATTTGAAGTTCTACACTTTATTGATGCCGGATGAATTGACGGAATTGATGGCGGAACATGAGGAGAGGCCGAGTGAGCGAGTGGCGCAGAAGCGATTGGCGTATGAAGTGACAAAGATCGTGCATGGCGAGGAGAAGGCGAAGGGGGTGGCAAAAGTGACGGAGTTGCTGTTTGGGGGAGCTGAATTGAGTGATGCAGATTTTAATCTGTTAGCGGAGTTTGTACCTGCGCTTGATCTTGGCATAACAGTGGTAGATGCGCTGGTGGATAGCGGGGTGGCGAGCAGCAAGGCTGAGGCGCGACAATTGATTAAATCTGGGGCGGTTTCGGTAGGGGGGAAGAAAATTAGTGATGATATGGTGGTAAATGAGCGCGCTGTGGTCAAGCGTGGTAAAAATAAATTTATATTAGTGAGGTAAAAAGTGAAGAAAGTATTATGTTTTGATGTTGATCAGACGCTAAATGTGGCAAAGACGCCAATCACGAAAGAGATGGCGGATGCGTTGATTGGATGCTTGGACACGTATATTGTGGCGCCGATTTCGGGGCAAAAATATGATCAATTTATTGTGCAGCTGATTGAGCCATTGATTGCGGCAGGGGCGACGGACAAGCAACTAAGTAACGTGCATATGTTTGTAACGCAGGGGACGAGGTATTATCGTTATGATGCTAGCAAAAAAGATTGGGAGTTGGTGTACAAGTATGATCTGACGGACGAGCAGATTAAGGGGATGACTGATGCGATGGAAAAGGCGGCAAAGGAGTTGGGGTATTGGGAAGAAGACAAATTAGCGGAAGGTGATGAGATCATTGAAAATCGCATTTCGCAGGTGACGTTTTCGGCGCTGGGGCAGATGGCGGGTACGGAGGTAAAGTATGCTTGGGATCCGGATCATAAGAAGCGCAATGCGATTATTGAGATTGCGAAGAAGCTGACGCCGGAGTTTGAATATGAGGTGGGCGGGACAACTTCGATTAATGCTACCCTGCCCGGTACGAATAAAAAGTTTGGTATGACGCACTTGATGGAAGAATTGAAGGTGAGCATGGATGAGGTGTTGTATTTTGGCGATATGACGCAACCGGGCGGCAATGATTATCCAGTGGTAGAGATGGGTTTTGACACGATTACGGTGCGGGATTGGGTAGAGACGGCGAACGTGTTGCAAGGGATTTTGTTTACGAATTAGCCAAGCATAAGTGTGATACAATTTGGGTATGAAACGTGCAGCGCGGGGGTTTAGATTTATGGGGCGAGTGTTGTTGTCCGCCGGCACGGTGCTGTTGGTAGGGGCGGTGATGGTCATGCTGTACGCGATATTTGGGGGATTTAGTGATACGGGCGTAACGCCGCCGCCAGGATTTATACCTGGACCGGGGAGTTCGGAAGTGGACAATGAAGTGCGGCTGGCCGGACTGATTTGGTCGAGCTTGATCATTATGTTGGCGGTGGTGGGGTTGGCTTTGGTGTTTAAGAGGTTGAACGCGGCTGTGAGGGGAATTATCGGTAAGATTGCGAAGTTTATGCATACGGATATCTTCTTGACGGAGTTGGCGTTGACGGCTTTGGTGTGGGTTTTGATTGGCTTAATCTTGCTATTTGTAATGCCGGTAGCAGAAATTTTGGTAGGAGTTTTCTTTGTGGTAAATGGGCTGTGTTTTATACTGGCATGGGTATTTTACGGGCGGAAAAAATATAAGCTTTAAGTTTGCATGAGGAAAACGCTTATGTTAATATGGGCGTATGGGTGACGTGCGCAAAATTTATATTGTTGGAAACTGGAAGATGAATTTTACGCCCGGTGAGGCGAGTTTGTATTTGCATAAATTGTCAAAGAAAGTGACACCGGGTAAGGATATTCAGATCATTGTGGCGCCGAGCATGATTTCGCTACAGACTTTGAGTTTGCAGGTGAATCGAAGGGAATTTAAATTGGCGGCGCAGAACATTAATGGGCGGGATTTTGGAGCTTTTACGGGCGAGGTTTCGGCGGCACAGTTGCGCGGGATTGTGGATTACGCTCTGGTGGGACACTCGGAGCGACGTTATCTTTTCTATGAACACGATAAAATTACGAGAGAAAAGGTGGCGGCGGCTTTGCGAAATCGGATTGTTCCGATTTTGTGCATTGGCGAAACATTAAATGAGCGTGAAAATGGCGAGACCGATATGGTGATCCGTGATCAGTTGATTGGTGGTTTGTCTGAGGTAGTGAAGGAAGATATGGATAAGGTGATTGTGGCTTATGAGCCAGTTTGGGCAATATCGAGTAATAAAGATGCGAAATTGGCGACGCCGGATGAGGTGGAAGATGCGGTGAGGCAAGTGCGCAAGCATGTGGCAGAGGTTTATGGGGAAAAGGTAGCGGAAGCATTGCCGGTTTTGTATGGTGGTTCAATAAATAACTCCAATGCCGGGACTTATTTGCGAATTGAAGGTGTGGACGGGCTGTTGATGGGGGGTGCGAGTTTGATTGCGGATGAATTTAGTAGTATAGTGGACATAGCAAAAGAGGTAAGAGATGAGCGAGATTGATTACGAAGAACTAGACAAGGAGGTGGGGAAGGTTATGGCTGATGATGGCGATGAGAAACATGTAATCACGAAGCGTATGGAAGCGGAGGAAGAGGGCGTGGAAGCGTCAGAAATGCACGTGAAGCCGCAATCTAAGCCGGCGAAACGAGGGCGATATATGGATATGGTGCATCCAACTTCGGACATGCGGCCGCCGTCTAGGAATTACTCTGTGAGCAAGGAAATTGAGGCGCCTGAGGAGATTGAAACTGAGTCTGTTAAGGAAGAGGTTGAGGAAGAAGACGAGCCGGAATTTGGCGTAATTGAAGATGTGAACAAGGACTTGGAGGCAGAGGCAGATTTCGTGTCTAAGCCAGAGGCGATGAAGGATTTGCCGGAAAAGGAAGAGTTTGAAGATTTTGATGATGAGGAAGAGCCGGATGCGAATAATTACTCGCTGGGTGGAAAATCGCCTTTTATTCCGGATGCGAAGGTAGAAAAGCGGCCGCTTGGAGATTATGTGCCGGAAGGCAGTGCGCGGGGCGTGCAAAGTACGAAAAATGTTTATAGTCAACGGGTGCCGATGGAAGAGATTGCGCCTGATGTGAAACCGACGGTGATTGGGACGCAGAGAAAATCAGGTTGGATTTGGGCAATAGTGACGATTTTGGTGATTGCGGCAGGCGGCGGCTTAGGCGTGTTAGCCTTCATGCTTTATACGAATCAATAGGTTTTATGTTATAATTTGGGGGACCTTTATGGTGAGCGTAGCTCAGTTGGTTAGAGCTCTTGATTGTGGTCCAAGAGGTCGTGGGTTCAAGTCCCATCGCTCACCCCAGGTCTTTTTTGTTGTTTCAAAATATCGCGCTCCTGTTATATAGATTGACGATAATTATTTTACGGTATATACTTGCCTCAACACTCGTAAGAGTGAATTTGTTCTTTAGGAGGTTCTATCATGACTACATTGGAAGTATTGGCGAAGATTCAGGGCTACGTGGATGCCAGGATGCCGGCGGCGGATGCAAACTGGATCGGCGGTCTAATCGAGGAGGCGATTGACTGCTACAACGCAGAAGCGGAGGAGATGTCCGAAGCGCTGGACAAAGCCTTCGCTGCGGGATACGAGGAAGGCCAGGATGACGCCATTGAGGTGTTAACCGAGGACGGAGACTGCGACTGCGACGACGAGGATGAAGGCGACGACGGCGAGGATGAATATTGCGATTGCGACAACGTGGTACATGTCGTCCTACACTGTTGCTGTTGCTGCGACGACGAGGATGAAGGCGACAGCGAGTCGGATGAGCCCGACGCACAGGGAGACGGCGCCGACGGTACGTCTGAATAGTACTAACCTCAAATTTGACCATAAACGCCCCTACGGGGGCGTTTTTCTATGCTATAATTCTGGGCAGGGGAAGTAACGTTGCGAGTGTAGTACAACGGTCAGTATACAAGTTTTCCAAACTTGGGACGAGAGTTCGATTCTCTCCACTCGCACCATTTTTGTTGTGATATTATTACCGCCAGAAAGGATCGAGCAATGCTAGGTCGGTGACTTGGGTGTTGCGGAATGCGAAAGTATTACGGGATGGATTAACGCCACCTATCTTATTGTCTATAAACGTTTGAGCACTACCTGTTAGTGATTTCATGCCATAAAATATGCGGTTGAACACACTGTACGCGTTTGCCGTGGTTATTTTTCCAGCGAAATTAGCGCCGCCCCAGATATTGTTAACGTCTGTAGTCGGAGTATCGTTAGCGTAAGCATATTCCGTAAATGTATTATTAAATAATCCATTAATGGACGTAGCATTAGTTAGGTCAATAAGGTTAAAGAGATTGTTGGGGATAGTAGCGGTAGTTGAGCTGCGAGCATAGCTATCGAATGTGCTAGCAAATAGGTTTGTCATATTAGTGGCATTGGACGTGTCAATTGTATCAAATAGACCGGTGGGAATAGTAGCGGTAGTTGAGCTGCGAGCAAAATCGCGGAATGTATCGGAGAATAGGTATCTTACATCAGTCGCATTGGACGTGTCAATTGTATCAAATAGACCGGTGGGAATAGTAGCGGTAGTTGAGCTGTAGGCGCAGTAAGCGAACGTGGAGCTGAACATATATGCTACGTTAGTCACATTTGATGTATCAATTGTACTGAATAGTACGGAGGGGATAATGGCGGTAGGTGAGCTGTAGGCGTAAGCGCCGAATGCATTGCGGAAGAGATATGATGTATCGGTGGCACTGGATGTATCAACTACGTGAAATAGATCGTTGGGAATAGTAGCGGTAGTTGAATTATAGGCGTAGAATACAAAAACACCATTAAACATGCCGGATAAATTAGCGGCACTAGACGTATCTATTTGGTCAAATAGCCCGGTGGGAATAGTAGCGGTAGTTGAATTATAGGCGTAGTAATTAAAAATGTTGTTAAACATATCTGACAGATCGTCGTCTCCTGATGTGTCGATTAGGCTAAATACATCTGCTGGAATACCAATGGCATTACGAGCTTCATGGAACATATAAGCAAAACGATAAGTGGACCCTCTGGTGCGAGATTGCGGCGGGATTGGAGTGTCGATAGATTTGAACATATTTTTGTTGTAGGGTTGATTAGCTTCACCGTATGAGCTGCTGAAGAATCCAAATGCGTTCATCCAGCCATCAGTAGTGACACCGTAAGGGCGGATAGTAATCTGGTACTCGCCGGGCGAGGCATAGTTGTGGATGATGCCGTCGCTAATATCAGAAGCGGTCCCAGTTACGATTTCGTATTTTGTGCCATCGCCCCAGTCAATAGCCCAGTTGTATGGATGTGGAGGGGCCTCATACGAAGTGGGGTCAAAATTTACGATGCCGCTGGTGGGAATATAAAAAGTAGTGAAGGTATTATCGTAGTGAGATGGGTCTGTATCTGGAGTGTTTGTCATTCTGGTATCAATCGTGAACATAAAGTGCTCACCTGTCTGCTCGATGACGGCATGAGTTATGTATGCGACATAATTTCCGGCTGGTAAATCGCTGGTGATATTAATGGTATAGTCTAGAGCATGAGAGGTGTCGCTATCGTTATCTGTGAGCAATGTTACTTGGTCGGTCATGGTGTTGCTATTTAAATCGATCGTGATGCGGTTGTCTGAAACGCTTTTGAGGAAGGCGAGGTGACTGTGGGGGGACAGTTCTATTGGGACGCGGAGCGTGTCTGAGGTTGTAGCGGATAAGTCTGGCTTGGTGATTGTGACATTGAGTATTCCGGCATCAAGGGAGAGCAAAGAAGCCGCTTTGGCAAAATTTACAAATTGCAAAGCGAGCACAGTCAATAATATGAAGGTGCTGGATACGATGCCTATTTTTATTGTGGATGCTTTGTGTGCAGATCGACGCCGCAGCCAGAAAAATGCTGCTATAAACAAAATAATCGCAATAATTCCAATAACATGGATGTTGTTATGAACAGCAAAGTCAATAAAGTTGGTCCCCAGTCCAGTATTAGGAGGCAGAGGAGTATCGAGGACTTGGATGTTTATCTGTTGTGTTATTTCATGCATTCACTTCTCCTTTTTGCATATTAATGCCCAAAAAACTTTGCGAATATTAAACCCTACATAAGCATTATAAAAAGAGGAAGAGAAATGTCAAGGTCGTTATAACACCATCTGGCCCCTATTATAGTGCGGCTTTGGCGGCGGCGTTATTGGGGTTGAGTTTGATGACTTTTTCGTAGTAGCTGCGAGCTTCGGTGGTGTTGCCGAGGCGATTGTATAAATTGGCCAGTTGGAGGGAGAAATTTTCTTGCTTGGTGGTGTCGGAACCGGCAGCCGTGATGGCATTTTTGAGTAATTCTATAGCTAAGTTTACTTCGTCTTTGGCTTCATAGACTTGCGACAATTGAGTAATGGCCAACATGTAGGTCGGGTCGATTTCTAAGGATTTTTTGTAATATTCAATGGCCTGGTCGGTTTCTTTGAGATCGCGATAGACGGTGGCTAAACTGGCAGCGGTGGCAGCGGTGGGGGCTAATTCATATGAGCGCTCGTACATTTCTTTGGATTTTTTGAGATCACCGGTGGCACGGAGAGCGGCGGCATAGTTGCTGTAATCTTTAGAGTCAGATGAACCAGAGGCTTTTTGCTCTAGTTCTGGCAGGGAGTTTTTGAAATTTTCTTTGGTGGATACAGCCGGAGCGGTGTTGTCGTCTGATTCGTCAGATACAGTAGTGATTAATTTGATAACTGCAAAGGTAGTGGCAGCTACAATAATTGCGATGATAAGGAAGAGCCATTTTTGGTTTTTGTGTGATTTAGGCTTGAGATTTAATGTGTCCATGTATGGGATTATACCATACAGGGGTACATATCTTTAAAGAGACTACTCGGCTGGTTCGGCAGAACCTTTGGGGTTCTGGGATTCGGCGACAGTTTCGGGGTCTTTGGCTTCGGCGTCTAAAACCTCTTCGGCCTCTTCTTCTACAGATAGGTCATTGACGGCGTGACGGTCAAAATCCTTGTTGGTGAGGCGGGCAGATTTACCAGAACGATTGCGGAGATAACTGAGGTTGTTGCGGCGAACTTTGCCACGGCGAACAATTTCGATTTTCTCTACCAGGGGGCTGTGCATGAGGAAGGATTTCTCAACACCAACGCCAGAGGCGACTTTGCGTACAGTGATACGAGCGGTATGAGAATCCTTGCGGTCGAGACGAATTACGGTGCCTTCAAACACCTGAATACGGAATTTTTCGCCTTCTTTAATTTTTTGCGAAACGCGGACAGTGTCACCTGAGCGAACGTCGACGACGGCTTTCTTTTTTTGGGCGTTGCCCACCATTTCTAACAGTTCAAACGACATATTTTACCTTTTGTTATTTAAGACTTTTGACATTTTAGCATATTTTTTAGATAAATGGAAGGGGTAAAAAGCGCCCTATGAGGGGCGCTTTTGCGTTGTCACGGTTGTGAAAGTACTTTGATGATGGCCTTGGTAGTTTCTTCGGCAGTATAAAAGGTGTCGCGGATGTTAATGGGTGATAATTGGTTGCCGGATGGATGCTGCTCGGCGAAGGAATCGAGTAGTTGGACGAGCTGCTCAAAGAGGCATTTGGATGCAAGCTTGGACTTTGGGTCGCTTTGCGTGAGCACCTTGGCTTGTTCACGAACATCTGGCGATCGCCAGTTGCTGCTGGTTACTACTTGATGAAAGGCATCGTATGCGTTGGAATTGCCTTCGGCGGAAGTTTGATGGCGCAAGGCCAGGACGGCTTTGGCTATGTCTTGCATGCTACGGTCAGGTTTTTCCGGCGGTGGTTTTTTGCTCCGGCCGAAGCCGTGAGTACGTGCAGATTTGGCTCGGGCCTCGTTATAGGGGATTAAATCACTGAGCGCCGAATAAGTTGGGTCGTTTCTGATGCGGGTTTTACCCTGATTGAGCTGGATTGAGGTCAGGCCGTATTGTTTGAGGATTTCGGATATAGGACGCTTGGGATTGGCAATTTGCTCTAAGAGCGCCAGTGTGATTTCTGGATTTCTTTGATTGGGGCGGTCGAGGTAAGCGCGGGCGGCTTCGGCGGCTTCGGCGCCATGTTGGGCAAGGATGGCTGCAATTAGCTGATCGTTTGCAGAAGGCTCATCTGGCGGTAACGTGTCCGTGTCGACATCGTGCTGTATTGGCGGATTGGGTGATGCTGGTACCTCTATTTTTGCGGGCTGCTCGATATTGATAAGCTCACTGAGGAATAGAGGAATTGTGATTTCGACAGTAGGGCCGTTGGGGTACGATAATTTCATGAGTATGACGTCTGGTGGTGTTGCCATTTCATAGTACCTCCTTATTAAAGTGCCTAACGGGTCTTAATAGAAAAAGTATAGAGTAGGATCCTGAGATGGACAAGCATGAAAGAGATAAGTATGGTTAGATGACGCGGGCGATTTCGTCGAGTGTGGTGTCGCCGCGTAGGGCGGCAAGAACGCCTTTTTGCTCTAGGGTGAGCATGCCAGTATCACGGGCGGCTTTTTCGATGTCGTTGGTGTTGATATCTTCGATGTCGCCACGGATGAATTTTTGGATGGGTTCGGTGACAACTAGTTGTTCCATAAGAGCGGTGCGTCCAGAGTAACCAAAGGGATGTTCTTCGGTAGCGATGGGTTTGAATAATTCAAAATCATCTAAGTTATAGTCGATGTCGACATCTGTCAACACTCTTTGGACGTAGTGTTTGGTAGCTTCATCTGGGGCATATGGTTCTTTGTTGTCGGCTAGTTTGCGGACTAGGCGCTGAGCGATAAGCAAACGGATACTGGAACTGAAAATCGGATTGACGCCGATGAGGTCGATCATGCGTGAGAAGGCGGCAGAGGTAGAGTTGGCGTGGAAGGAGCTAAGAACTAAATGGCCGGTGATGGAGGCTTGGATGGCGGTTTTGGCGGTATCGGCATCGCGAATCTCGCCGATCATGACGACATCAGGGTCGAGGCGGAGGACTGAGCGCAAGCCTTCGGCAAAGGAACCGCCATCGTTGGTGTTGATGGGGATTTGGGAGATGCCAGTGATGCCATATTCAATCGGGTCTTCTAGGGTGATGATCTTGCGCGATGGAGTGTTGAGGGCGTTGATGATGGAGTAGAGCGTGGTGGACTTACCAGAACCGGTGGGTCCGACCATGAGAACTAGACCGCGTGGATGAGAAATAATTTCTTGGATTTCACTCATTTCTTGATGAGAAAGACCGAGCAAGTCAAGGTTGAGCAAGGTTTCATCAAAATTGAAAAGCCGGAGTACTGAATCTTGGCCGTACATGGTTGGCACCATTTCGACACGAATATTGAGAAGGTGCGTGGCGCCGCCTCTAGTGATATCTTTTTGCATGTGACCGGATTGGGGCTTGTTGCTGGCGGTGGAGACATTGGCACGACTGGAAAGCTCACCAAGGAAAACACGATATTTGTCGCGGTCAATTTCGGCGACGGGGTGCAAAATGCCGTCAACGCGCATGCGGATGCGGATGACGCCGCGCAGGTTTTCGATGTGGATATCGCTGGCGCCTAGTTTGTCGGCTTGGTCGAGCAGGAAGTCGAAAACTTTGTCTGAAGCGACGGAGTTGAGCGTGCGAGAAACCTCTTCAATGGTTTCGCTATCGCCTTCGCCACCGATTTTAATATCGTCATAATGGATTTCCTGCGGCGGATCGTAGCGCAATATAAAAACTTGGTAGGCGGAATTGCTGACGAGAAAGAAATCGACGCGCTCACCTTCGTCGGTATATTCTTTATGCATTTTGTCGATGAGGCTACGCGGCGTTTGGCTGGTAACCATGAACTGAAAATGTTTTTCGCCGCCGCCTCTTTGCAACGGGATAATGAAGCTTTTGTGCATTTCTTCCGTGTTTAGTAAATTATCAACGAGCGGAATATCATTTTCGAAGTCGCGGGTGTCAAGATAGGCCAGGCCCACAATGCGTGAACGTTGCTGCGTGGCATCTTCTTCGTTTTGCCTACGCTTGCGCTGAATTTCAGATTCATCCATAATTTCAGTATACCATGAAATCGCTAACGGTTATTTTGCATAATATCCGCTCCACGTATAATGTGGGGGCGGTTTTGCGGACGTGTGAAGGGTTTGGTGTAACACGGGTAGTTTTTTCTGGTTACACGCCTTTTTGGGGGCAGGGTTTACCGCACGAGCGAGAAAAGTTACGCAGACAAATTCACAAAACGGCGCTGGGAGCGGAGGAAATGGTGAAGTGCGAATATGTGGAAGATGCGGCGGATTTTATACAGAAGATAAAGGATAATAATTGGAAAGTTTTGGCGTTAGAACAGGCGGATAAGTCGATCGAATTGCAGAATTTTCGGGCTGAGGGAGACGTGGATTATGCGTTGATCTTGGGCGAAGAAGTGCATGGGGTGCCACCGGAAATATTGGGATTGGCAGACGACATTTTGGAAATTCCGATGGCAGGGCTGAAGGAGTCATTTAATGTTTCGGTAGCGGCGGGGATTGCAATTTGGGAGCTTATGAAACTTCCGAACGGCAAAATAGGATGTCAAGATAAGCACCGATAAGACCGATAACGATGACGATGCCCCTGACCGAATCGATCCAATTAGCGATGTCGCGCGATAGGTCGTCGAAATCGAAGATTTCAGAGAGTGGCCCGGCGAGGAGCATAGTCAGAAAAATAGAAACGGCAATGGTGTGGACAAGGCGCAAAATACCGTGCAGCCCTCCCCTGCCCGTGCGTGTGTAAAGCAGCATTGGAAAGCCAAGGATTAAGACAAAATAGACAACTTTTTCGATGACCCATTGGTTCCAGTCTGGCATCCAACTGTGGATTTGAGCGGCCAGATCCAGGCCGAACATTTCGTAGACGGCGAGACCGGCAATCATGGCTAGCAGAGCGGCGCCGGAATTACGGCGAAGCAGGAAGAAAATCAGTAAAAGTAATGCTAGGGTAACGATAATAACCATAGGCTTATTGTACCACGTTAGCGAAATAGACCATGTGGTATAATTGCGACATGAAGGAAGATTTGGCAAAGTTGCGCCATGCTCGATCTGAAAAGGATTTTCCAGAGATTGATTTGGAAGAGGGCGAGTATGTGGAATTGGTGTTACGGAGATCAAAATGGGGACTGATTTTAATTTGGGCTGGGGAGGTGGTGGGCTTGGCCGTGTTGACGCTGATTGTGGTTTTATGGATTAATGGAGGTGAAAATAGCGGCTTATTTAATCTAAATGAGGCAGCGGTGGGCTATTTGCACATGGCAATCGCTTTAGTATATGTGACCTTATTCGTGTCAGGATTGGTGGGGACGTTTATTTATAGAGGCAATTTGATGATTATTACAAATAAGCGCGCAATCCAAAGAATCCGTTCCAATTTGTTAGCTAGTTCAACCAATGTTATTGATTTGAGTTCGATTGAGGACGTAAGTTCTCATAAGTCGGGAGTATTTGCATATTTGTTCCATTTGGGGACAATCCGGATGGCTACGGTAGGCGACGAGACTACTTATACATTTCCATATGTTGATACGCCACGCCACGAAGTGAAGACCATTTCTAGCTTAATATATAAGGCTAAAGAGAAAAAATCCGGAGATTAACGGCGGCTGCTTCTGATATAGGTGTCTTCTTTTTCCATAATGGCACGGAGGGTGTATTCTTTGCACTCCCCCTCATTGCAGTTAGCTGGTTCATAACGGTATGAGCTACCTTCATCACCGATGTTGATACCCATAGGATCAGTGAAAAGATTGGGGTCCATAGTGGTGAGGTTATCTTCGAAAATAGTTTCTGGATAGTAACCGTTCTGTTCATAAAAACCTTCTTCAAGCGAATAGAACATGGCGTTGATGGCAATTTTGCGTTGCTGGTCGCGGTTCATGGCGTCAATATTGACTTTCTGAATAAAGAACAGCACCACAAAGATGGCAACAAAGACGATGCAAACAATGAGTTCTAGGACAGTGAAACCGCGTTTAGTTTTCATGTGATTCATTATATCATTAACAATTTGGTTTGGTAGCACCAGGTGGGATCGAACCACCGACCTTAGGCTTATGAGTCCTACGCTCTAACCAGCTGAGCTATGGTGCCGTGCTTGGTTATTATAACACAAAAAAGGACTACCTTGAGAGGTAGTCCTTTTATTTTGAAAACGGTTTGTTTTAGTTTTGGAAGATACCGATGGCTTTGATAAACCAATGATCGAATCGACCTGCTTCTATCAATTTTTTGCCGAGTTCGATGGGCCCGAGTTTGATGTCTTCAAGATATTTTTTCTCGAGCTTGATGTCTTCGAGGTAGGTTTTGTCAAGTTCCTTGTCGTCAAGATAGGTTTTCTTGAGAACAATTGGCTTGAGGTAGGTCTTCTTGAGGAGCTTATCTTTGAGGTAGGTCTTCTTGAGGAAGATGGCTGGAAGATAGGTTTTATCAAGATATACCTTGTCGGCTTTACCTTTGACGATGAGTTCGCCAAAGCTGACGGCCGCAATTTCTCTCTCTACGATGGTGACGTCTTCAGTGAATTCTTGTCCTGCGACGTTAAGAGTTACGGTGTAATCACCTGGATCAAACAGAGGCAATGAAGCGTTTTTGAGAGCAACGGTCGTTTCGAAGGTTTCTTCGTAAACAACTTCATTTAACGAGTTTGTGATGATTAAGTTTACTGCGTCTTCGTAGGATTTGGTGAGGTGTTCGGTGTTGACTAGTTTGTTTTTGACGAAACGGTCACTGATTAGCTTGTTGCGGACGAAAGCATTTTTAACTAGCTTGTTGCGGACGAAAGCATCGGATGCAAGATCGGTGCGGATGTATTTATTGGAGACTAGGTCGGTGCGCACGTATTCATCGGAAACTAGATCAGTGTACTTCAACTTGTCGGACAGTTTGACGCTTAATTCTTCGGCCAACTGATAACCCTTGAACTTGTAGTTGCTAGTGGTGTACCATTTGACGCCCTCCATGTGCATGTAGAGATAGATGGTGTCTGGTGTCTTTACGGTTGATTCTGTTTTTGGATAGTCGGTCACAGAAGCGGATTTGACGCCGTTGCCGTTGTATTCGACGACGACAGTGTAGCCGTCAAAGCTGTAGGTTTTCTTGGCGTTCTTTTCGTATTTCACAACTGTTACGGCAGATCCGACCTTGATAGTGACGTTGTCGCCATTTTGGGTGGTAGTAGCAGTTGGAGCGGCAGTAGCTTTGGGTGAGTCGGTCGGAACATCAATGGTGACGGAATTTGCGGAATGTTTTGGCGCGTTGCCTGGGAAACCGAAATCTTTGTCTTTCTCGTTGATGTTGGCTACTGCGTAAGCACCAACACTGGCCGAGATGAGACGATCGTCGAAGGAAATGGTGAGTTTGCCGTCTTTGATCTTGACGTTGTACTGGTAATCAATTGGCGTATTGTATTCGTTGGGTGTCTTTTTGCCGTTGGCATTGAAGCTGGAATCGGCAATAGTGTACCAGACCCCGCCTTCTGTGCTGGCTGCGGCTACGTCTACGGCTACATAAGTGTGGCCGTTTTTGAAAGCGCCGCCATTAGTTGGGGTTGATTTTGCGCTGTAGGGTTCTGTGTACTCCAAACGAGTAACCAAAGTACCGCTAACAGAAGAGACGTCTCCCTTTACAAATACGGGGACTGAGAATAGTTGGTAAGTCCTCTGCCAGAATGGCTGGTAGGTCCTTTGCCAGATTGGCTGGTAAGTTTTTTGCCAAACTGGTTGGAGCTCTTTTTGCCAGATTGGTTGGTAAGTCTTCTGCCAGATTGGCTGAAGTTTTTTCTGCCAGTACGGTTGGTAGGTTTTTTGATCGTATGCAGTCGTGATATCGACATCTACGGTCAATGAACCGAGAAATGCAGATTCGTCTGGAGTGTTGTTGAATAGAGCTTCGCCAGCGAAAATGGGGACAAGTTGGGGCTGGCTGTCACCAATGGTGCCGTTAAGTGAAGTAAGGTAAGCAAGACCTATGATGGTGTTGTGTCCAGTGTAGCCTTTGCTAGCTTCAAGCATTTCTAAGAATTCAGCATTGAGGGCGTCATACTGTTCGCCCTTGGCGCGAATTTCTGTTACTGTGAAATTTTCAGCATCGGCTGGAAGCAGGTACCAGACCGCCATTTGGGCGAGAATTCTAGCATCATTAGGTTTGCCGTTGAGACCGAACACTCGGGAGATATCTGCCGTTGGATGGGCATCAGCTATGTAGTTGAAGGCTGAGAGGATGTCTGCATAGGTATCTGGGTCTAACACGGCGGGTTTGTAGCCGCTTTCGCTGTATGCCCAAGAACCGACGTGAGCACAGAAAGATGCATATTCTTCAAAGTCAGAGCCCATTGAAGTGCGAACGGTAATGCCTTGGACTTCGTTGGCTTGGCTTCTGGCAGTGGCATTTTCGTGGCCGTCTTTGACGCCATCCCATACCATGCCGCCTGAAAACTCGGTGTATATAGGAATTCCGTTACCGCCCATGGCAACCCAGCTGGAATCAACATAATATTTGGCGTTAACGTCAAACTGATAGTTGCCAATTGGGTATTTATCGTTATTGCCTTTGGCGCCGATAAAGAAATACTGTGGTCCAGTTGCGTCGAAAATATCGGCAGCAAGACCACTAAGGGATTCGACTACGGCATACCAACCTGGTTCAAGATCTAACCCAGTGAAGGTAATGGTGCCGTCAATGTCGATAATACCGTCGGTAATGAAATCGGCAGAGTCGTAAGCAGTGCCGGTAGGATTGGCTTTGTAAAGCGAGAAGTTCATGCCGGCAATAAGAGTTTCGGCGTCTACGCCAACATCTGTAGTCCACGTCCCAAACAGTTCGCCACCTACGGTCTTTTGAATTGTAATGTAGCCTGAGGGGATGCTTGGATCATTTTCCTTGCCCTTGTTGAAACCGCTGATATTGAAGTTGACATTTGATTTGTCGTTGGTAACTAAAAAGCTATCGCTTGCGTTGTTGTTGCCTTTATCTACGTAAGCAATTGACCAGTCGTATGGTGCTACGATAACCCAACCCGGGTTATTGCCGCCATTGTTGACTGAAGGGCCCATATCCGGGGTCCAGTTGAATACTGCACCGTTGGTGAAAGTTAGTTGCATTTCGCTGACGTCGCTGAAGTCATCACCAGTGTAAACAAGGTGCCAAACGTTGGGATAAGTAGCGCTCTTGACTTCGTCATTGACGTAAAACACGTTGCGCCATCCCTCGTCTTTGAAGCTGCTGCCGCTACCCTTCAAATAGATGGTATTGCTTGCAGCGGCAACGTTTATTGCGGGCATTGCGGCCACGAACACCAAGGCTAGGGCACAAATGGCCGACGTTAGTCTGGTCAAGATTTTGCCCCGTTTAAAAGTTGATAATTTTTTCATTTATAAAGCCTCCAATTTCTCCACCCTTTAATCTTTTTATAGTGCTCTTAACGGGCTGATATGTCAATGATTTATCGTAAATGATCCATATAAAAAGCCTCTTGCGAGGCTAGTGTTTTTTTGGTTTGGCGGAAGGGACAAGATTCGAACTTGCGGTGCTTTCGCACGCTGGTTTTCAAGACCAGTGCCATCAACCACTCGGCCACCCTTCCGATTGTTATTATACCATATTACTGGTGCTTTATTGGTGCAGGTGGTGCGGTATGATGGATATATGGCGATTTTGGGAATTGATGAAGTGGGGCGAGGGCCATGGGCAGGGCCGCTAGTGGTGGGGGCGTGTGTGCTGCATGGGGAAATTGAAGGTCTGACTGATAGCAAGAAGTTGAGTGCGAAGCGGCGGGCTGGATTAAATGAGGTGATTTTAGCGGAGGCGAGTTGGGGGTTGGGATGGGTGTCGGCGGCGGAATTGGATGAAATTGGATTGGCAGCAGCATTGCGGAGGGCGGCGATTGAGGCAGTTTCGAAAGTGGATTGCAGATATGAGGAGATTATGATTGATGGGACAGTTAATTTTTTGGCAGAGACCGGGAAAGGCCGTTATGTAACTACGCTGGCGAAAGCAGATTTGTTGATACCCGCGGTGTCGGCAGCATCAATTATTGCGAAAGTAGCGCGGGATCAGTATATGACTGATGCGGCGGAGAAATATCCGGAGTATGGGTTTGAAAAACATGTGGGGTATGGGACGAAAATGCATAGACAGGCGTTATGCAAGCATGGAATTTGCCCGGAACATCGAAAATCATTTCGACCGATTGCTGAGTTGATTGGTGTTGATTTAAAACGTAATGTTGTAAAAAATACAACACTCACGGGCGGGCAGGCGGAGGAAAAAGTTGCGGAGTATTTGGAAGGGCTAGGGCACGAGGTAGTAGCACGAAATTGGAAAACGCGATGGTGCGAGATTGATATTGTATCGATGCATGAGAGGAAAATGTATTTTACGGAAGTGAAATATCGGCGCGATTTTAAGCATGGGTCAGGATTGGAAGCCGTTGGCGTGGAAAAATTACGCAGGATGAAGTTTGCGGCAGAAAGTTATATGAAATTTCGCGGCGGTGAGCTTGAACCACTATTGGCAGTGGCGAGTGTGAGCGGAATAGATTTTAGGGTTGAGGATTTTCTAATCCTACAGTAGGTTCGTTGGGACAAGTTTGCAGGACTTTTTGCATGGCGGATTTTTCTGGCTGGGTGACCCAGAGTATATATTTGAATTTGATGGAAATTTGACGGGCAACATATTGGCATTGGAAGGCGACGTTAGGCGGCAGCCATTCCGATGCGTCTTTGTCAGATTTTTGTTGATTGGCGGGACCATCGACGGCAAGAAGGTTAAGCGGGTCTTGGCTGAGAGCTTTGCGTTCGGTTTTGTCTAAACGATAGGCGCCGGTGGACCAAGCGTTAGATAGCGCAACCACGTGATCGATTTGAACAGCGCTGGAGGTACCAGGACCGCGGATAAAATCGATGGTTTTGCCGGTGTATGGATCGTGTAAAATCCCGGATAAAACGAGGCAACCGTCGAGTTTAGTGTCGACGAGGTCGCGCTGGAGGATAATGTTGCGCATGTCGCAACCTTTGACGACGCTCCAATTGGAGTAAAAATTGGTACGGACATATTTTTGTTCGGTGTAATGGGAGTTAACTTCGAGTTTCTCGAGGACAACGATAGCGGAAAATTCGGAAGGCTGCTCGATGGTGTCGGCTTCGGCGGGTTTGGGTTGGTAATTGGCAGGGTTGGCGATGAGCCAGACGACAAGGGCCAGCAGAGCGGTAATGACGATGGCGAGCCGGCGAAAGGCGGGCTGGCTAATTTTGGCCATAGGTTAATAATTCTCAGCGCGGATTTCGAAGAAGGCCTGGGGGTGCGAGCAGACGGGGCAGATTTCGGGAGCCTTGGCGCCAATATGGATGTGGCCGCAGTTACGGCATTTCCAAACTGCGGTGCCGTCGCTGGTGAAAACAACGCCCTTTTCAATATTGTCGGAAAGTTTAATGTAGCGGTCGCGGTGATTGGCTTCAACGGTGGCAACACCTTCAAAAAGCTGGGCGATTTCTTCAAAGCCCTCTTCACGGGCGATTTCGGCAAATCCTGGATACATTTTGGAGGTTTCGTGGTCTTCTCCTTCAGCGGCGTCTTTCAGATTGTTGATGGTGGGGGAAACGGTGCCGCCATGGAGCAGTTTGAACCAAAGTTTGGCATGTTCTTTTTCGTTACCGCTGGTTTCGTCGAAGATGCTGGCGATTTGCTCGTAGCCGTCTTTTTTGGCTTGGCTGGCATAATATTCATATTTGACGCGAGCCTGAGTTTCCCCGGCAAAGGCCTCTTTTAAGTTTTGTTCTGTCTTACTACCTTTTAGTTCTGGCATATTTTTCTCCTTATCTGTTAAAATGATAACATGCCAGTGGAGAGAATCATAGATACGGTAGCGCACGAGGATGATCGTGACGAACAAGCGGTGGAGATTAGTTTGCGGCCGACGAGTTTTGCCGAATATATTGGGCAGGAACGGCTGAAAACGAATTTGAAACTTGCGATTGACGCGGCGAAAAAACGCGGCGAGGCAATGGACCATGTTTTGCTGTATGGCCCGCCTGGGCTTGGAAAGACCACGATGGCGGGGATTATTGCGCATGAGATGGGGGCGAATTTGCGGATAACAAGTGGTCCGGCGATTGAAAAAGCGGGAGATTTGGCATCAATTTTGACAAATTTGGCTGACGGAGATGTGTTATTTATTGATGAGATTCATCGGTTGCGGCGGGCGGTGGAAGAGATTTTATATTCAGCGATGGAAGACTACAAGTTGGACATTGTGATTGGAAAAGGTCCGGCGGCGCGCAGTGTGCGGTTGGATTTGCCGAAATTTACGATTATTGGAGCGACCACGCGGACTGGTTCTTTGGCGGCACCGTTACGCGATCGCTTCGGACATCAATATCGTTTGGAATATTACCAAGGCAGCGAGATTCAGCAGATTATTGAGCGGGCAGCACGGATTTTGGATTCGAAAATTACGCCGGAAGCGTCAGAATTATTGTCGGCGCGATCGCGTTTGACGCCGCGGATTGCGAATCGGCTGTTGAAGCGAGTAAGGGATTATGCAGATGTGAACGGGGATGGAATAATTGATCAGCCAACAACGTCGCGAGCTTTGGAATTGTTGGATATTGATGAGTTGGGATTGGACCCAGCGGACCGCAACATGCTGCAATTGATGATTGAAAATTATGATGACAGACCGGTGGGATTGACGACAATAGCGGCTTTAACTGGGGATGAAGCTAGCACGATCGAAGATTTTTATGAGCCGTATTTGATGCAGCTGGGGCTAATCGAACGCACCCCTCGAGGGCGACGTGCTACTATGAAGGCGCGGGAGCATATTAGGAAACAAAAAGACTAACCCTCTTTCTCGCGACCGTACTTGTTGCGAAAAGGGGGTTAGTCTTTTTGTTTCCTAATATAGTCCTACCGACATCTTGATGCGGAGAGTGCTGCCGTCGGGGAGGGGGACGAGAGTGTCGACGCCATTGGCGGCGCGGCGCATGCGGGTAGTTTTGCCGTCTGGCCAATTGAAAACCACATAACCGGCGTTTTCGGTAATCGTAAATTCTCCGTAATTAGGCAAGCTGCCAATATAGCAGTTACGCAAAATTGCCTCTCTCAGGCTATACATTGTGGTCCTCACTTATTCTCAATTTCAGTATAGCGTGAAAAAAATGTGATGACAAACATAAGCGGTATTATGGTGTAAAATGGAATTATGATATATAGAAAAACTGGGATTATAGGGGTGGTGTTGGTATTGTGCAGCGTATTTTTGGCATGTTGCCAGAGTGGGGCGGCATTTGCGGGCGTAAATGATTTTTATTTTAGCGACTACGATGTGGAGTTTTATTTGATGCGGCAAACTGACGGCGTGAGCAAAATGGAAGTGACCGAGAGGTTAACGGCGGAGTTTCCAAATTTCAATCAAAATCATGGAATTGTGCGGGTGATACCGACGACGAATAATGACGGCAGGAATTTGGTGATGGATCCGAACACGTTGTATATGAGTGCGTGGCGTAATGGCGAACGAGAGGCAATAAATAATATCTCAGAAGATAAAACTTATCATGAAGCGCAGATTGGAAGTTCAAATGTATATGTGCATGGTACGCAACATTACGAATTGAAATACGCATTTGAGCGGGTGATTATGGATTTTGGTGATTGGCAGGAATTGTATTGGGATACGAACGGGACGGGATGGAAGCAGAAGTTTGAGGCGGCGCGAGCAACGGTGTATTTGGATGAGGCTGGGCTGGCTGGCTGGACGGGTGAGGCTTGGTGCTATGTGGGGAAGTATGGGGAGAGTGGACAGAGTCGTTGTGATTGGACGAAAGTCGATGGAGGTGTGGAATTTTGGGTAAGGGACGATGGGCCGTTGGCAGTATTGATGCCAGGTGAAAATATGACAATTGTACTGAAGTTTGCAGCGGGGACGTTTGTGGTGCCAGCGACGCCGCAAAATTATACGCTCTTGATAGCCGGTGCAATATTTGCGATTTTAACGACGGCAGCGATAGTGTTGATGATGATGTTCTGGGGTAAATACCGCGATAAGTACAAGAAGTGGAAGCACAGTCCGATAGCGCCGGAATATCAGCCGATGGAGGGGGTGACGGCGGGACAGGCGCAAAGATTGATGTTGAAAGGGGTAAGGGCGGGAGCGCAAAATATTACAGCGACGGTGATAGAGTTGGCGGTGCAAGGTAAAGTGAAAATTGTACAGAAGGAAAAGGCTGGGCTGTTTGGGGCAAAATGGGAAGTTAAGGTGCTGAGCCTGGCGGGACTAAAGGAAAGCGAGCGGCTGAGTTTGGAATATCTGAACGGCGGCAAGTCTGTGCAGGATGAAACGACTATTGAGATTAAGAAACGCCGGAGCAGTACGGGTCTGGCGGCAATATTCAAGGTAATTGGCGTCAAGACCGAGTCGGAATTAGAATCTGCGGGCTATATGAAAAAGGCTAAAGCGGGCTGGGCGGGTGTGATAGTAGTGGTTTATGTAATGGCATGGTTCTCGCTGATGCTCCTAATGGTCATCATGATGGATGATACGGTGGGGGTAGACGTGATGGGGGAGTGGTTGATGGTGCCGGTGACTTTCGCGGGAGTGATTGTGATGGTGTGGCTAATAGCTCGGAATACCAAAATAACGAAATTTGCGGAACGGACGGATGAGGGATTGCGGGCGGAGGTGTATTTGCAGGGGCTGAAGCGATATATGGAATTGGCGGAAAGGGATAGGATTAGAGTATTGCAGAGCGTGAAGGGGGCAGAGCGGATTGATATTGACGATAAGAAGAAGTTGGTCAAGCTGTACGAAAAGTTGCTGCCGTATGCGGTAATTTTTGGCATAGATAAGAGTTGGGCAAAGGAGATGGAGCCTCTGTATGCGGAGGGCGGAACGGCGCCAGGTTGGTACGTGGGCGTTGGGGCGTGGAGCGCAATGAGTTTTTCGAGCAATATGAGCAGTTTTAGTTCATATGCAACGAGTAGTGCGACCAGTTCGTCGGGAAGTTCAGGAAGCGGGGGCGGCGGATCTTCCGGAGGCGGGGGCGGTGGTGGAGGCGGGGGCGGTTGGTAAGAAAAAAGCCGTCGGTTAATCCGGCGGCTTTAGCGGGTGGATGTTTAGGCTGGGAAGACCAGCGCTATTGTGTCGTCTACGACGACTACGCATAATTCTTTCGAATCTATGAGCGCTTGGTGGGACTCTTTGTCGAGCTTTTCGAGAACGTCGGCGATCCATCCGTAGTCAACCAGCCCCCTAGCATAAGGCGTTTCGCCTTTATCGCGAATCTCTTGCCAGTTAAATCCAGGCATGAGTTGATTGGCAATCAGTCCACCGTATTCATCGTCGACATTAAAAATACCTATAACGACAGCCTTTGGTCCTTGACCGAGCGTGGCGGCGCGATTCTTAAAATGGTCAATGCGATCGGATTGGAATTCAATGATTTTACGCCTGCATTGATCCTTTGCGAAGGCTCTGAATAGGGCCATAGCTTGGGGATCATGTAGTACGATTTCGCCGTCGACTTCTTCGACGTAGGCAAGACCGTTTTGCTCACAGTAAACCTTCATGTCAGCGTAGGACATAATTATCCCTCCTAGTAATATACTTAAGATTTAATGATCTTAAGTTTTAATTATATCATAAAAATACGAAAAAGTCTACTTATTCCCAGAAGCGTTTCTTAGTGGAACGGAACTGCTGTAGAATTTCTTTTTGTTTGCGGCTGAGGTTTTTAGGAATTTCGACATAAATAGTGACAATGTGCGGACCGCGTTCGGTAGAATTAAGACGAGGTGCGCCGTGCCCGGAAAGTTTGAAATTGGTGCCGGGTTGAGTACCGGCGGGAACTTTCATGGTAACAGTGCCGTCGATAGTTTCGACATCGATTTCGCAGCCGAGTGCGGCGTCGGCCATGGTGATGAGTTCTTCAGAAAGAATAATGTCGCCTTCGCGGGTGAAATATTTGTGGGCACGAACGCGGACTTGGACGTAGAGATCGCCTTTTTGACCGCCGCGTGGTGCTTCCCCGCCCTTTCCCGCAATGCGGATGGATTGGCCGTCAAAAATACCGGCGGGGACTTTGAGTTTAATGTTTTCGTCATGAATATCAACATTTTTGGTGGTGCCAAAAATGGCCTCTTCAAAATCAATGGTGATTTGAGTTTGAAGATCTTGGCCGCGAGCGGGTCGGCGACCTCTGGGGCCAAAACCGAAAATACTGCCTAGGATGTCGTCGAAGGCACCACCTCCGCCAAAATCGAATTGGAAAGATTGGCCATTGAAATTGAAGTTGCCGTTTTGGAAGGGGTTCCCTGCCCCGCTACTGCTGCCGCCGACACCGGCGTGGCCAAATTGGTCGAAGCGTTGGCGTTTTTGCTTGTCGCGCAGGATTTCATAGGCCTCGTTGGCTTCTTTAAATTTGGTTTCGGCTTCTTTGTCGCCAGGATTTTTGTCGGGATGGTATTTGACGGCTAGCTTGCGGAAAGCCTTTTTGATCTCATCGTCAGAAGCGTTTTTGTCGACGCCTAGAACTTCATAATAATCACGTTTTGCCATGTGCGTATTGTAGCACTTAGCAGTCTAGGGGGCAAGAGTGCCAATTTGGATGGAAAACTTTGTGCTAATGCTTTAATCTCGCTAATCTGGCGTGATACTGTGATGCTATATATTTCTTTGAGACTCAAAGATTATGTAGTTGTGGAGTTGATCTTCCAAAAAACCGTTAAGTAGATTACTACTTAACGGTCACAACCAGGAGGGGCGTTCTAGACGACCCCTCTTATGTTTTTATTTTAAGCGTTTTGGTGCGGATGTCAAGATTATCGAGCTATACAACGTACGGTCATAGTTGAAGTAGTGTTCATACCGTTGCCGGTGGACATACTATTTGCTTGGACGTTCATCGAAATTAGACTATTAGCTGCATAAATATAAGCTGTTAAATATTCTCCTCGGGCGCCTTGTTGATTTACTGGTGATGGAGCACCGACTCCAGCGAAGAGGCCGCGCCAGGTGGAATTATTGATTCTTGCGCCTACGCCAGTTCCCGTTCCCCAACTTAATGCAGTTTGCAGAGTGTCAAAATCTGCCCGCAGGGGTAATCGCCAGTTTTTCGGACAAATAGAGTTTGTGGCTGTATTTCCAGCAGATGCTGAGGTTCCAACTGCTGCGGTGGTCCATGGGTACGCCATGCCACACTTATGGGTATAGATTGCCGTATCTAGATTAAGACAATAATTTTGAAATGGGTCACCTGAAATACTGAAGGGAACGTTGGGGTTGACTATGCTGGATGCATTTAGAGTATAAGTTCCAGAGGCTATATCGCTAGTTATACTATCTAACACCATGCTAGATCCGGTTGGCTGCAGGGCGAAATTATCTACTATCCAACATTTGTTATCTTCTAATTTCCTGACTTTATAGATTCTGTTATCTCTGACATCCATCAGATTCAATTCTGAGCCGACTGGGGGTATTGCGGGGAGGCTGGGATAAACCGGCATATCTATGCACATTTGCGTAGTAAAATCTTGCATCTTAGGAACAAAAATTACCTCAACCATAATATCACTATTACTAGCTCCACCAAACGTCTTCACAATCACTGGATAAATACCAGGCTCTAGTTCTGGGACAGTACAGGTCAACTCTGTATTGCTGATGACGACTCGATCAGTACAACGCATAGCAGCACTGCTGCCTCCTCCTACACTACTAGGGCCTATGAGTACACTGAGTACTCCACTACTAGCTCCTCCCGCATAGAAATTAGTACCAGTAATAGTGACAGTCTCTCCAGGACTAGTTGGGTCTGGGTCTACACTCACTACAGTAGGAGGAGGAACTGGATTAGTAACTGCAGTAAAAGTAATGATCTGAGAGTAGACTCCTACCTTCTGAGTCATATCTGCTTTAGCACCAAACGTTACTATAGTTTCATCATCTTCTATGGGAGTAGAGGAAGAATTAATGGTATCAGGAGGACCATCA
>WRHJ01000005.1 GCA_009783305.1 Candidatus Saccharimonadota bacterium
TAAAGGCAAAAACAAAACAAGAAAGAAATATAGTAAAAGCACCAACTCTGTTTTTGACAAACGTAGCGACTCCAGAGAAAACCCTGACTGAAACAGGTTTTCTCTGCGATAAAGCTGGTTTGTCAAAAGCAGAGTTGGTGCTTTTAGTCTCTCTCTCTCTCTCTCTCTCGGATCGGTTCAACAAGACCATACTAAACGCTCCATTTAGGTTAAGGTTAGTATAGCATGACCACTATAAAAATATCAAATAAACTGGTGATCCCGGCGGGAGTCGAACCCGCGATTTTCTGGATGAGAACCAGACGTCCTAGACCACTAGACGACGGGACCAGCCCCTATATCCTAACATATTACTGCGTGCCCGTAAATCCGGCGTGCAGACTTTCCGGCTTGCTCAATATCTCCGTTAATTTCTCTGCCACCTGACCATAATAAGTCGAGCTCATCAAACCAGCACCCTTGTCCACACACCCGCCATGCGCTGTAAAATCATAAATCACATATGAATAACTGCCAATTGTCACAATTTTCTTTGGCCCCACCACGTTTGACATGTTGCTAGTTGTTCGGCTAACCGTTACAAACGAACAGAAATCAATTGTCGCATAGTACCTTGCCTGCGCATCCTCTTCCAAATCCTTCTTAAATACCGCCGTCATCCCTACCACATAAGTGCCGTAACTCGATGCCAAACTCTTCGGCAACACTGAATAACCATAATCCGTCAAATCATCCGTCAGTTTAAATTTCACGCCCCACTCCGGCACCGCCAAATAACCATCCGCTATATAAGGCCCGCCCTCTCCCGCAATCGGATCTCCCTCATCCGCATTTTCCTCATCATCCACCTCGCCACTAAGTACACACTCCTCCCGATTCGCAATATTCACAATCAGCAACACTGAAACTCCAATCAATCCTAAAACCATAATGGACAAAACTATCGTCAAAATCTTCAATGGCTTCTTCTGTTCTTTCGCGATAGTTTCAGCCGCCGCCATTACCTGGTCATGCATCTCCGCCTGCTGTCTGGCCTCGCTTTCCGCTTTAGTTTCAACCATGTTTTCCATTAACATCCTCCTTGTCTACCATCATTTTACCACAATATCGCTCATGGTTCATGTGTGCTAAAATAAGCATATGCATAAATTTATTAAACGCCACTGGCGCATCATCATACCAATCATATTAATGCTAATCCTTTTCTTCTTCTCCGCCGCCTCCGCCGACGGGTCATCAGGCATCAGCTCTCCTATCGCCGACTGGCTTGGCCTGCCGCACGCCGTCGTCCGCAAAACCGCCCACTTCATACTCTTCGCCTTACTCGGCGCCTCTTGGTATTACTACCTCCGCACGCTCGGCAACTTCACGCCCGGCTTTACTAGCCTGAGCAGCTTCTCGTTCGTATTACTTTATGCCTTCCTCGATGAACTCCACCAAACTTTCGTACCCGGCCGCGCCGGATCACTCAGCGACGTCATGCTCGACGCCACCGCCGGTATCGCCGGCATCGCCGTCTTCGCCACCATCTATTACATCACTCGCAGCAAAGAGCAAAAACAGGCCCGTCGCAAACAAGTCGACAAACTCTGGGCAGACAACGCCAAGCTCGCTAAGAAAATCAAGAAAAGCCCCAAATCAAAGAAAAAATAGCCTATCCTCTCATTATATCACACTTGACCTAAAAAGTCAAGGATGCTATACTATACCTTATGAAATCCCTCCCTATTGTCGCCATCATCGGTCAAACTAACGCTGGCAAATCTAGCCTATTCAACCGGCTCCTCCGACGCCGCGAAGCTGTTGTGGCTCGCGAAGAGGGCACTACCCGCGACAATGTAGTCGCCACAGTTAACAATAACTACGTCTTAATTGACACCGCCGGACTCAAGAATCCTACCGACGATTTTGAAGCCTCCATCCACGACCAAATTGACGACGCCATCAGCTCAGCCGATCTGATTCTAGTGCTAATCGACGGCACCAAATACCCCAACAATGAAACTATCCGCCTAGTTCGTACGGCTCAAAAATCCAAAAAACCGTATCTAATAGTCCTCAATAAATCTGACCGTGGCGAAACTCTATCCGACAGCGAATTCCGCAATTTCGGCGAGAAAAATCTGATCCGCGTCTCCGCCACAACTGGGCAGGGAATCGACGAACTCAAAGAGTCAATTGAAAAAAGTCTGATGATCACCCCTTCGGAGAACACTTTGCGTGCGCGCCCGTCTTTACGGGGCGCAGTCGCTGGCGTTCGGCTGGAAATAGATGGCCAGCGGCCATCTCTTCCACAGTCTCCTCAGGAGTCATCCTCAGACTTTCTCACTATTGCCTTAATTGGCCGACCCAACGTCGGCAAATCCAGTCTTTTCAACACTCTCGGTGCCAAACAACAAGCCATCGTCAGCAGCAAACAGGGAACTACTCGCGACGTCAACCGCATAGACATCAAATTCAAAGGCAAAACCCTGCAAATCCTCGATACCGCCGGACTCCGTAAACCCGGCAAACGCGAAGTCGGCATCGAAAAATTCTCCGCCCTCCGCACCCTCGCAGCCATCGAAGAATCCGACATCTGCTGTCTGCTGATCGACGCCACCGAACCACACTCCAAGCTCGACCAAACTCTCGCCGGCCAAATTGTCGACGCCGGCAAAGGAATCATTTTGGTCGTGGCAAAATCTGATCTATTTGATTCTGGGCAGTCGGCTTTTCCCGGAGCAAGTGCAGAGCACTTGCCCGAGAAAAACGGTTGGCGTGGAGGGCAGAATCAAGTAGATCAGATTTTGAGCCAACTCCAAAACGACTTCAACTTCATACCGTATGCACCCGTCATCCTCACCAGCAGTGAAACCGGCAAAAACGTCACTCAAATCTTCGAACTCGCCCAACAAATCGATCAAGAACGCCGCACCACCATCCGTACTTCCGAACTCAATAAAATCCTCACCGACGCCACCCTCAGCCACCAACCCGCCGGCCTCAAAAATACCCGGCCCAAGCTCCGCTACATTACCCAAACCGACACCTGTCCGCCCTGGTTCGTTGTCTACGGGTCAAATTTACAACAACTTCATTGGTCTTATAAGCGCTTTTTGGAACGTAAAATCAGGCAAACCTATCCGTTCATCGGCACACCCATCAACTTTTCTTTCAAAAATCGCGACTAAAAGCTCCACAAAACCACAACCGCCTATGCTAAACTAAAATCAGACGGAACGGGTGGCAAAAACATCCGTTTTTCTATTGTAGCTATTTAACAATTTATCAAGGAGGTAGATCTTTATGCCCAAACCCAAATCAATGCCTATTTTTGTCGTCGACACAAATATCGCCATTGATTATCCAGACATCATCCCAAACGGTGAAAATTCAATCCCAAATGATCCCACCGTAGACACCAGCAAGGCCCACATTGTCGTGCCAACCGCCGTAATTAGAGAACTGAGTAAGTTCAAAAATGAACCGACTGACCGCGGCAGAAGCTCGCGCGAAGTCCTGCGTCGCGTCCGCACATTGGTGGAGAACAAAGGGTTAGATATCGACAAAGTTTACGCATTAGACAACCCAATCGAGGTCAAACATCACTCGATGCTTTTCTCCATCCTGTCAGTCAACCGAGACTTCCAATCCAAATTGTCATTTACTGTCAGCAACGACGATTGGGATGGTCAAATCATCGTTGCCGCTCTCATGGCAAAAGAACACGCCGACAATGCAGAAGTCACTATCCTCACCAACGACAACGGACTCGCCATCCGTGCCGCCGCTCGCGGCCTCAGTACCAGCCGTTATGGCTACCGTTACCCCGCACCCTACACCGGCCGCCGCGATCTAGAAGTCCCCTTTGACCTCTATCACCGCTGGGCCGCCGACGACGCAATCTCATTAAAACTCTGGCAAGAATTTATGCCCGAACAACCACCGCTTATCGCCAACGAATTTCTCATTATGCAGCCTGTCGACTGGTCCGAACGCATCCCGTATTTTGAAAACATTGGCCGCTACGACGTCGACAAAACCGCCATTGTCCCACTTGCTCACATCCGCAATTTCCCTTTGACCATCAAACATCCCGGGCACGCCTGCTACATCGAAGCGCTCTACCATCCAGACATCTCTGCCGTCATCGCCACCGGACCTGCCGGTTCCGGCAAGACCTTTATGGCCTCCATTTATGGCTACGAGGCTTGCAAGAGCGGCGATTATATCGGAGTTGTTGTCGTGCCTTGCCGCGCCCGAGACGACGGTGTTGGCTACTTGCCCGGCGACCTCGATGAGAAACTCGATCCCAACGTCCAACCCATCAAAAACAGTCTGCGCAACTACCTGATTCAGACCGATCCGGATTACAAAAGAGCCATGGGCAAAACCGCCTCCGCTTGCTCCGCCGACGATAAGAAAAAAGACAAGGACAAACCCGAAAAGTCCGTCAAGAAACGCCTGGCTGGCCAAGTCAATGAAATCTGGGAAAACTGGTTCGACAACATCGCCATCGCTCACGCCGGAGGTCGTGATTTCGCCTACCAAGTTGCTCTCTACGATGAGTTCCAAGATCAATCTCGACGCGAAGCCGACACCTTAATCAAGCGCATTGGCGTCGACGGCAAAATCATCATCACCGGCGATATCGAACAAGTCCACGCTGCCTATCTCGACAGCGAAAACAACGGTCTCGTCTACGCCCGTCAGCAATTGATGGACCTGCCGATGGTCGCTCAAATCACCTTCACCGAAGATGAGGTAGTGCGTCATCCGCTGGTCAAAATCATTGCCCAAAGGCAACGCGCAGCCCGCGAAGCTGCCAAAAACCCAGTTAGATAACCATCTAACGCCCTTTAATGCATTAAAGGGGTCACAAAGTGACCCCTTTTTTCATGATACAATGTGCTTATGAAACTCATCATCGGTTTTGGCAATCCAGGCAGGGAATATAACTTTACCCGCCACAATTTCGGCTTTCTCGCTCTCGATTTTTATGCCAAAATCCACAATCTCGCCTTCAAATCCGAACCCAAATTCTTCGCCGACACCGCCAGAACAGATGATATTATCTTTGTCAAACCCCAAACCTTCTACAACCGCGTCGGCGAATCCGTCGCCAAACTCGTCAAATTCTACAAACTCGATCCCGCCTCTGATATCCTCATTGTCTGCGACGATTTTGACCTGCCTTTCGGCACCCTCCGATCCAGAGAGCAGGGCAGCAGTGCCGGCAATAATGGCCTCAAATCTACCGTCGATCACTTAAAGACCACGCAGTTTCATCGCCTTCGTCTTGGCACCAATAACCCGCTTCTGCGCAAAACTCTCGGTGATGTCGACTTTGTTCTCTCCAAATTCACCCCCGAAGAGCGCGAGGAACTTCCAAATATACTGACGGAAGCAGAGAAAATAATAACTAAATTTTGAGATTTTATCGAATCCAGAGAAAAACCTGCCCGAAGCAGTTTTTCTCTGCGACCGAGATCCGAATCGAAAAATTAAGTTATTATTTTCTAATTTATCCATATTTTCGTATATTCGCAATAATCCGCCTCACCTCTGTTATTTCCCATCAAATCACCCCATTTTATTGCTTTTTGCAAAAAAGTCTGTAAAAAGTATTGACATTACAACGCATGTGTGCTATAATGACCAACAGTTAGGACACATTGTGTCCGAAACTGCACCTAAATAATTAAATAATTATTGTAAATAACTTCGGTTATTTGCATTAGTTGTTGCGTGCTTTAGAAGAGCCTTTCGGCCTCAAATTCTTCTTTTATAGAATTTGAGTGAAAAGTATATTACCTCCACTTAGAAAGATTCCTTCTAGAGCTAGCAACCCCTCTAACCGGCGGGCCCCAAACTTTGTGTGAGGTGGGTCGCGCTTCCGGGGTTCTCCCGGTGTCAATAGAGATGTGTTAGAGGGCCAAATAGCCCCTGGTGATGCCCACCCTTACCAGGGGCTTTTTGGCACAAACTATCAGTTATGTGCTTGTGTTTTAAAAATTTGTCTTGCTTTGAAAGGAGCGAAACAAGTTATGAAAAAATACAGAAATATCGACGATCTCCACAAGAACTTCTTACGAACCAAGAGAATCCTCCTTTGCGCCACACTCATTTGCGCAGCCGTCTTATTGTTGATCTTGTTTTTTCATTAATACCCCTTCTTTGCCAACCTTGTGTTTTAAAAATTTGTCTTGCTTTGAAAGGAGCGAAACAATTTATGGAACCATACAGCGATCGCAGCTATCTCCGCGAAAACTTCTGGAAAATCAAAGGGATTCTCCTTTACGCTGTAGTCGTTTGCGCAACTATCTTATGTTCGATCTTTCTTTTTCATTACTACTCCTCCTTTACCAACCCAGATACCTTGGCGTACAATGCGTACGCTAAGACTTTCAACGCCCTCCCCGAATCAGAGCGTGAAGCCATGACGCCTTTCCTCAAGTATGATCTACCAATAGGCGAGAAAGTCCTCCCACTCAAACAAGTGCACCACTCCAGGAACCAGAAACCTTTAACTGATTTCCATGTCGTCGTGCTCTTTGTATTCTTTATAATCCTTGCAAGCCTACTCTTCTATATCTTTTTTTCTGCTGGAGAGACGTTTGGGTACATATCAGATCTAATAGAAGATTTATTACCGTAAAAAATGGACAAAAACAATAGCAAGACCAAGTAGACCGGATCTTAGATCCGGTCTTTTTCATACTTGATTAAATTTAAATAAAATGCTATAATTGATAGATAAAGCACTTATCCCGCGTGCTAGTAGTTTTAAAAATTTGTCTTGCTTTGAAAGGAGCGAAACAGTAAATGAAACTTCGCAAAGAGACCTTCTTCGCCTCCCGCACCAGAGAGTTTATTCCCATCATCCTGTGTGCTTGCGTCGTCATCTTATTACCAATCTTCGCCTTCCAATTAAATTCTTCCTACATCGACCCGTCTGACCTAGCATACAACACGTATGCTGAAGCCTTTAACGCCCTGCCGAGACCAGAACGTGAGGTCATAAAGCCCTTCATGAAATATGAACTGCCAGAAGGATCCGAAATCCTTCCTCTCAAAAAACTACCCGACCCAAATGCTACAAGGTTCAACTTTGTCAATAAAATCAATGAAAACGTTTACGCCGCATTATTCGTCGTACTAATAATAGTCTGGGGATTCGCAGCCTCCTTTATCCCCGCTCAAATCATATACTTAAAGCATATGTACATACATGAGAAGGAATTGAGGAATTGGAAAGGATGGGACGAGTGGTCACGTCGTGTAATGCACAAATGATAAGCAAGATAAAGTAGGCCGGATCTTAGATCCGGTCTTTTTCATACTTGACTAAATTTAAATGAAATGTTACAATTCATGAAGAAAGCACTCTTTATTACATGTGCTAGTACTTGGAAAAATTGCTTGCTTTGAAAGGAGCGAAACAACCAATGGAGCAAAATCGTAAAAGTCTATTCGAACGATACCTTGAGCTCAAAACCATCTATTTTGTCTTGTCCATTTGTTTTGCCTGTATAATCGCCTCCGCGTTAGCCTTCTATCTATGTAGTGACCCGATATTCGCTTTAATTGCACCGTTCGTCGTCCTCCACGTCTTGCTTGCCTTCATATTGGCCGGTATAGGAGGTCCGTACTAAAAACAAACAGCAAGCAAAATAACATAAGCCGGATTAAAAACCGGCCTTTTTTCTACCCACGCAAGCCTTGCAATTCATTAAAACTTAGGATATTGTTTAAAACAGTCTATGCAAAATTTAGTTATTGTTGAGTCCCCCGCCAAAGCCAAAACTATCGAAAAATATCTCGGTAAAAACTTCAAAGTGATGGCTTCGGTTGGCCATATTCGCCAAGATACCAAAGTCGACAAAAAAACTTTTGACGTTACCTATGAAATTAACCCTGATCACAACAAGATCATCGCGGATCTTAAAAAAGCCGCCAAAACCGCCAAGCAAGTCTGGCTCGCTACCGATGAAGACCGCGAAGGCGAAGCCATCTCTTGGCATCTAGTTGAAGTCCTTAAACTCCCCAAAAACACCCACCGCATCACTTTCCACGAGATTACCAAATCTGCGCTCGAGCAGGCCATCAAAAACCCCCGCCATATCGACATGGACATGGTTGATTCGCAACGCGCCCGCCAAACCCTCGATATGCTAGTCGGTTACGATCTCTCCGGTGTTGTCCGCAAAAAAGTCCCCGGCGCCATTAGCGCTGGTCGCGTTCAATCACCAGCTCTGCGCCTGGTCGTCGAACGCGAAAAAGAAATCGAAAAATTTACCTCCGCTTTTTCTTTTAAAGTCACCGCCGATTTTGGCTTCCCAGCTACTTTAGATCACGCCTTCAAAGACGAAAAATCCGCCAAACAGTTCTTAGAATCTCTCAGAAACGCCAAATTCACCGTCGCAGATATCGAAGTCAATCCTGGCACTCGCAGTCCTGGTCCGCCTTTTACTACCGCCTCCATGCAAATCGAAGCCAGCAGCAAGCTCGGCTTTTCCGCTCGCACCACCATGCAAGCCGCCCAAGCCCTCTATCAAGCCGGCCACATTACTTACCACCGCACCGACAGCGTCAACCTCAGCAAACAAGCTATCGCCAGCATGGCGCATTTCGTCGAGTCAAACTACGGCAAAAATTATCTCAAAGTCCGCAATTTCAAGACCAAATCCGCCTCCGCCCAAGAGGCCCACGAAGCCATCCGCCCCACCAGCGTCACAAAAGAGACGGCAGGGAAGAACGACTACGAAAAACGCCTCTACGCCCTCATCCGCAACCGCGCCCTTGCCACCCAAATGGCCGACGCCAAACTAGAGAGAACTGTTGTGAACATTACAACACCTACTAAATATATTTTCGAAGCTAAAGGTGAAGTTATTCTTTTCGACGGCTTCCTTAAGGTTTACGGCAAATACAAAGATTCGCAGCTGCCCAAACTAGAAGTCGGTAGGGAATTACACGCTAAAGAAATTGTCGCTCGTCAAACCTTCGAGCGCCCACCCACCCGCTACACCGAAGGCTCACTAGTCAAAAAACTTGAAGAGCTCGGCATTGGCCGCCCCTCCACTTACGCCGGCATCCTCACCGCCCTCCAAACTCGCGGCTACGTCATCAAAGGTGAGAGTGATGGTACTGAAAGGGAAATCATTGAACTAATCTTAAAACCTGAAAAGACAATTTCTAAGAACGTAGCTTCAGCTGGTTCTAGGAAATTGTCTTTTCAGGTTTTACGCCAGATAGTTTTAGAGAAAACCGGTTCCGACAAAGGCAAACTTATCCCTACTCCCATTGGCGAACTGATATCCAGCTTCCTCATCGATAACTTCAAGAATATCGTTGACTACAAATTCACCGCCGATCTCGAAGAAGAACTAGATCTTGTCGCCGATGCAGCACTCAGCCGCGTCAAAATGCTCAAAGATTTTTATGGTCCCTTCAGCAAAGAAATCGCCGGCTCCGACGACATCGAACGCTACAATGGCGCCAAATCACTCGGCAAAGACCCCAAAACCGACAAGACTATCTACGCCAAAATCGGCAAAAACGGCGGCTTCATCCAACTTGGCGAAAGCGAAAAAGATTCCGGTGAGAAGCCCCGCTTCGCACCATTGCCAAAAGGCGCTACCGTCAAAACCGTCACCCTCAAGCAAGCCATCGAGCAATTGGCTCTTCCCGCTCTCCCGCGCCCACTCGGCACCGCCAAAGACGGCGTTGAACTGATCGCCGCCAGCGGTCCGTTCGGCCCCTATCTCATAGCTGGTAAATACAATATTCCACTCAAAAAACACGACCCATATACCGTTACTCTCCGGCAAGCCGAACCGCTCTACCAAGCCAAACTCGATTCCATGATCGCCGACTGGGGCGATATTCAAATTATCAAGGGCGCCTATGGCCCCTACGTCAAAGGTCCCGGACGCCGCAACAACGCCAAAATCCCCGAAGGCACTGACCCCAAAAAACTCACTAAGGCTCAAGCCGAAAAAATCCTCGCGGAAAAACCCAAATCACGCCGCCGTCCACCCAAACGCCGCAATACTACCAAGAAAAAATCCAAAAAATAATATACCTGATTTACCGTCCGCTGCGTTCTTCCATGATAATCTTGACATCCCTATCAAAACGCTTAAAATAAAAACATAAAGGGCGTGTTTCTAGAAAACACACCCTGTGGTTTGGGTATATGCGTTAGATTAATCTAGCGCATATATTTTAGGAATCGAAACTCCACAACTACAAGTCCCTTGAATAAGGAGATTCGCAGCATTTCATTTTCCTTCCTTGGAGCCACCTGCTTATCTAGAATAGTACTTAATGGTGTCCCCACGAGACCGGGCGGATACGCACCGCAGACACCAACTCCCACAAACCACTGGGAGTTTATGCTGTGTAGAATAGCTATAAAAGCATCAGCACAAATTATTTTTATACCCCAAAACCATAAACATTAAAATTCATATGCAACTTATTATTGTAATTCACAAAAACATGCTAAAATAAAACATGAAAAGCCAACAAATACTTGTTGACAACTACGCACATTTATGATATCATTAGCGTAATTGAATATCAATTAAGGGGTGAGAAAGAGTAAAGGTATAAAGCATATGAATAATGCGGAAACCATTATCAACGCTATCAACGGTAGTCTAGGCGTTATCGAACAAGAACGCGAAAGAGAAATCATTTCGCGGCGCTTCGGGCTCTCCGGCCACAAGGAAACCCTTGAACAAATAGGGGAAATGCTATCAATTACGCGCGAACGCGTCCGCCAACTCGAAAAGGCGATTTTAATTCGCTTACGCATTGCCGCCAGCGATAATAAGATCACCGAACTTGGCGCCGCCGAAAAATTAATTATCCGTAATCTTACTGAGACTGGCCGTGTTTCCCGCATCGCCGATCTCGCCCAAAAAATCTATAGTGGCGAACCCACATCTGTGCAACGCGCTCAACTCAACTTCCTCGCCACTGTTTCTTCCGTTCTCACCGTCGTTAATGAAAATGACAAGTATTTTAATGCTGTTGGCATTGCTGAATACGGCGACGAAAAATCTATCCGCCAAAAAGTCGACCAAGTTGTATCTGTTATCAAGGAAAATAAGACTCCTCTAACTGTCGACGAACTCGACGGCAAACTCAATTACGAACATCCCTCCCATATCGAAGCCATTGCTCGCGTTAGCAAGCTTCTTTCCACCCTCGGTGGTCTCTGGGGTCTCTCCAAGTGGCCAACCGTCAATCCTCGCAATATCCGCGACAAGATCTTTGTTGTTCTCGAAGACAAAAAAGAACCTATGCACTTTGCTGAAATCGCCAAAGCCATCAAGGGTTCTGATTTCAAGCGCAAAGATGTCACCATCCAAGCCATCCATAATGAACTGATCAAAGACCCTCGCTTTGTCCTAATCGGACGCGGCATTTACGCCCTCGATAACTGGGGCTTCGAAAAGGGCACTGTTTCCGACATCATCGGCAAAGTTCTCAAGAAGGCTGCCGCCCCCATGGACAGGGAAGAGATTGTCAAGCAAGTCCTAAAATCCCGCAAAGTCAAAGAAACCACCATCCTCCTCAACCTCCAGAATAAAACCCTCTTCACTCGCGTCGGTAAATCCTCTTACAAACTCGCCGAATAAGCACAATTACTTATTGACTTTTTAAGCAATACATGCTACAATAGACAGAAGTAACCGTTCCGTGGGCAGGCGGCGTACTTTACCATGTAAATGTGCCCTTATTCTTATTTTTGAGAAGGAGGAAAAACAATGGCAATTACCATCATTTTGTTTGTTCTATGTATTGCGGCAATCGCCGCCATTTTCCTCGTCCCAATGAAAGTGGAATTCAAAAAACCAAATTTCTTCCGCGGTATCGTCGGGGCAGTAGCGCTCATCCTGTTGTTCTTGTCACTCTCAATTAGAGTCGTCAATGTCGGCGAGATCCTGCTTGTCAAAGAGTGGGGAAGACCCATCGATACCAAAACACCAGGTATGAACATCGTTATCCCAGTAGTAAACACGACCGATCATTACACTACGCGGACAAAGCAAATCGACATGACATTTCAGGCATACAGTCTGGATGCACAGACAATGGATATCATCTTTGCTGTGCAATATGCCGTAGACCCAACGCAGATCATTGCCATAGCTAACACCTATGGCAGCCAAGATGCACTCGAAATGAAAATTTCCCGAGTCATCGAAGAACGAGCCAAGGTCGTGTTTTCGTCAAGATCAGCAATGAAAATCATCGAAACACGCGAAGCGCTTGGTCCCCAACTGCTCGAGGCAATCAAAAAACTGGAAACGGAGTATTTCATCCACATCACAGTTGCCGTTGCTAGCGACATATCTTTTTCCGACGCGTTTGAAAACGCAGTCGAAAACAAAATGCTAGCCGAACAAGCAAAGCTTCAGGCCGAATATGATAAAGAAAAAGCTGTCATCAAGGCCGAAGAACAACTTGAAGTCGCAAAGCGTCAAGCTGATGCGGCGATTGCAAAAGCCAACGGCGATGCCGAAGCGCTCACGATCATGCAAAACGCTTGGTCGACCTTGAGTCAACCCGTCAAAGACGCGATGCTCAGGCAACAGTTCTATGAAAAATGGGACGGCAAGCTACCCCAAGTCATGTCAGATGGCAGTCTCATCTACGACATCGGCGGAGTACCCGCCAATTAGTCTGTAATTACATCAAAGTAAGGGGGAACTTTAATGACGAAGACAAAATCCTGGCGCCCGCCAACCTTCAGGGATCTTTTTCCGAACTATTACGTTCTCAAAGATTTCTTCAAAAGGCTCAACGAGGAATCAAAACATCTCAAAAACGAGCGGCGCCAAAAGGCGCACCAGGCATAACACGATAGGGCACATAATTACTAAAGGCGGAGATTTAATCTCCGCCTTTTTCATACTGTTAAAATTAAACAATTTATGGTAAAATACACTTATCATGCCAGAGTTCCTACGTTTCCTTTTAATGCCCGTTGTCTGGATCCCGATAGTCGTTCTATTAATTGTGCTAACTATCCGCAACTATCGCAAACTCAACCGCCTCAAAATCCTCAACGTCGACAGTGTGCTTTTGATGCTCGAAATCCCCAAAACCAACGACAAAAAAGAACTTGCTGCCGAACAGCTTTTTGCCTCCCTCCACGGTATTTTAAGAGACCGTGCCGAACTCAAAAATTCCGGCGGCATCCAAGAACACCTATCTTTTGAAATCGCCTCCACCGGCGGCCAAATTCGCTTCTACGTCTGGGTGCCAAAAATCCTCCAAAGCTTCGTCGAAGGCCAGATCTACTCCCAATACCCCTCCGTTCAAATCTACAAAATGAACGAAGATTACGTTGATGACCGCAAAAAATTCCCCATTGCTTACTCCGGCGAAATCACCCTTTCCGACGACACCGCTCTTCCCATCAAAACTTTTGACAACTTCGAAGTCGACCCGCTCGCCGGCATCACCGGCACCCTCGCCAAACTCAACCCCGAGGGCGGGGAAGAGCTCTGGATCCAAATTCTCACCCGTCCCGTCTCTGATGATTGGCACAAAGATACCGATAAGTGGATCAAGAAAGTTAAAGATGGCAAAAAGTCATCTTTTCGCATTGGCAATTTCGACTTCGTCTGGCTGATCGAAGCCATCGGCGCCCTCTGGGCTCCGCCCGCCGGCGGCAGCGGAGCTGGTGCCGCACCCAGCCCAGAATTATCTGAGCGCGACAAGACTCGCATCACTAAGGCGGAAGAAAAGGCCACCAAACTTGGCTATGAGGTCAAAATCCGCCTCGCCTATATCGGCAGTGACCAAACTAACGCCAAACTCAACATGCAAGCCCTCGTCGGCACCTTCAAGCAATTCAATTCCACCAACCTCAACGGTTTCAAGATGATCGGCGGCAGTTTCAACGCCAACGATCTCGACGCCTTCAAAATGCGCCAATTCACCGACCATGGTTTCATCTTAAATATTTCCGAACTTGCCTCCGTCTACCATCTCCCGCACACTAACGTCGAAACCCCCAACATCGTCTGGGCCACCAACAAAACCGCCGAACCACCCGCCAAACTTCCCCTTCTTACCGGCAACCAAGCTATCGACGAAAATATCTCCGCCTTTGGCCTCACCGATTTCCGCGGCATCAAGCACCAATTTGGCATGCTCCGCCGCGATCGTTCCCGCCATATTTACATCATCGGTCAAACTGGGGCAGGGAAATCCGGATTACTCGAACTCTTTGCCCTCTCTGATATTTTCCACAATCAAGGCTACTGCATCATCGACCCGCACGGCGACTTTGCCGTTAGCAACCTCAAATTCGTCCCTCAAAATCGCCTCAAAGACGTCGTCTACTTCAACCCTGCGGATACTCAGTATCCAGTTGCCTTCAACCCGCTCGAAATCACCGACGAATCCCGCAAACCCAATATCAGCTCCGAAGTCATCGGCGTCCTCAAACGCATGTTCGGCGAATCTTGGGGTCCCCGCCTCGAGCACATCCTCCGCTACACCCTATTGGCATTACTCGACCGCCCCCAAACCACTCTGCTCGATATTTCCCGTATGCTCACCGACAAAGAATTCCGCAAAGACACTCTCAATTATTGCAAAGACGTCACCGTGCTCCAGTTCTGGAAGCACGAATTCGGTGGTTGGAACGACAAACAGGTCGCCGAATCCATCGCGCCCGTCCTCAACAAAGTCGGCGCCTTCACCGCCAACCCCATCATCCGCAACATCATTGGACAGCCCAAGTCCGCCTTTGACATCCGCAAGATCATGGATGAAGGCAAAATCCTCATCGTCAATCTGAGTAAGGGCCTCATCGGCGAAGACAATGCCGGCATCCTCGGCGCTTTCTTAGTTACCAAGGTCCAGCTCGCCGCCATGTCCCGCTCCGATATCCCGCGCGTCGAAGACCGCCGCCCCTTCTATCTCTACGTCGACGAATTCCAGAACTTCGCCACCGATTCCTTTGCTGTTATCCTCTCCGAAGCTCGCAAATACGGCCTCAACCTCACCGTCGCCAACCAATACATTGCTCAGATGTCCGAACCCGTCCGCGACGCCGTTTTCGGCAACGTTGGCTCCACCATCTCCTTCCGCGTTTCGGCCGACGACGCACCTATGCTAGTCAAACAATTCGAACCCACCTTCGAAGCCGGCGACCTGCTCAATATGCACAACCGCCACTTTATCATCTCCATGATCATCAACGGCGAAAAAGTCCCGGCATTTTCTGCCACCACTCTCAGCATCCCCCAACCACCGCAGGACCTCAGCCCGCAAATCATCAGCAACTCCCGCATGGTTTATTCTCGCCCCCGCGACATCGTCGAAAACGAAATCCGCGAAGCCATTGAAGCAGCAGAGAAGTGGAAAAAAGAACTTTCCGACTCCGGTCGTCAAGCCAGCGAAGAAGGCGAAGCTTATTTCTCTCCCAGCAATCCTCGCCTCAAATATGACAATTCCACCGCTCGTGGACCCAGACAAAAACCGAACTACCAAATCGAATTCAAAAAGCAAAAAATCTCTCCCAACTCCGCCGAAGAAAAATCTTCTGGTCCCAGTCTCAAAGACCTTGGCCGCCTCGCCGCCGAACGAACCAAGCAGAGCACAAAGCCAAAACAAAACGACCGACTCCAAATCAAAAAACACTAGGGTAGGGGAGTAATTCCCTGCTTTTATCTCCGTTTCGTCTCTATTATCGTCGCCCACTACCCCTTATTCGCCTCAATTCTACCTCTGTTACCGGAGGTTTGACTTGCGCTTCATCTTCCGATTCCACCCCTGTTGTACCCCTGTTAAATATCAATAATCGATAAAAACCAACGGACCCACAAATTCGCTGGGCTGAAATAACGAAATAAGCCAAGCAGGGAACCTATCAAAATTCAAAATTACAGATAGCCACAAGCGGAAATGCCCAAGCTAGACGACCCAACAATCGTCCTTCCTCCAAAGTCTTAATGTCGCACAATGTATGTTTTAAGACATTTCAGCTTTTGGCCCCTAGTCAAAGCAAGGGACAAGTGGAGAAGAGAAGGATGGCCTAATTAGGTTTATTCATGAGTGTCTGCGATTGCCTAGTGCAACCCAAGCAGTTTAAGGCTATGGGTGTGGGGTGCCCATACCTTAAACTGCTTGGCGTAAAACGTACTCATGAATAAACCTAATCAGGTACTTTTTACCTCTTCCCATCTGTTTTCCACAAGTCCACCCCTGTAATCATATTTGACTTTTTCGTGAAATTATTTGCTCCCCGCGCATTTCACGGCCTATTTGTAATTTTCACAAACTTCCCTTTTTCTCCTCCCCTACCCCGCTATTTGACAATTCAACAACAATGTTTCAAAATGCACACTTCCACACATACGGGAAAAAGCTCAAAAAACAAAAACCGAACGTCAGGGCATAGCAGAGCAAACTCCCCTAATTCTCCCTATCCCTCAAAACATCAACCCTTTCTCTCTCCGCTCCTCTCAAAAACCCCCTTATTCTCCTAGATTCCTCGCTGCTCCGCTCTACCCCCATTTTGCACCCATGCATTATCATCTTGTCCACCTTCTTAAGCCCGCTCATCTTCCCTACCCATGTATTCCTCGCCTTATAGCTCAGATTTCGAATTGTTGCCTTATCTCCAAATACTACTATAGAGTAGAATTTCAACTTATCATTACCCAATCGTTTCCGTAGAACTTCTATATGGCGCTTATTTTGCATTATTGGATTATAAAATTCATAAGTCTTCTTCCCTATTCTGCTTTTCCATGACTTACTCTTCTCATCCCCAAAAACCTCTCCACTAAAATTCTTCATCTCGAACACCACCACTCCATGCGCATGCAGCAATACCAAGTCTATCTCCGCTCGATTTCCATCATCATCCTTGATCAACAAATTCCTATAAATCATACTCTTCGGATAATGCAGCTCCTCCGTCAAAAAATTATATAACGCCCTCTCTCCTGCCGACCCCTTATTAGCCCACTCTTTTCTGTGAAACAATCTATCAATTTTATTATAGTTTTTTACCACCCACCAAGACACCAAAAACACAATCACCACTCGCCACCAATTCTCCACAATCCAATCCAGCATATCTCCTCTATTCTACCATCCCATCACCGGAATTTTCTCAGTTTCCCCTCAGTTTACCGCTATAATATAGAGAACATGAAAGTACTAATTGTCGAAGACGAACCCAAAATAGCCGGGGCTATTTCGCGCGGTCTCAAGTACGAAAACTTCATCACTGAAGTCTACCAAGACGGCAATTCCGGCCTATCAGCAGCACTGGGCGACGAGTATGACATTATCATCCTCGACCGCATGCTCCCTGGCGTCGAAGGTCTAGAAATCACCAGCCAAATCCGCCAAGCCGGCATCAGAACTCCCATCCTCATCCTCACCGCCAAAAGCCAAATCCGCGATCGCGTCGCAGGTTTAAATGCTGGCGCCGACGATTATCTCATCAAACCCTTCAGCTTTGAAGAACTATTAGCACGCATCCGTGCCCTGCTCCGCCGTCCCGCCGACACTACCGACAATATCCTCAAAATCGGCGACCTCACCCTTGATACCACCAATTTCGATGTTCGCCGCGGCAAAAAACGCATCAAGCTCACTAAAACTGAATACGGACTGCTCGAATACCTCATGCGCAACACTAGCCGCATCATCAGCAAAGACAAACTCATCGGCCACGTTTGGGATTTCGATGCCGATATCCTTCCCAACACTGTCGAAGCCTACATCGGCAGTCTCCGTCGCAAAATCGACAAGCCCTTCAAAGGCACTTCCCTGCTCCACACTTATCGCGGCTTCGGCTACAAAATCGGAATCAAAAAATGAAAGAACATCTCTTCTCTGCCGCCGTCATCAAACTTACCCTGGTCTACACCACTATTCTTGCCATTATCTGCATTGGCTTCTCCGCTGCTTTTTACGCCGCTACCGACCAAGAATTAGACCGCCCTATCACCGTCCGCACCAATGGCACTATGCCCATCGATCCGCTCAATGACCCCTTACCTGCTCACCCAGAACTCCAAGCTTTTATCAAAGCCCGCAACGACGAAATGCGCACCAATCTTCTTGCTAGGCTTGTCTTCATCAACATCGCGGTCTTAACACTTGGTGCTTGCGCCAGCTATTTCCTTGCCCGTCACACTCTTCAGCCCATCCAAAAAATGACTAAACAACAAGCGAACTTTATTTCCGACGCCAGCCACGAACTTCGCACGCCTCTTACCGCCATCGCCATGGAAAACGAGGTCGCCCTCCGCAACACTTCCCTGAGTAAGCCAGAACTTACCGACATCATCAAAAGTAATCTCGAAGAAACCAAAAAGCTCCAAAATCTCACCGATCGCCTCCTCAAGCTCAGTCAAAATGAGCCTCTGCGGCTGTCCGAAACTGACCTCGCTAAATCCACTGCACTAGCCATCAACAATCTTGCCCCCATCACCAAATCCAAACATATCATTATTAAAAACCAAGTTAAAATCACCAAAATCAATAGCAATGCCGAAGCCCTTACCGAAATTCTCACTATTCTGATCGAAAATGCCATCAAATATAGCCCGCAAAAATCTACCATCACCATTAGCTTTAAAGACACCAAAATTTCCGTACGTGATCAAGGTCCAGGTATTGCAGAAGAAGATATGCCCCACATCTTCGATCGTTTCTATCGCGCCGAAAAATCTCGCACTAGCAATGGTTACGGCCTGGGTCTTCCTCTCGCTAAACAGCTGGCGTCCCAACTCCATCTCGAAATCACCGCCGCCAACAATAAAACCACCGGCGCTATTTTCTCCCTCAAACCTCTTACTTAATTATTCAGCCAACTTTCAGTCGCCCATCATTAAATAGAGTTAACAATTAACAACACAAGGAATCTCATGTTCAAAAGCATGTTCAAGCGGTCCTGGCTTTCCATCACTCGCAAAACCAGCCGCACCATCATACTAATCATAATTCTCTTCGTCATGGCCAACCTCATGCTCGCCACCATTGCCATACAACGCGCCGTTGTCGAAAGCACCGATCGCGCCAAAGCTTCACTCGGCGGCATCGTCTATCTCCAGCCCGATATGGAAAAGGTGCGTCAAGAAGCCATGAAAGATGCTCAAAGTTTAGGCGGCGGCAATTTCCGCGCTCAAATCAAGCGCCCCAATATCCCTATCGCCATCGTCATGGATATAGCCAACAGTGAGTATGTCAAAGATCTTACCTATCAACTAAACGCCAGCGCCAATGCCAACAGCTTCGAGGCCATCGATCTCAACGCCGACCTTCCCGCTGGCGCCGGTTTCCGCATCGGCGGTCCTATGGGTCGCGGTGACATTTCCATTACCGGCATCAATGCCTATGATTTCATCGCCGGCGTCGAAAATGGCAGCATGTCGCTCAGCAGCGGCCATCCCTTCGATGAATCCACGGAAAATGGCACCATCATCAGTTATGACCTCGCCGATAAAAACAACCTCAAGATCGGCGATCAAATCACCCTCACCACCACTGACGAAACTTCTCCCAAATCAATTACTCTCGATATCGTGGGTATTTATGACAGCACAACCGAAGCTCCCAATCAACAGAACATGCTCTATATGAACGTACAGACCGCCACCCAATTCCTACTCGAAGAAGATTACATAGACGATAGCTACAGCGTCGGCGACGTCAAATTCTTCCTCACCAGCGCCGAACATAAAGACGCCTTCATTGAGCAGGCCAACGCCAAATACCCAAATCTCGCTGATGACAAACTCACCCTCAATATTGATATTGCCGCTTACGAACAAATGGCTGGCCCCATTGAAAGTGTCGGAAACTTCGCCGCTGTCATGCTCCTCATCGTCATCGTTGCTTCCGTACTCATCATTACCCTCATCATCACCATCAATGTCAAGGATCGCCGCTATGAAATGGGTGTTCTCATGTCGCTCGGTGCCACCAAGAAAAATATTCTCGGTCAAAATCTCGCCGAACTACTCATCATCGGCACCACAGCCTTCGTTCTATCCATCCTTCCCAGTGCCTTCGTCGCTCATGCCATGGGCAACGGACTTCTAGAACAACAAGTCGCTACCAGTCAACAAAACCAACAGACCGGTATGCCTATGCGCGGCATGATGGGTAGTGGCGGCATGACCACTCAAGGCGCCGGACCTGGCGGCGGCCCAGTTAGTTTCATGGGCGGCAACCCCTTTCGCAGTGATGTCGAAACTATCGATGAAATTAACGTCACTCCCAGTGTCCAAGACTATCTCATCCTCTTCCTAGCCGGCTACAGTATTATCATCCTCGCTCTCGTCATCCCCACCGCCAACATTTTACGCTTTCAACCAAAAATTATCCTCACCGGAAAGGAATAAGTCATGAGTAAAAATACTTTAACTATCACCAATCTCAAGCACACTTACAGTGACGGTCAATCCGAGACTACCGTCCTCAATGGTGTCAACGCCGCTTTCGAAAGCGGCAAAATTTACGCCATAGTCGGCGAATCTGGCAGTGGTAAAACTACCCTCATTTCCCTGCTCTCTGCCCTTGATCGTATTCAAAGTGGCGACATCAAATACAACAGTAAATCTATTCGCAAAATCGGTGAATCAGAATTTCGTCTCAAATATGTTGACATTGTTTTCCAAGCTTACAACCTCATCAAATACATGACCGCACGCGAAAATGTCGAAGTTGCCCTCGATCTCGCCGGCGTCAAGCATGGCAGAAAACTTGCTTATGACACTCTTGAAAAAGTTGGTATTAATAAAGCTAAGGCCGACCGTCTCGTCCAAAAACTATCCGGTGGCGAACAGCAACGCGTCGCCATCGCCCGCGCCATGACCAGCAATAACCCCATCGTCGTCGCCGACGAACCCACTGGCAATCTTGATGAAAAAACTACCAACAAAATTCTCGCTCTTTTCCGTCAGCTCGCAGACGACGGCAAAATTGTCATCATCGTCACTCATAGCAAACGAGTCGCCCGATCCACCAAAGCCATCATCAAACACATGAAAAACGGCAAACTAAATTGATTCTGTGATTCCCAACCGAAGGTTGAGTAAGCGTAAGTAAAGCCAACAAAAAGAACCAAATAAATTTTATTTATTTGGTTCAATACGTTGGCTTTACTAAGCTGTGGCTGGGTCGGTAGGATTCGAACCTACGAATGTCGGGACCAAAACCCGGTGCCTTACCACTTGGCGACGACCCAATGCACACATATCTTAGCATATTCTACGCTTATTTGGTATACTGGGCAGATGACTAAAGACTTATTATTGGAAACCTACAATCTCCATAAAACCTATGGAAAAAAGAGTACCAAGTTCGATGCCCTCTGCGACATCGATCTTAAAATCAATACCGGCGAATCTGTCGCCATTATTGGCAAATCCGGCAGCGGTAAATCTACCCTTATGCACCTCCTCGCTCTGCTCGACCAGCCCACCACCGGCACTATCAAACTCCACGGCACCAAAACCGCCGAGCTGCCCGCCCGCCGACTCAATCGCCTGCGCAACCACGAATTCGGCTTCGTTTTCCAACAATTTTTCATGAACAGTAACGACTCCGTCCTCAACAACGTTATCCTGCCTCTCAAAATCGCTGGCATCGGCTTCCGTGAACGCAAACGCCGCGCCATCGAGGCCCTCAAAATCGTCGAGCTCGAAGACAAAATCCACGCCAAGGCCAACGATCTTTCCGGCGGTCAAAAACAACGCGTCTGCATTGCCCGCGCCATCGTCAATAATCCCAAAGTTATCTTCGCCGACGAACCCACTGGCAACCTCGACACCATCACTGGTGAAAAAATCATGAATATTCTATTCAAGCTCAACCGTGAAAAAGATATTACCCTCATTATTGTCACTCACGATGAAGACATCGCAAATCGCTGCCGCCGCCAAATTCGCATCCAGGACGGCAAAATCACCTCAGACGGTAAAACTCAGAAAGGAGGCGCCAAATGAAACTGATCGACATTATCAAGACTGCCAATAGCAACCTGCTCCGCAACAAAATCCGCACCTTTCTCACCATCCTCGCGATTTTCATCGGCAGTTTCACCATCATCCTCAACACCGCCGTTAATACCGGCGTCAACTCTTTTATAGATAAACAAGTCGCCTCCGCTGGCGGCGACGGCTATATCGAAATCGCCCCCGCCGCTATGCTCGCCCAAATTGAAGGCATGATGGGCGGCAATAACGGACCCCAAGAGTACAACCCAGAACAAAACGCCTCCGAACTCAACTACATCGACGCCGAAACTCTCACTGCCATTGAAGACATCAACGGCATCATCCCAGGCAGCGTCCGACCTCTCCGCAATGTTAGAGTTGAATACGTCACCAGCAATAAAACTCACACCAAATGGAAACTTCGTGTCAACGAACTTCCCAGCAATAATATCAACATCGATCTTACCGCTGGAAACTCTCCTCGCACTGACAGCGACCAACCCGAAATCACACTCCTACCCGGCTTCGCCGAAGTCCTTGGTTTTGTTGACGACGCCGGCGCCATCGGACAGACCGTCACTCTCGCCATCAAAAATCAAGCTACCGGAGAACTCATCAACGTCGACGCCACCGTAGTCGGCGTCCAAGCTCCCTCCGTCGTCAGTATGGGCCGCAGTTGGCTTAATGCCGCTCTAAATGATCGGATCTTTGCCGCCTCTACCAAATATCTCCCTGCCGAATACGCCAACCGCGTCATGTTCGCCACCGCCGAATTCGACCCAGAAGCCGATCTCGACTTCATCAAAAAGGGCCTTGAAGAACTCAATCTCTCTGGTATGACTATTGATGATTCTATCGGCATGATGAAGACCTTCTTCGACATCATCCTCATCGTCTTCTCCATCTTCGGCGGCATTGCCCTGCTCGCCGCCTCTATCGGTATCATCAATACCCTGCTCATGTCCGTTCAAGAACGTACCCGCGAAATCGGACTCATGAAAGCCATGGGGCTCTCCTCCGGCAAAGTCTTCCTCTCCTTCAGCTTCGAAGCTATCTCGCTCGGCTTCTGGGGTTCCCTGCTCGGCATCGGACTCTCTATGCTAGTCGGCAACACCGCCAACACCATCTTCCATCAGCCCGGCATGTTCCTCGCTGACTTCCCCACCTTCAGCCTCGTCGAGTTCACTCCCGCCAACTGCATTATCATCGCTCTCGGTATCATGTTCATTGCCTTCCTCGCTGGCACCCTCCCCGCCATCAAAGCTGCCCGCAAAAACCCCATCGACGCCCTCCGCTACGAATAAACCTATCCTTCAAAAAATTGTCTGGATTTTTCTTCGTCAAATTCGCTGGTTGGCAAAGTGTCTACGCCGCCAGGAACATCAAAACCAATTTGCCTGATTGTAGTCAGTGCTGCCGAATCATCATTTGGGTCTGATACTGCAGTCAATAAATCCCCCGCAAAAGTAATAACCGAGCCGATAATTATCTTATCTTTGACCTCGCTTCTGCCATTTAACAACGATAAATAATGGTTAAAATCACTAATCGAATAGTTCTTGCCAGGTTTCTTTAAAGACAATTCATCAATCATTGGCTGCGGCAACTTATCAAAATCTTTATATGTAGAATCCTGTGCAGGATGAGAGTGCCCGTCAATGATCACGTCATAGCCATCATGTTCATCTATAGAGTCGTATATCCTAATTTTCTCAAGAGGGTTTACGCTTGATTGCTCAGGCATACTTACTTGCGGCAACACAACCGCCTTTTCAATAGAATAATATTCTTGACCATCCAATTCTCTCCTATTGCCGAGCCAAAGAAAATTATATTCAATATTATTCTCATTGGTCAGTTCAAGTATTCTCTGATAATCAGCATAGGCATCTTCGCTCAACATCATAGGCCGTTCGTTCGTTGGTAATAAATCCGGACTAAAAGAACTCATTTCCGTATCACCCACGCCATATTTTTGTTTAATCTGCTCGGTTCTCTTCTTAATTTTTTCCACCATCCCGCTATACTGTTCAAACCGTTCGGAGTTTTCAGGTTGGTTAACCTTACCAATCTTAATTTCAAAATTATTATTTATAGTAAGCCTTTCCCTCCACCCTTAAATCCACATACTGCACCACTAGCCCGCGTTCATCCAAATATCGGCTCATCCTCTCCGCATCTTCCGCTTGCACCGAGCAGCCGCGATCTATCGACATCTTATAATATTCCACTCTGTCAACCAAATACACGTGCACTTCCCTAGTCCTCCCCTGCGGCAGTATTACCCTGCCCACGCCAAAACCTAAATCACCAAAATCCCGCTCTAGTTTCGCTACAAACTCATTTACTCGCGAACTAGCTCGCCCTCCCCCCTCAATGATAATCTCCACCGTTGGCACCCACTCCGTTTCATCCGTCGCCGCATTTCCCCTCTCCGTCACCATACCAGCAATCCCCGCAATCGCCCAAATCACCACCAAAACCCCAACTACCACACAAGCACACCAAATCAAAACATTTCGAACCCTACGCTTCTTCCGCTCCGTAATTCGCTGCAATTCAACCGAGCGATCTCGCCCTCTCGCCCCCACAATTGTCTTACCTAATTTATAACTTTTTTCCATCCCCGCCGCCTGTGCCCACAATCATCTTTGCTAATCTCTCCGCTGCATCCGCCATCGCAAACTCCTTCAAATTCCGTGCTAAATCTTCTCGTCTTTCTTTATCTTTCACTAATCCCTTCACTGCCTTCAATAACAATCCTGGCTGCTCCACCATCTTCTCATCCTCCACCACAATAGCTGCCTTCGCTTTCAAATATGCATCCGCATTTTTCACCTGGTGCCTGCCTGGCAACTTCTGATTCGGCACCATCACCACCGCCTTGTGCATATTGGCCAACTCCGCCATTGTTGACGCACCGGCCCGACTCACCACTACATCTGCTGCCCCAAATAATTCCGGCATATTCGCCGTAAACTCAATCATCCGAAAATTCGTTTTTAGTCCGCCGTTTTCCCATACCTCATATTCCTTCAACCCCATCATTTCCGGATATCGCTCTCTCCCAGCCACCAATAATACTGATGTAAACTTCAACAGCTCCGGTAAAATTTCTTGCACCGCCTCATTGATATGCTGCGCTCCCAAACTCCCACCGGTCACTACCAACAATGGTTCATCTCTCTTGAATCCCAAATCACTCTTCAATTCACCCTGCCGCTTCAAGCTCACCGACCGAAACTCCGAACTGACTGGTATCCCCGTCCACTCCGCTTTTTCTGCAGAATATTTATAATTATCCAAAGGCATACCCGTCGCAATCTTCTTTGCTCCTCCCGCCAATACCCGATTCGTCAAACCAGGTACCGCGTCTGAATCATGAATTACATAGGGAATCCTTAAAAATCTCGCCGCCATCCCCACCGGTAAACCCACATATCCACCTTTCAAAAAAATTACATCCGGCTTAAACCGCATCAGCCCCACTATACTCTGGAAAAATCCCCCCATAATCTTAAAGCTATCTACAATATTTGCCAAAACTACATCGAAATGCTTCAAATAATCCACAAATTTAAAATGCGTATATCGTCGTAACTTCCCCGCCGCCACCTTGCGCGCCCGAATCGAAGGCCCCATAGGTGTTGTCATTTTTACAACATTTGTGTAATATTTTTTATCTGTCCAAAATTCAATCCTGGCACGAGGTTTTATCTTCCAAATTTCATCAACGACGGCTACTACTGGCGTGACGTGTCCGCCGCTCCCCCCGCCTACCACCAATATCTTCATGATTTACCTCTCTTTTCGTCCAGCCCGACAGCTGCAGACATATCCCCATCGCTATTGCTACAAACATCATGCTTGTACCCCCCGCGCTCAAGAACGGCAACGTAATGCCCTTCATGGGAATCAATCCTGTCATTCCCATTATGTTTATAATAACATGTCCTGCCACCCAAGCGAACACTCCTACCACTACAAACCGCCCCGCCCCCTCCGCATCAGATCTCTCTGCCGTCTTCAGCAGCCGCATCAGCAGCACCGTAAAACACCCAATCACTAACATTAGCCCTACAAACCCAAACGTCTCCCCCATCACCGCAAATACCGAATCATTAATTGACTCCGGCAAATATCCCGTCGCCTGCACGCTATTCCCCACTCCCACGCCAAACAGCCCGCCTTTCCCAATTGCCAATAGTGCATTATCTATGTGGTAGGTATTCTCACCCTCACCGCTAAAACTCGTCAATCGCTCCATCCTGTGCGGGAAAAATACAACCAGCATTGCCATAATCAACACTGCAATCCCGCCCATCATCAACAGCACTCGCCATTTCATCCCGCTCGCTACCAACATGCACGCCAACATAAAAATAATCACTGCCGTCGATCCTAAATCCTTCTGTAAAACCCCAATCAATCCCACCGTCACCGCCACAATCACTGCCACTGGTACCAACATTTCCTTGTTATTTAGCTTACCTTCTTTCTTTCGTTTCGCAATCAGACTCGCTACGTAAATTAATGCCCCCAACTTCAAAATCTCCACTGGCTGGATACTCAGACCTAGCGGTAAATTCAGCCACCTGCACGCTCCCAGACTGCACCTCGCCAAATCACTGCCATATGCCCCCGCTATCGACAACACAACACAAGCTAAAATCCCCAGCACCAAAATCCATTTCCCTGCTTTTTCAATCCAGGCAAACGGCAACTTATACGCAATTATGAACATCACCACTGCTACCGCAACACTAATCAACTGACGCTGGAAAAAATCACTCTCACCATAAGAACTGCCGCTGACCGAGTTTTGAAATTGCGCCCAAGCCGGCCCAATCGCATAAATCACAATCAAACCCACCGCCATCAATACAAAAGTCAGTACCGCAATTACTAAATCCGGCTTATGTTTCCTCATGGAAAACCACCATCAAATTATCCCGCCGCCCAGCGCCAGGAAAATTCCAATAAACGCAAGCACCCCGCCAATTACCCAAAATCGCATCACGACCTTACTCTCTTCCCAACCCTTCGCTTGTAAATGATGGTGGATCGGCGCGCTAATAAATATCTTCTTATGAAAAACTTTTTTCGCCACAATTTGAATCAAACTCGAACCAGCCTCCACCACGAACAAAACCCCGATAATCGGCAACAAGAAAAAACTATTCGTCATCATCGCCACCACGCCCAAACCCGCCCCCAAAGCAAATGAACCCACGTCACCCATCATAAACCGCGCCGGATATACATTAAACCAAATATAGCTCAATAGCGCCCCTACCACTGTCAAACAAAAGCCCGCCAACCCCCACTGGCCCTGCATCAACGCAATCACCCCAAATGATCCATACGCCAACATCGCCAACCCCCCTGCCAAGCCATCTAGCCCATCACTAATATTCACCGCATTGCTCATTGCCACCACTGCAAATGCAAATAATATAATCATGCCTATCACGCCAATATTTATCAGTCCGACAAATGGCAAATAAACTCCCGTCCACCCTAACCTCACCGCAAACCACCACCCCATCCCCACCGCCAGCACCGAAATCATCAAGAACTTTACCGGCGCTCGCAGTCCAGCCACCGACTTATGCCCAAATATGTTGATCAAGTCATCAATCAGCCCAATCATCGCACCGCCCACAAAAGCTATCAGCGGCAACCACGTCTGCTCCCTACTCCAGTTGCACAAAAAAGTCGTCACTCCCACCGCAATCACAAAAATTATTCCCGCCATCGTTGGGAAATGCCGCTTGATCTTATGCTCGTGCAACTTATTCATCACCTTCAGCTCCTCACCCGTCACCGCCACCGTCTTCTGCTTCTTCCACCACTTATACTTATACGCAAAATACGTATAAATCGGTGTCAAAAACATCGCCAGCAAAAACGCTCCCAACGATAACACCAGCTCGTACACCATTTCCGCATTAATCTGCCCTAGCATCTTATACCTCCGGCCTTATTTTTAAATATTCCAACATATAGTTACTAATCTTCGTAAAAATCGGTGCGGCATGCGCACCGCCCTGCAAAGTCTTTCCTTCCCCACTTATTCTAACCATCACCACATATTCTGGCAAGTCTGCACTCGCCCCGCCAAACCCCATATAACTTGCAATCGTCGGATCAGATGTGTATTTGCCATCCTTCAAGGTCTCGGCCGTACCCGACTTCCCGCCAATCACATATCCTGGCAAATCCATCCAAGCCATCCCGCTTTTTTGCCTAGCCTCTATCAACATATCCCGCATTACTGTGCTCGTACTGTCAGTTATCGCCCGCCACGCCGCTGGCTTAACCGCCCTCTCCACCAACACCCCATTTATCACCTCTCCCGCCACTACCGTCGGTGTAAAAAACTCACCGCCATTGATCACCGAGCAAAACGCCGCCGCGATCTGCATCATTGTCACATCCAGCCCTTGGCCAAACGTCATATTCGCATAACGCACATTTAGACCATATCCCTCATTTGGCCCCACCACCGTTCCCGCCGATTCATACATCTCAATTCCCGTCTTCTTACCAAATCCAAACTTATCATGATAAGCTTCGTACAATAATTCCCTCCCCTTTTTGGTAATCTTCCCGCCATCCAACCGCCGCAGTACTTCTATACTCCCCGTGTTCAACGAATAATTCAACGCCGTTTGGAAACTAATTGTCCCCCGCACATCAGACTCTTGCCACAAATTCCTAATTGTCCGATCTTCCACTACCGTCGTTCCGGTATTTGTATATGTATCAGTCGGCTTCATCTTCCCCAGCTCAATTCCCTGCGCAAACGTAAATGTTTTCATCACGCTCGCAGGCTCGTATGGATCCTCCAAAATCCGATTCCTATAAACGTTTGCATCACTTACTTTCCAATATTCCTCCGGGTTATACGTCGGCAAATTCGCCATTGCATATATCCGTCCTGTCTGCGGATTCATTACTACCGCACTTGCATAATCCGCTCCCAAATTCCCAATTGCCTCTGCCAAAATCTTCTCCGTCGTCCGCTGCACGTTCATGTCAATCGACAACGCCACATTTTTGCCGTTCACCGCCGGCACCTCAATATTATTATCCCCAATTGTCAGCGGAATATTATTTACATCCGCCACCGTCTTCAAAACCCCATTTTCGCCAGCCAAATCCTTATTTAGCGCCCCCTCTGCACCATATCCCACATTATTCGCGTTCACAAATCCCAACACCTGACTCGCCAATTCTCCATACGGATACACCCGTTTCGTCGCCATCTTCCGGCCCACCCCTTTCAAGTTGGCCTTCTCCACTTGCGAAATCTCCGTCCATGTCACTTCTTTAGCTACTTCATAATATTGGCGCGATTTATCTTTAAAAACTTCATCCCAACTCGCAAAAATCTTCTTACCCAAAATTTCATCTAATTTTTCTTTTACCAAACTCTCATTTCCCACATAAGATGGATCCACAAACACCGTCCATACCCGTTCATTCATTACTACCGGCACCACCTTGTTCCCATCCAGCATATAAATCTGCCCCCGTTCCGCCAAAAGCTCAAACTTCCTCATATGTTCGCTTTCAGCTGCCGCCATATATTTACCATGCTCGATAATCTGAACCTGAAACAAGCGGACGCCAATCACGGCCACCGCCAATACTAATCCAACTTTCAGCCAACCTATCCGTGTCATCTTAGCCATACTACCAACTATTATACTATTCCGCCACGTAGCCAGCTGTCCTAGCATCCACCATCGTCAATGCCACCTCATTTTGTTCACCCGCCGCTGCCGCCACAATCCTTGCGTTCTCTGCCGCTAAACTATTATTCTGCGCCTCTAAACTTGCAATCTCATCATTTACACTATTCAATGCATAATCATAACTCGTCGCCTTCGTCCCTTGCGTAATATAAATCAACCCTACCACCAACACCAAAAGCATCACCGTGATTGTATGGCTCACGGGGCCAAGCGTTGCTCGCGGTTCGTGCCGTACTGCGTTCCGATTCCTCGCCCAGTCAGCCGACAACTCGATGTTACCCGTCCTTCTTGTCGCAAAATACGCTTCTGCCATCAAATCGTTTCCTATTTTAGTTTTTATTTTTGTCTTAGCCTTCGCCCTGGCCTAGAGCAGCAAAACGCCACCCTAGGCATGGGCAAAAGGAGGTCATAAATTTTTTACACACTCTCTGGTTTAACCCAACCATTGGTACCCCGTAAACCGGGGCATGTCGGGTTAAACTCTACCTAAAATGTACTTTGATTTTTTCGGTTCTAGCGCGACCGGTTACTACGATCTTAGCCATAATTCTCCTTTGTTTGTTTTTATTTTTTACGCTGCGCCCGAGACTCCACACTCTACTTTACGGCAGTTTTTTCTGCTACTCTAAGCTTCGCGCTTCTCGCTCGCGGATTGTTAACTAATTCATTTTGTCCCGCAATCACTGGTTTTCTCGTCAATATCCTAAGTTCCGATTCCATCCCCTGCCCACTCGCCTCAGCCAAATAATTCTTGACTAACCGATCTTCCAAACTATGAAACGAAATCAGCCCAACTCTCCCCCCAAGCGCCAACAACTTCGTAATCAACGGTAAAGTCTTCTGTATCTGCCCTAACTCGTCGTTCACGGCAATTCTAATTGCCTGAAAAACTTGCGTCGCCGGATGCTTCTTCCCGTAACCAGATTTCCGCTTGATAATTTCTGCTAGCTCGCCAGTTGTTTCAATCGGCCTATTATGCACAATTTCCTTCGCCAATAGCTTCGCTCTTCCCATCCGTTCTTCGCCATACGCCACAAAAATCTCTACCAGATCCCTTTCGCTCCACTTATTCACTACTCGCCAACCGTCTAATTTCTGTCGTTCGTCCATACGCATATCCAAACGACTGTCAAGAGCAAAAGAAAACCCGCGTTTTTCCTGGTCCAATTGCGGTGAAGACACGCCAAAATCTGCCAGTATCATGTCAAACTTCTTGCCACTCTCTACTAATCGTAACGCCGCACTATAAAAATCTTCATGCATTATTTCCGGCTTCACCTCTTGGTACTTCGCACGTAAATATTCCACTGCATTTTGATCACGGTCTACCAATACCGCTCCTTTATAGTTCTGCGTTACTTCCAAAATCTTATCAGCATGTCCCCCATACCCCGCCGTCAGATCGAGATAACTCTCGCCCGGCTGCGGCGCCAAATAACTGACCACTTCATTTAATAACACTGACTCATGCATATCTTCTACTATATATTGTTTGAACCCATTCAACTAGAAATTCCGGAGTTTTTGTTTTTGTTTATTGTTTATTTTGTTACCTAAACTTCAGTCTACTAAGATTGAATCGACGTATAGTCAATTATTTAATCTCAGTTGTTGAGAGACTTAATTAGTAAAGGTTGGAGTTAAAATATTGGGAGGTGTGTATTTATAAGGTACATCCGACTTCTATTACGCGTATTCTAAACGCGCCCCAAAACTCCTAGTTGGTTGGGTTCAAACGCTGTTAACGAACAAAAAACCGGTCAACTTTTTTTCGTTACCCTGATAATCTCATAACCAGCGGATTGATCTTCGTCTCTTATTTGCACTTTCACAATCTGTTTTCCCGCTTTCCCTTAAGTTAGAATTGACCTTTGTTTATTTTAAAGTGGTTTTTGTTTTTCGTATCCACTTGCCCTCACTGTACATTACTAAACCATAAAAATCAAGACCAAAATCGTTACGCTTTTCCACATTTCCGTGCAAAAAATCAAGTTTTAACAGATATAAACCGAACAAAAAATCCCTCAAACCCCATTTTCTTCACACTCCCAAAAATCTCAAAATTATGTTATAAAACCCGAACACCGTCCTATTGACTTTTTCCGTAAAGTACGCTACAATAGAAGTATTCTACCCGAACAGGTAGCGACCCTTTAAATAACCTATTTTACGGGAGGAGGGGTTATTATGTTAACCACATTGATAACCTGTATTGGACTATTGCTTATCGGTGTTATTGTGAGTATTTTATCGTTTCTCAACGATTATGACAGCCAAATTGGCACCTTATCGCCCATCGTGCGACCGACTACCATCAGTCTCTGTACCACCCTCAGCCTAACCTCTTACTGCGAGTATGTCGGATTGAACCCTTGGGCCCTACATGCCACTCTAGTGGTAGTTCTCATACTTTATGTCATCTATCTATCCATTCACTTGGATAGCCCCTACAACACAGAAAAACGCCTGTTAGAGCGCATTATGCGCATCACCAACTGTGCCATAGTCCCACTCTTCGTTATCATTACCATCCTCATCCCCTTTTAGGTTATAAAAGTCGCCCCATCAGGGCGACTTTTTCCTACCTCTTTGATTCTTCACCCTCTTGGCGGTTCGCCTTCCGGCTCATCCAACAACTTTTTGCTCTTTATCTCGTATCGTTTTCCATTTATTGGCGACACGAAGTAATCTTCATTTAGCAAATTAACAAATGTCGACAAGTCTTTATTGTCCATAATAATAATCTTCCCAGTCTCATCTGTCATCAAGTCCAAACTCATCTCGTCCGCATAGCTCACTACCTGGTCTTGCTTCATCTCCCCCACCGTAATTCCCTGCAATTTTTTAATCAAAGGTTTCTTGTCTTCCAGTAAAGCATTTAGCGTCAACCCCTCCGGAAAACTCAATCCATACGCCTCCATCAGCTCCTTGCTCTTCGCCTCCGAAATCACCTGCGTCTTGTAATCATACTGGAATAATTTTTCAAACTTGCTCTGATTAAAAATCACGATATTCCCATCAATAATCGCTACCTCGTTGACATCCGGCATCTTAATCGCAATATCCGCTGTCAATGGTTCAAAGCTCTCGCCAGACAACTCCCAGCTCGTCTTGCCTTTCAGCGCCGAGCTCGCCGCCAGTCCCTTCGCAATATAAAACGTCTGCTGACCCTTGCCGCCCGGATAAGTGAACTTCGCCACAATCCCTTTAATTCGCTTGAATTCATGCTCATTGTCCGTAAAGTAATCAATATCTTTGTACTCTTTTTCAATCAAATGAATCAACGTCTCCGCCCGCCCCACCTTTGTTAGATCCACTCTATAGATCACCTTATCTTCGCCATCATTGGTCTCATATTCTCGGCATTGCAATCCCTTATCCGCCTCCTTGATCACGAAATTAATCGCCTCCAGCATAAACATCGACTTCACACTCTGTGTCAACGTATCCGAATAGCGCACCTTATAGGGCGTATAATTCTTATTGAACAGAAATAGCTCCACGCTCACATTATTCTTAATCTCATCCACCTCGTTCGCCCACGCAAATACGTCAAACTTATCCATTGTTCTCCTCCATTAGCTCTCCATAATTTTTATCTATTACATTTTTCCTGCCCACCTTCAGCACCTCAAATGTCTTAGTTAAATCTTCCCGTACATCCTCCGGCTCATCTTCATCCAACAGATTAGATTCAATCTTCGCATAATACCCCGGCAAACCATCAATCTTATCCAGATAAATCTTCACATTGTCCCCCATATTCAACTCTTGCCGCTGCCGGCTCACTTCATATTTAATCTCAAACCCCATCTGATACAAAATCGCCGCCATCTCCGTATAATCTTTAAATGTTGTAAAATTTACAACATCTACTCCCTTATTCTCGATATGTCGTCTCAAGACCAAAGCATACGCCGCTGGCTTCTCTGCGTCTTTCACGATCGTCCTAAGAGCCAACTTTGGCAACCCCTTGTCTCGATCATAACCCTTCGGCACAAACACTCGATCATGCTGCCAAAACGCCTCTGAAAACTCCATGTCGATATCCTTTAGCATCCCCACAAAATCTGCTCGATTCGGCAATTTCACTTTTACTACTACCCTTTTCATATCTTTACTCCTTCTCTTGCCTTATTTGCCCAATCATCCGCCAACTCATTGCCGCGTGTTCCCACATGCCCCCGCGTAAAACGTAATTCCACTCCAGCTTTCCGCTTAAAAATTGTATACAATTTTTTTACTAAATCCAAATTCTTAATTTCCCCGCCCTTCTTCACCCAACCATTTCTCTCCCACACCGGCGCCCACTTCGTTAGCACATTAATCCAAAACTCCGAATCCGTGTAAATCACGTCCCCTACTCCAGCTAAATCATAGGCCGACAACAACGCCAAAGCCTCCATCCGAATATTCGTTGACACTTTTTCCCGCCCCAAAGCCACCGGCACCCCATCGCAAATCACCGCAAACCCACCCACTCCAGGATTCGGTACCGCACTTCCATCCGTAAAAAACTCTTTCATGCCCCCATTTTACAATGAAGCGAGAGTAAAAGTAATATTTATATTACTTTTACCAAGCGAAGCGGTAAAATCTTCCCAAGATTTTACCACACCATTACACCTTATTCTTGCCCCAAATTCGCTCGCACCATTTCCGCCGTGATCATAATTGTCCCGCCTGCTCCCACCTGTCCGCCCAACATCTGCTTCGCCACCTCATTTTCCACTACTCTCTGTATCACCCGTCGCATCGGCCTTGCCCCCAACCGCGGATCATAACCCGCCTCCACCAACAATTCCTTCGCCCCCGTATCCACCTCAACCTTCATCTTCTGAGCCTCTAGTGTCTTATTTACGCCCTTCATCATCAAATCCACCACCTGCAGCAAGTCCGTCTTGCTCAGCGGCCCAAACACCACTATTTCGTCAAATCGGTTCAAAAATTCCGGCCGAAACTCGCCAGAATTCACCAGCATATTTTGAATTTCCTCACTCACCTTCGTAATATCTTCGCCTGCTTCAATCTTCGCTCGAATCTCCTGTGCCCCAGCATTACTAGTTGCAATCAAAATCGCATCTCTAAAACTCACTTCTCTACCCTGTACGTCACGCAAAATACCTTCGTCTAGTACCTGCAACAACGCCGTCATCACCTTGCTATGTGCCTTTTCGATCTCGTCCAGCAGCACCACCGAAAACGGATTTTTCATTACCCCTGCCGTCAACGAATCCGGATTATCCGCCCCATCCGCCGTCAAGGCATTGACGCTTTCCGCCGTCACAAACTGGTTCAAGTCTACCCGTACAATGTTTCCTTCCCCGCCATAATAAACTTCCGCCAACGCCTTTGCTAACTCCGTCTTCCCCACCCCAGTCGGTCCAATGAATAAAAATGTTCCCACTGGCCGCTTTGTATTACGCACCCCTGCTCGCGCCCGGCGCAACGCATCCGACACCACCTGTACGGCCCGCACCTGATTCACCATCCTTTGATGGATCAGCCCCTCCAAATTCAACAACTTCTCCTTCTCTCCCGCATCCTCCGCCACTCCCACCTTCGCCCCCACCGTCGATTCAATTGCCTGCTCCACGCTTCGCGCACTCACCAATCCATTTTCTGCGTAATTACCAGCGCTCTCCAGCATTTTAATAGCCCGCCCCGGCATCTCCTGCCCATAAACATAGCGCTCTGACAGCTCATACGCCTTCTTCAGAGCCTGATATTGGTAAAAGTTACCTAGATCCCACTCCAGCTGCACTACTTTATCTTCCATCGCCGCCATCGTCTCTTCAAAGTCCGCCGGCAAAATATTTACCCGATTAATCGCATTTATTACTGCCGGATTCTGCTGCCCAATCCGGAGCAGCACCTGCTCATTCATTGTCATAATCAATCTAAACCCGCCTGCCTCCAACACCGGCAACAATAGCTTCGAAATATCTACGCTTCCCGTTCCATCTTCAAAGAACAACTGCGCGTCATCCAAACAAATGATCACATTTTTCGCCCGCGCCGCCTCGCTCAATACTCCGCTCATCAACGCTTCCAATTCCCCTCTCTCGCTCGCCGCCGAAATCATCACAGACGCATTTAGCAAAAATACCTGTCGATACTTCAAATGACTAGGTATATCCGCCCGGCCGTCCAAAATCTTCTCCGCAAAATCATGCACTACGCTCGTCTTCCCCACTCCATCCGGACCCACTACCGTTGCATTTTGCCGCCCTCCTCGCGAGAAAATATCAATCATTTGTTGAACAATTTTTTGTCTGCTCGGCAACAGCAAGCTCATCGTCCGCCCGCCATGCGCACTGATTTCCGCCGAAATATTCCGTCCAAATCTCTCTAGCAGCGGCGTAAATCCAAAACTCCAATCCCGCGCCAATCCCCCTGTCCGCATCAACTCTTCACTCTTCTCCGCCGCCGCTTGCGCTTGAATATACCATCTTGCCCCCCTCTTCAAATCCTCAAAGTCTAACTTATATTGCGCCAATTTTTGTTCAAAATTCGGTGCTAGCTTAATCATCGCCAACAACAACACCACCGCACTTACGTCTTTACTCCCCAGCTCCTGTTGCAATCCAACCGCCTCTTCCCATACCTGCGGCATCGACAAATCATTACTCACTATCAGCTCATTTAAAAATTCGACGCCCAGTCCAGACCTTGCCAACAAAAACCTACCGCTCAGCTCCTCCACAATTATCGCCACTAATCCTCTTGAAGTCGGGTCCTTCGGCAACCTTCCCAAAATTCCCACACTCAATAAGCCATCAATCGATCCTCCATCAACCACCGGCAACCGACTCAAATCCTTCTTCTGCCAATAAATCAACATGTATACCGGCGCAAACAAACCCGCCAACAGCCATCCCACTGCAAATCCCAAAAATACCAACGTTAATCCACCCAGCAACAATAAGATTACCACCGCATAACATAACCACACCACCTTCGCTAGACTCTTCTCAAATCTTGCCTTCTTCGCTCGTCCACTATGATAATTAAACTCTACCATGTCAGCACCACCTGTATTTCCGGCACCCAGCCTATCACCAGCATCACTATGCCAGCTATCGGCAACAATGGCACCACCAAATGCAGCACAATAATCACCAAACTACCCACTAACAGCACCAATAATACTACTGTTCCAACTATTATCATCCCTAGCCGCATCACAAATCCAACTAGTCGACTAATTAATCGCGACACAAACGCTGACAACGCTTCCGCTATACCCTTTCCCGTTGCGCCAGCATCAATTTGCCTAAACGGGTTGAACAACGTCCGCAGCATCAGCCCAATCGAAAAATTATCTGCCGTCCGTGCCAAAGCCCTCCCCAAACCCCTTAGTCTCGTCGCAAACCCAACCCCATACCACCACCCAATCAAACTCAAAACAAGCATAATCTTATTGTATCACGAAGCAGGGATAGTTGTAGTAGAGGCGTGTGGAAGAGGGGCGTGCTACGCCCCTATTTCCGGCCCGACTGCAGCGACTGCGCCCCGTAAAGACGGGTGCGCACGCGAAAGGGCCTCTACGGGCAACTATCCCTGCTTCGTGATACAATCAATTTATGACTCGCATTGATAGAGCAGTCGCCACCGCTACAAAGGCCCATGAGGGCCAAACTCGTCTTACGGGGGAACCTTACATTGTGCATCCCATTGCCGTTCAAAAAATCCTCGAAGACTGGGGCATGGACGAAGATACCATCATTGCTGGCATCCTTCACGACACCGTCGAAGACACTTTTCTTGCCCTCTCCGAAATCGAAACCGCCTTCGGTAAAGATGTCGCTTTTCTCGTCGAAGGCGTCACCAAACTTAGCAAAGCCCGCGAAAATATGCGCGACCTTTCCACCTACCTGCCATCTACTAAAGACAACTTGCTCAAACTCCTTCTGGCCACTGGCCAAGATATTCGTGTTCTTATCATCAAACTCGCTGACCGCCTCCACAATCTCCGCACCATCACCGCCCTGCCCCCCGGACGCCAACAAAAAATCGCCCGCGAATCACTCGAAGTCTTCGCCCCTCTCGCTGACCGCCTCCAAATGAGCCGCGTCCGCGCCGAATTTGAAGATATCGGCTTCCGCCACATCGATCCCAGGCGTTATGAATTTCTCCAAAATCTTACCGAGACTCGTCTCAAAGCCGCCGATCGCAAGCTTAACCTTGCCAAAGTTGCCGTCGAGCAGGCCCTCGAAAAAGAGCACATGCCATTTGAAAATAGTGGTCGCGTCAAATCTATGTATTCCCTCCACCGCAAACTTGCCAAACACAACCAAAATATCAATCGCGTCTATGACCTCATTGCCCTCCGCTTCGTAGTCAAAGACGTCACCTCTTGCTATCTCGCTCTCGGCGTCATCCACTCCCTTTTCACTCCCATGGATGGCCGTATCAAAGACTACATTTCTACCCCCAAACAAAACGGCTATCAATCCCTTCATACCACAGTCATCACTCCGGAAAAACATATCGTCGAGTTTCAAATCCGCACTCAACAAATGCACGAATACGCCGAACGCGGTCTTGCTGCCTCTTTCCATTACAATGAACAAAAACTTAGCGACGCCTATCTCAAAGGCCACGTTTCCCAGCTCCCTACCCACCTGCTCTGGATCAAGGAGCTTCAAGAAGCCAGTGCCAAACTTGCCCGCGGCGAACAAATCGACCCCAAAAAGCTCAAACTTAACCTCTTCTCCGATAAAATTTTCGTCTATACCCCAAAAGGCGACATCGTCGACTTGCCCAAAGGCGCCCTACCGCTAGATTTCGCTTTTCGCCTTCATACCGAAATCGGCGCCAAAGCCACCGGCGTCAAAATCAATGGCAAGATCGCCAACCTCAACACCAAACTCAAACAAGGCGACATCGTCGAAATTCTCACTAGCAAAAACCAGACTCCCAAAGTCGGTTGGTTCGACAAGCTCTTTACCTCTCATGCTCGTCAAAAGCTCCGCCAACAGCTTGCTCGACAACAGTCCCCTCACAAAAAACCTAGAAAACCCAGAAAAAAGAATTAGGGCGGCCAAACGGCCGCCCATATTCACTTCACTCATTGGAGCTTTCGCTATTTTTCCGCGGCAACGCTTTTACATGCCGTTCTACCCAGCTCATTGCTCTCAAGCAACTCCCTGGGCATTTAAATGGTCTACCCGTAGCTATCGGAAATGGCGAACGGTCGCCATATTGATCTTTCCAGCTCTTATACATAGCAGATAATAATCGCTGATCTTTTAAGACATGGGAACTACCCAAATTAGGATCGTCGCACATCGGCCAAGCCGCTTCGCAATCTGCGCCAGAACAATAAAATCCCTCCAGGTTATCGTGCAGCAACACAAGTTTTCCGGCCCCCAAAGCATTGCCAACATCGTAATAGATGTCGTTAACTTTGCTCCTCCATAAACCCACGTTTACCAACACTGCATCGCACCCGCGCATCAGCATGACATCGCCCATGACCACCTCGTGTCCGTTTCTCGCGCAAAGCACCGTAATTAATCCCAGTCGCTCCGCAGCCTTTTTCGAACGATCCCATCCAGCCAAATAGACTACCATCGAATCACTCCTCCTTAATGAACAAAATGTGGGACAAGAATTTTTCAGCCCCACTACTTAATTTCACTATATCACAAAACTCAAATTTCGTCTATCTCACTGCCTCAGTCGCTCGCGCTACATCCGCAATCATCGCCCGGTTACTACGATCCGTCAAAACCACCAAAACATACGTACCTTTCGGCGAATATACAATCGCCGCATCATGCACCAAAGCATACAATTCCTCTGTCTTATTCGCCACCTCCATCCCTTCCAGCCCGCTAGGAATCCCCCACCGATACTTATCTCTCTTCATTGCATCAATTAGGCGTTCCCGGCTCTCTGCACTAATTGGCAACTCCCCCATCTCCAGCTTCCCCAGGAATTTCGCTAGATCAAACGCCGTCACTTTCGGATAACCATCAATCCAACCCGACTGACTACTCAAGCCCACTGCTCTGATATCTTCGTTTATCCTTCTCGTCCCATATTTTTTATACATCGCCTCCGCACATTCATTACTGGACGCTACAATCATCGCCTCAAAACAAACCGCCACCGTACGCCCGCCTAAAACCACATCCTCCCACCCCCATGACCCGCTATCAATCGCCAACAGCACACTGTACGCCACAAATAGTTTATAAGTACTCGCCGCCGTAAATTGCACCTGTTGATTTATCCCTGCCATCCGATACTCTCCGTCCAACTCAATCAACTGCACCCCAAAACTTCCCGTCCGACCATCGATTTGGCTTTTTATAGCCGCCAACAAATTCTCATCGTTACCACCTTCTATTAAAATCTCCAGCCAATTACGTAGTTCCGATTCTGTTTCGCCGCCAATTAACTCTGAAGAATTTGGTGGTTCCGGCCCATCTGACTCCCCTTCAAGCGCCATCGAATCACTAATCCCCGCCCCCAAAGACGCAATCTCATTCGCATTCCACTTCAACAAAATAAACACCGCTACCACCCCCGACGCCAATATTACCGCTACCAAAGATGTATTCGCCACCAAGCGCCAATTACACTGCCTTACGGATTCCCTAATCCGTTCAAAGCTCATCTATCTTCACCCGCACCTGCTCAGTCGTATCTCTATCTCGCACCGTCACTGTCCCATCCTCCAAAGTATCAAAATCTACCACTACGCATTTCGGCGTGCCAATTTCATCTTGCCGGCGGTATCGCTTGCCAATGTTCCCATTATCATCAAACTCGCACATATATCTTTGTGACAATTTTTTATACACCTCGCGAGCTTTTTCTACCAGCTCGGGTTTATTCTTTAGCAGCGGAAATACCGCGTACTTCACCGGCGCCAATTCCTCCGGCAATTTCAGCACCGTCCGCTCCGCGCCATCCTCCATTTTCTCTACCGTATAGGCCTCCGACAAAACCGCCAAAAAACATCGCCCCATCCCCATTGACGTCTCCAAAATCCATGGCACGTACTTCTCGCCCGCTGCCTGATCCACATAATTCAAATCTACCCCGCTATGCTCCATATGTTGCGTCAAATCATAATCCGTCCGATCATGAATCCCCTCCACCTCGTCAAAACCATAACTCGGAAAATTATATTCAATATCCCACGCATCATTTGCATAAAACACCAAATGTTCGTGCTGTTTAAACCGTAAATTCTCTGGAGCAATCCCCAAACTCACCCACCACTCCATCCGCTCCTTCTTCATTTGCTCATACGACCCTTTATTCTCATGCGGCCGAATAAATAATTCGGTGTCCGCCTGTTCAAATTCACGGCAGCGAAACAAAAAGTTGCGCGGAGAAATCTCATTGCGAAACGCCTTGCCAATTTGCGCCACTCCAAACGGCACTTTCACGCGACATGTGTCCACAATATTCTTGTAATTCAGATAAATTCCCTGGCAAGCTTCGCCCGGCAAATACACCGGCGCATCACCTTTCTCTTCAAAATCACCCAAATTCGACTTCACCAGCAAATTAAACATCTTCGCCTCTGTCCAATCCGTCGCCCCGCAAGTTGGACATTTTATCTTCTGGTTATTCGCAGTCCACAATTCATTTAGCTCTTCCTTACTCATCTTCTCATCTGCATGAACGCCAATCTTTTCCAATTCCTTATCAACTCGCACCCGCGTATGACACTGCTTACACTCCGAAAGTGGGTCCGCAAATCCGCCCACATGCCCGCTTGCCACCCACACTTTTGGATCTTTAAACATCGCACTGTCCAACCCCACATAATTCTCTTTCAATTGCACGTTAGTCCGCCACCAACTCTTCTTGATATTATTCAGCAGTTCTACTCCATACGGACCAAAATCATACAGTCCCGGCTCTCCTCCATAAATCTCGCTACCCGGATACACAAATCCGCGCCGCTTCGCAAAACTCACAATATCTTCCATCTTTTTTTCCATGTCCCCAGTATACCACAAGCCCCTATGATCAGTTTCTATTCACCGCCTTCACCACGTACGACAATTCATTTACCAGCTTCTCCGCCCCCTTCACGTTCAGTACCAACTTTAAAGGCGAACTCACCATCAATCGCATCAATTTAATATGCTCTGCACTAATCTCGCCCCGCTCATATTCCTTCAAAGCCTGCGCCTGGCCATCCCAACCATATTTTTTGTTTTCCACCAACTTGTCGCCCAAAACATCCGTCCGCAAATTCATTTCCTCTCCACTCGCCCGCACCACATTTAACCCCCACCACGCCATCACCACCGGCAATTTAGCTGATTTCTCGCCAGTCTTCAAGATCCCGTCCACCCCTGCCAGCACTTGCCATACCAAATCAAAATACTCCGGCACATCCACCCCTTCCGCCCGCCGCGACATCTCCTTCATCACTCCCCCCATAAATTCCATTGCCGCTAGATCCTTCATGATCTCACTATAAAACTCTACCAACCGTGCACTCGTCAACACCCCCAAATCCCCTTTCCCCCTATGCACTACCACATCGCTCACGCAAAATAACTCAATCCCTCCCGCCAACTTCGACTGCGTCTTCCGCACTCCCTTCGCCATCACGCTCATCTTCCCCATTGGCGTCAAAATATTCAAAATCCGATCTGCCTCCCCATAATTCGTCCGCCGCAGAACTATTGCTTTAGTTTTTACGTTGTCCATCACACGCTCGCACTGCTCCCAGCAACTCCTCTGGTCGCATTTCGCCTTTATCGAACACCTTCACTACCCCATACTCAGTTAAATCTTCCTTCACGCTCACTCCGCTTACTACTATCACCGGCACACTCGCCAAATCCTCATGGCTTTGCATCTCATTTAACACCGAGAAACCCGTCGGACCCGTCAACAGCACATCCAAAATCATTACATCTGGCACAACTTCAGCTGTTCGTTCCATTACCGCCACCCCATCTTGGAATAACTCCACATCATAACTCTCGCCCAGCAGCCGTTCATAATATCCCAACCACTCCCCATCATCATCGACCGCAAATACCACGCTCACAACAAACTCATCTGCCGGCTCGGCAGCAAATCAACATAAAAACTTGTCCCATCTCGATGCCGCACCAAACCAAACCGTCCTCGCATATGACCAATAAACTTCGCTGCTATATACAGTCCTAACCCCGAACTTCCTGGCCGCATTGCAATCTCCGTCGGCTTTTTCACGAAACCATCTTTGATTTCTCGCCACGTTTTTGCCGGTATTGCCGGACCAAAATCCCTCACCCCCACTCGCACCCCGCCCCCCCGCACATCGCGTACAAACACCTCGCTCGGTAATTCTTCGCCCCCATAATTCATCGCATTTAGACAAAAGTTGTATATCACCGAATACAACAGATCTCGATTCCCAACCACCAATCTTTCTCTGTTCCGATAATCCACCCGTACACTCCGCCGATTAAACCTAAATAAACTATCCAACTCTACTATCACCTCATCACAAACCCGACGCGGATTCACCGGTTCCATTTCGAACAACGCATCCGCTAGTCGCGCTACCTTTACTAAATCATTAACCTGCCGCAGTGCTCGTTCGCTCGTCGCCACCATCCGTTCTGACACTTTCGATATATCCCGCTCAAATTCTAACGATAACGCAAACTGCCTCAGTAAACAAAGCGGCGCCTTAAGTTCATGCGCCACTGTAATAACGCCTGAATCCACCCCCAGCACCTCACTCTCCATGCCCCCATTGTAACAAATAAACTTTAATTCAGAGTAATCGTTTGAATCAATTTATCAAAATCGTTTCGAAAAATCATCGCATCCGTCCGTAAAATTGCCGTCTTATCATTAATCTTAAACATAATCATAATACCCGTTATATCTTGATTAAACTCACCTTCAAACCTATCTCCAGTAATAGTTGCGTTCTGGAATACACTTTGCTTCAACTGACCGGTAGTCGCCATCGCATCATACATCATCCTTACCGTATCGATCGGCTGATTGATAATTGAAACTCTCAGGGCATTAATCGTGCTTTGTCCCACCTCACTCACCTCGCCCGGATGCAAGTATGCCTCAAAATCACCACCAATAGATGCATCTCTTGCTATGTACACACTCCAAGTCCTCGGGAACATAAAACTCAATGATCCATAATCAGCCGGCCCGGTAAACCTGCGATTTGGTTCTTTCTCGCGCTCCGCAAAAATCTCCTCTGCTATTTGCCGTTCATCCGCCCTCGCGATCGCCACCGCCTCAGCTATCTGACCTTCCACGTTTGTCCGCGATTCATCCCATTGCAAATAAAAATATACTGCAAAACCAGCCGCCGCCACCGCAATCAAGCTGACTAATATCAAAATAATAATCTCAATTATTGAGCCCTTGCCCCTTTTTGGTTCCGGTATCGCCATCGCGTCCACTGGCATCATCGGCTGCGGCATTGTCGCCGCCCCAGCTGCTGGCGCTATCGGCGTTCCCGCTCCCCCTGCATTAGCATTTCCATCCATACTATCATTATACTTATGTTAATATCCGCGTCAACGTGCAAAATCTTCTTCAATGATCTTGATCTCATTTTTCAAATTATTCAAATCTGCCTCAATTTCCTTTGCCAATTCCACCGCACTCTTATATTTTTCTGTCGCTTCGCTTAAATCAAAATCCTCTCCATAAAACCACTCCACCTGCATCTTCAATTTATCTATTTTCTTACTAATTGGCTCTTTTTGTGACATTTTTTACCTCCGCTTTAATTTCTTTATCAAGTGTTGTAATATTTACAACATTTCCTATATCCACTTCACCCTTTATTAATGCATAACCTCGCTCCAATACCTTCTCCGGATTAAGCTCCTCCAAAATCGCCAGTTGTCCCTTCACTTTCTCCTCAAACGTTGTAATTTTTACAACAATATTCACCCCCATCTTCCCTATAATCCCCCCTATTTCTCTCTCCGTGCTTTCTACGCGTTCCTTGAGTACATTTTTTACTCTTTCCACGTAATCCCAACCTCTAGCAATTTCTGCCTTCCTATCCCCTGTCAACATCTGTGCCGCATTAGTCGGCGTGCTAGCTACTACATCTGCCGCCAAATCTACCAAACTCTCATCCACCTCATGTCCAATCCCCGTTATCACCAGTATCCGGCTCGCCGCTACTTCCCGCACCAACGCCTCATCATTAAAAATCGCCAAATCATCCGTACTACCGCCTCCTCGCACAATCGCCACCACCTCAACTTCTGTCCGCTCATTAAAATATTTCAACGCCTTTATAATCTGATCTGCCGCACCCATCCCCTGCACTTGCACATGCGCCGTCAGTACCGATAATCCACCCCATCGCTCATTTAAAATCTTGCAAAAATCCACATAACCCGCCGCCTGCGTACTCGAAATCACCCCTATTTTCGTCAATCCATCCGGCAAAGGCCGCTTGCGCTGCTCATCAAACAATCCTTCGCCCGCTAATTTCTTCTTCAACAGTTCAAAATTCTTTTTCAGAGCCCCCTCTCCCACCGGCATTATTTCTAAAATCGTCAAACTAAACTTACCCCACGTCGTCAATTTCGGTGTTGCCTTCACTACCACCTTCATGCCATCCTCAATCGCAAACCGCAGCGCATACACCATCATAAAACATCCCACACTACACTCCTCATCCTTCAAATCAAAAAACACAAACTTCCCTTGGTTTACCTTGAAACTCGCCACTTCCCCCTCAACTACTACCGTCGAAAACGCATGCTCTAACGTCTGGTTGCAAACCGCATTAAACTCCGAAACACTGTACTTTACCTCTTGCATAATGTTAAAATTATACCATGTTCATAACCGTCTTAGGCCGACAGCCCAAAATTTCACTCGCCGAACTTGAATCTGTTTATGGTGCCTCAAACATCACTCCGCTTTCCGATCAACTCGCCCTGATTAATACTAAAACCCTGGAACTCAATCATCTTGGTGGCACCATCAAGGCCGGTCAAATCATCATCGAATCACTGCTCGACCATCTTTCCAATCTCCCTCCCGGCAAAATCACCCTCGGCTTCTCAGATTATTCTCCCAAGGCCACCGCCAAATCTGCTCAAATGCAAGCCCTCAAACTCAAATCTGTCCTCAAGCGCCACGGCCGCTCTGTCCGCATCGTACCCAACAATTCCTCCGCTGCACTTTCCTCCGCCGCCTCCCATCATAATCAACTCGGCGAAAAAACCAATCATATCGAAATCATTTCTTACCAAAAATATACCGCCCTCAGTATCGGTACCCAAAATATCACCGCCTACGCCAAACGTGACCAAGCTCGCCCCGCCCGCGACGCCTTCGTCGGTATGCTCCCGCCCAAACTCGCCCAAATTCTCATCAATCTCGCCACTGGTCCCGAAACCTCCGGCCACCTGCTCGACCCCTTCTGTGGCACCGGTACCATCCTCCAAGAAGCCCTCCTGATGGGATTTTCTGTTTACGGCACCGACCTATCCGAAAAAATGATCAGTTACTCAAAAAAGAATCTAGACTGGCTGGCTTTTAAGCTCGCACGAACAACTCTTTCTCGGAATTTCTGCCGTCACGACGGCAGTGAAGCGACGCACCCCGCAACGGCGGGCGTGCGGAGTGTGTCCGAGAAAGAGTTGTCTTGCGAGCTTGAAGCCGGCGATGCTACTAATTTTAAGTGGAAGCAGCCCATCGACTTCATTGTCTCCGAGACATACCTGGGCCAACCCTTTTCCGCCCCTCCCTCTGACATTAAACTCAAAGAGGTCCAATTCACCACCAAAAGTATCATCCTCGCCTTTCTAAAAAACATCCATCCCCAACTCAAACCCGGCACACCCCTCGCTCTAGCCATCCCCGCTTGGCGTCGTCCTGATCAAACCTTCTCCCACCTTAATATTGTTGACGAAATCAAGAAACTCGGCTATAATGTACACCAGTTTAAGCATGCAACGTCCGCCCAACTCCTATATTACAGGGAGAGTCAGGTCGTTGCGCGCCAAATAATAGTATTAAGAAAGATATAATATGTCACATGTCAAAGCCGGCGGCACCGCCAAAAATATTCATAACAATGCAGGCCAGCGCCTTGGCGTTAAACGCTTTGGCGGTCAAACCGTCAAGACTGGCGAAGTCATCGTCCGCCAAACCGGCAACACCAAAATCGCCGGTCCCGGCACTTTCCAATCCCGCAATTACACTATCCACGCTGCCATCGATGGCACCGTACACTTCGTGAAAACCAAAAAGACCCATTTCTCTGGTCGCTCTCTTCCCCGCACCCGCGTCGAAGTCCACGCCGTCAAAAAAGCTAAGGCTTCTAAAGCCTAAACATTTTTTCCGAAGAACCTGTGGAAGAGGGGTTTAGGCTTTAGAAACTCAAAGCTTTATCGAGCTGCGGATCTCTCTCGTGATTGATGTCGTCAAAACTCCGCTCCACTTCAACATCCGGAGTGATTCCCTCGCCCTCAATATTCTTCCCCTTGGGCGTAAACCAACGCGCAATCGTCACCCTTAATAGCTCTCCGCCATCCAACTGCACCAAAGATTGCACGCTTCCCTTCCCAAAACTCGTCTCGCCAATTATTGTCGCCTTACCATAATCCTTCAACGCCCCCGCCACAATCTCGCTCGCACTCGCCGTTGAACCATTAATCAATACCACTGTTTTCATATCCGACAAAATCGCGCCACCTCGCGAAGTATAAGTCCGTTCATTATAAACGCCATCTCGCGATTTTTGCTCTACTGCCAGTTCACCGTCCAGCCACAAACTCAACACGTCCCGCGCCGCCGACACAAACCCACCGCCATTTCCCCGCAAATCCAAGATTACCTTACTCACACCCTTATCCAACGCCTCTTGCGCCAACCGTTTCGTCAAATTCCCCGTATCACTATCAAACCGCGTCACCGTCAAAATCGCTGTCTTGCCACGATACTCTATATAAGCACTGACATTATTAATTACCTCTCGCACCAACGTAAACTCTACTTCCTTACTGCTCCTCACCATCGTTAATGTCACGCTCGTTCCCGCCGTACCCCGCACCAAACTCGCCACTTCTTCCGCACTCAACCCACTTACATTTTCTCCATCTACCCTATAGAAAATATCACCCGCCAAAATGCCCGCCCTGCGCGCCGGATTATCCGGCGTTGTACGCAATACCTTAATATATCCATCGCGCTCGCCAATCTCTACGCCCACGCCCGCCCCCACATTACCATTTAAATCCTCATTAAACTTTTTCGCCTCTGATCGCGTCATAAAATAGGTAAAACGATCACCCGCTGCGTTCACCAAGCCGCGTTTCGCCTCTTCAATTACTTTCGTCCGATCAATATCGCCATCAAAATTTACTACCAACGCCCCATACACTTCATTCAACTCCTCAAAACTCATCGTCTGCGAACTCTTCACGCCAAAATATGGCCCAAACTGTGCCACTAACGTGTTCCAATTCAACCCCACCGCCAGACCAATTACCAACGTCACAAACCCCCCAATTATTGCCGAACCAAGATTAACCCTACGCTCTTTAAACTCTTTCTTCATCCCCCTATTGTATCACGCTGCCGCTACCGCCACTCGCCAAAGTAAATAAAATACTCATACATCCCCTTATCAACCCACTTCTCGTTATAATCCCCCACTATTCCAGAACCATTATACTCAGAAACAAATATTCTATTCCCAGAGACTGCCTCCACCCAAACCACGTGCCCAAAGTCGCCTCTATTATGCATGCCAACCGAACCCACCTTTGGCGTCGTACCTATCGGTATGCCCCTGGCAAACGCATAATTATCCCAATTATTCGCGTTTCCTGGGATATTCAGGCTTATTCTATAAGAATCCCACACCCGCCACGCCGCATAGCTCACGCACTGGCAACTATTCCCGAAACTATTATTATACCTGTTATTATCTTTCGGACACGAAACCGAAGGCCCAAAAGCACTCTTCAGATATCCCGGATACCCACCTTTCGTACCATCCCCCATCGATGAACCCGAACATCCATAAATCTTACATAACTCTATCTCCACCTCTCGCTGTCTCGCCTCCAAGCGCATCCTCTCCGCCTGCGCTTCCTTCGTCATCCTCTGATATTCACTCTCCTTACCTCGCGTCTCGTTCAATAATCGCTGCTGTTCTTCCCGCTTCCTCTCCAGTGCCTCTTTTTGCGTCGCCAAATTCAACAATATTACCTTCACCGCATCCCGCTGCACTTCAAGTTCAGCCTTCAGCGCCTTATTCTCCGTCACAATCCCCGATATCGTGTTCGCCAAATTTGACATCCGCGCTTCCTCATCAATAAAACTTGCCAAATTTTCCGCCGAAGCCAGTCTCTCTAACGTCGAAATTTCATCATTATAATAAAATTGCGCCACAATATACCCAATCATGTCCAAATTATCCGCGATTCGCTTCTCCATCGCTTCAATCTCTATCACTAATCGATCATGCTCCGCCTGAGAAAGCTCAATCTCCGCCAACAACTGATTCTCTTGGTTCTTTAGCACCCGAATCTGCACCGCCAGCGTATTCGCTTGCGCTGCCAAATTCTTTGCTTCCTTCTCATACTGGCTAATTTTCCCCTTAATCTCACCAATTTGATTCTTGATATCCGTCAAGTCTTGCTGCGTCACCGCTTTCGCCGTTGGCATCGGCAACAATCCGGCCAAAAGCACTGCCGCCGCTACTAGCATCAAAACAACTATTCGTCGCAGTTTCATACTTTCACACTACCATAAGCAATCAAAAAAATCAAGGCATAAGCGCCATCAAAACCCTACTTCAGTTTCAAATATTTCCGCGTCGCCAACAGCGCCGATATTACGCCAATCAATACCCCCGCCAATACCAATCCTGCCGCCACTAAGAACCAGAAGTCCCACACCAAATCTGCCGTTGGCTTAATTACCCCGCCAAATCCATTTTCAATTAACCTAACACCCGTAAACGCCAACCCCACCGTAATTCCCCCAGCCAGCAACCCGTACATCATCGCCTCCACCAAAAACGGCCCGCGCACAAAACTCTTACTCGCACCAATCAACTTCATCATATATATTTCTTCTTTGCGGTTGAAAATCGCCATCCGAATCGTATTAAACACCACCAAAATTGCAATCACACACAACACCCCCACTGCCACCAATCCGCCAATCTCCACCCCCCTCATAATTCCCGCAATATTGTCGATTGTTTCGCGATGCGAACTAGAAAAGCTCGGCGGCTTCGCATCCAGCATCCCCTCTATCGATTCGTCATTATATACGAAATACTCCAACTCCCCCGGATCATTTAAATCCGCAATCTTCACATTTAGCGTCCAAGGCAATTTAATCGGCGCCTCCTCCAGCGCCTCGATCTCATCATCCGTCAAATCACTCTCTGCAATAATCTTCTCGATTGCCCTTCTATGCGCCTCCTCCGGCGTCACATACCGTACCTCTAGCACGCTCGGTAACTGAATCATCCTCCCCATAATCTCATCAATCTTCGATTGCTCCGCATCCTGCTTAACGTAAACCGACATATCCACTTGCTCTCGCACCATATCGATCGCCGTCCCCATCGCGCTAGTTACTACCAGCGTCGCCGCCATCACCAACAAAGTTATCGTCATAATCGCCACTGCCGCCACCGATAACCACGCGTTCCGCGCAAAACTTTGCGCCCCATATTTCATCACTCGCCGCGCACTGCGCCCGCGATATTTCTTCCCGCGCATCATCTGCTTCAGGTTGTCCTTGCTCCGTTTTTGCGCTCCGCTTTTCATTTTCATCTTGACAAATCTTCCCGCTTATGCTATATTCTCTTTACAGCCTTATTCTTAGGCCTGGCTTTTGACGCCGCTTTTATCTTCGGATTACTCCCCAAGTCATACTTCCCTCTTTCTTTATCCTCTACTATCATCCCATCCTTCAAAGTCACCACTCGCTTCCGCATTGTGTTTACAATCTTCTCATCATGCGTCGTCACCAAAATCGTCGTACCAAAATCATTAATCTGCTCCAACAGCCGCACAATTCCCCAACTGTTCTCCGGGTCGAGATTCCCTGTCGGCTCATCTGCAATCAAAATCTTCGGCTGTCGCGCCATACTGCGCGCAATCGCCGTCCGTTGAATTTCGCCTCCAGAAAGTTGGCCCGGATATTTATGCCCCTTATCCTGCAGCCCTACCAATTCTAAAACTTTCGGCACCGTTCGCTTGATCTCCCGCCCGCTCACTCCCGCAATCTCCAATGCAAAAGCCACGTTCTCGTACACCGTCCGATGCGGCAGCAATTTAAAATCCTGATACACTACCCCTAACCTCTGCCTCAATTGCGGAATATGCCTCTTCCGCAAATCATCATAATCAATCCCCCCCACCACAATCTTCCCTTGTGTCGGCTTCTCTTCGCGCGTCAGCATCTTTATCAGCGTCGACTTCCCCGCTCCCGATTTCCCCACCAAAAACATAAACTCTCTTGCCTCTATATTCAACGATATGTTGGACAGTACCGGCGCCTTATCGCCCGGATAAATCTTCGTCACTCGATCCAGCAAAATCATAAGCTCATTATAACATATGCGCTATCTATTCAACCAACTCTCAATAAACCCATCCAACTTCCCATCCAGCACCGCCTCCGCATCTGTTTCCTCATACTTTGTCCGCGTATCCTTCACTAACTTATACGGATGCAGCACATAATTCCGAATCTGCTGTCCCCAGCTCGCCGACTCCCCCGCCCGCAACTTATCAATCGACTCCGCTTCTTGCTCCACCCGCATCTGTTCCAGTTTGCCTCGCAAAATTTCCATCGCCTTCTCGCGATTTTTCAACTGCGATCGCTCATTTTGAATCGCTACCACAATCCCCGTCGGAATATGCGTAATCCGCACCGCCGAATCTGTCGTATTCACGCTCTGCCCCCCATGTCCTCCGCTCCGATACACGTCAATTCTCAAATCATCCGGATTAATTTTTAACTCATTATCACTTTTTATCACCGGCAAAACTTCCACTAACGCAAAACTCGTCTGCCGCAAATTATCCGCATTAAACGGCGACAATCTAACCAGCCGATGCACACCATGATCGCCCTTCAATCGCCCATACACATCGCGCCCTGAAAATTCCATCACACTTGTCTTCACGCCTGCTTCCTCGCCAGCCACTCTGTCTAAATTTTGTACTCGGACGCCAGACTTCTCCGCCCAACGCAAATACATCCGCTCCAACATCCCTGCCCAATCCATCGCCTCTGTCCCGCCCGCACCCGATGTAACTCGTATCACCGCATCCCCGCCATCGTATTTCCCAGTAAACCGCAGCGCCTGCTTCAACCCAGACAATTTCTCCTCCATCGCCTCCACTTGCACTCCAATTTCCTCGCTCAAACTCTCATCATCCAACCCCACCAACTCATCTATATCCGAAAGTTGCCCTTTCAATACCACCCAATCATCCACTTCCTCATGCAGTCGCGCCAGCTCCTCATTTTTCGCTCGCGCCAGATCCGGATTATTCCAAATTTCCGGCACCGCCACTTCCGCTTCCAAAGCCGATAGCTCAATCAACTTGCGTGCAATCTCCAACTTCGCCCAACTAGTGTCAAATTCCCCCCGCAAAATATCTAGTCTCTTTTTCACTTCAAACATATGTATAATATATCATATGAAACAGATCGTAGTCTTCGACACTGGCACTGGCGGCAAAATCTTTGCCGATCATTTCCGCCAAGAAATTCCCGGCGTCAAAATCACTGAAGTCATCGATTCTATCAATGCCCCCTATGGCTCAAAAAAGCCCGCGCAAATATTGACGCTCACTGAGAGCGCCCTTAGACCATATCTCAATGACCCCCTGCTCCCTATCATCGTCCTCGCTTGCAATACTGCCACCGCCCTTACGCTCTCAAATCTTCGCTCCAAATATCCCAACCAAATCTTCGTCGGTACCGAACCAGCCGTCAAACCCGCCGCACAATTGACCCGAAACGGCAAAGTACTCATCCTCGCCACCCCCGCCGCTCTCCGTTCTCCCCATTACCAAAATCTCAAAAGTAAATACGCCAAAAAACTCACTCTCTACGAACCAAACTGCACCGATTGGGCCGCCAAAATCGACGCCGGTACTCTCACCGATCAAGATATCTCCGCCACTCTTTCTCCCTATCAAGCCTACTCCCCCGATGTTATCATCCTCGCTTGTACTCACTATCTCGCCATCCCAACCCAAGCCTTCACTAATATTTTCCCTGACATCAGCATCTACTCCCCCCTCCCCTCCGTCACCAACCGCATTAAATCGCTTCTACGGCAGCTATAAACTGATCCCCTCGATCCGCATAATTCTTAAAACTATCAAAACTAGCGCATGCTGGACTTAAAATCACTACATCTCCATCTTCTGCCGTTTCCGTTGTAATTTTTACAACATTTTTCATGTCATACGGGACTTCCGTAACTCGCACTATTTTTTCATACCCCGCCCCAATCAAATCCTGTTCAAGTTTTTCTCCCTCCGGACCAACTAATACAACTTTTTTTACATTTCCATCCCGCACCACTTCCGCCAGTCCATGAAAATCCGCACCCTTGCTGCTCCCGCCCAAAATCAATATCTTCGGTTCCGCAAACGCTCGAATCGCCGCAATCGCACTCCCCGGCGTCGTCGAAATACTATCATCATAATATTTCACCCCCTCTACCTCTCGCACGAACTTCAATCGATGCGGCAAACCTGTAAACGACCCCAGCCCATCAGCAATCGCCTTCTCGTCCTCTACTCCCACCGCTCGCACCGCTAATATCGCCGCTTCGCCGTTCATACGATTGTGCTCGCCTGGTATAACTAATTTATTCAACAACTCTTCAAACTCACCTGTTGGATACCCCACTTTCTGCCCCTGCGACAATTCTGCAATTTCTGTACTCATCGGATTTGTTTTATCATATACCACCACATCATCTTCCCTCTGCCATCGCGCGATATTCCCCTTAGCCGCCGCATACTCCGCCATATCTTTATGTACATCCATATGATCCGATTCCATATGCACCACCACCGCTACGTGCGGACTCCGCGTCATATCCCACAACTGAAAACTTGAAAGCTCATATACCACTATGTCGTCTCCGGAAATCTCATCCAGCACATCCAGCGCTGCCGCCCCAATATTCCCCACCAACCACACCTTCCTCCCTGCTGCTTTCAAAATTTCCGCAATCAGCGAACATGTCGTCCCCTTCCCCTTCGTCCCCGTCACCCCGATAATCTTCGCTGGACATTTCTCAAAAAAATACCGCGTTGCGCTCGTAACTCTGTCAAAAGAATATTTTGATCCATCCGAAAGTCTTTCCGTTTCAATCCTATCCGGCCGCACCGACGGCGAACGGAACACATAATCAAACTCCGAGAAATCTAACTTCTCAAAATCCACTCCGTTTTTTTCATCAAATACCTTTATTTCCGCCCAACCGCGAAAATACCGTTCCACGCTTTGCCCCTCCACTCCATACCCCAAAATTGCCACTCTCGCATCTCGTGTCGTCATATTACAACCATATTAACATCTTTCAAATCATAAGTCCCCACCCTAGTCCTTCGCAACTCCACTACATATGCCCCGCATCCCAATTTCTCTCCAATATCCACCGCTAAGCTCCGAATGTAAGTCCCACTGCCCACATGCGCCCGTATCGTCAGATACGGCCAGGCATAATCCAATATCTCTATACTGTATATCTGCACTTTCCGCTTCGGCATCTCCACTTCCACCCCCTTCCGTGCCAACTTATACGCCCGCTGCCCATTAATCTTAATCGCTGAAAACACCGGCGGCGTCTGCTCAATCTCACCAATAAATGATGATACGACGTGGAAAATCCGAGAAAGATATTTCTTAGAACCAGCTTTGTCGCCGAGAAAACCTGCTTCGGGCAGGGTTTTCTCGGGAGTCGCTACGTTCTCAGAAATACCCTTCTCGGTTATTTCCCCCTCCGGATCTCCGGTCGTCGATGTAGCACCCAGTCTGATCTTCGCTTCGTAAATTTTATCTAATTTAGAGAACTCATCGGCACGTTTAGTTCCTTTACCGGCAAGCAAAATCATCAGCCCCGTTGCAAACGGATCCAACGTTCCCGTATGCCCCACTTTCACTTTATGCCCAGCCGCCTCTGATAATTTTCGCCGCACACGCGCCACCACTCCAAAACTACTCATCCCTGCCGGTTTATCCACCCACAAAATATCATCTTCCATCTCTATTAATTATATCACTACTAAACTACAGTCGCGCCTGGCAACTGGAATGCCCCCGGATCACCATCTCTGCCCTGCGGATATACCTGGTCTGGCATCGCCTGATTAGATCCAAGATAAGCATGATCATCCGCCACTGGTGCCGCCGGCTGTATGGGGGCCACTGTAGGCATCACCGGTTGCTGTTGCACCACAGGCGCTGCCTGAACAGGCTGCGGTTGTGGTTGTGGTACCACTGGAACTGGAGCCTGAATCACCACAGCTGGCACAGGTTGCGGCGCCGGTGCCGTCAAACCCGTACCTGGATCGAAGGGTGGTGGTGGTGGTGGCAATGCACCTTCGGTAGGCATCGGCAAAGGCGCCGTAATTGGCTCGGCCGCTACTGGTGCGGCCACAGGAACAGCTTGCGTCGGCGCTACTACGTTTACGGGGGCAGTATTTATATAGGCCGGTTCATTTCCAGCCGGTGCTACCATTACCGGAGTATCCACCGGTGCTTGCGCATAATTTATCACTGGTACACCATTTATCTCTGGGTTATTAGCTACAGCTGGTGCTGCCTGAGCCGCCAAATTAGCATCTGGGGCTTCCTCCATTGGTATTTCCTCCCCTATAGGAGTCTTCAATTCTTGTTCAATCAACGCCCCATAATCTTTCTTCGGAGCATTATCTGATAATTCTCCAGCGCTTGCTTCGTCCGTAGCCGCCTGCCTCAATTCATCCATCAATGGTCCATTAACACTGCTCATAGATGAAGGCTGCACTATACCTTCCAACTCTTGCTCAGGAGACGAAGGAGGCATAGTAGGTGTAAAATCAACTGCACCGTGCATATCTGGTGCTGGTGCCGCCTGTGGTTCAGCAGCTATAGTCTCAACTGGGGCCGCTTGAGACTCTGCACGATTGACGCTCAACATCGACGGATCTTGAGGATAGGCTTGCGTAGCCTCTGCAATCGCACTCGCCGCTGCACTCTGCAAGGCAATTGCATTTGCATCAATCGGGATATTCGACGAAATCAACTGTTGATTCGCCCCCTTCTCCATCAGCTTGCTCGCCATCACCATCGTGCCAGGCGTCGTCTTTTCGTTACTAAATCGATTCGTCGCCGCCACAATACCTGTCAAAACCGCCGTCGCCACCTGCGTATCCATCAGCTCAGTCTTACCATCCCCCAATCTCTCAGCCAACATCCCCACCATTTCTGACACGCTGCTGGCCGCCGGATTATTCCACTCCATATCACCGAACTTGCCAGGTACGCCCGCTGTAATATTGATCGAACCAGCATTATGCATGATCCTGCCGTGTTCAGACAAGGCCTTATCAAGATCCGCCGGCGTCGCCACATTAAGTGCTATCACCAAATCAACATTAAAATCACCGTGGCTAAATTCCAAATCACCCTCGTCAATCGTCGTCCGATAAGGCGTAATAAATATCTTTACGAAGTCACCTTCAATTTTATATCTCAAATGATCAGCTTTTTCCTTGCTCAGAGCAATGATAAAGTCTTGCAGACTATTCGTATTCGGCTCAAACGTATTCTCAGGCTGCAAAAATACCAGCGCATTTGGTATTTGTCCCGAAAAAATCGCTGTTGCATGCTTCCCTAATTTATCCAACACCAAAGCCAACCCAATCGCCGCCGCCATCTCATCCACATTTGGATTACTCGACAACGCAACCAGCACATTATCACCCCCTTTCACCCTTTCGACTACCTGTGCCAATATGTCATTGGTCGGCCTCGAAGCTGTTTTTGTGTCTGCCATATTGTTCTTTTTTGTTTATTTTTGACCGTTTGCACTATCATCTTAGCATAACCGTAACAAAATTGCAACCATAAAAAACCCTCGGTTACCCGAGGGTTTTGCCTTTACTATTTACGCAATTACGCTAAATAGATTAAAGGCTGTAAATAGAGGCAGCATAATTACGGATACAGTGGCCATCATCTTGATCATGATATCCTGATTTGGCCCGACCACGTCTTTAAACGGGTCGCCTATAGTGTCGGCAATCACGGTGGCACGATGCATCCCGCCCCACTGCTCTTCGCCGTACAGAGCAACCAGCTCATCCTGGGTAGCCTTGACCAATTTCTTCGAATTGTCCCAAGCACCGCCCGAATTAGCCGTCGCCGTAGCCGTAACCACCGCTATCAATATCGCACCAATCAGTAGTCCCGCAACCAACAGTGGGCCAAACAACATCCCGCCCACAATTGGTGCTGACAGTGATACGATAACGGGCTTGACCATTTGCTTCAGTGCATGTCTCGTGCAAATATCGACACAGCGCCCTGAATCTGGTCTTTCTGTACCATCAAGGATTCCCGGTTTTTCTTTAACTTGGCGCCTGACTTCATCGACCATTTCGGCCGCATTGTTATTCACGGCATCCATCATCACGCCGCTCAACCATTGCATCAACCCGCCTCCGGCAATCGCTCCGAATAAAGCGAGAGCATTGGTAATGTCAACACCCCCGTTGCTGCCGTCCAAATTAGAGAACAGCATCATCATTGCCAGAGCTGCCAATACGCCTGATCCAATCGCAAAGCCTTTCCCGACTGCCGCCGTTGTGTTGCCCAGTGAATCCAGACTGTCAGTAATACGTCTCACCGACTTATCCAGTTTTGCCATTTCAGCAATGCCTCCAGCATTGTCCGAGATTGGGCCGTAAGTATCGACCGTAACAGTAGCTGCTACGAACGACAACATCCCGACCGCCGCAATAGCCGATCCATAATTACCAGAAAAATAGCTAGAGGCAAAAAGCGAAAATCCCAGCACCAAGCAAGCCGGTAAGCAACTGCGCCAACCTAAACTTAGGCCGCCTACAATCACGAGAGCCGGACCTTCCTTGGAAAGAGCTGCGATTTTACGCGTTTCCTTGTATCTATCACTGGTGTATCTTTCCGCTATCAATCCCATGGCAATGCCGGCAACAATCCCGATCATGGAGGAAATCCATGGGGAAATCCATCCAAAACGAAACTGTGAACCGACGGTGCTTTGCCCCGCGAAAAAGAAATAAGCGAGAACGCCCGATCCTACTGCAATAATACCTGCACTTGACCACAACGATAAATTTAGTTCTCGAGCCAATTTACCAATTGATTTGCGTGCCAAGACAAAAATAATGCCTAGCACACAAGCAATCAGGCCCAGCCCAGCCACGGCTATTGGATATTCCATCATCCTAGTGACCATGGTGTTAGTCATGGGACTAGGGGAATTTATCAAAGCCGTGTAAATCGTAATTGGCAAGATGGTGCAGGCGGTGATAGCTCCAATCGTGCTTTCCAGCAGATCGGAGCCGTTACCATTAACGTCGCCGACATTATCGCCGACGCAATCCGCAATAGTCGCGGGATTCCTTGGATCATCCTCTGGTATTCCCAATTCTGTTTTGCCCACCAGATCGGACCCCATATCAGCGCCCTTCGTGAAGATTCCGCCACCCAATCTGTTAAAGACTGCCATAATTGAACAGCCTAGTGCATAACAGACTAAAACTTGCGAAATCATTACAAACTTTAGGCCCACGATACTGGTAGTCTCGACCAAATTTTCCGGCCGTGCGAACATGAATGCCATGCCCACAACTAGATAGACAATGAGAAGTCCGAGTAATGCAAAGCCGCCCACAGCTGTGCCCATTACGCTTCCTCCTCTGATTGCCACCTTACCCGCGCGATCCTCGGCATTGCCTTTGCCATCAAGAACAGCGAGTCTGGCTTCGTTTGCGACGCGCTCATTGTAGATGACTGCTGCCCGCATGCCCACTAGGCCTGCGAACGAACTCATAGTGGCACCAATCAATGTTGCAAGACCTGCCCACGGAGTGAACAGTATCGAAAACAACAATGCGATGCCAAAAATGATCGGTACATCCACGGAAAACTCGCGTTTCAGGAATGCCGTGGCACCTTGTCGAATTGCTTCCGCAATTTCCGACATTTCTGGAGTACCGCCTGCCATTTTTCGCCCTCTTTTAAAACTGTCCAGGCAAAATAACAGTGAGGCGATAACTCCCGCGCCAACCAGGAAAATAGCTGCCAGCATGTTAAGGTGCACCTCCAATAAAAATTACAGGCATTTGCCTTCAAATACCTGCCATGCCCATATTATACGACATTTTATCAGTTGTTCAAGACTCAAAACGGCAAGTCATGAGCCAATAAAAATCAGACTTCAATCCCCTTTTAACTAACTATGGGATGGGAGTCTCTATGAGACACCGAACACTATGACCATAAAGCACATCTCGATTATAAGCTGGCCAAGCATAAGGAGCGCCGGCGGTATTATCAGTCAATAAATGATAAACGTTAGCAGCAGAAAAAACAGTAGATGACCAAGCCGCCCCATTTCTATTTTGATAAGCCAGGCCACCACTAAACCAATATCCCGATACTGTGCCGAACCATGGTCCAATTGGTCGCCAGCTATTATAATAGCTTGCCGATGTACTGCCAGTAGTCAAAGATCCAGCATTCATGCTAGCATTTAACACTGTGAAGTCTGCAACGCTCGTACTAGTACCATCGGTTGTTGGCCCACCCGTACCGGAATATGACGATGGCAACCTGAAGTTTGCTAGACAAATGTTACCTAAAGCTTGGTTGCCTCGCGTACTCATCGCTGCCGAACCAGTGCCGCCGGTTGCCGCATACCAGTTATAAAGATATCCGCAATGAGTAGTAGTATTACTTGCCATGTTGTTGCTACTGCCACCATAACAGTCAGCGCCTGACATTGGGTTATTATAGAAAGCCTTGTTACTGTTAGCGGCAGATTGAGTAGCGGTCCCGTTTAAAGTATTATATGTGCCAGTGCCTGAAGACGGTACATTCGGTCCACTCCCATTTCGAAAGATCGTTCCACTCGTCCCATCCACATTACTAATGTTTACATCCACATATTTCAGGTTATCAATCATCCAGCACTTATTATCAATCATCCGCTTTACTTTATAGACTTGGTTGTTTCTGGTGTCTCGGACATAGACAATCGAAGGATTAGGGCCAGGATTGATTGGATTAAAGTTCGTAGCATTACTAGGTGTCATGCCAGAGCAATCAGTACCGGTAAATCCATTTGGATAGTAGTTGTAGGTATAGCCATTTAGAGTTACGGTACTAGCTGTTGGATCAAAATAGGTAATCTTCATATGGGTATAAGTGCTGGCATCAGTAATATTAGTACTGTTATTGGTAACTTCTATAGCATTACTGGTGCCATTGCTCTTAGCTGGTAATCTACATAATATGACAGAAGTAGAAACTCTCTGGTAAGGGGCACAAGGCGTACCGCCAATAGTCACGCTCGTAACGCTTGTGAACAAGGCATTGCTCGTAATCGTAATTACATCACCCTCCCAACCTGTGGTCGGGTAAACATCAAGTACGGCAGGATTGCTAGTGCTAATGTTGCCTGGTATGGCTCCTGGAGGAGGAATCAATGGGTGAATTATTTCAATTTCCACATCACTGTTGCTACTCCCACCAAACGTAGTGATCACTATTGGATAAGTCCCAGGCTCTAGGTTCGGTACTTCACAGGTTAGACTGGTATTGCTAGTAACAGTGCGATTGATACAGCTCATGGCAGCAGTGCCACTATTACCACCTCCTATAGTAACTCGGAGTACTCCACTACTAGCTCCTCCCGCATAGAAATTAGTACCAGTAATAGTAATGGTATCTCCAGGAGCAGCGGGATCAACGGCTACACTCACTACAGTAGGAGGAGGAACTGGATTAGTAACTGCAGTAAAGGTAATGATCTGAGAGTAGACTCCTACCTTCTGAGTCATATCGGCTTTAGCACCAAACGTTACTATAGTTTTATCATCTTCTATGGGAGTAGAGGAAGAATTAATGGTATCAGGAGGACCATCAGGTAGAGGAATAGCTTTAAAGTCTTCTAGTACTACACTAGCTGCTCCGACATCGTATCCCCAGGTATTGTT
>WRHJ01000006.1 GCA_009783305.1 Candidatus Saccharimonadota bacterium
TAATCTTTCTGTCTCATTAATCATTACTTTTGCCTTCTCATTACTTATCACTACTATAGTAGGCATTATCGTCAATCAACAATCTCCCACTAGCACTTCTGCTCTGCCTCCTACTCCAACTATTACTTATACAGGACCTACTGGTGGAGCCTGGACTACCGGAACTAACTGGGATACTGGTGTAGTACCAGCCAGTACTGATGATGTCCTGATACCTTCCTTAAACGTTGCATTAGTCATACCAGACAATACTAATGTTACTGTTAATTCCTTAACTCTAACTGGTAACAGTATTCTTACTATTAGCTCAGTCAATACCGGAACATTACAAGTAGGTAGTCCTATTATTACTAAGCTCATTACTACTACCGATATTTACCTAGAAGATACCAGTCAAATCACCTCCCCCACCAACACAGCTACTACAGTAACTCCTTATACAGTTAACTTAGATGTTGGAGGACTATTATCTATTGCCACCAACGCCAAGATTGATGTCACTGGGAAGGGGTTTGCGGGGGTTACTGCCTATCAGGCTAACCCAGGTAACAGCGGAGCCAATATTGGACTGTGCACTACCGGTTCCGGTAGTCTTTATGGTACGATTGGTGGTCAATATGGCGGGCAAGGTGGCTTATCTGGCACTACATGCACTACTTCTGCTACCTATGGTGATTTTATGATTCCAATTGACCTTGGTTCCGGTGGACGATCTAGACTTTATGGCAATAGTACTTATGGTTCTGTCACTTCCGGTGCCGGTGCCATACGCGTCAACGCTAGTTCTGTCGTCCTCAATGGTTCCATTGTTGCTAATGGCACCAATAATACTGATAGCGGTACAGGTAGTTGGGTTTCCGCTGCTGGTGCCGGCGGGGCTATATATGTTACGGCAAATCAGGTATCCGGCACAGGGAGTGTTAACGCTAACGGCGGTAATACTACCGGTACCGGTGCCGCTAACTACGGCCCCGGCGGTGGCGGGAGGATAGCGATCGTCACCACGGGAACGAATTCTCTCGCTGATTCTCAATATTCAGCGACATCAGGGTCTAGAGGACAAGGTGGGTATACTGACGCTTTGGCTGGGGCCGCGGGAACAATCTATATTAAAAATGGTTCCTCTAACTATGGTAATCTCATTATTTCTAATGCCAATCGTACTGCCTCTAGCTCATCTGCTCGAACCGGTTTAGGATCCAATTCTCCCTATCAGTTTGATAGTCTAACCATTACTAACGGTGGCCGTATAAATTTAACTGGCAATTTAACAGTCACATCTTACAATTTTCAGGGCAACTATTCTTCTTTGATTGTTTCCGGAACACTTACTTACACTACCTCCAACAACTTCATCCTAAACACCAACAACTTCTATCTCACAGTAGGAAGTCTCACCAACACTAATACTAATCTCACAGTACAGAATACTAGTAATAATCCTAGTAATACTGCTACTGGTAACCAGGTAGTTATTAACTCCTCTCAATCTCTTAATAGCGTAGATATTAACAATGACTCTGGTATTTTCACTGTTAATGGTAATCTCACTATAGCTCAAGGCGTAGATATCGCTAGTAACTCCTCTACTAATACTATTACTGGCGATCTTGCTGTTGCAGATGATGTTACGATCTCCGGCAACTCCTCTACTAACACTATTAATGGTCGTATTACTGCTACTAATCTCTATATATCTGGAACCAGTGCTAACTCTACTGTTGGTTCTGCTTATCTCACTGATGACATAGCCCTGACTGACGGTACCACCACTATTTGTTCTATTACTGCTACTACTTCTGGATCAGGAGCTGGACTCACTACTTCACTCAATACCATTAACGTTAGTGCCGACAATCTTACTCTTAGTGGTACTGCCGTACTGACCCACTGCACTAACACGGCTACTGCCACTAGCATAAATACGCTTAATATTGATCTATCTGGTGATCTCACTATACCTTCAGGTGCCAGTATTGATGTGACGGGGAAAGGATATGCTGGTGTCGCTGTCTATAATGCTGCCGTCGGTAATAGTGGTGCCAACATAGGTGCATGTAACAGTTATGGTGCCATTGGTGGTCAGTATGGTGGGCAAGGCGGACTAGCAGCCGGTTGCATCATTTCAGGCACATACGGTAACTTCATGGCACCTATTGATCTTGGATCGGGCGGGCGATCTAGATTTCAGGCCAACGCAAGTTCTGGTTCTGCATCCGCTGGCGGTGGTGCTATTAACATTAATGCTAGTTCGGTCATTATCGATGGTTCTATTGTTGCCAATGGTGTAAATAATAGCGGCGGCGGCGCCGGGGCTAACTCGGCTTATGCTGCCGGTTCTGGTGGGGCTATATACATTACTGCAGATCAAGTTTCTGGCGCCGGTAACCTACAAGCCAACGGTGGTAGCACCACTAGTTCTACTGCTGGTGGTAGCTATGGCCCCGGCGGTGGCGGGAGAATAGCAGTCATAACTACAAGTGTTAATTCTCTAACTACCTCCCAATACCAAGCAGCATCGGGGGCCAGAGGAGCAGGTGGATACGGTGGAACTCTAGCTGGAGCTGCTGGAACTATTTATATTTTCGATGATCAATCATCTGTTTACGGTACATTAATAATAACCAATGCTAACCACGCCGCCGCCGATACTACAGCAGTAACCAGTACAATATCTGCTCCCCTCTATCAGTATGATGAATTAGTTATAACGCAAGGCGGCCGACTGTCTCTATCCGGTAACGTCGAATTTACTAATTACGATTTTCAAGGGGATTATTCTACTCTCATTACTACGGGTTCAATGACGTATACTACTTCTAACGATTTCGTCATTGATACGAACTATTTCACGCTTGATGTAGGTAGTATTGCAAATATAAATACTAATTTTATAATTCGTAATTCCAATAATAATCCCAGTAATACTTCCACCGGCAATAAGGTTACCATTAGCTCGTCTCAGCAGCTCAATAGTGTGGATGTCAATAACAATTCCGGCACCTTTATCATAAATGGAGATTTTACGGTAATTGAGGACGTAAATATTTCTGGTAATTCGTCCACAAATACGTTCCTGGGCGATATTGATGTGGGTGGAAATCTTGCCCTTGCTGGGGCTGGTACAACTAATACTGTAAATGGTGTTGTTAACGTTACTGAAGATATTATCCTCACCGACGGCGTAACTACTATTTGTTCGACTACTGCCTCAACCATAGGATCAGGTGCTGGGCTGACTACTTCACTAAATATTATAAACATTAGCGCCACCAACCTTGAGCTTAATGGTGCCGCTGTACTTACGCATTGTACTCAAACTTCAGCCACCGCTACAAGTCTCCGAACTCTCAATATCAATCTTTCCGACACATTAATTATTGCTAGTGGCGCTAGGATCGATGTCGCAAGTAAAGGATATTCCGGAATTAGTGCCTATCAATCTAATCCTGGTAATAGCGGCGCTAATATCGGCTCATGCACTACTGGTTCCGGTAGTCTTTACGGAGCCGTTGGTGGTCAATACGGTGGTCAGGGTGGTTTAGCTGGCACTACATGTAACACTACTGAGTCTTATGGTGATTTTATGGCTCCTACTGATCTAGGTTCTGGTGGACGGGTACGAATCTACTGCAATTCTACTTGTGGTTCCGTCACAGGTGGTGGTGGTGCTGTTCGTATAAATGCCAATTCCGTTACTCTAGACGGTTCCATTATTGCCAATGGAACCAATAATAGTGATAGCAGTACTGGTAGTTGGGTTTCCGCTGCTGGCGCAGGCGGAGCTATTTATATAACAGCAGATACTATATCCGGCATGGGCAATCTTATATCAAATGGCGGCAATACTTCTGGTGCTGGTGCCGCTACCTATGGACCCGGTGGTGGCGGTAGAATAGCAGTTATTACTACCGGGGTTAATTCTCTTACTACGTCTCAGTACCAGGCAGCATCAGGATCCAGGGGTTACGGCGGTTATAGTGGTACTTTAGCTGGTGCTGCGGGTACTATCTACATTTTTGACAGCTCTTCTACGTACGGTACGCTCATCATTGGCAACGCCAATCATGCTGCCGCCGATACTGCTGCGTGGACTAGTACTGTCTCGTCTTCTCTATATCAATATGACGAACTAGTTGTCATTGAAGGCGGACGCCTTAATCTTAATGGGGATCTTGAATTTACCGCATACGACTTTCAGGGCAACTATTCTACTCTTACCGTATCTGGTTACATGGACTACACTACTTCCGACGACTTTATTCTAGATACCAATAACTTTTACATAACCGTCGGCAGCATTGTAAATACAAGTACTAATCTCATTGCGCGAAATACTTCTGCAGGCGGAACATCCACGGGCAATAAAATTATCGTTAACTCCTCGCAACAGCTTAATAGTGTGGATATTAACAATAATTCAGGCATCTTTACTATTAATGGCAGTCTAACCGTAGCTGAAAGCGTAGATATTGTAGGAAATTCATCTACCAATACCATTACTGGCACTTTAGCTGTTACCGACGACATCAATATTTCCGGTAACTCTACTAACAATACTATTTCTGGTTTAGTTACTGCTACCAATCTCAATATCTCCGGTACTTCCCATAACAGTACTATTAATAATCGCTTGGTTATTACAGACGACATCACATTAACTGACGGCACTACCACAGTTTGCTCAATTACTGCCACTACTTCTGGATCGGGAGCTGGACTCACTACTAGTTTAAACACTGTCAATGTTAGTGCCGATAATCTCATGTTAAATGGCACTGCTATTCTTACGCATTGTACCAATACTGCTACTGCTACCAGCCTAAATACCCTCAATATCAATCTTAATGATACTCTATCTATAGCAAGTGGTGCTAGCATAAATGTTAATGGTAAAGGATATGCCGCAGTAACTGCCTACCAGGCTGTTCCGGGCAATAGCGGTGCTAACGTGGACCCCTGTACTACTGGTTCCGGTAGTCTTTACGGAGCCGTTGGTGGTCAATACGGTGGTATAGGTGGTCAATCTGGTACTACTTGTAATCCTACTGGTACCTATGGCAATTATATAGCCCCGATAGACCTTGGTTCCGGTGGGCGAGCACGAATCTACTGTAATTCTACTTGCGGCTCGGCCACATCTGGCGCTGGTGCTGTTCGCGTTAATGCTGGCGCAGTCATTGTCGACGGTTCAATCATTGCCAATGGAATCAATAATAACGACAGTAGCACTGGTAGCTGGGTTTCCGCTGCCGGCGCTGGAGGAGGAATCTACATAACTGCAGGGCAGGTTTCAGGTAACGGGAACCTAACGGCTAATGGTGGCAATAACACTGGTGCTGGCGCTGCTAACTACGGCCCCGGCGGCGGTGGACGCATCGCTATCAACAATGGTACCTGGATCACCAGTATCGATGCTGATCATGGTCTGCTGATCGGAGGCAACACAGTCACAATAAGTGGAGGAGGCTTTGCTGATGGTACAGGAGTAATTGGCCCCAGTGGTACTGGTCCTACTGCCTTCTTCTTTGGAGGAAAGCCAGCTACTAACGTTGTCTTTCTGGATGAACATACAGCTACTATGAGAGTACCAGCTGGAGATGCTCCTGGAGAAGTCGATGTCGTAGCTAGTAATAACAACAGTGATCTTGATGGCATTACACTATCTGGGAATATCACAGTAGCTGCAGGTACAAGAGCAGCTGGTACAGGGACTGCTGCAGAGGTAGGTACGATCTTCATGCGTAACTCGCTAGCATTATCTGCCTATACCTACAATGATGCTACTATGGCGATCTATCTAGATGACATTTGTGCAGGAGTAGATGGACTGATCCTTAGTCTCACTCCACTACCAGGAGGAGGAGCTATCAGCAATGGTAGTTGTACAGCTAATGTCTTTAATGGTGATCCTAATGGCTTTTCTCTATCTATCTCTACAGACGAAACAACCTGGGACATAGCCTATCCTCTTCAACCTATTGGTAATGGTACTACTACAGGCATCCTCAGTAACCCCATCGCTCTTACTCCTGGTACTATCGGCTTTGCCTTTCCTACTACACAGACTAACAGCACTGGTCTAGTACCCTCAAACTTCAATGCTACCTATCCTATTGTGCACTCACTAGCTAGTGCCTCCCACACTAACCTCTATGCTAGAATCCCAACTCTCAGTAGTCCACTAACCATCAAAACCACAACTGGTACTCATCCTGATGGAGACTTTACTACACTCATCATAGGAGGCAATGCTAATATGACTATACCTACTGGAGAGTTTAGTTTTACGTTATTGTTTAGTGTTGTGGGGAATTAAGGCAACTATTTATCTTCCAACGCATCCAAGCCCGGCAAAGATTTCCCAGACAGCAAATCCAACGACGCCCCACCACCCGTCGAAATCAGAGTAAAATGCAAACTCGGATCAGACGCAACCAAATTCTCTACAAACCCTGCCGTATCCCCACCACCTACAACTGTCTTCACTCCACTATGACCCATCGCTTCTGCCACTGCTCTAGAAGACTGCGCATACGCTTCTTCTTCCGCCTTGCCCAATAACCCGTTCCATACAATCGTTCTCGCCCCACCTACCATCTCCACGATTTTTTCCGTGCTTACTGGCCCAATATCTAACTTCGCTCCGGCATCATCGCTCACGAAATCTTCTGCCGCATATACTTTCGGGTTATCATTGGTATACCCATCTGCCGCAATCTTGCCCCCCACTGCAATCTGATCAGCAATCGGCAAAAATGTATCAATCATTGGCTGCTTTTCCTCAACCTTAGCGCCCCCAATTATCACCAGCAACGGATGCTCCGGATTATCAATCACCGCCGTCAAATTTGAAACCTCTTTTTCCAACAGTAACCCTGCTACCGACGGCAACAATTGCGTGATTGCTTCCGTCGAAGCGTGCGCCCGGTGAATCACCCCAAACCCATCCTGCACAAACAAATCAGCATGCGTACTATCTACAATTTCATTAGCATAATCTTCCGAGTTTTTCTCTTCATCCGGCGAAAATCGCAAATTCTCCAGCAACAACACCCCGCCTTTTGGCAAAGCTTCTACCGCCGCTTCCACATCCGGCCCGCAAGTATCACCCACAAATTGCACCGGTATCCCGGACAATAATTCCTGCAATCGCTTAGCCACTGGATATAAAGACATCGATGGCTCGCGTTTTCCTTCCGGTCGCCCCAAATGTGACATCAGAATCACCTTGCTCGCTCCATTTTCCAACAAATACTGAATTGTCGGCAGACTAGCCTTTATCCGCAAATCATCAGTGATGTTCCCCTGTTCATCCAGCGGTACATTATAATCCGTGCGCACCAACACCACCTGACCCCTAACCGGTATATCCCGAATAGTTTTTTTATCGAACATCGTAGTCTAACCTCCTAATGTTCCTATTATACCATGTTCGCGTTTAAATTTTTCTAATCTGAATCGTATCTGTACCGCCCACATCATTACGATGTACCCCAGAAAGAAATACTATCGTCAGATCATCTTTGCCTTCTTTTGGCTTCAAATACCCCGAATCTTTCAACTCATGCGCCAAATCTTGTGCATAAGTCGCCGAAAAATCTCGCACATACGCCGAATTTGAATAGGTCAGTGCCAACTGATTCGCCACTCGCGCATCACTTGTCACCGACACAATCGGTAGATTTGGCCTCTGCGCCGCCACTGACGCCGCCGTCGCGCCGGACATAGTTGAAGCAATAATCATATCCGCCTCAATTTGTTCCGCTAATTTCACTGCCGCTTTACCTAATGCGTCATAACTCTTATATTCACCAGTCGGGTTTTTCTCGATCGGTAAAATCCTTGAGTGGTTTTGCGTATACAAAATCACCTTCTTCATCTCCTTAATCGTTTCGATCGGATATTTACCATTTGCTGTCTCATCCGACAACATTACGGCATCTGTACCCAAAATCACCGCCGTTGCCACATCCGAAACTTCCGCGCGCGTTGGCTCCGGACTTTCCACCATACTGGACATCATTTGCGTCGCTACAATTACCAACTTGCAATGTTGACGGCATAACGCGATCAACTTACGTTGCACAATTGGCACAACCTCCGCTCCCGCCTCAATCGCCATATCACCGCGCGCAATCATAATCCCATCCGTCGCTCTAACAATCGCTTCCATCACTTCGTCAGTTTCAATCGCTTTCTTCGTCTCAATCTTCGCCACAATCTGTGCCTTGCTGCCATGCGACACCAAAATCTGTCGCAATTTCTCAATATCTTCCGCACTCTGCACAAAACTCATCGCCACAAAATCAAAATCCCGCGATGCACCAAATTCAATATCCGCCATGTCTTTTTCAGTCAGGATATCGCCACCCAAATCCGTATCCGGCAAGTTGATCCCCTTTTTGCTCATCAAGAAGCCGTCATTTTCCACCTTCACTTTAATTGCCGTATCACTGACAATTTCTACCACTTCCGCATGCACTTGTCCGTCAAACATTGATATTGGCTCTCCCACCTTCACCTTCTCGGCCAAGTTATACTGTACCGGCAAAAACAAAGTACCATCATGTTCCTGCAGGGCATAATCCAACACCACCTCATCTCCTGCCTTCAAATCCAAATGATTATCCTTCAATGCCCCCAACCGAATCTTCGGTCCCTGCAAATCTTGCAAGATCGCCACCGCCTTGCCGCGCTCTGCCGCGTATTTGCGAATTATCGCAATCTGTTCATCTTTTTCTTCATTAGCGCCATGACTGAAATTCATCCGAAACCCATTAACCCCTGCATAAACCATTTCCTTGAGTTTATCCTCTGGGAATACTGACGGTCCGACAGTTGCTAGAATTTTTGTACGCTTAAACAATTTTGACATCAAAATCTCCTTTTCTTTATTCTACCATAAGCGCAACAAAAATGGTGATCCGGATGGGATTCGAACCCATGATTGCCAGGATGAAAACCTGGAGTCCTAACCACTAGACGACCGGACCAACCGCGCCTATTTTAGCATTATTTCCGTTCACAATCAAGCTCTGTCACGAAGCTATAATCTTTCCGCCCAAACGGCTTCACAGGTGTAATCTTCACCTTTGTATTTTTCTTATCACAATCATAAAAATCTGGAGCGTACTTAACATTTCGTGCTCCGTCAAAACTCAACAATTGCTGCAGCCGCACATCCGGAAAACCATCCTCTACGTACTTTTCGACCAGAAATTTATCATAAATATAATTTTCATAATAATCCTTCACCAAAAAATCCAACGACCGCATCGCAATTGCCTCACGATTAAAATAAAAACCCGCAAACACCATCCAGCCCACTGCCAATACACAAACCACAATCTGGCAAGTTGCAACTATTCGCGCCGCCCTCGACATTTTTCCAAATTCTTTTTTCTTCATATTATTGCCAGGTTATCGGCCTATTTTTTACTACCGCGGTGATCCAAACTTGTCCGGGCACAAACACTATCGGTTTACCAGCTGCATCGTGAAATTCTAGTTCAGCCAATATTGAGCTCTTCGTCCAAGTTCCCTCAATATATTCGCCATTTTGGAAAATATACGCTGCACCTGTTCCAACCGCCACCGTATTCATGTAATAGCCTCCTGCTCTTCCTTCCTCCGCCGTCCTAATCGCTATCACCACCTTCGGTGCATTTTGTGTCACTACCGCATTTACGTCTTTATCCATATGCGCCCCACCACTTTCATGCGACCGCAAATAGCTATTACTCGCCGCGTCGTAGGCATATCTTACACTATAGTACGCCCCCACCATTTTGATATTAATCGCCGTCGCCGGCACTTCCGACCTGGTCGGCAACACTCCGCCCACCGCGCGCGGAAATCCGACAAATTCCGACGGTCCAAAACCTCTTGCCGCGTTCAATGCAATTTGCCGTTCTGCATTCGTATAACCATCATGCGGTGCATAACGTCCCCAATTCTTGATTCGCCAATACGCGCTTGGATTAAAAGACTGATCCGCATCTCGAAATCCAGGAGTGTTGCGTACCAACCACAACGCATCATCCGCTCCGCCCCAGTGTGCAATCGCACAATTATAGGGTCTCGCCCAGTGCGCATAATACAAACGTAAAGATCGCACCGGCCCAAGCAACATCGGTAAATCATGTTGCTGATAAACTGCCATAAACCGCGTAATCCCGCCCTCCGCTTCTGCTTCATACACTACTCCAGCCGCAGTCAATCCAGATTGTGGGCGCGCATCTGGCGAATTTTCGATCATGACACAAGTTGCCGGCGCATTTAATTGTTCCTGGCCTGCTATCGGAAAACCGGTCAAACGCGAAAAATACTTCACAATCGGCACCGGATCTGGATCTGGTTCCGGCTCCGGTTCCTCGACTGCCACACTATTTGCCGCATCAATCAAAATCAAAGTCGACACCACACCCGCCGCAATGATAATCATAGAGCAGGGAATAATAATCAATAAAAACTTATGTGCTGCCAACCAGCTTCCCAAACCTCCCGATGACCCCTCCTGTTTTATTCTCATGCTTATATTTTACGTCAAAGCCCCCCATGCCGCAAGTTTTTACCGCTCGTTGCTCAGCGCTCGAATCACTGCATTTAACCGCGCCAACACCACTTCCTTGCTCAAAACCTCCATTGTCTCTGGCAAAGCCGGCGAAAACGGTGCAAAACTCAGCGCTATTCGAATCGGGCTAAACAATACCGGCGGTTTAGTCTTCGTTTCAATCAATAGTTCATTTAGTGCCGTACGAATATTTTCTGGCGTCCAATCTTCCACTGTTTCCAGCTTTTTCACTGCCGCCTGCAACAAATTCTGCAACTCCTCCTCCGACATTTTTTTCAGGAATTTATTTTGCAGCAACATGTCCAAATCAACTTCCGGGTCCACAAAGAAATATCGCGTCATACCGCGTAAATCCGCCAATGTCTTCAATCGGTCATAAATTATACTCATGATGATATTTTTACGCTCATCCGTAGTATCCTTAGCGTATTCGTCCCAAAATTCATGCGCCCTGCGATGTAATTCTTCTGGATTTTCTACAAACAATTTCCGAATCCACTGGCCATTTAACCAAACCAATTTCTGCTCATCAAATCGCGCCGACGCCCGCTGAATTCTATCCAACCTAAACTTCTCGATCAAGTCTTCCTTCGTAAAAATTTCTTGTTCCGTACCATCATTCCAGCCCAAACACGCCAAAAAGTTCAACATCGCTTCTGGCAAGATCCCCTCATCTCGGTAATTTGTCACCGACTTAGCGCCATCGCGCTTGCTCAATTTCTTAGTGCCCGATGGTCCCAAAATATGCGGCAAATGTACAAAAATCGGTCGCTCAATTTGGAGCGCATCATACAATGCCAAATAATTCCCCATCGACGGCAAATATTCCTGCCCGCGAATTACATGTGTCACATCCATCGTCACATCATCAATAATGTGCGCAAAATTATACGTCGGCAACCCGTCCGCTTTAATCAAAATAAAGTCATCCTGTGTTTCTTCCCCCATCTTCAAGTCGCCCATCACTTCGTCGTGATACTCATAATTCTTCGGCTCCGCCTTGAACCTCAGCGGCATCCCCACTTCCCACTCCGGCGTCTCCGCCGGCCGATAATTTCGATACAAAAACGGATAACCCTCCGCCTTCGCTTTTTCACGATATTCCCCAATCTTCTCCGCAGGCGTCGTGTCCGCATAAGCCCGCCCGCTCGCAATCAACTTCTTCCCCCACTCATAATAAATATCCGTGCGTTCAGTCTGGAAATACGGGCCATTATCGCCGCCCACGCCCGGACCCTCATCCCAATCCAATCCCAACCATTTCAAAGTTTCCACAATCAATTCGGTCGCTCCCTCCACATACCGCGCCCGATCCGTATCCTCAATCCGCAAAATAAATTTCCCGCCTGCCTGTCTAGCCACGAGGTATGGATAAATCGCTGAGCGCACATTGCCGATGTGAATATAACCCGTCGGCGACGGCGCAAACCGCGTCACAACTTTCTTTTTCATAACACGATTATAACATTTTTATCATCTTTTGCATGGAAAAACCGGCGTCAATCTCGACGCCGGTCATATTGGTGATGTGGCTAAACCACACCGCTGCCTCTGCAGGTTGGACACGTTTGGTTAGGCTCAAAAGCCCCGCCGACCTTTTTCCCAATGCCTCTGCAGGTTGGACACTTTGTGCCTTTTGCGCAGTGCGCTGCCGCTTCTTTTTCCGACAAACACGCCTTGCCGCATATTGGACAACGATACGTCATCCGCCTTCACTCCCCTCATGTACAAAATTTCTTGGCGCTCGCCAAGATTTCCCCTATATTCTATCCAAACTCAACCCCAAAACGCAAGCACTAGCCGAATTAACCGCCATCTGGACTGTAGTGCCAATATTCGCCACTATTTCTTTTTAGTCCAAATTTTCCAGCGTTTGCTTTAATCCATTGATACATTGGAGTGTTACAATCCGAATTCATTGTAAAATTACACTGTATCTCAAAATCAATTGCGACTCCAGCCTGATGGTTAGAATAACCAGGCCAAGCGTAACTTACAGAGTTACCGCAATTTCCTCTAGGGTATATCCGTCCATTTCGCCTCTGTGCCTCCACTTCCGCTCTTTTTGCCGCATTATTTTTGGTCGCATTACAACCATTTAGGGCTGTATCAAAAGACCGAAAACCACCCGCATGGGTCAAAGTTATGCCCGCCGCTTTTGCCGCATTTCCCATCGCGTCAAACGAAGCCGCCATATTGGAATTTACCATCACATTGGACACGCTAGGTATTCTGCAAAATCGATAATTAGTTCTTACACCATTACTCCAGCCATCCGATATGCCTACATCCGTTGTCCCAGCAGGGCAGGGCACATTCACAGAACTCGCTCTCGGATCACCAGGAGCAAATACCCCTTCGCCACCTCCGGGCGGAATTGTCCCTGGTCCCGGCGTCGGCGGCGGCGGCTTCGGATGCAGCCCTTCCCACTCCCCCGCAGGGCAATCACCTACGGATGTCCCGGCCGTCGGATCTCCCAATATCAATCCCCCCGGCAATAACCAGCTTAGTAGCAGCCAAATCAAAGCCCAAGTTAAAATACCTATCACAATATTGAATATGCGGCTTTTAGCTTTTATAACCTGTGATTCATTGTCTCGTGAAGTCAACCACTGGATACCACTTATCACCAGGCCAACTGTTGCTAGCACCCCTATGCCCATGGTCATAATATCCAAAATCAATCCCAAAATTTCAGCTATACCTCCAGGCTGGCACCACGATTCAGGAAGGATAGATGAGCATACGCCCGGATCAGGCGGCTCATGACAATCATTGGCAGCAGCTACCGGAGCAACAATTACCAAGGCTGTGGCAATAACAGTGAAAACAAAGAATAGTACTGAACCCAACAGCTTCTTCATAGCCGCGAACTCCTTTCGCATCTATAAACTGCTGTATCCCCGTACATAAAAATCACCGCCCTATCATCTCCAAACAGATAAAGACCGTAAGGTTCACTTCCCGAATTCTGAGGGGCAACTACCAATCTAGCTTCACTTTGTTCCTGCCAAAATCGTCCAATTTCTGTATTGTTATCCTCTAACCCAAATTTCCAAATATAAGATTGATCACTACGAAATTCCAACACTATCTCCGCATTACATTTCCAGATACCTACAATGTCACCACGATAAGGATTAGCACTCCAAACCGAGGCAGGATCTAGCGTCGTATCATCCACGAACTCATCTCCTACACCTGCCTCTTCCTCTGCCTCCCCATCATCACCTCTCGACATCATCGTCACGAACACCAACGCTCCCACCACCAACAATATCAATCCGCCAATTATAAACCATCGCTTATCAATTCCGCCTTTCTTCATCGAAGTCCCTGGCAGAGCTGCATTAACCGGCATATTCGGGCTTTTCACCTGCGACACGAAATCGCTCTCAAAACTACTCGTCGGTTCTGGCATTACAACCCTATCATACCATAAGCGTTTGGACGAAATCCTTCATTCCCCGCAGCGTCTTTTCATACCCAGAAACATCCGGAAACTCCAGCGCCTTGATATTTTCATAAACCTTCTTGCACAGTTCCACAAACTCCGCCATATCCTGCCCTTCAAACTGGAGAACCTTCTGCCGTACCTCGCCTTCCTCATCCGGCGTCACAAAATCAATCATCGCTTCTTCCACCCTGTAATCTCGCCATTTCAACGACGCCCCCAGCAGCAACTTATAAAACATCAATTGTCGCTTATACTTCCACAACGTCGCATAACTATCCCATTTTTCCGCATGATATTTCGCTGTCTTAAAGTCCGTCACCACAATCGTTTTATTCTCCTCATCCACCGCCATATGGTCAATTTTTCCCGACAACGGTACCCCATCCACTATCAAATTATCCCTGGAAAATGACACCTCGCTATAATGCCCGTCCGCCCGCAAATAATTTCCCCGTGCTTTCAAATATACTGGCAGATTATCTTCACCACGCTCCAGCAGCTCATCTCGTTTCTCATCTTCCACATCCGCCTCTGCTACCAACGACCTATAAAATTCCAGCGCCGCCTCATCACTAATTTTCTCCTTCGTCACTTTATCAAACACTGCATGCATGAAATTCCCATAATCCAAATCCGCTGATCGCTCACCCGGCTGCTTCAGCACTCTATTCAAATAAAACTGCTCCGGCCCGCCATAAATCACGTCCACATAACTCGTCAAATCTGTCGCGCTTAACCGATAATTTTCTACATTTTTGGCCGCCACTGCCCGCACATCCGCTTCTCGCACATCATATCTTCCAGACCAGTTAGACTGCCAAAGATCAAGCGCAGGTCGAACCTCCGCAACAGAGGTGATTTCTGGCCCTATCCCGTCCAAATACCGCAGCGGCACTGCCACTTTTCCTGCAAAATCCTGCTTCGATCCACTCAACCGTAAGTTGTATTTCGCCCGCGTAATCGCCACAAACAGTTCTCGCAACTTCTCATCTTCCGTCGCACCCGTATGCCGCACATATTCCAAATTCTTCGGCAGCACCAGCGTATTATTATTCCCCTTGCTCGTTCCCCACGCCCGGTTATCCAATGAAATCAAAAACACATAATCAAATTCCAAACCCTTCGCACCATGCACCGACAACAACCGCACCGCATCCGCCGCTTCCACATAAGGACTCGTATTAATCAATTTCTTCTCCGCCGACGCGTAATCATCCACGAATTCCACTAAATCTTTCAACCTCAAATGTGTCTTCGCTTTCGTATACGAGTTCACATGTTCGCGCAGCACTGCCAGGCTCTCATAAAAGTTAATCGTCTTCAAATCATTTTTCTCCGTAAAGTACGTCAAATACGGACTGCGATAGTCGCCCAAAACTTGCGAACCCAACATATAATCCAGCATAATTTCCAACGGCGTATCAATCGATTTCAACGCCAACGTACTGAAGAATTCCGCTAGTTCCGCTAATCGCTCATCTCCCGACTCTTGCAAATAATTTAAAATCGAACGATGTCTTTCTTGCGCCATCTGCACCACATTTATCACTGTCAGCGGCCGCACCCCCCAAAACTCATAACTCAAAATCTCCAAAATATCCGACGCTGTCGGTCGCACTCTCGCCAAATTTACCACCATCCGCGCCATCTTTAAAAGCGGCCGTATCTGCTCCGACTCCAAAATATTTTCACGTTTATCATAGCTTAATTTTATTTTCGGATACGCCCCGAAATAGGGCACCAGCGCCTCTAAGTATTTATGCTTCGGTGCGATCACCGCAATCGATTTTTGTGTCGCACCCGCCTCAATTAACTCGGAGATCTGACCTGCGACCCATCCATACTCGCTCGGTTCTCCCGCAAACTCCAGGCGCGAAATTCGCGTTTCCACCTCTGTTTCGCCCGCAGCCACCGCCTCAGACATCAACTTTTTTTCTATGTTATATTCAGTCGCAAACCGCTCGGAGATCTGACCTGCGACTGCCGCCCCCAAATCAATCACCGGCTGCCCCGACCGATAGTTCACGTTTAGCACCACAATTTCCGCCCCAAACATTTTCTGAAAATCCATCAAATTCGAATATTGCGCGCCCTGAAACGCAAAAATCGCCTGGTCGTCATCCCCCACCGCCATAATATTTGGTTTTTCGTAATCCGCCACCAACCGAATCAACTCCAACTGCGAAGCGTTCGTGTCCTGAAATTCATCCAACAATATATACTGATATTTCTCCTGCACCGAAAACCGAAACGCGTCATCCTTACTCAAATACTTAATCGCCTCCTCAATCATGTCCGCAAAATCAAACAAACTCTGATCCGCCAAATATACATCATACAAGTTTAGTAGATTTGCCAAAGACAGCAATTTCTTATTCGCCACCGCGTTACTCAGTGCAAATCGATTTTTGTCGTCTTTGTCAAAGTACGTCCCTCGCCATTTCGTCAGCGCTCCAGTTGATGGCTTCTCGCTCGCTTCCTGTTCGACTATCACCTTGTTCAGCGAGGCCAGCAACTTATTGCCAATTCTCTCTGCTTTTCCTGCAATAGTCTTGCCGCTCACAAATCGCGTCAGCTCATCTCGCACCTGCTCGTAAAAGGGCAACACCACCCCAAACCGTGCCCCCTTTGGAATTTCTGTCAAAATTCCCCCCACCGCCGCATTGATTTCCACTGAATCTACCATATTTGTTTCCGCAATCTTAGCTAAATCCGCCGAACTCAACCGCTCTGTCTTTACCTCGCTAATCGTCGCCACCAAATCTGACACCTTCGCCCCGCGCAAAATGTCATTGTGCTTCAGTGAATCCCTCAATGCCGTCAAAATCTTATGCCGTCGCACTTCATCAATCGGCGACTCCAAATTCCGTATCACCCTCTCCGCAAAATTATTATAAAGATAAATAATATCCGATCCAAATGCATGATAAGTTGAAATATTCACTTTCGCCGCCACCGGTCCAATCAAACTGCGCAACCGCTCACGCATCTCGCTCGCTCCCGATTCCGTGAAAGTTAAACACAAAATATTTTCTGGGTTTGTATCTGTTTTCTCCAAAATATTCGCCGCTCGCGCACCAAGTAGCTGCGTTTTACCCGTTCCTGGTCCTGCAATTACTAGCAGCGGACCGTCAATTTTATCAACGGCTGCTTGTTGTTTTTCATTTAGCTTCACGGCCGCGCACCAATTCGTAAACTTTTGCAATTATTGGATAATCTTCATATTTGATCTCGTCCAGTGCTTCCAGGCCCTCGACTGTCTCTAATCCGCTGTGCGCTTCCTCCACCGAACGCCCTTCCGCCAGCGCCTGGCCAAACCGCAAGTTACGCGATTTTTCACTCGTTGCCGACATCGTCAAATCCTCAATCCCGCAAGCCAGTTCCGCCGTTTCTGGCTTTGCTCCGTGATCCACCAGATATAGTTTTATTTCCGCCAGTGCTTTTTGCAAATATTCCAACATCTCATCCGGATTTTTGACCAGTGCGCCCGCCCCAATCGCATAAATATTCTTCAAGCTTCCGCACAGTTCCACGCCCAACGCATCATCCGTCAATTCCACGGCTACTCGCTCGTTCTTGAACAGCATTTGCGATAACTCATCCGTCACTGTTAAAGTTACCGGCAACTCCTCCATGATATCTACGGCAAAAGCCGCCCCGCCCAATACCGAAAAACGCACATAATCCGCAAACACATCCAACGATAACATGCCCTTAGTCGCCAGTATTACCGGCAATTGCCGCAAATCCGTTGGTAGGGAACTGGCAAATTCCGGCACCGCCGCAGACGGAATCGCAATCACTATCACATCCGTCTCTCTCGTCGCATCCTCCAGCGACATCGAATTTTTGCGGTCAAAATACGTTATTCCGTGGCCATTATCGGTCAAAATTTTCCCCAGCGCCTTGCCAAATGCCCCCGCGCCAATAATTGTTACGTTCATATCAGTAATTGTACCACGCGTCCCAAACTCTGCTAAAATAGAAACATATGAATCGCACACAACGTGTCCTGCTTATTCTCATCCAAGCCTCCCTTATCATCATTGCTCTAGCTCTTCTCGTTATCGTCATCATTGAACCAGAATACAACAAGTACGGTGGCGTCATTGCCGGGCTCACCTTGCCCTTACTCCCCAACATTATCCAAAAACTTTTCAAAGCCAAAATCTCTTTTCGCCTTCAACTCACCTATTTCATCTTCCTATTCTTTGCACTCTTTCTCGGCATCTGCTTCGATTTCTACAAAACCGTGCCTCACTTTGACAAAGTCATCCACTTTTTCTCCGGCATCCTGACGGTCATCATTGCCTGGTATGCCCTCAAATTCTTTAAAGTCGACAAAACCGACAAACGTTTTCAAGCCCTATTCATCATTTGCTTCTGTATCGCTGTCGCCGCCATCTGGGAGTATTTTGAATTTACCAGCGACAAGCTACTCGGTACCAATATGCAAGAACTCCTCGAACCGGGCGTTGACGACACCATGTTTGACATGATTTTCGCCACTATCGGCGCCTGCGTCGGCACCATCATCCTCATGCGCTACACCAAAGCTATCGAAAAATTCTCTCTCGAAGACCACCGTAAAAAATAACATCAAGCTCATGTTTTACACTCATAGCATCTCTACTATATAATTTGCCCCACAGGGTGAGAGTAGTCTTAAAATTCAAAAAAAGGAGGTTTTTTCTGTGGAATACGTCGAGAAAATCTTTTCCGTCATCGCCAGCATCCCGATCGAGACCGCCATCGTTGTCGCCGTCTTTGCTCTCTTAATTCTCGCGTTTTCATCGGCCGTCAAGAATATTGCCAAGACCGTGTTGATTTTGGCCGCCATCATTTTGGTAGTCAATTTCGCCGCTCCTGTCTTTAATCTTGATTCGGTATCTGGTCTCGGACAGCAGTTCCAACCATATGTCGACCAGGGCAAAGACCTGTTCGACCAGTACACTCATACTACTCCCCAGACCAGCAGCCCAGCCAGCGCCAAGGAATTCTCGGACATTACCCTTACCAAGAGTCAAGCTCAGGTCAATTATGACTTATTGAGTAGAACCAAGTTTGACCTTTGGTCATCCAACTTCGCCGACATTTCCTCAGCCGACTTTAAGCTCGGCACCTATAATTCAATCAACGGCGCCCGGCGCATCGATTGCGATCTTGGCGAAGGTATCAATTTCTCGGTAGAGATTTGGACCGACGTCCGCGGGCTGCAAGTTGATGACGACGCTTTGATGACATTTATCGTCGGACTGGCTTGCGCCAACGTCAACAATTCTTCTGTGGCTATGCCAACGCACCACACCATCGTGATTTCCAGTGGCAACTGCATTTTAAATCCCGGCTCGGTGTCTGTCAGCGCCTCGCCCGTCACGCTGCTCAATAGCGCCTTTGGCTACAAGCAGGAGACCACGACGTACGGGCTCAATGTGCTATCACCCGGCAGTGACAGCGGCCTAATTCTCATCTGCGTTGGCAGGGAATTAACCTACTGGAATTCATCTGGAACTACCACTGCTTACGACGTCATGATCAGCGGCCCTGGCCGCGAACTCGCCGTTTGCACATTGGCCCACGAACTCTGCCACAGTGTTTTCCCGTATGTAGACGAACAAAAAATCTCCTTGTGCTCCATCGCCATCGCCACGGACTTTGGCCAGAGCATTTTTGAAATCGCGCCCTAGCCGGCGCGATTTTCAATAGAAAAAGGTCGCCTAAGCGACCTTTATTCATATTTATCTACTGTTTTATCACCGCAAAACTATATCGAGCATTTCCTGTACGAACGATTCGGTAACCGCACCCTTCGGATCATCGGCAAACAAACAGAGATTGCCTTCTCCATCCAAATAGTCAGCGATTGCTACGATACTGGGACCAGCCCAATCAGCAATTCCTCCACCTTGGATATTGTGCTTCTCGGCATCAGGCGTTATATTTGCCAGACGGCACAAAACAACCGCGAATTGCTCGTAGGTCAAAAAAGCGTCAGGGCAAAACTTATTGTCCCCGCAACCGACCATCAAGCCGCGATCAAATGCCCATGCCGCACTCCAACCTATGCAATCAGAAAATGGCCACGGAGTTTCTCTCGGCAAAGTATGATGCGGTTCCACCGCAAACCTCTGCGCCAATATCCAACTAAACTCCAAACGTGTTATTGTCCGTACCGTCCTCGGCAATTCGATAGCAGACACAATCTGAATCTGATATCCGCCATCAAATTTAGTGACGGTTATACAATCAGTGTCGATCATCAAATGATCGGCCATTGCCACAGCCGAAAATCTTATTTCAAGCTGCTGATTCGGGCCCCACTCACCCAAATTAAAACCTTGTTCCGTCATCAATGTGTCAGGAAGTGTTCTGTCACCCAGCAACACCGCCGACCCGACAACATACTGAAGCGTATCAGGAAGAGCGAATTTTAGCGTAACATCACTCTTCTCGTAATTTACCAAATCCATATGGAGTTCCACGACATCCCCTTGCATAACAGTGATTTCCTTTGCGAAACCCGCGGTTTTCTCGGGATTCCGCGCCCAGACGGTTATTTGGGCAGATGGGTCCACGTCGGCCGCTAGGGCTGGCGTTACCACAGATACAGACAACACGGCTACGAGTAATGCAATTATGAGTTTTTTCACAGGGGTCCCCTCCTTTAAACAGATAGATTTTTAAAGTACATCCTTTCATTATAGCACAACCATTATAAAAAGTCAAGTGCTAATTAGCAGTCTTGACAACGGTTTGCCAGTTTGCTAACATGAAATTAGCTAGCACTCAATGCGAGAGAGTGCTAAACATTAGCAATATTACAAGGAGGACAAGATGAGTAAAATTATCGGTATCGACCTCGGTACCACCAACTCGGCCTTTGCCTATATGGTGGCTGGTAAACCAGAAGTTATTACCAATAGCGAAGGCGACCGCACTACGCCATCCGTTGTCGCTGCCACCAAAAAAGGCGACCGCCTGGTTGGCAAAATCGCCCAACGCCAACGCGTTACTAACCCCGAAAATACTATTTACGGTATCAAGCGTTTGATCGGCCGCAAATTCGACGACAAAGAAGTCCAAGACGACCTCAGCATCATGCCATTTAAGATTGTCAAAAAAGGCAACGGCGTAGCTGTGCAAATGGGCGATAAAGAATACACTCCCGAAGAAATCAGCGCCATGATTCTCAGCAAAATTAAAGCTGACGCCGAAGCTTTCTTGGGCGAAAAAGTCACCGAAGCCGTCATTACCGTTCCGGCCTACTTCGACGATGCTCAGCGCCAAGCTACCAAAGATGCTGGCAAGATTGCTGGCCTCGAAGTCAAACGCATCATCAACGAGCCTACCGCTGCCGCCGTAACTTATGGACTTGATAAAAAAGAAGACCAAAAAGTCGTTGTCTTTGACCTCGGCGGCGGGACTTTCGATGTATCCGTCCTAGAACTCGGCGACGATGTCATTGAAGTCAAATCCACCAACGGCGATACCCATCTCGGCGGCGAGGATTTCGATAATATTATCGTCAACCACCTTGTCGATACTTTCAAATCTGACTCCGGCATCGACATCAAAAACGACTCTGCCGCGATGCAGCGCATCAAAGACGAAGCCGAAAAAGCCAAAAAAGAACTCAGCAGCACTCCTCAGGTTGAAATAACTTTGCCTTTCCTCACTGCTGATGCGCAGGGCCCCAAGCACTTCGAATATACTTTGACCCGCGCCAAACTCGAAGAACTCGTCAAACCTCTCATCGACCGTTTGGCCGGACCAGTCAAAAAGGCGCTTGATGACGCCAAGCTCAAGCCCGGCGACATCAATGAAATTGTCATGGTCGGCGGCATGACCCGCATGCCCGCAGTTGTCGAAAAAGTTAAACAGATTTTTGGTAAAGATCCCATGCAGGGTATTAACCCAGACGAAGCCGTCGCCATTGGCGCCGCTTACCAAGGCGATTATCTAGCCGGGAACAACAAAGGCGTCCTCCTCCTCGACGTCACCCCGCTGACGCTTGGCATCGAAACTATGGGCGGTGTCCGCACCTCGTTAATCGACCGCAACACCACCATCCCGACCTCCAAATCCGAAACCTTCTCTACCGCTTCCGACAACCAGCCTCAAGTCGAGATCCATGTCCTCCAAGGCGAACGCGAAATGGCCGGCGACAACAAATCGCTTGGCCGTTTTATCCTTGACGGCATTGCCCCCGCCCCGCGCGGCATCCCCCAAATCGAAGTCACTTTCAACCTCGATGCCAACGGCATCCTCAACGTTACCGCCAAAGACAAAGGCACCGGCAAAGAGCAGAGCATCACCATCCAAAACTCTGGCAACATGAGCAAAGATGATATCGAAAAAGCCAAGACCGACGCCGAAGCTCACGCCGAAGACGACAAGAAAAAGAAAGAAGCCGTCGACGCCAAAAACCACCTCGAAAATGCCGTCTATCAAGCTGAAAAAATGCCCGATGAGTTCAAGGACAAAATCAGCGACGAAGATAAAGACAATATCAAAAAAGCCGTCCACGAAGCCAAAGAAGTCCTCGCCGATGAAAGCAAAGACAAAGACGCCCTCGAACAGGCCGTCAAAGATCTCAACGACCGCATTATGCCCATTGGCGCCAAGCTCTACCAGCAAAACCAGGAAAGTTCGAGCGCAGATCAAACCTCCGCCACCCCTGATAATCCGGACGAGCAAACTGACCAAAAACCCGACGATGGTACCGTCGAAGGCGAAGTCGTCGATAAGTAGTCATAGGCTATTTACATAAGCAGAGCTCCCGTTATATCATTGAAGCAATATAACGGGAGTTATCATGGGAAAATATGACGAACTGACCAAGTTCAAGGAACTGCTTGATGAGGGTATCATCAGCAAAGCAGACTACGAAAAGAAAAAAGAACAAATCTTAGCTAAAGAAGACGAAGCCCCGGCCGCCCATCGCGGAGGAGCAAAAATAGCTGCCGGCAAATATGACGGCCTCTACATCGCCGCTGCTATTGCCTTGCTAGCCTATCCTTTATTATCATTTATCTTTGTGTTAGGAGTTTAGCCATGAATATCTTTTTCTGGAGCATGCTCATCATTTTAATCGTCATTGCCGCCGGTATTGTTTTCTTGGTCGGCCGCGGCAAGCCAAAAATGCAAGGCATTGGCGCTCTGCTCGTCAGCGGCGTCTTTCTCTTCAGCCTCTTTTCAAGTTTTTCCACTTTAGGATGGTTTCCGCTTTACTTCTTCATGAGCCTAATCGCCAACCTCGCCGGTATCGCCGCCGCATTGCTGCTTGCCGTTCAATGTTTTTCAATTGACCAAAAATTCGCCAAAAACCAAACTATCAAAACCGTCGCCAAAACCCCCTGGTTCAAATTCGCCCCCATCATCATCATCGCCGCCGCCGGCCTTTACCTCCTCTGCTACATCATCGCCGCTGCCAGTTTCAGTACCATGGGATTACAAATCGTCTCCGTCTTCATGGACGTTGTCCTCCTCTTTGGCCCGCTCTTTGTTTTCTCGTTCATATTAAATGATGGCATTAAAAAATAAGAAAGGAATCATCATGAGCCAATATACAGATCTCAAAAAAATTAAAGAACTTTTAGACGACGGCGTCCTCAGCAAAGCCGAATACGAGGAACAAAAAGAAATTATTCTCAACCGCGATTACGAAGCTGAAGCCCCTCGCCACAGCGGTTCCTCTAAGCCTTCCGCCAACGGTGATGCGCCCTCTGGAGGCTATCTCGCGCTCGGCCTCTTCTTCCCGCTGATTGGCCTCATCCTTTTCCTCGTCTGGATTAACGAATATCCCAAGCGCGCCAAATCCGCCGGCAAAGGCGCCCTCATTGGCACAATCATCTATATCGTTCTTTGCATTATCGTCCCTATCATCATTGTCAACGCCGCCGTCAGCTCAGTTTACAATAACTACTGGTACTAGTTGCCACGCCAAAATCCGCTCACAGTGAATCAAGCCTCGCGCTTGTCAAAACCTATTAGAAATGTTATAATCACAAGCAGCATTCCGATCATATTTTAAGGGGAGGATAGAGTATGTTCAAAAATGAGCAATTGCCGCCTGATCGTATCCAAAAAATCGAAGCGCAGATCGACATTTTAAAAGCTCGCAACGAGATTTTCTCCGAGCAAATCGCCAGCAACAATGTGCAAATCAACCAGTTGGAGGCCCTCAAACGGTTCAGCCACTTCATCTTGTTTGCCCCAGTTGCCAACTGGGTCTGCAAATTATTAGATGACTGGAGAGGCCAATCGCAACTCAATCCAGAGCAGCTGTCAGAGTTACGCGCCGCGCTCCGTCTCGACCCGTACTGCTGCACCAAAGAAGGCACAGATGAAGTCCGTTGTTACTTCGACAACTTCGAACTCGGTATCTTCGACGATGGACCACGTCTCCACATTTATCCCAACATTATACTGGGTCTGACCGACAGCTATGAAGGCTGGGGAGCGGGCGACGAAACCATCACTCTGCGCAGTTTCCTTGATGGCTATCGAGAAATGCCTGAACAGGTCGGCATCGGCATGCAGACTATCTGGCAAATCCTCATCCCCACAGAAGAGGAATAGTCGACACTAAGAGTCGCCACCGGCGGCTCTTTTTCTTGGCCTGTGCTAGAATATATTTATGGAAACTGTACTCATTATTCTACTTATCGCCCTCATTTTTGGCTTCGCTTTTGCTGTCATCATGATGAACAAACAAATCGGCAGCCTCAAAGACTCCATGGGCGAAAAAATCGACAAAAACAACGCCCAAGTTCAAGAATCTATCGGCAAACAGCTCGAACAAAGCAACAGGCAGCTTCACGAGTCCAACAAAGTCGTCGCCGACATCTCCGCTCGCATCGCCACCATCACTGAAACCAATAAACACGTCGTTTCCGTCGCCGACGAGCTCAAAACTCTCCAAAACGTCCTCCAAAACCCCAAACAACGCGGCGTTTTCGGTGAATTTTATCTCGATTCTGTCCTCGGCAATGTACTCCCGCCCGGCGCTTACCAACTCCAGCACAAATTCAAGGACGGCGAGATCGTCGATGCCGTCATCTTACTCGACAAAGGCAAAATCCTCCCCGTCGACAGCAAATTCTCGCTCGAAAATTACAACCGTATGATCGACGCCAAAGACAAAGCCAGCAGGGAACAATACGCCAAAAAAGTCCGCGACGACCTCAAAACCCGCATCGACGAAACCAGCAAGTACATCCGTCCGGCCGAAAAAACTATGGATTTCGCCTTCATGTTCATCCCCTCCGAAAGCCTATATTATGATGTTTTGATGGGCCGCGTCGGCACTTCCGGATCCAGCCAGCGTGATCTCGTCGAATACGCCTTCCGCGACCGCAAAGTTATTATCGTTTCTCCCACCTCCTTCATGGCCTACCTCCAAACTGTTCTTCAAGGCCTGCGTAGTCTGCAGATTGAAAAAGAAGCCCTCGCCATCCAAGCCCGCGTCGCCAAACTCGGCGACCACATTACTGGTTTTGAAACTTACATGGATAAACTCGGCAATTCTCTCGGCACTACTGTCAGCCACTTCAACTCCGCCCACAAAAGCTTAGAGCAAATCGATAAAGACGTCGTCAAAATTACTTCCGGCGAGCCCACCATCGAACCAAAACGCCTCGACAAACCCCAAGAATAACAGATAGCGCGGAGCTTTGACCTGCGCTTAAACTTCATGCTATACTAACCTTAACCTAATACAGATATAATGTTGCCACCGCTGATCTTAACTGTCTTGACATCTCAACAAAAACGCTTAAAATAAAAAACGTAAGGAGAGATTTCTAGAATCTCTCTCCCTACTGTGGGGATAACTAGGTCTTACGGCCTAGTTATCTTTTTCTTTGGGATACTCCACACGGACTAGACCCCATAAAATGGAAATCTTGACCATGTCTACTTCTCCTTTCTGAAAACCGGGTTCTCGATCAGAGCTCCTGTCCATCTAGAATTGTTTACGAAGCTCCGAATATGGTGGTGGACACCACACGGGGATTCGCAATTTCAGGATCTTGATTCGCTCCCGAACCACGTCGCTATCCTATCTTACCGCAAAGGCACATAAAAGCATCAGCACAAACTTTTCCATAAGGATCAAAAAATAACTCCCCTTTCAGGGAGTTATTTTATTCTAAGCTATAACCTTATTCGCTCAACTTCTGACCGGAAAGCTTTGCAGCCAGATCCGATATGTAGAAGCCGATTGCACCACCTAGTACCGGGAAGATGACATAGGTCGAAAGTGCTATGCCAATATGCCCAAGCAGTTCGCCGAAGCTGGCTGCCTCGCTTGGTAATGCTTGATACATGATCGCGACAGCCGGGTTCAATACAAATGCCGTATCTTGCACAGCTAGATAGTTGCCCGTTAACACCACCGCGAGCAGCACTGCCAAGAAGACACCACCCGACACCACGGCGCCGAACGTAAACACGCTGCGCTTGTATACCAATGCTCGAGCAAAACAGAAACCAATGACGATTGCACCGAGAAGCTCGATCATCGTGATTGCCCAGAACATTTCGCCTTCGCCCCACAACGGAGTGTTGAGCACTGGCAATTCTTGCGCCAATTCGCCGCCAGCCAACTTAAAGCCGTTGACGACCAACAGGCCAAACCATGCACCAAGTAGCTGTGCAATGATGTACAGCGTACCACGAATCGGTGACATGCGGCGGCTTGCCATTAAGCCAACTGTGATAGTTGGGTTAAGGTTCGCACCCGAAAGTGCAAATACCGCAATGGTAATTACCATTACCCCGAAGATCAGATATAGCGGGTTAAAGATACCCAGCGTCAACAGGACCATCGTCAGCAACATCGTGCCGATGACCTCGCCGAGAATCGCGCCAATAATCTTTGGCGATTTGAAAATCGTCAAGATATTCTCGCTCGCATCATATTTGCGCGCAAAGAACTCCTTCACCGGGCTTGGCTTAGCTTTACTAGTTATTGTTTCCACCCTAGTAGTTCTCGCAGGCTTAGAGGCTGCGGACTTTATCGACTTGCTCGGCTTCTTCGTAGAAGACTTACTCGTCGTCTTGGCTTTTGTAGTTGCCATTTAACCTCCTTTAATAATGTTACCCATATCATAGCATAGTCTGATACAATAGACAAAGAAATTAACATAAAGAGAATAATTCATGGGAATACTAGTACAAGACACTGGTAAGCGCTCTGAACTTCAAGATAGAATCAGTTCAGAACTACGCGAAAAGGCTCAGCGCACCTCACAAGAGGGGGATGATGTTGACCTAGTTGAAGACTCAGCTTACACCAAAGAACTCAAAAAAACCGGACGTTTCGGCTGGTTCTGGTTCGCTCTAATTCTGCTTGCCGTCATATCTGTTATTGTAATCTTGATTATCTAGTATATAATCAAACTTATGTCTGTCAAAATTGAAGAGCTCAAAAAACAGCTAAAGGGTCTAAATTCTGACTATGCCAAAATTAAAGATGTACCAGCCGCCAAACGCGCCGCTTTTGGCAAAGAGCTCAATGCCAAAAAACAACAAATCTTAGATCAAATTACCAAGCTTGAACAAGCCGCTCTCGATGCCGACGTTAAACCCATCGACATCACTGCCCCCACTGCCCCCAACCAACCCATCCCCCAGCTCATGACTTCAGACCATGGCAGTCGTCATCCATTAATGACCGAGCTTGACCGCGTCATCGAAATCTACCAGCTGATGGGCTTCGATATCGTCGAATCCCGCCAACTGGACGACGAATTTCACATGTTCGACTCCCTCAACTTCCCCAAAGACCATCCCGCCCGCGGCGATTATGACACTTTTCGTACCGAAGAAGGTTTTATCCCGCCTGCCCATACCAGTACCATGCAAAACCGAGTACTAAAAGCTTATAAACATAATCTAGAACAGGGCAAAGCCATTGCCGTCGCCGTTCCTGGCCGCGTTTTCCGCAACGAAGACATCGACGCCACCCACGAACACACCCTCTACCAATGCGAAGGCGTTTACGTTTCCACCGATTGCAACCTCGGCCAAATGCTCGGTATCCTACGCGAATTCTTCGAACGCTATTTCGGCCAAACTCTTAAAATTCGCACCCAACCCGGCTTTTTCCCCTTCACTGAACCATCATTAGAATTTCTAATTGAAAAACCCAAATCTATCGGCGGTAAAGGCGCCGGCTGGCTGGAAATGCTCGGTTGCGGCATGATTCACCCCAATGTGCTCAAAATGGCCGGTATCGACCCCGAAAAATACCACGGCTTCGCCTGGGGCGGCGGCATCGATCGCCTCGCCATGCTCCGCTACGGCCTCTCCGACATCCGCTACTTCGAATCTGGCAAACTACGTTTCCTCAAGGAGTTCAAATGACCGACGCGCCAGATAGCCCATACAAGACTCTATCTACCAAAACGGCTTACAAAAGCCCCTGGCTAGAGGTCGAAGAAAATCAAGTTATCCACCCCGACGGGCACGAAGGTATTTTCAATGTCATCAAACGCAAAAACAGTGTATCGATCGTCCCGGTCGACGCAGATGGTAAACTTCTCTTGATTCACATCTTTTCTTATGGCGCCCAAAAATGGCGCTGGGAATTTCCTTCTGGTCGTTTAGATGACGGAGAAGAATTTTTAACTGCTGCCGAGCGCGAACTGCAAGAAGAAACTGGCTTTACCGCCGCACATTTTGAGCAAATTGGCCTCTCTCACCCCTTCAGCCGCACCATGACTGGACTTGCTGCCACTGTCCTCGCCACCGACTTAAAATCCGGCGAAATCCCCCCCGCTGACGACAACGGCGTCATTTCCGATCAAAAATTCTTTACCCTCGACCAAGTTAATGACATGGTGCAAAAAGGCGAAATCAACAACACCAGCACCATCACCGCCCTCCATTACTACGCACTTCACCAGCAAAGGAGCACAAAATGAAAATTTCTCTCAACTGGCTCAAAAAATATGTCGACATCAACATCTCCACCGATGAACTAGTCAAACTTATCGGCGCACGTTTGGTCGAAATCGAAGAAGTCATCGACCAAACCCACAAATACGACAACATCTTCGTCGCCAAAGTCGTCGAGTGTGAAAAAATCCCCGAAACCCATTTATCCCTCTGCCAAATTGACATCGGCGAAGCTAGGACTACCCTTTCGCGCGATGTACTTATTGCGCGAAAGGGTAGTCCTAGCTCGCCGCTAGTCCAAGTTGTCTGCGGCGCGCCAAACGTACACAAAGGTATGCTCGCCGCCTGGATCGCTCCCGGCGCCACCGTTCCCGCCAGCTCCAACCAAGACGCCCCCTTTGTCATCGGCACTCGCAAACTCCGCGGCTACGACAGTAGCGGCATGCTCGCTGGCGCCGACGAATTAGATTTTGGCACTGTCCACGAAAGCATAGTCGAACTAGACCCCAAAACCGCCAAACCCGGCGACAAATTTGCCGACCTATTCGACCTCAACGACATTATTTTAGACGTCGAAAACAAACCCCTCACCCGCCGCCCTGACACCTTCGGTATCATAGGATTTGCCCGCGAAATCGCCGGTATTCTCGGCCAACCCTTCAAAACCCCAGACTTTATCATCAACAAAACCTCCGACTTCATCCTATCCGGCGGCGAAAAACTCGACATCAATATCACTGACCCCGACCTCTGTCCTCGCTATACCGCACTCATCATGGAGCGCAAAGACGATGCCAAATCCAAATATCTCACAGAACTCGACACCCTTATCTCTCGTTCCGGCATGCGCCCGATTGATCCCATCGTTGACATGACCAATTACCTCATGTTGCTTACCGGCCAGCCCCTCCACGCCTTCGATTACGACAAATTCGTCAAAGTTGGGAAAAGCCAAACTCCCAAAGTTATTGTTCGCGCCGCCAAACCAAACGAAAAACTAGCTCTCCTCGACGGCAGGGAAGTACAATGCACTGAAAACGACATCCTCATCACCAGCAACAACATCCCCGTCGCTCTCGCCGGTGCCATGGGCGCCGCCAATACCGTCATCGACGAAACCACCAAAAAAATCATCATTGAATCCGCCACCTTCTCCCTTTACAACCTGCGCAAAACCCAAATGCAGCACGGTATTTTCAGCGAAGCCATCACTCGTTTCACTAAAGGCCAACCCGCCGGTGGTACTTTACCAGTCGCCAAAGAATTCGCCACCCTTACCGCCCACCAACTCAAACCCCTCGCCCTCTTCGATGAATACCCCAAACCCGCCAAACCAACTGTTGTAAAAATTACAACACAAGACATCAACAGCCTCCTCGGCACCGATTACGCCGTTGACGTAATTAGACAGACTTTAGAAAATGTAGGTTTCGTAGTAACCGTGAAGAACGATGTTATTTCGGACCTTCCGCAGTCACGACGAGGACAAAGCGACGAAGCCCGCGACGGCGGGCCTGAGGAGCGGGTCCGAAATAATAGCGTCTTCACAGTTACTACGCCATATTGGCGAACGGATATTCATATTAAAGAGGACATCATTGAAGAAGTCGGCCGCCTGCTCGGCTACGACAGCATCACCTCCACCGTCCCTCCTACCTACACCGCCTACAAGAACCCGCTTTTCACTCTCAAAACCCAAATCCGCAACACCCTCTCTGCCGCCGGCGCCAACGAAGTCCTCACCTACTCCTTTATCAGCGAAAATCTGATCGAAAAGGTGGGCCAAGACCCCAAAAATTCCTACAAAATCATCAACTCTCTCAGCCCAGACCTCCAATACGTCCGCCAACAAATCCTCCCCAACCTATTTGAAAAAGCTCACGATAATATTAAAGACGGTTATGAGCGCTTCGCTCTCTTCGAAATGAACCAAGTATTTTGGAAAAGTGAAGGCTTAACTAACGAAAAAGTCCCCGTCCAATTTGATAACCTCGGTGTCGTCTTCGTCGACACAAACTCTACCGCCCCAGGATATTACACCGCAAAACTTTATGCCGAAACGCTTGCACGTCAAATTGGTTTAACAATTAAATTCATCCCTCGCACCAAGCCATTTAAAGTCGAAACCTATTTCGAACCCAAACGCTCTGCCGACCTTTTTGTCAATGACACCTATATCGGCAACGTTGCCGAACTCAAAAATTCCATTGCCGCAAAATTCAAACTGCCGTCAAGTACCGGAGTCATTGAAATCGGTTTAGATCTGTTGTTGCCTCTTCTCGGAAACACCAAAACCTCCTTCCAAGCTAGCGATTTCCCCTTCGTGAAACGCGACCTCACTCTCACCGTCCCAGAGAGCACCCCCTACCAAACCGTCGTCGTCGCCATCCAAAAAGTACTTACATCCCAAGGGCTCATTTTCACCATAGCTCCCCTCGCCATCTACCAACCAAAAGGCAAAACCACCAAAAACCTCAGCTTCCACCTCGAATTTGCCCATCCCGACAAAACCCTAGATAGCAAGCAGATAAATGCTATAATAAAACAATTAGAACAAATTAAATAACGGTGGGCCGGAGGTCAAATGGCATATAATCCCGAATTAAAAACGTCCCTAAGGCAACGCATTGGTGTTATCATCATCGCAATTGTCTTGCTTGGATCCACCATCGCTCTCTACATGGGCATAGTTTTAAACTACAACAACGCAGGCAACAATGATACCTCTCAAATCGACCCCGAAAAAGAAGCGCGTTACGAAGAACTTCGCGCCGAATACAATGCCGAAATTGAAGCCAAAGCCAAAGAACTTTCTGCCACCTATTTTGACACCTTCGCAACTTATCGATCACGAGTCAAATCTTTCAACGCCGCCAACATCACCGAAGTTACCTTCGAAGATCTCAAAGTTGGCACCGGCGAAGAAATTACCGAAGGCTTTACTGATTATTCTGCTTACTATATCGGCTGGCTCTCCAACGAAACCGTCTTTGACTCTTCTTTTGACGATTTCGCCAACCCCACCTCTCTCCATTTCCCCCTCGCTGGTGGTAACCTAATCGAAGGCTGGAATCGCGGCATCATTGGCATGAAAATCGGCGGCATCCGCGAAATCTCCATCCCTGCTGAATTAGCCTACGGCGCCAACGAACAGGGCGACATCCCCGCCAACTCCCCTCTCAAATTCATCGTCATGCTCATCCCCTTCACTGACGTCGAGCCATCAGATGAACTATATGAACTTTACTACGAGCTCTATGGCGGTGGCTACTAAAACTAAAATTCTAGACGTTGCCATCATCGGTTCCGGCCCAGCCGCTTTTACTGCTGCCATCTACGCCGCTCGCGAAAATCTATCCGCTGCTGTTTATGAACGCGAAGCCATTGGCGGTCTCACCAGCACCATCAGCAAGATCGAAAATTACCCCGGCTTCTCTGGCACTGGCGCCGCGCTTATGCAGCACATGCGCGCCCAAGCCGAATCTTTCGGCGCCGCCACCGAATATGGCGAGTGCACCGCCGTCAAAAAACTCAAAAACCATTTCGAACTCACCATCGACGATTTGCCAATCAAGGCAAAAACCGTCATTATCGCCACCGGCTCTGACCGCCGCAAACTCGGCATCCCCGGCGAAGACCTTCCGGCCGTCTCCTATTGCGCCACCTGCGATGGACCTCTCGTCACCGGCAAAAAAGTCATCGTCATCGGCGGCGGCAATTCTGCTGTCCAAGAATCCTTCTATCTGCTCAAATACGCCAAATCCGTCACCATCATCTCCCGCTCCGGCCTAAGTTCCAACGATGTCCTCAAAGAGCGCGTCGCCAAGGAACCCCGTATTACCGTCATCACTGGCTTCTCGCCAGTCGAATTCATCGCCAAAAACGGTAAATTCTCCGGCGTCAAATGCTCCAGCAAAAACAACACCACCGAAACCTTTCCCGCCGACGCCGCCTTCATCTTCATTGGCATGGTCCCCGCCACCAGTTTCCTCCCCAAAGAAATCCTCGAAACCGACGGTTCCGTCAAAACCAAGCCCGATTTCAGCACCGATATACCCGGTCTCTTCGCCGCTGGCGACTGCCGAGCAGGGAACATCAAGCAAACCATCGTTGCCGCTGGCGAAGGCGCTTCTGCCGCTGTTTCCGCCGGTAAATACCTCGAGAATCTCGAAAAATAACCTACCTCTGTTAATTCACCCCTCCACCCCTGTTAAAATAAGTATAATCACTATTGACTTTTTATTCCATCTGTGCTATAATGGAGACATATAGTCAATAATTAACAGATTATCTGATTATATAGATCATTACCGTCAAGGAGGGGAAAAAATGAGTCCTTACTATCACGCTTTCGTACCTGGTTGGAATTGGTGGTATTTATTTGCCCCGCTTTCCATCCTCGCAACCGTCCTTTTGGCGTGGGGTATCCCCACCTTAAGAGGCGGACGCATCCGTCGTACCAGGCTTGCAATCAACGCGCTGCTCTTCATGACCATCGCGTCTGCCGTAGGCTTCTCGGTTCTGCTTTTCGTAGAATCCAGCAACGGCATCGTACAAGTCTTCGACAATCAGCTGGTTGGCTATGAGAGTCCCGTTTGGTCTCTCATCTTCGCCGGCGTTGCCGTCGTAGCTCTCGGCGCGATTCATTTCGGCGTCAATCTGTTCTTCACCGGCAAGACCTTTAGAGCCAAAATCTCAAAGCTCAAAGCCGTAAGACACGAGGCACAGGTCCGTGAATTTGAAGCTCAACGCCGAGCCCAGCGTTCACACCCACTAGTGGTAAGCTACTCAGACTATCGTGGCCGTCACACGACGACCAGATAGCACAAAATCCCGCAGCGATCAGCAGCGGGATTTTTCATGCTAAGATATAACCATGCCGCAAACTTTTTTCTTCTATGATCTCGAAACTTCCGGCCTCGATCCGCGCTCTGACCGCATCATGCAATTTGCTGGTCAGCGTACCGATCTAGACCTGAACCCCATTGGCGACCCCGTCAACCTCCTCGTCAAATTAAACGACGACACCCTCCCCTCGCCCTACGCCATCATCACTACCGGCATCACGCCTCAAAAAACTCTAGAGGACGGCATCTCCGAGGCCGAACTCTGCAAACTCATCACCAAGGAAATCTTCACTCCTGGCACCATCGCCGTCGGCTACAATTCTATCCGTTTTGACGACGAGTTCATGCGCCATCTCTTTTGGCGCAACTTCCACGATTCCTACGAGTGGGAGTGGAAAGACGGACGCAGCCGCTGGGATCTGCTCGACGTCGTCCGCCTCACTCGCGCTCTTCGTCCCGAAGGCATCAACTGGCCATCTGATAAAGACGGCAAAGCCACCAATCGCCTAGAGCTCATCACCAAACTCAACAATATCTCACACAAATCCGCCCACGACGCCCTCTCCGATGTCACCGCCCTAATTGACGTCACCAAACTGATCAAAGCCAAACAACCCAAACTTTTCGATTACCTCCTCAAAATGCGTGATCGGAAGGAAGTCCAAAAACTCGTCAACCTGCAAAATCCTCAACCCTTCGTCTACGCCTCTGGCCGCCTCAGTTCGGAATTTAACAAAACTAGCGTTTTCTACCCATTATCACCCTCATCCAACGGCAACATCCTAGTCTATGATCTACGTTATAATTTGGATGATTTAATGAAGAATAAAACTGAAAAGAGTATTTCTGAGAACGTAGCGACTCCCGAGAAAACCCTGCCCGAAGCAGGTTTTCCCGGTGACAAAGCTGGTTCTAAGAAATCTCCTTTTCAGTTTTACCCTATCGTCAAGGAACTAAAATACAACCGTTGCCCAGCCGTAGCCCCGCTTAGCGTTCTCGACCAGCAAGACGGATGGCAGAAGATTAAACTCAGCAGGGAAGAAATCGACAAGAACCTCCAAACCCTGCTCAAAAACCCCACTTTCGCCGAGCAAATGCGCACCCAGCACGAAGAACGCCCAGAATTCCCACCTGCCCCCGATCCCGAATCCGCCCTCTATGACGGCTTCCTCGACAACGCCGACCGCGTTCGCTGTGAGACTGTCCGCACCGCCAAACCCGAAAACCTTGCCGATTTCCATCCCGAATTCGCCGACCCCAGGCTACCCGAGCTCCTAAATCACTACAAAGCCAGAAACTTCCCTCACACTTTATCCGCCGACGAACAAAAACAATGGGAAGCCTACCGCGCCAAACGCCTACAACAACAAGCTCCAATTTTCCTCCAAGAACTAGAAGCTATCGCTGCCGCCAACCTCACTAGTCCCTTCCTCATCGAGGAGCTCCACCTCTGGCACCAATCTCTCTTGCCATAAACTAAACCAAAACCAAGAAAAAGCCGCCCGAAACCCGAGCGGCTACTCAAAAGTGCATGCAACCTCATACATCCGGCGAAACAAACATGATCACGTAACTCTTCAAATTGTTACAACTCGAACCTCCTGACCTGGCATGTCTCAAAACCTTGAAACCTTCCAAGTTCCCCCGGTATTGCAACGCCCTTAAGGTGTCATTACTGCGATAAAGCATGCTAGCTAAATCTTCAGACTTACCCAACCGGTTCGAACTATCGGTTATGTCGAAACACAGCCCACTCTGCCAAACCTTGAACGCTACCATTTCTTCGTCATCCGGCTTCGCATCGCCCAGCATCCTGCAAATAGTATCGACGACCCCGTCCATCTCGGCGCTCAACGCCAAACTCTTGATCTCCTCATCTGCCGACATATTCTCGTCATGCTGCAATTTCCGCCCCTGCCAGAACATCACCTCTTCCTGAAAAGCAGTCATTTTATTCGCCATTTTTAAAACCCTCCCTTAAAAATTGCCGATGTTAAGATTGCATGCCCAAATTATACATTATCTATTGCCAAAACGCTCCACCTTTGATATGATAAATACATCAATTATTACTTACAAGACGAACAGACCTAACTTCTTTTCGTGTTTAAAAGGAACAAATGTACAATAAAAGTAAACAAGAGGCCGAGCGCCGTGCCAAACTCCTCAGGATGAGGCAAGACCGGTTGCCTGATATCAAAAAACGTTTTGAAAACAGTCAAGGCCGCAATTTCAATTCCAATTTTAAGCCTGGCGGTAAAGATTCCAAAAGGCAGCATCAGAATACTAAAAAAACTGATCAAGGCTCCAGCGACCGCCAAGTCAAGCTCAGCTTAAATACCCGCAAAGGCGAAATGGTTCATCATCAGCGTATGCTCAGCCAAGACGTTCACGCTCAGGCTACCCAGCATATCATCGGCGTCCCCGTCAACAAATCCCGCTACAACGGTTACGACGGCAAGCAAATTACCGCCGCCGACCTCCGTAAAGCCAAACCCCACCCCGAAGCTATCCGCATCATCCCGATCGGTGGTCTCGGCGAGTTCGGCATCGGCAAAAATATGACCATTGTCGAATACAAGAACGAAATTATCATCATCGACATGGGCACACTCTTCGCCAACGACGATTATCCTGGCGTTAACTACATGATCCCAGATATCAAATATCTCGAAGATAACAAGAATAAAATCAAGGCGATTCTCTTCACTCACGCTCACCTTGACCATATCGGCGCTTGCCGTCATCTCTTGCCCAAATTCAACCCGTTAATTCCCATCTATGCCACCGATTTCACCATCGGCATGATCAAAAAACAGATGAACGAACTCAGCAACCCGCCCGATCTCAACTATCAAACTGTCAATCCGTTTGAGCACAAAGCCATCAAATTAACCGAACATATCTCTGCCGAATTTACCCACATGCTCCACTCTATCCCCGGCAATACTTCGATCACTCTGCGCACCCCGCACGGCAACATCCTCATGGCTGGCGACTGGCGTTTCGAAAGCAACCCCATGGGCACCCCAGCCGACTATGAGCGTCTCACGGAAATTGCCGCCAAAGAAGGCTATACCGTCCTGATGAACGAATCCACCAACATCGACAGCCCAGGCAACCACCCCCACTCCGAATACGACGTCGGCGAAAATCTCGGCAAAGTTATGGACAACTATGCCTCTGGCCGCGTTATTATCTCCTGCTTCAGTTCACAAATCGGCCGTATCGAATTAGTCCTCACCGAAGCCGCCAAGCGCAACCGCAAGGTCGCCTTCGCTGGTTTCTCCATGATCAATAACGTCGAAGTCGCCCTTCGCGCCAAAGCCATCAAGGTGCCCAAAAACACTGTCATGAAAATGGAAGACATTATTAAACTTCCGGACGACCGCGTCACCATCGTCTGCACTGGTTCTCAAGGCGAGCTCAACGCCGTCCTCAACCGCATGGTTACCGGCGCCCACAAATATATCAAGATCAAATCCACTGATACTATCATCTTCAGTTCTAACCCCATCCCAGGTAACGAACCTCACGTCGTCGCCACCGTTGATGGACTCCTCCGCGAAGGCGCTCACGTCGTTCAAAACGGTAAAACCCACATCAACAATATCGGCCCGCTCCATCTCTCCGGCCACGCTTACTACGATGATCATGTCAAGTTTGTCAAAGACATCCATCCGCGCAACTACCTGCCGTATCACGGTGAATTCTTCATGCTTGAACACAATGCTGAAATGGCCGAAAACGTTGCCGGCATCCCTCGCAAAAACATCATCATCAGCGATGATGGTGATATCATCGAACTTTTGCCAGATAAATCCGTCCGCAAAAACGGCCGCATCCAAGTTGGCAACAAACTTTACGACGACGCCGACCAACCCGTCAATGAAGCCGTCATCAAAGACCGCATCCACATTTCGCGCGAAGGTATTTTCGTTGTTATTCTCACCATGAGCAAGAAAACTGGCCGCCTCATCAAAACCCCCGACATTGTCTCCCGCGCCTTCATCTACCTCGACAACAGCGAAGAACTGATCGGCAAAATCCGTCATTATCTCCGCACCAAAACTGACAAATCTATCAGCTCCGATCCCGAACTCAAAACTCTCAAAGAAGAGATCAAAGAAGACGTCAGCCATATTCTTTACGATGCCACCGGCCACACGCCCATCGTCATCCCGGTCATCAATAAAGTTTAAAACCAAGCTTTAGCAATGTGCTACAATGGCACATATGGAATCAGACCAAAAACCCCTGTCTTTAGATAGTGATACCCCCCCAACTACAACTAATCCCTTCGTTCCGCTATCCACGCCTCCGCCCGTTTCCATGCGGAACTATCTCATCATTGCTCTCGTCTCACTTGTCCTGGTCGCCTACACCGGCCCCATCGCTTTCTTCGCTCTTGCTCCCTACATTGGATTTTTTATCTATCTTTACCCGGCCGGACTCATCGCCGCAGCCGTTTGGGTTTTCCGCAAGGTCATCAAAATCAAACCTCGTCACGGCACCGTTATCGTCACCCTCGCCATTTCCGTTGCGTCCATCGCACTCGCCGGCATCCTTACCTTGCTCTCAATCTTCGCGATTATCCCAATGATTTGGCCCTAAGCCTTCAGACCTGTACTGCCAAATCCGCCTTTTCTTTTAGTCTCCGATAATTCCTCAACCTCGTCCCACTCAATCTTTTCAAACTTATTTATCACTCCCTGCGCAATCCGCATCCCCGGTTCCACCACAAAATCTTCCTTGCCAAAATTGATCAACGACACATGCATCTCGCCACGATAATCCGAGTCAATCGTACCGATTCCGTTTAGCATCGTTACCTGATTCTTAAACGCCAATCCCGAACGCGGCCGCACTTGCAGTTCATATCCATCCGGAATCTCCACTCCCACGCCAACCGGGAAATTTTTAATCTCACCCGGTTTCAAAGTCACCGGTTCATCAACACAGGCATGAAAATCAAACCCCGCCGCCCCCGCCGTCTGATACTTCGGCAATATCGCTCCCTCCCGCATCCTCTTAATCTTTATCTTCATCTCCATGATATAATTCTATCATGCCCGCGTGGCGGAATTGGCAGACGCGCTAGCTTCAGGTGCTAGTATCTTCACCGATGTGCTGGTTCAACTCCAGTCGCGGGCACCACAATATTTTAGTCAAACCTCCGGGCTTGACTTTTTTAACAATAAGCGCTATATTCTAAGGCAGTAGAGTCATCAAAACAAACAGCTGCGAGAGAAATTAAAAATCTCAAGTGTTAAAGTTTTCAAAACAAAAATTCACCCCCCCCCTCCCCAATCGCGACGGATACAGTCGAATCGCAAGATCTTTGCATTTACCTGTCCAAAATATCCTTTGTAAACTCCCCGCAATTTTCGCAGTCATTGTTTTACTTACCCATATAGCCCTCACGGCTATTTTTAATCTCATAAATGTCTCCGCTTTCAGCGTCTTCTCTGTCACTCCTAACACCGGCCCGCTCGCTGGCGGCAATCTTATTACTATCTCCGGCTCCGGTTTTGATATCCCCACTCCTCAGCCAATCGATTTTTCTTCAGGTGGCACCTATACAGCGACTTATCCCGGCAAATATAAGCTTGAAGTTTGGGGCGCTCAAGGCGGCGGCAGCGGTACCAACGGCGGTAGAGGCGCCTATGCCACAGGTATAATCACCTTAAATAGAAATGATGCCCTAAGTGTTGTCGTTGGCTCTAGAGGCAGTATCAAAACCGGCACCGGACCAGGCTATACCGGCGGCGGCATTACCTATATATCACTTGGCAGTACACGAATGGTAATTGGTGGCGCCGGCGGCGGTCAGGGCGGCAATGGCTGGAGCGATTGGGGCGGAACTTCAACCGGCGCCAATGGCGGCGTAGGCACAGGAATTACTACCGTTGCTAACGCTGGCAATGGCAATGGCGGACAGTGCGCCGGCGGTGGCGGCGGGGGCACGCAGACCGCCGGGGGTACTGGTGGGACTGCAAATGCGAACACCATATCCCAAGGTACAGCAGGAACGATAAATTCGAATACCGGTCAAGGCGGCAACGGCGGAGCGGGTTATTACGGCGGCGGCGGCGGTGCTTCTGGCTGTTATTATCCGACTTCAGGCTCAATGACTCAATCTGGCAATAGTGGGGGTTCTGGATCCTTAAATAATGGTGGAACCGGGGGCGGCGCCTCTAGCCCCACTTTACGAAACGCTACAGGCGGCGCTGGCGGCGGCGGTGGTTCATCCTATGCCGACCCAAATTTGGAATCCAGGTCTGGCGTTGCCGGCAGTGGAGTTATGCCAGATCCCGCCAGCACAACTGGCGGCACCATGACAGGTCGGGCTGGCAACGGTTATGCCCGCATCACGCCAATGGTCACCGTTGACGTTCAGATGGGCATTGACCCGATTAGTCAATGTACTGACGTAACCATAGTCAATCCCACTACCATCACTTGTATTGCACCTGCCCACTCTTCTGGGTACGTCAACGTACACGTCACCATCAACGGTGAAAGAACCACTTTGATCAGGGGATATAGATATTTTGATCCTCCCACCGTTACTTCCGTCACCCCCAACACCGGCCCCACTGCCGGTGGCACCAATGTCACCATCACCGGTACCAACTTTGCTATGTCAAACGTCAGTATCGTCCAAGCCGCCACCGGCCAATATATTTCTCTCGCACGCGATAATAAAGGCAATCTCTACTCTTGGGGAAGTAATGCAAGCGGTGCACTTGGAGTGGGGACTACCACTGGTCCTGAAACCTGCGGCGCATATAGTTGCTCAATGTCACCCATAAAGATTTCTGATGGTGCCATCCCCTCTTCTCCCCTAACCGCTGGCATTAACATCACGCAGATTGCAGTTGGCTACGAGTCTGCCTATGCTCTCGACGATCAAGGCAATCTTTACGCTTGGGGTCTAAATAATCTTGGCCAACTTGGTACTGGCAATACCACTAGCTCAAGTCTCCCAATCAAAATCTCCAGTGGCGTTATACCCGGTTCGGCTCTAACTGCTGGTATTAATATTGTTAAAATTACCGCAAGTTCCTATAACACTTACGCCATTGACGATCAAGGCAATCTTTACGCTTGGGGATCCAATGACAGCGGGCAACTTGGCATAGGTACAACTAGCGGCCCGAACACCTGCACCGTCACCCCCAGCTCATATTCGTGCTCCACGTTGCCCATCAAAATTTCCGATGGCGCCATCCTCAGCTCCCCTTTTATCGCAGGAGTCAATATTACCCAAGTCGCCTACAGTAGCGCCAATTCTTATGGCCAAGCATTCGCTCTAGATGATCAAGGCAATCTTTATGCCTTCGGCGATAATAGGTCAGGCCACCTAGGTGACGGTACCACCATAACCCGCGCCCTTCCTTTTCAAATTTCTGGCGGCGTTGTTGCCAGTTCAGCCTTAACTGCCGGCATCAATATTATCAAGATTCAATCTAGCAGCACATTTGCCTCCGCGCTAGACGACCAAGGTAATCTCTATACTTGGGGCACAAACGCTGCTGGCCAGCTTGGCAATGGCACTACCGGTGGCTCCTCTATGCTTCCCATCAAAATTTCTGGTGGCACCATTATCAGTTCACCATTAACCGCTGGTGTCAAAATTGTCCAAGTCGCAACTGGCAGCCAGCATCAACTTGCCATCGACGATCAAGGCGTTCTTTACGCCTGGGGACAAGGCGGCAATGGTCAACTTGGCAATAACGACACCAGCACTAATTCCAGTCTCCCCATCCAAATCTCCGATGGCGCCATCGTTGGTTCGCCACTCACCAGTAACATCAATATCGACCAAGCTACAGCTGGCTACTATCAGTCCTTGATTATTGACGATCAAGGCAATGTTTATGCTATGGGAATCAATGGCCGCGGCCAGCTCGGCATCGGTAGTACTACCAACGCCGCCCTGCCCACGTTCGTTAACAGCGGTGCCTTTACACCCATACCTCCAGTTGTGACCTTTGGCGGCGCACCATGCATCAATGTCGCAGTAGTCTCCGACACCGAAATCACCTGTACCACCACCACCCACATCAGAGGATATGTTGACGTTTCAGTTATGATTGAGGGGCACACTGCGACTTTGTCTATGGGCTACAGATACCTAGACCCGCACACCGTCACCTCGGTCACACCTAATTTCGGCCCCGACACCGGCGGCACCGACGTCACCATCTCCGGCACTAATTTCGAGCAAGACTTTGAGTGGAAACAAATCTCCGCTGGCTTCGAACATACCTGCGCTATCAGCTTTGAAGACAAAGCCTATTGTTGGGGGTCTAATTGGTCCGGTCAATTCGGAGATAGCACTTCTCTCAACGAACGTCTCATCCCCACCGCTATCTCCGCCGGCAACACCGGCCTGCTCGACGGCAAAACTGTCAAACAAATCTCTACTAGCAATGAACATACCTGCGCCATCGCCTCCGACGACACCGCCTACTGTTGGGGAGGTAACGGTGACGGCCAACTTGGAGATAACAGTTATACAGGTCATCTCGTCCCCACCCGCATCAGTGCCGGCAACACCGGCCTGCTCGATGGCAAAACTGTCAAACAAATCTCCACTGAAGGTTACCGCACCTGCGCCATCGCCTCCGACGACACCGCCTACTGTTGGGGAACTAACACCTCCGGCGGAATCGGAGATGGCACCTCTGTCACCAATCGTCCCGTCCCCACCGCCATCTCCGCCGGCAATACCGGCCTGCTCGACGGTAAAACCGTCAAATACATCTCCACTGGCAGTCATACCTGCGCCATCGCCAGCGATGACACCGCCTACTGCTGGGGGGATAACCACTCCGGCGAAATCGGCGATAACACCTCTGGCACCAGTCGTCTTGTCCCCACCGCTATCTCCGCCGGCAACACCGGCCTGCTCGACGGTAAAACCGTCAAACAAATCTCTGCTGGTGTCATGCATACCTGCGCCATCGCCAGCGATGACACCGCCTACTGTTGGGGGCACAATGGTCAAGGCCAACTCGGCGATAATACCATCACCCAGCGTCTCATCCCCACCGCCATCAGCGCCGGCAACACTGGTCTGCTCGACGGCAAAACTGTCAAGCACATCTCCGCTGGCGCCAACTCCGTCTGTGCTATCGCCAGCGATGGCACCACTTACTGCTGGGGCTATAACGGCAACGGTGAACTCGGAGACAATACTCAAACTGATCGTCGTATTCCCACTCTCATCTCCGCCGGCAACACCGGCCTGCTCGACGGCAAAACTGTCAAGCAAATCTCCGTTGGCTATCAGCACGCCTGCGCCATAGCTGACAACAATCACAGTTACTGTTGGGGAGGCAATTGGGAAGGCCGGCTAGGCGATGGCACTGACGATGAACGCCTCATCCCCACCTCAGTCGATGTCTCAGACCTTGTCCTTCCCATCATCACCTTCGATCCCACCGGTACTCCAACTCTCTGTACTGACGTTGTCGTAGTCAGCAGTACTCAGATCACCTG
>WRHJ01000007.1 GCA_009783305.1 Candidatus Saccharimonadota bacterium
TTCAGTACCTACTTCACTATCCGGTGAGACTACCTTCCTCTACTTTGGTACTAAGACTAATCTATCGCTCGTGCCCGGTACCTACTCTGGGACGGTTACTTATACTGTGGTGGGGAATTGATCTAAAAACGAAAAATGCAGCCATTAGATTTTGGCTGCATTTTGTACGGAAGTTACAATCGCCCGATCCTTTCCAGATAGGGCACACCTACAAACTCGCGCAATCTCCACCAGTGCTTATTACGGCACCAAATCTGCGGCGACTCCGGCGCAAATTCCAGCGGCAAATTTTCCGGCAAATGCGGTTCCAGGCCGAACATCACGGCTTGTCGCGCCGCCCGCTCTGCCAAATACGCCTGAGTCACAATCAAGCACTGCTTGTTGTCCTTGGGCAAAATATACTGCGCCGCCCGTTGGATATGCTCAAAACTGTCATATCGCCGCCTTTGATCATCCGCCTTCAACGTAAAAGTTGCCGATCCGGAGCTAACGGTGCAGACGTGTCCTGCAAAATCGTGTTCAAATAGCGCATCAGCAATTGATTGCGAGGCAAAAATCCATTGTTGTCGCTGCGCATTGATGGTGTCGAGTCGCACCACATGCTCCATCAAATACCGCGCAATCTTCATGTTCACGCTTCCGCAATAATCCACCCTGTTTACTGGAGCCCCAAATTCCAAAGCAATTATATTATCATAATCACTCAAAGGAATTTTGGCGTTCGGCATGTAGCTTCCTGTGAAAGAGCTTTTCTGATACAAATTACCCACTCCCTTTAATTAGTGATCAGGATTTCCATATTATACTATAAATCATCAATCTATTCAAGATAGGATGTGTGCTATACTTAAATTTTAAAGGAGGAAAAAATGATTAAGTTAACTACCGAGCTTGACGAATTTATCACCCCAGCGGAGCTGGAGCAGAAAAAAACCGAAGCCCAAAAACTAATCCCGCGCCTCAAAACCGATGATATGACTGGATGGGTTGACCAACCAATTGATTACGACAAGGAGGAGTTTGCCCGCATCAAACAAGCCGCCCAAAAAATCAATTCCGATTCCGATATCCTAGTTTGTATCGGTATTGGCGGTTCTTATCTCGGTCACAAGGCCGTTATAGAAGCACTCGGCAACGGCCCAGATACCCTCATCATTTTTGCTGGCAATAATCTTGGCCCAGCCATGCTCAATAAAAAACTCGAATTGCTAGAAGGTAAAGACTGGTCCATCAACGTGATTAGCAAATCCGGCACCACCACCGAACCAGCCATCGCTTTTCGCATCTTCAAGCAGAAACTGATTGAAAAATATGGCGAAGAGGAGGCCTTCAAGCGCATTTACGCTACCACCGACGCCAACAAGGGTGCTCTGCATGACGAATCTGTCAAAAATGGCTACGAAATGTTTGTCGTGCCAGACAATATCGGCGGACGCTATTCCGTTCTGACCGCCGTCGGCCTTCTGCCTATTGCTGTCGCTGGTATTGATATTGATATCCTCATGGCCGGCGCTGCCGAAGAAAGGGAACAGCTTATCAGTTCAGACGACAATGACGCCTTAAAATATGCCGCTATTCGCAACTGTCTCTTAGACAAGGGCTTTGATATCGAAATTCTCTCCACTTTTGAGCCAGAACTACGCTATTTCTCCGAATGGTGGACGCAGCTTTTTGGCGAATCCGAAGGCAAAGACCACAAAGGCATTTATCCGTCCTACGTCGTCAACACCACTAGCTTGCACTCCATGGGTCAATATATCCAAGATGGCCGTCGCAATCTCTTCGAAACCGTCCTGTCTTTCAAGAAAAGCACAGCTGACTATACTATCCCCCACGATCCAGTTGACGCCGATGGCCTCAACTTCCTTGCCGGCAAAGAATTATCTTTCGTCAACGAAAAAGCTCTAGAAGCCACTGTTGCCGCCCACCGCAGCGGCGGCACCCCAGTTATTTTGCTCGAAATACCGACCCTTTCCGCCAAGTCACTTGGCGCTCTCATCTACTTCTTTGAGTATGCCGTGGGAATTTCTGGCATGCTGCTAGGTGTCAACCCGTATGATCAACCAGGTGTCGAAGAGTACAAAAACAACATGTTCCGCCTGCTCGGCAAACCAGGATACTAAGTTATTTAAAGGGATTTGCTAATCCCAAAGTCGAATTTGCTTCCGCAATCCGCATCAATTCATTGTATTTTGCTACCCGCTCCGAACGACTCAAACTGCCAGTCTTGATCTGTCCTGCCCCCAGCCCCACTGCGATATGTGCAATCGACGTATCTTCCGTCTCACCGCTGCGATGCGAAATAATCGTGTTGAATCCCGCCCGCTTCGCCAACAGCACCGCATCAATCGTCTCACTCAATGTACCAATCTGATTTGGCTTCACCAAAATCGCATTACCGCACTTTTCTTCAATCCCGCGCTTCAGATACTCTACATTAGTCACAAACAAATCATCGCCCACAATCTGAATTCTGCTTCCCAAACGCTCTGTCATCATTGCCCAGCCGCCCCAATCACTCTCTCCCAAACCATCTTCAATCGATACCACTGGAAAATTATCAATAATCCAAGTGTACCAATTCACCATATCTTCGCTCGACTTCCGTTCATTATCAGTCTTCAGTTGATAATGATCATCCTCGGCAAACTCGCTCGCTGCCACATCCATTGCCATCGCAATGTCTTCATGTTCTTTATATCCCGCGGCCGCAATCGCCTCGCGAATCAATTCCAACGGTTCATTGTCGCCATTTTGTACTTTCGGCCCATAGCCGCCTTCGTCACCCACGGTCACTGGATATCCCTTATCTTTCAAGACCTTCCTTAGCGCATGAAACACCTCTGCCCCCATCCGCACCGCGTCATAAATATTTTGCGCCCCCACTGGCACCACCATATACTCCTGAAAATCGGTCGCCCAATCCGCATGCTCGCCGCCGTTCATCAGATTCATCATCGGCATCGGCAAACTCATTTCATCACTGGTCCCCGCCAACTCCGCCACATACTCATAAAAATCCATCTTCTTTGCCTTTGCCACTGCTTTTGCCGTTGCCAAAGACACCGCCAAAATCGCATTTGCCCCCAAATTACCCTTATTCTCCGTACCATCCAACTCGATCATCAACTGATCGATTTCGCGTTGCTTCCCAGCGTTATTACCTACCAACACGTCACGAATTTTACCGTTTACGTTCCAAACTGCCTTAAGCACACCTTTGCCGTTATAAAATTTCTCGTTATCGCGCAACTCCAACGCTTCGCCCGACCCAGTCGAAGCTCCAGAAGGCACGGCTGCCCGTCCAGTGTAGCCGCCAGCAAGAGTTACGTCCGCTTCAACTGTTGGATTGCCCCTCGAATCCAAAATCTGTCGCGCCTTAATACCCTTAATCGTTAAGTCTTGCTTTTCCATAATCAATTCCACCTCATTTTACAAATTATCCTTGTGCTAATTGTAACAAAAATATTCATTTTCCGAAATGCTTATGTTATACTCACCATAACAGCTAATTAAAGAAGGGTGTTTTTAGAAATGGCAAAGAAAACGGCTCCGGCCAAAACTACAAAGAAAATCAAAACTACAAAAAAAATTCCACACCTATACAAGGAACGCAATCCAGAGCGCCACAAGGTGACTGGCAAATTTGCTGGACTTTACATATTATTTGCATTAACGACCATATGTTTTGCCGCAATGGCAGTATGGCTATTCTTCTTCTCGAGTGACATACTGAACAAATACGAATCCATCGATCCCTCCTGTCGTGCCGGCAACTGCCAACAAGTCTCTCCTGATGATAACTTTGAAGATCCTGTAGTAGAAGAATAAAGCCCTTGTCTTAAATAAAACTGCCCCCGTAAAGGGCAGTTTTTGCTATCATAAACATATGACCGAAGCACTAAAAGCCAAACTCAAAACCCTCCCCGCCGCCCCTGGCGTTTATTTTCATAAGAACTCCGACGGCGAGGTGATTTATGTTGGCAAAGCCGCTGTGCTCAAAAACCGCGTCCGTCAATATTTCCAAAGTCCCGATAAAAAAGACCCCAAAACCCGCGCTCTCGTTTCCGAAATCGCCATGACCGACTGGATTGTAGTCGACACCGAAGTTGATGCTCTTTTCCTCGAATCCGAAATGGTCAAGCGCTATCAGCCCAAATGGAACGTTCTCCTCCGCGATGACAAATCTAGTTCCTATGTGCGCATCGATATGAAATCCGAGATCCCCTATGTTTCCACCACGCGCAATCCGCTCGACGACCAGGCCGAATACTACGGCCCGTATTATGAAAAGCACACTGTTGCCACCGCTTTGCGCATCCTCCGCCCCATCTTCCCGTACTACACCAAACCCTATACCGGCAAGAAAACTCTCGACACCGACCTGGGCCTCACGCCCGGCATTGAAATTGGCAAATCATCTCCCAAAGAATACAAGCAAAATCTCCGCCGCCTCATCAGCTACCTCAAGGGTAATCGCCAAAAACTCATCCGCGATCTTGAAAAAGATATGCATAAAGCCGCCGAAAAAGGGAATTATGAACAAGCCGCCCAGTTTCGCAACCAATTTTTTGGCCTACGCGGCCTCGCTACCAAAATTGTCTTCTCCGACCAAGAATTTCTCGACATCAGTAACGACCAAGCTCTGCGCGGCCTACAAAAATTACTCAAACTCAGCCATCCTCCGCGTCGCATCGACGGTTTTGATATCTCTCATCAATCCGGTACCAACGTCGTCGCCAGTCAAGTTACTTTTATCAACGGTGTCGCCGACCGCACTAAATACCGCAGATTTAAACTCCGCAATCAGAAGAATAACGATTTCGCCAACATGCGCGAAATCATCACCCGCCGCCTCAACCACCTCAAAGACTGGGGCACCCCCGACCTTATCCTCATCGACGGCGGCCAACCCCAACTCCGCGCGGTAAAAGATATATTAGATCCAACAGGAATCACGTATATTGGACTTGCGAAAGAATTTGAAGTAATAATAATTCCTGGTAAGTTTGAGCAGCGTATCCCTAATATTGGCGATGGCTGCGAAAACTACCAGGAATTATTATTGCCCAAACACTCTCACGTAGTTAAATTATTGCAGCGAATCCGTGACGAATCCCACCGTTTCGCGATCCAGTATCACACTTTGCTTAAGCGCAAATCCATGCTAAAATAGACAGCAACATGATAAAGAAACAAATTGCTCTCTTCCTACTTCGTTGGCTGGTCAGCAGCACCGCCATGTGGATCTGTATTACCTGGTTTGGCAGCGTCAAAGAAGGCGCCGAAACTGTCTGGATTTATATTGCCGCCGGTCTGATCTTCTCCCTCGTCAACGCCGTCGTCAAGCCCATCCTCACCATCCTCTCACTCCCATTTATAGTCATTACTATGGGTATTTTCGTCCTCCTCATCAATGCCGCTATGGTCGGCCTCACCATCTGGCTGCTGCCCGACGTCAACATGGGTTTTTGGGCTGCCGTCCTTTCGTCCTTCGTCATTTCAGTCATAAACCTCCTTGTCAACTTGCTCGTCCCGGCATATAATAAGAAGTAATATGGATTTAGGGTCACTATTTCAAACCACCACTTTCATATCCGCCATTTTGTTGGTCATCTTAATTCTCCTGCAACAACGCGGAGCCTCGCTCGGTGCTGGCTTTGGCGGCTCCGGCGAACTCTACACCACCCGACGCGGCCTCGATAAATCTATGTTCAATACTACCGTCGTTTTTGTCGTTATTTTCGTCCTATCCATCCTTGCGCTACTACTAATACCTAATTAAATGAAAAAACAACTAAAAAAGAGTGGGCAAAAAATCTTCAAGCGGCTTTCCCGCGCTGGACGTCAGGCATCTGAGGCCAGCAAAATTCACGTTAAAGAAAATCTTTTCGCTCGCGTTGACAGTGTCAAGCATGTTCGTTTATGGATCTTAGAGTGGATTCTGCTCGTATCTGCTATTATTTTGTTCGCCATTGTCCAGATGATTTGGTACCAAAATTCCTATCAGACCAGCGCCTTTGTCCAAGGCGGTACCTACACCGAAGCTACTCTCGGCAAAATCAACTCCATGAACCCGCTCTACGCCACCACCAGTTCCGAAAAAACCCTCGCCCGATTGCTGTTCCCTGGACTGCTATCCGTTGATGTCTCTGGCAATCTCGGCAACAACTTAGCTGAAAGCGTTACCATCGATAGCACCAAAAAAGTTTGGACCGTCAAACTCCGCGATGATCTACGTTGGTCCGATGGTAACCCGCTCACCGCTGATGACGTCGTTTTCTCTTTTAAACTCATCAACAACCCTGCCGCTAAAACCTCCATCTCCACTGGTTTTGCCAATACCAAGATTGAGCAAATTAACAATCTCACTGTTCAGTTCACTTTACCCACAACTTACGTCGCTTTTTATGACGCCCTTGTTTTTCCCATTGTCCCCGCCCATATTCTCTCGGGAGTTGAACCTGCGCTCATCTACGAGCACAATTTTTCATCCAATCCTGTCAGTTCAGGTCCCTTCATGCTTAACGCCGTCCAGCCCTCCACCTACGGCGAAACCATCTATCTCAACAAAAACCCCAATTATTATCGCGGCGAAACTATGCTTAATAGTTTCGTGCTCAAAACTTTTTCTAGCTCAGACGACATCGTCACCGCGCTCAATCGCCTAGACGTTACTGCCTCAGCTGATCTTAGTAACGTCAGTAACCCTAACATCACTAATTCCAACATTTTCACCAAAAAAACCGCCACCAACAATGGCGCTTTTGCCTTCCTCAACACCCTCAGCCCAGCCTTGCTCAACAAAAACGTTCGCCAAGCTCTGCGTTACGGTATCGATATCGAAGCCTTGCGCGAAAACTTAGTCAGCGATATGCCACTCGACTTTCCCATCCTCAGCAATCAAATCGACATAAGTTTCCCCGAACTTCCCGCCTACGACAAAGATAAGGCCCTTGCTTTGCTGTCCGAAGCCGGCTATACCTTCGAGGAAGGGAAGTTAACTGACAACACTGGCGAGCAACCCGCCCTCAATATTGTCACCGTCTCCAGCGGCCATCTAGCTGAGTTGGCTAAACGCCTTTCCGCCCAACTCACAGAGTTAGGCTTCGACGCTAAAACCAACATTTACGAGACCGAATCCTCTTCGCACAACTTTTTTACTTCCATTATTCGCCCCCGCGACTATGACATCTTACTTTACGAAATTGATATGGGCACCGATCCTGACCTCTTCCCCTATTACCACAGCTCACAAGCTTCCGCTTCCGGCTTCAATTTTAGCGATTACAAAAACGGCCTGGTCGACGACTTGCTGCTCTCCGCCCGCACTACTTTCGATCTTTCCTTACGTAAAGCCAAATACGAATCCTTCCTCGACCACTGGATCGATGACGTACCGGCCATCGGGCTTTACCAAATCAACCTCACCTATTACTTCAATCACTCAGCTCGTACCTTCTCCGAAAATAGCCGCCTCAGTTCATCTTTTGATCGTTTTTCGGACATCCAATACTGGGCCACCGAAAAAGGCACCCGCTACCGCACCCCCTAGTGTGGTATAATAATCCCGCGCGCCTGTGGTGAAATTGGTATACACGCTACCTTGAGGTGGTAGTGGCCGAAAGGCTGTGCTAGTTCGAGTCTAGTCAGGCGCACCAAACCGCCTAATTGTGCTAATGTATATACAGCATGCGCATAATTAAACCCAAAAAATCTAGCCTAGAGACTATTGTTAAAAATTATTCCCCCGATGGCTTAACCCCTGCAGAAGTCAGAGATAAATTAAAGCGCTTCGGGAGTAATCTATTTGAAAAAGAACGTTCGGGCGCCCTTAGAGTTTTTTGCAGGCAATTTTTCAACCCGCTAAGTTTCATATTGGTATTAGCTGCTAGCCTGTCTTTCTTCATGGGAGAATATTCTGACGCTATCGTTATCATCGCCATAGTACTAATTAATTCAATCCTGAGTTTTATCCAAGAATTTCGTTCCGAAAAAGCCGTAGAGAAACTATCCGACCTAATTAAGCGCAAAGTATTGCTTATAAGGGGCGGCGAACAGATTATTGTAGATGTCGGTCAGATTGTGCCTGGCGACGTAATTATCTTGCGCGGCGGCGATATCGTACCGGCCGACGTCAAAATTATGGACTGCAACAATCTGTCCGTTAATGAATCCCAATTAACTGGCGAATCCGCCACCATCCACAAAAAATTCGACAAAAATAATGGTCGCTCAGGCCTACTGTTCGCTGGCAGCGTCATAGATAGCGGTTATTGCCAAGGAGTCATCTATGCCACTGGCAATCAAACCGAATTGGGCAAAATTGCGATGTTGTCAAAGAACACCAAAAAAACCACCCCGTACCAGAAGTCTCTCTCTCAATTCAGCGTTTCTCTACTGAAAATTATCGGCGTCACAATTGTACTCATGATCGTGACCAAGGTATTTACTGTACACACAGTGACAGACTTAGAAAAAATGGTGTTATTTACGATTGCGCTAGCCATCACGGTAGTACCAGAAGCATTGCCCATGATCACGACCATCAGCTTGTCCAACGGAGCAATTCGCTTAGCCAAACACAAGGTAGTAGTAAAAAGATTATCTTCCATAGAAGATTTGGGAAGAATCAATATCCTATGCACGGACAAAACTGGTACTTTAACGCAAGATCGTTTATCGGTTACCGAAGTAGTAGCGAACGACGAAACGCTATTCCAAACTTTGGCCTATGCGTCAATTGAAGATCTAAAAGTCAGAAATGGAAAAAAGCACCTTAACTCTTTTGATTATGCCTTTATAGAATATGTCCCAGAAAAGATTAAAACCAAAATCGACGACTGGGAACAATTGCACTCTCTTCCTTTTGATCCCAAAACACGCAAACGAGGCGTGGTTATGCGGGACCCACGAGCGAAGAAAGACTACTTGATTGTAGTCGGCTCAATTGAAGCAATTGCTCAGATTTCTAAAGTAAAAAAGAAAGATTACCACCAAGAAATAGAAGAAGCTGGCAGTCAGGGTAAGCGCCAGTTGGCTATCGCTTATAAAGAAGTTGAATTTAAACCAGATTTTGATGTGCTCGCCAACGAAAAAAATATGACATTTGTCGGTTTTGCCAATCTAGTTGATCCCTTGCGGCCCACCACCAAAACCACCATCAAACTTGCCAACGATCTGGGCGTTGAAGTCAAAATCTTGACCGGCGACAGTGTGGAAGTGGCCACCTATATAGGCAAAGAAGTCGGACTGCTCGGCGAAAAAGAAAAAGCCTATACCGGCGATGAATTAGATAAGATGACCATCCAAGAATTCGATAAGGCCGTTCGAGAATGCGCGGTGTTTGCTAGAGTCACGCCAACCCAAAAATATAACATTATTCAGCAATTAAAAATTGATCATATCGTTGGCTATCAAGGAGACGGCATTAATGACGCGCCATCACTGAAATTAGCTGATGCCTCCGTAGCCGTCAAGAACGCGACTGACGTAGCAAAGGATAGCGCAGACATTATATTGCTGGAAAGCGACTTGGGAGTAATCATCAAAGGCATCAAATACGGCAGAAGCATATTCTTAAACATCAATAAATACATCAAGCATGCCATGATCGGTAATCTCGGCAATTTCTTCTCGCTGGCAGTTTTTTATGTAGTGTTCTCAACGGACTTGCCCATGCTGCCCATCCAGCTGCTGCTCGCCAACCTCATACAGGACATGCCGCTAATGACAATTTTCTCTGACGCCGTAGATAAAGACGAAGTAGACAAGCCGCTAGCATCCAATCAAATCAAACCACTGATGCGGGTTTCCATGATACTCGGAATCTTTGTAGCTTTGTTTTATCTAGCATATTTCCTATTTGTAGGCACAGCTGCAACCGACGCCACCAGGACAAATTTGTTTATATTCTTCAACTTGACTCAGCTAATGGTGATTACATCGGTACGCAGAAAAGGCTTCTTCCTTAAAGGAGCCAAACCATCTCGATTATTACTGGGCACTATTTTGCTATTCGCAATAGGATCAGTGGCAATTACTTACATCCCATTCACCGCCGACTTTATGGGCTTTGCTCCATTGCCATTCATAGATCTATTGATCTTGCTGGGTGTAGCAGTGGCCTTCATCTTCGCGCTAGACAGCATCAAGGTCATCGTCAATAGGTGGCACAAAAGAAAAACCGCCAGCGTATAACGCAGGCGGTTTTTGATGTTCATCCAACTGGGGATACCAGTTTCATGTTTAGTCCTTTTCCATTAACGGATGCCAAGACTACAGCTCTGATGTCTTCATGAATCCGGCCATTTGGCTGAAGCAGTGACAACGCTTTAAGCGTGTCGGCATCGGCATCATTCCATATCTCATAGTTTGCATTTCTGCAAAGTTCAACCAGCTCAAAAAACGCAATGGAGGCTTCATCCGATAGGGCTTTTAGCGATGCCGTAACGGCTTCAGCTGTGACTTTCGGTACAATTTTACCAGTTTTCAGCTTAACAGTTTCAAGTTCCATTAATGATCCACCCCTTCAAAATTTTGTGGACTTACATCTTAAAGTGCATAGAACGTAGTCCCATCTCCTCATTATAGCACACTTAACTCATTTTGTCAATATCAAGTTATTGATCATGCTTGCTTTATCAGTTGTGTTCAGTTATAAAACAGACATACGGCACCGCCGTAAATTCGTACTTTTAAAAGGAGTTGAAGCGTCATGAAAACCTCGCGCAAATGGATCTGCGCCCTGCTTCTCGTGGTGTTGGTGCTAGCGCTTTGCTTTGCGTGCTGGCCCAGGACGAGCGACCCCTCGCCGATAGATAGCACCACACCTACACCGTCCGTCACTGTACCTGAATCACCCGAACCCAGTACGCCTCCGGACACGACCCCACCCCCAGTGTCCGCCGATCCGTCCCAAACACCCAACCCATCCACTACGCCCGAATCGCCACCGCCCGTATCCCAGGATCCGCCGGCAACTACGACACCACCCGCAACAAATACACCCAAACCGACCGATCCTCCAGCGACCAGTAAACCACCCGCAACTACCAAGCCGCCCGACACCAGTACGCCCAAACCCACCGATCCGCCACCGACATCTAAGCCTCCGGAGACCGTCAAACCTCCGGCACTTTCCGATTGCGTCACCAACGCCGAAATGGTTCAGACTCTGTACAACATCTACAAAGACCGCACGTCCGATATGGTTGACCCGCCACACTTAAACGACGTTGCTGAAGATGCTTGGTATCATGATGCTGCCTAT